>CAYZXL010000004.1:0-174067 GCA_964482435.1 uncultured Verrucomicrobiota bacterium
GCGAAAAAAGCTCCCCCAAAACCGCCTCAACCCCTGAACCACGTCCAGTCCACGCGCATCACGTTCCCCCTTCGCTTGGGGTGAACTTCCGATCTATAGTGAACGTCTTAGGTGACATGACATAATGAGCGTATCTTTTGGGGCTTCCAGCGTCGGGAGCGCTTGAAAACGGCCACGACCAGTTCCTCCAATGTTTCGTAGTATGTGTTGGTTGTTTCCTCGTAGCGCATGGTTCTCCACAGGGCTTCCTGGAGGTTGAGCTCGGGGTGATACCCGGGAATGTACTGGATGGTCAAGCGCGCGTGGTGTGAAAGGAAATCCCAAACTCTCGGTCCCTTATGCCAAAGCGCATGATCCACCCACAGGTCAATACGGGTTTTGTAGCGGCGGAGGATTTCCCTGAGCATGGCGAGGAATCCGTCAGTATTTCCCTTTTCTTGCCGGATCATCCCGTGTGTGCCCCTGAGGGGGTCAACCCAGCCAAAGATATTGAGACGTTGGCGATGCTGGCTTCTGGTCAATACGTAAGGCTGCTTGCCCTTCTTCGCCCAGACTCTACTCAGTTTGGGATGGAGGCAAAAGCCCGTTTCATCCGAGAACAGCAACATCCGTGTTCCTTTACTCCACTTCAGCATCAGGAGTTTTTTTTATCGTTTCGCGGAACTCCGCCACTCCCTTCGACGTCACTTGCACGTACCGATGGATGGGTCTTCGCATGGAAAACCCCAACCGTCGAATCCACCGCTGCGCCTGGCGTACCCTCAACCGCACCCCATGCACACGCCGGAGATATTCCACCACCACAATGCCGTCCCAGCGGTTGCGTTGCAGCCCGAACTCTCTCGGGTCTCTCTCCAGAGCCTTTTGCAAAGCCCCTCGAACACCCGCTGACAGCCGACAGGGACGACCCGACCGTTTGCGGTCTTCTAACGCCGAAACTCCCTCCTCGTTCACCCTGCGAATCCATTTCACCACGCTCCATCGCGCCACAGAGAACAATCGGGCAATTTGGGTCGATTTCCACCCCTCCAGCACCAACAACATCGCTGCGATACGAAGCCCGATCCAAGCTCCCGGAATCTCCTCCGCCATCCGCAGAAGGGCCTCCCGCGTCACCGCCATGTTGCATACACTCAATGCTTTCATGCCACTCCTCCCCAAAAAGGTTACAATCCTTTACCAGGAGGAATTATCCATCAGATACGATCGAATGTCAATATATTTATGACGTTAACTGTAATATCGGCGGTTTGGTGCGTTTCGACGGATCGGCGATGATGCCATAGGTGTCGGGTCGGCGGTCGGCAAGAACCCACCCCCGGAAATCGTCGTCCGCACCCGAGGTGAAATGCGGGGCGACCCTCTTTTTGTCGAGATTCACTTCAGCGATCGCAATCGCCTCCTCGAAGCCCGCGTTGGAAAGGTGGTTGCCGTAGGGGTCAATCACTCCGCTCCTTGCCATGTTCATTCCCGGCCGCCAGAACTCCCCGGGCGGAGGTGCCAGGCCCACGTGAACCAGATAGATAGCATTGTCAATCGCGCGACTGCGGATGACCGTGTACGACAACTCGTCTCCCCATCCGCTCCACATCGTCGGCCAGAAGATAACCTCCGCCCCCGCGAGCATGAGGCACCGCGCGGCTTCGGGGAAGCTCAAGTCGTGGCATATCATGATGCCGATTCTGCCAAATGGCAAATCGAAGACGGGAAACGAGTCTCCGGGGACAATGCCCGACTGGCGCTCGCCCCACGTCGGATGGACCTTACAGTATGCGCCAAGCACCATGCCGGATTTGTCTAACACGATGGCAGCGTTTCGGAACGCTCCGTCGTGGTACGCGAGCATGGGGAGAATTATGGAGATTTTGTAGTGGTGGGCGAGGTCGCTCGCCCATTTGGCCGTTGGGCCGACTGTAGCCTGCTCCCAGACTTGCTGGTCGTCGAGCGGAGCCTTGACCCCGGAAGTCACGGCATGCTCACAGAAACAAGCGATGTCCGCTCCTTTTGTGGCGGCTTCCGCGAGGGACCGCTCGATGTTCCGACGGTGGAAATCTTTGATCTCGTCGGGCGTCTTCCCCTCGACGTGGTTGCGGAGCTGAACCGCTGCGATTCGGACGATGCGAGACGCGAGGGGTTTCTCGGGCGGAAGTTCTTTGTGAGCAGGGTCCACGGCATTCTGGGACTTGCTGGAAGTGAGAACCAGGAAACCCAGCCCCGCGCCTCCCCCTTGAAGAAACCTTCGACGCGAACACTGGAACTGACTGCCAAAATTGTTTTGCGGTTGTTTCATCAAACACCCTCCTGATTTCCATTTCTTCAGAGAGATTTTGACCCGCGTCTTTCCGCAGGAAAGTCCTGGGGTTTGCGGACCGGTCCACACAAGGTTTCCCGGAGCATCCGGCGCGTTTGGAGCACTGCCATAGCTCTCTTTAATCCGATGCTAAACCCTCAGTATTCGACGACGATGTCGAAGGGTTCCCCCTTCGACGGCAAGAACACCATTTCCCTTGCGGCGTCGAAGGCGGGATGAGGACTTCCGTTCAGTTGCACTTCTCGCATGAGCTTCCGGTGCGGATGGCGAATGCGGAGGCCCAGCTCCTTCGGCGGGCGTCTGCTCGGCGGGCAGACCGTGGCGGAGATTTTTCCCTTCTGCGCTTGAGAAACGACCCGAAAGCTCACCTCGCCGAAGTGGGTTGGCAGCTTCTCGACGGTGATTTCCTCTCCGTCGGCAAACCACTCTCTTGGGGCCGCGGGGCATAGAGTAAGCCTGTCGCCATCTTCTACTGCCAGCAGGTAGCGCAGCCACACGACGAAAGCCGACTCGTCGGGCGTTTTGTAGAGCGGCCCGCCGCCCCGTCGCGCTTGCCACGGGGGAGGAAGCCACTCGCAGAACGCCCGCACATCTTCATAAACGCTGGCAGCGAGGGTGTTGTAGAAGCACCGGACCGCCCGCTCCGGCTCGTCGCGGCGGACGTAAACGATCGGCGTGGGAACGAGGTTCGGCTGAAGGGTCATCGCGCCGTGGCTGAACCAGCATCTCTCCGTGTCAATTCCAGGTCCCCGCTCCGCAGAGACGAACACATTGTTCTCCACATCCTGGAGAATCCACCTTGCCTCGCAGCTCTCAGGACGATATATCCCGCAGTCAATGAGATGGATCGGGCCGTAGAGGCAATCGCGAATCCAGCCAAGGTCCCGTCCGCGAAGGAGGCAGCGTGCCGGCTGGAAGGGTATGAATGTGCCATTGCCCTGATTGACAACCGGCGCAAGGAGCATTGACCGCCGCGCAGCTCGCCGTACATCCGATAGATATTCATGCGCCTCCGTGCGGATTCGCTCCGCGTCCGTCGAGCCAATCTCAGCCAGAATGTCCGCTGCGTCCATCATTCCTCTGGATGCGTGAGCGTTCACTGCATACCAGTGGAGGAACTCCGGGTTGTCCTCGAGATGTCCGGGAGGAAGGAGACCGTGCTGCCAGACTCTTTGTCCGTTCTCGTCGGTGAGCTTCGTAGCTTGCCTTTCGCGGATGATGAAATCGCACCCCTTGACGATGTTCGGCGCGACTCGCTTGAGCCATTCCTTATCACCGGTGAGGCGGTAATGCTCGCAAAGCATCCAGAGCACAAACCCGTGGTCGAGGTTATAATTGAACGTCTGGTAATCCACTCCCTCCTTGACGCGCAATCCGTGGAAGACCCCTTCCGAGGAGCGAAATCTCCCGTGAAGCGGGCGAGTCCCCTGAAGCCGGATGAACGGCTCGAGGCACTCCTCGGCGAGCTTTGAGTATCCGCGCAGGTCGAGGGAACGAATCTGGTGGCACGCCTCGTTCGCGCAGACGTTGTAGTGAAAAGTCGCTGCCGGCAGCATCGTCAGGCCCGTGTCAACATCCTTGTCGGCGGTTACGGCGACGTGCCAGAACTGCGCGCGGATGAAATCGTTGAGGAGGCGGTTGGGGACATGTATCCCCGCTCCCCTGGCAATTGTCCTTTGCCAGTAGCGCGCGGCGCGCTCGACTTCCCCGTCGAACTCCATGCCCCGCAGGCGAGGAATTTCCTCGTCGCTGAGCGAAGAAAGAAACGGAATCTTGAAAATGATTCGGCGCTTCGTCTTTGGCTGGACTGTTGTCTCAAAACCTGTGGCGCCGACGGCGGCGTCTGCGGCCAGCGGCGACCACGAAGCCGTCTGGCCGTCTTCGTGCGTGTCAACTATGCAGCGCAGCCGAGGCTCAGGATAAGCCTTTGCCTTCTCTGGTCCCGCGACTGCACAGACGGAACCGTTTCTCAGCTCGAGCGTCTCAGCCGGCGACGTGGCGAGCCAGACCCGAGCAGCCAGCGGCTCGTTAGAGACGTTCTCGGCAGTCAGGGAGAGGAGGAGGACAGACGTCTCATCCCCGCGAAGGTTGGTCAAGTCAGCGTCCTCCGTAACCAGAAGAGAAGCCACCGCAGATTCTCGGAAGACCAACCCGCCGGTCTCCCATTCCGTGTTCACTACCGGGAGATACCCGTCGAGGAGAGACTGTCTTGTCGCCCCTTCTCTTTCGCGAAAGTCGGGAGGAGTCCCCGTTCCAATTCTGTAGATTATCTCATCTCCGAGCGATTGCATTCGGTCATCCTCTCTCCCTGGCGACTTCAGCGCCCGCTTCATGCACAGAACATTTCCGTTGTAGAGGATGCCGAACTCTTGCCTGTTCCCCTCGCATCCAAGCGGGATATAGCGCCCGTAGGGCTTATGTGTAGTAATCCCCAGCGGCGGGATCTCCGCACGAGCGCGCTCATAGGTCTGCTCGGGCTCCGCAGCGACATTTTGCCAGATAGTTTTCTCGTTGCCGGAGGCACGAGCAAAGTTGGTCTGCTCGAACCTCTTGCCAGTCTTCTCGACGATCCACAGGTCGAAGTCGGCGACGAAAATTCCTTCGCGCAAGGCGTCCGTTACGAGAAATGAGAGGCCCTCCGCCTCACCTTCTCCCCAGCGAATGGTCACAATTGTTCTGTCCGGAGAATCCTCCGGCGAATCCGAATAGAGAACGCGCAGCGAATAGCTCGCCTTTTTCTCGCTGGATCGAGCAGTCTGAAGAGGCGACAACAGATGCCCGCAGAAAACCTCCGCCGAACTCAACTTCAACGGGTTCTCTCCGGAGCCTGCGCCCGCTTCGATTCTCAACTGCGCCTCCTTCCAGTTGTGGGGCGAGAAAGCGCGGATGCCGGCAATGGGCGGAAAGCGTTTATCCGGGAAGACGAGTCTCACCTTGTACGTTCGACGGTGGGCAACGCGTACGTCCCCTGACTCCGGAATCTCTTCTTTAGTGAGCGGGAGGATTTGGTAAATCCAGCGGTTTCCTTCTCGACGGAAATCCGCTTTAGGGCGCTTCCAGGTTCCATTGAAGGGATCGTCGAGGCGAGTCCATCCGCCACGGTCCGGCGCGGGCCAGGAATCGTGCCAGTACTGAAGCGCGTTTTCTCCCGGCAACGACGCATCTTCATCTCGGGCGAACTCAACCTCGACGCCAGCCACATCCTGCGGGAAATCCCACTCCACTCCGATATGCGGCTCCTTGCCTGAATAAGTCTCGTCGGGGACCCAGACAATCTTGGCAGGAGCGACTTCCTCTTTTCTTGCCGGATTCCGCTCGATATCCTCAGCCCTCGTCCCCGTCCAGGTGCACACATGCCCGAACGGCGCCACGTCAACTCGCTCGCCGGGAGGGGATGTGGTTGTGGTCGCAAGGGAGGACTGGGCGAGGGACACGAAAAGGCAGATGGTTATTTGTGAAGCAGCGACGTGCGGCATTTTACGCGGACGATCGGCTGTGAGGCGGTCCGTGGCGGTGACGCGGCGTCGCCGGGACTGCCTTGTTAGTGGGTGTCTGCTTCTGCGATCGAAGCCTATTGGCAGCGAGGGCAAGGCAGAGACGCCGCAGCTCGCTTGTCTGCTTTAAGCGCGCCGTGATGGCTTGAGGGCTCATGTCAGTCTTCATCGAGGATGCTCTTCAGGTGTTCAATGTCGTCCTGGTCCTGTCCGCTGCACATATTGCTAACAGCCGCTATGACGATACCTCATGCTCGACGACGCCGGGTCTCAGGGTCTCTTCGTGCGTGCATCACTGCGATGACAACAATTCTGGCTTCCTCCACGAGGTAAAATATCCCGTAGGGAAAACGGCGAATCAGCACCCGTCGCACGTTCTTCCAGAGTGTCGCATATAGCTTAGGCGTTTGCTGGATAAATGACAGAGCCGTGTCAACCGAGAGAAGGAAATCCGAGCCGAGACCAGGAACTCTCGACTCGTACCAATCGTGCGCCTCAGATAAGTCGCGCCCCGCGTCAGGACGAATGATGAGCGGACGTTTCATGCCCCTTTCCGGATTCGTCCTTTCACCAACTCCCACGGCGACCCAGCATCGGGATTTTTATGGTATTCGTCAAGGCGTCGGTCGAGTTCGTCTTTCTGCGCCTTGGTTAGCAGGACGGCCTCCGGCACGGCAGCGACGCTGTCCCACAGGTCCGCCACAAGCTGGATTCTTTCGAAGACGCTCAGCTCGAGTAGATCACTCAATCTTATCTTCTGCATAACATCAATATCTTATCAAAAACCGCGAGTCTCTGCAATCCTCATCGCCAATGCTTGCCAATGGGGTAGTGTATTTAGAAGTGTGTAAATTCTGGGTAAGGGAAAGAGAAGGGTGTATTCTCCCCTCAAAAACGAAACAAGGAGTCTAACGCTCAAGAAGGGAGGCTACACCCATGGTGAAGGAACTTGACTTTACCAAGCAGAGTGTATCGCAGTTTCTTGTTGGTTTAAAGGAGATGTTTGCGGAGGACGTGTTTGACGAGAGCCGCAACATGGTCAAGGAGGTTCTGGAGGAGGTGTTGGGGTTGGAGTTTCAGGGATACGTCCAGGCGGATGAGTATGAACGTACGGAAAAGAGGACGGATCAGCGTAACGGGTATAGGACTCGCAGCCTGATGACGACGTGGGGTGCTATTGAGGACATCAAGGTTCCTCGCAGCCGGAGCAATGGGTTTCAACCGACGGCGTTCGAGAGGTACAAGAGGGTTCACCGACGGGTTGACGAGGGTGTCCTGAAGATGTTCCTCATGGGGGTTTCGACCCGGAAGGTCGGGGACGTGCTGAACTCTCTATTCGACTACAGCCTGTCGGCAAGCTATGTGTCTAAAGTAGCCAGGCAGCTCGACGAGGAGGTGAGGAAATTCTCTGACCGCCCTCTCAAAGACGAGTACCAGTATCTGATCCTCGACGGAATCGTGGTCAAGGTCAGGGAAATCTCGGAGTCGGTCAAGAGGACCGTTTTGGTGGCTTACGGGATAAGGCGCAACGGGTCCAGAGAGCTTATAGACTTCAGGGTGGCGAAGAACGAGGGGAAGGGAACGTGGGCATCGTTTCTCAAAAACTTACAGGTGAGGGGGCTGAGCGGCGCGAGGCTTGACCTGATTGTCACCGACGGAGGGGCGGGGCTCTGGGCAGCGGTAGAGGAGGTTTACCCGTTGGTCCGTCACTCCCGCCATCGGCGGGGTGAAGATCGCCATGAGGACCTTCAGGGAGTGGGAGAGAACCTGGCGGGACAAAGTCCCCCAGGCGGTCAGGTGTCTCGCCAGGGACATAGACAAGCTCCTGGTGTTCTTAGAGTGCCCCGTCGAGCATCACAAGATCATCCGCACCACCAACGTCATAGAAAGACTGTTCCGAGAGCTGAGAAGAAGGCTGAAGGTCATGGGGACCTTCTCAGACACCCCAAGCTGCAGACGCATAACCTACTCGCTGTTTGCTTATCATAACACCCGCTGGGTTAGAACATCCTATCGAATAAAAGAAATCGCCTTAGCCAATAGAGAGGCCGCTTAACCATGACCGGAGAATACACCAACCAATTTTACACACTTTTCTTGACATTACCGCCAATGGGGCTCAGGCGCGCGATGGATTCTCCTTGACCTGCCTGTCGGCGCGTCTCTGGCTGCGTGGTCGAAGCCTATCGGCGGCGAGGGCAACGCAAAGGCGCCGGAGTTCGCTCGTCTGCCTCAAGCGCGCCGTGATGGCTTGAGGACTCATGTCAGTCTTCATCGAGGACGCTCTTCAGGTGTTCAATGTCGTCCTGGTCCTGTCCGCTGTGTCGCATGGACTTCAGCGTGATAAGCCCCTGAGGCGATACTACCGACGGCGTCCCTTCTTGCCATTCCGGCGGCGCCTACCGGGAGGCGCAATAGCCATCGCACGGAACGAAATTAACAGCAAAGACTACGGAATTGTCCTCACGAGGCGAAAGCCGAAGTGGCTGCCCCGGTAGGACGGCGAGATCCTCTCGCGATAGGCGGAGCGGCAGTAGTACGCGTTGCTGAGCTAGCACCCACCGCGGACGACGCGGCAGGAACCGCCGGCAGCGCCTGTGGGGTCTGTCTGGCTCTCGGAGGGATACTTGTCCGCGTACCACTCCTGACACCACTCCCACACGTTCCCGCTCATGTCATACAGCCCCCATACATTCGGCTTCTTCTGCCCAACAGGGTGGGGGCTGTTACCTGAATCGCCGTCGTACCACGCATAGTCGCTGACCTGCCGATCGCTGGGGTCATCGCCCCAGTAAAAGCGCCCTCTGGTTCCCGCCCGGCACGCGTATTCCCATTCGGCCTCTGTCGGCAAGCGATACGTCAGCTTTTCCTTCTCCGAGAGCTTGGCGATGAATTCGTGCGCATCACCATAGGAGACGCTTTCCACGGGGTTTTTGGGACTTTTAAACCGCGATGGATTCCACCCCATTACTTTCTCCCACTGCTCCTGTGTCACCTCATAGACGGCGATGTAGAAGGCCTTGGTGAGAGTGACCTTGTGAACGGGTTTCTCGTCCGGGTCCCCCTCCTCCGAACCCATCAAGAACGACCCCGGCTCAATCCGCCGGAACTCCATCCCGATGCTGTTTACCAGTTCCTCCTTGGCCTTTTTCACTGGTCCTGGCTCCCCCTCACACCAAGCGAGAGGAATACACACCAGGGTTATCAAGATTGCCTGAAACGTCTTTCTCATTTCCCGCCTCCTCTCTCCGCTTTGGCTCTCCACGGCATCTTTCCGATACGTCTTCGGAAACCCGCGCACGTTTCTATCCGCCGGTCATTATGCCCCACTCTGGCAGCATGTCAAGCATGATGCGGCTCCCTGTCTCGCCAGCCGCGGAGACGCGACTCTCATGGAACCGTCACTGGAAAACCTTGCTATCCACTGCTGCCCTGGTTTCCTGGCTCGGGTCTGGCCGACTCCTCTCCCCGGCGGAGTATGTCAATGGCTCCATGGATTACAGCAAGAATATCAATCTGGTCAGGTTTGATGTAATAGATGATCCGATACGCCCCTTCGATGACCTCGCGGATCTGATCCATCTCGTATTCAGGAACCTTTCGGCCTGACAGGGGGAAGCGAGCGATTTGCCGTGAGCGCCGAGTCAGGCGGTCCACCATCCGCCTCGCATATTCGGGCGAGTCCTGGGCGATATATGCGAAAATGGCGTCGAGGTGAGCTTCAGCGGTCTTCGTCCAGTGAACATTCATTCCGGCAGACCGTGTTTCTTCCGTATCTCGCGCACATCTCTTGTCCTGCCCGCGGAGCTGTCGCCCAGGCCATGTTCGATGGCCTCCCGCACATAGATTTCGCGGACCAGGTCATCCCACGTGGCAGAATCGGGGAGTTTGTCAATCAGTCTGTGAGCTTCTTCTTTCACCAACGCTCTTGTCATGTTGCTCCTCTCCATACGCCAAGGCTCCTTCATCTCGCACGTCGCCCTACCCTGCCCCCGATGTACTCGCTTCTCGAGACCTGACCGGGCAAGAAGCTCGACCTTTTGCCCGGGGGCAACTCTGCTTTTGCGGTAACCCGGCGGCCCGGGCCATGCGAGGCCCCTGCAGTCGCATCACCCCGGGCGTTGCTTCTCTTTGACGCGGGCCTTTTTCCCGACCTTCTCGCGGAGATAATACAGCTTTGCTCTTCTGGCTTTCCCTCGCCTCTCGACGGAAATTTTCTGGATGGAGGGGGAGTGAATCGGAATCACTTTCTCGACGCCTTCGCCGAAGACGACCTTTCGGAGAGTGATTCTCTCGGAAAGCCCGGACCCTTTTCGCCCGACGAGGATGCCCGTAAAAACCTGGGTTCTGGCTTTGTCTCCCTCGACGATCTTCGTCTGAACCTTGAGGGTATCTCCAATTGAGACGGAAGGCACCTTCTCCTTCATCTGTTCCTTTTCTAACAATCTACGCAGATCCATCTTCTTCTCCTCGCAACAAGTCGGGTCTGACCTTCTTGGTCCTTTCCATCGCCATTTGCTTTCTCCACTTCCGAATCTCTTGGTGATTCCCGGAAAGAAGCACCTCCGGTACTTTCATTTCTCTGAACTCCGCGGGTCGCGTGTACTGCGGACAATCGAGCACACCGCCAGCAAAAGATTCCTCTTCCACCGACTGCGCGTCCCCCAAAGCTCCCGGAATCAGTCGCACAATCGCATCCACGACAACCATCGCCGGGATTTCGCCGTTGCTCAGCACGTAGTCGCCAATCGAAATCTCCTCCCCGACGAGCGCCGCGCGAATTCTTTCATCAACCTCCTCGTAATGCCCGCATAAAAGCACCAGCCTCTCCCGGCGAGAAAGCTCGTAGGCCTTGGGCTGCGAAAACCTTTCGCCCTGGGGCGTCAGGTAAATCAAGCGGCAATCCGCCGCGCCAATTCTCTCGACGCACTCGAAGACCGGCTCCGGCTTGAGAATCATCCCCGGTCCGCCGCCGAAAGGGCGGTCGTCAACCTTCCGGTGCTTGTCGTGGCTGTAATCTCTTATGTTGTGTATATGAATCTCGACCAGCCCTTTTTCCGTGGCTCTTTTGACGATGCTCTCGTCGAAGACGCCTGCAAACATCCCCGGGAAAAGTGTCAAAATGTCTATTCGCACGACGGCTGTTCCCCTCCCGCTTCTCAGAGTTGCGAGCTGTGCTCTATCCTCGCCAGGGCCGCTGTCTCTTCTTCAGGCTCTCGACAACCTCCTTTGCGATTCTCGCGTCTTCGGCGACCTGAAAATCTAACATTCCCACGCAGATGAAGTCCGCACCATTCTGGAGCGCGTACCTGAACCCCTCATTCGGACGAATTGCACCTGCCGCCAATATCTTGAAAGCAATCCAGGGCTTTTGGACTTTCTTCATGAACTCAATCGTCTTTTCGGGTTCCATGCACCAGTAATTGTCGGCAGAGTTCTCGATAACGTCGAGGTTCTGGTTGGGCCTCCTTGCGGACCAGTAATTGTTGTGGTGAAGCGTCTTGACATAGAAATCGGCGCCATACCCCGATTGCTCGGAAAGCATGATCACCTCAAGCATGTGGGCGCCGATTCCCGCGGGGACATGGTTTGACTTGATGAAGTCAACGCATTTCCCCAACAGGTCAATGTCCCCGCTTCTCAGCCACATGTCTCCAATAACACCCTGGATGTAAATTGCCGAAGCGCCATGGTCCAGCGTTTTCTTGATGTCGCTCTTCAGGTCAGTAATCTCGGGATGCCCTTCGGCAATCCACTGGATTTTCCCTCCTCTCTCCTTCCAGTATTTCGGAAAAATCCGGTAAGGTCTCTCGCTCGGGTCGGCGATGATGGTATTTACGCCGTGCTCCTCAAGGAGCTGTAAAGTCTCCATGACCTTTTCGTCAGTGTTGTAATGCCTCATGAGTTGAGGGACGTATATCAGGTCCCTCGCGTGCGCCCAGCCGCTGATGAGATTTCCTCCAGCGATTAGTCTGCTGACGTTGAGGCGGCCAATCGTCCCCATGGGCATACTCGCACGCGAATCCTCTCCGGCCGCTTTCTTCTTCTCAGGCGGTGCTTCCGCTCCGGCCTTGCTGCCGCCCGGGCTCAACGCGAGGGCTGCTCCGGCCGACGCTGCAATCGAGTTCTTCAAGAAACTCCGGCGAGTTATCTCTTTTGACATGGTTCACCTCCGAGAAATGGCTTTTCCCAGGCTGCCCCTGGATGCGTTTTCCTCCCAATGATAAGGGCTGAGTTTCCGACAGCAGTCGGGAACCACCGAATGATTCGTTCGACGCGATAGACACCGCGCACCGGCGCATATCCCGCCGTGGCACGGGCGTTCCGCCCGTGGCGCCCACAGAAGATCATGGGCAAGAGCCCACGCCACCCCGCCTTCTCGCGGGGCAACTCTGTGCTTCGCGGAGGACGCCGGGACATCCGCGCGAGAGTGAAGCGTTACGTTTCGGCCAACCTTATTCCAGAATCTCTAAGACAGCCCTCTGCCCGTGCTTGGCAGCGGTCGTCGTCAAGAGCGTCCGGATAGCCCTGATGGTCCTGCCGTTCCTGCCGATAATCTTTCCGATGTCGGATTTATTGACCCGCAGCTCGAAGACAACGGTCTTTTCGCCGTCAATCCTCCTGACCTCCACTTCCTCGGGACGGTCAACCAGATTTTTGGCGATGAACTCAATGAAATCCTTTATCTCCGAGACGTTTCTGTCCTGATCCTGTCCGCTCGGAACTTTGCTCGGAATGTCCGCTTCCTGCCTGGGTTCGCCCGGAACAGCAGGTTGTTCTTCGTCGTTTTTCCTATTTTTTCGAGACCAGAATGCCGCCATGTTTCAACACACTCTTTGCTTTGTCTGTAGGTTGCGCGCCCTGTCCAAGCCAGTACTTGACTCTTTCCTGATTGAGCACAACCTTGTTTGTTTCTTTCTTTGGATCGTAGTGCCCCACTTCCTCAATCACGTCCCCGTCGCGGGAGCTTCTCGCGTCCGCGACAACCACGCGAAAGAACGGTTTCTTCCGCGTCCCTATCAGCTTCAGCCTGATAACTACCGCCATGGAATTCCTCCCATCTTCATCAGCCCTTTCTGGAATTTCCCCATTTTCCTGACCAGTTTCCTTGCCTGTTCGAACCCTTTGAGCAACCGATTCACCTCCTGTACTGTAGTGCCGCTCCCCATGGCAATCCTCCTCTTTCTGCTGCCGTCGAGGACGTGAGGATTGCGCCTTTCCATCGGAGTCATGGATTGAATAATCGCCTCGACCCTGTTCATCTCCTTTTCAGCGGGAGCAATGTTTTTCAATTGATTGAACCCCGGCAGCATGCTCAGGACGCTTTCCAGGGACCCCATTTTCCTGATGGACTGCATCTGGGTAAGATAGTCCTCCAGGTCGAGTCCTTGCGTGCGCATCTTTCGCTCAAGCTTCTCAGCCAACTCCTCGTCGAGGGTCTCTTCCGCCTTCTCCACGAGGCTCACAACATCCCCCATCCCCAGTATGCGAGAAGCCATCCGGTCCGGGTGAAACAGCTCCAGGTCCTCAACCTTCTCTCCTATGCCGACGAATTTCACGGGCTTACCGGTCACCGCCCTGATGGAAAGCGCTGCTCCGCCTCTCGTGTCGCCATCGAGCTTCGTCAGGATAGCCCCCGTGATGTCGAGGACCTCATCAAACGTCTTAGCGATGTTCACCGCGTCCTGCCCGGTCATGGCGTCCGCGACCAGAAGAATCTCCCTCGGCGAAAGGCGCTCCTTCATCGCCCGAAGCTCGTTCATCAGCTCTTCGTCAATGTGCAGCCTCCCGGCGGTGTCCAGAACCACCGTGTCGAACTGCTTGTCCCTCGCGTACCCGACCGCCTTGAGCGCAATCTCGACGACGTCCTTGTCATCCCCCGGCTCATAAACTGTATCGCCGAGTTGCCGACCGAGTGCCACAAGCTGCTCGACAGCCGCCGCTCTTTTCGTGTCGCACGGCACAAGGAGCGGGTTTCGCCCCTTGCTCTTGAAGCGCCGGGCAAGCTTCGCCGCAGTCGTCGTTTTGCCGGAGCCCTGGAGCCCGACCAGCATGATAACTGCCGGCGAGGAGGACAGGTCCATCTCCCCGGCGATGCCCCCCATCAGGTTCACCAGTTCGTCATAGACAATCTTGACCAACTGCTGCCCCGGAAGAACCCCCCGCAACGTCTCCTGGCCGAGGGCCTTTTCCTTGACGGACTCGATGAAGTCCTTGACCACCTTGTAGTTGACGTCGGCGTCCAGAAGCGCCAGACGAACCTCCCTCACCGCCTCGGTAATATTCGACTCCGAAAGGCGGCTGTAGCCGGCTATCTTCCGAAAGACGCTCTGGAATTTCTGTGTCAAGCCCTCAAACACCGTTCCTACTCCGCAGAAAGCTTCTCGCCATCGCGTTCTCTACACAAAGCAAGTCCGCCTCAGAATCTCAAACGGATTTAATCCTCCGGATTTTTGCTCCGAGCCTTGCGAGCTTGTTTTCGATGTCCATGTATCCCCTGTCAATGTGGTAAACCCTGTGGATGAGGGTCTCACCGTCGGCGACGAGTCCCGCGATGATTAAGGCAGCGCTCGCCCGGAGGTCAGAAGCCATCACGGGCGCGCCGCTCAACCCGCTCACCCCGCGAACAAGGGCGCTATTGCTGTCAGTTGTGATGTCGGCGCCGAGGCGTGCCAGTTCTCCGACGTGCATGAACCGGTCCGGGTAGATTTTCTCGACGATACGGCTGACCCCCGGGGTGATGGACATTAACGCCATGAACTGCGCCTGCAAATCCGTCGGAAAGCCCGGATAAGGAAGAGTTGTCGTGTCCGCCGGCTTCCTGTTGCCTGTCCCGCGGACGCGAATTTTTCCATCTTCCTCCAAGACCTCCGCTCCCACTTCTTTCAACTTCGCAGCGACCGCTTCCAGGTGCCGGGGTTGAGCGCCGAGGAGCGTTATGTCTCCGTCCGTGGCGCCGGCCGCAATCATGTACGTCCCTGCCTCGATGCGGTCGGGGATGAGTTCGTGCTCGGTGCCCTGAAGCTCCTTTGTCCCTTCGATAATCAGCGTCGGCGTTCCGGCGCCCGTTATCTTCGCCCCCATTTTGTTCAGGAAATTCGTCACGTCGGAAACCTCCGGTTCGCAAGCAGCGTTTTCGATCATCGTGGTGCCTTCCGCTTTCACCGCCGCGAGCATCACGTTGATCGTCGCGCCGACGCTGGAGCCGAACGGCCCGCCGAGGAAAATCCTCGCTCCCCGGAGCTTTTTCGCATGGGCGATGAGGTAACCGTGTCGCTTCTCGATGGTCGTCCCCAGTTCCATAAGGCCCTTGAGGTGCAAATCAATCGGCCTGGGCCCGATGACGCAACCGCCCGGCACCGACACCACGGCCTTGCCAGTCTTCCCGATCAGGGCGCCGAGGACGTATATCGAAGACCTCATCTTTCTGACGAGGTTGTAGGACGCTTCCCACTTCTGGAGACTGGTCGGGTCAACAGTAACGTCTCCCTCGTAGCTGCGCCTGGTTGGCACCCCCAGCGCCTGAAGAATCTGGAGCATCGTGTCAACGTCCTTCAGCCACGGGGTCTTCTTGATTACCGACGGCGTCTCCCCGAGAAGGGCTGCGGCGAGAACCGGTAGGACCGCGTTCTTGGAGCCGCTAATCTGGACCTCACCCTGGAGACGCTCGCCTCCCCAGATCACAAACTTGTCCATAAAACACCCTCACCTGTTGATGTGGATGGTTTGCGCCGGTAACAAACAGACCCTTTGCACGAAAGCTTCCGCTCGGCCCTCAGACGTGAATTCCTCCGACGAGCCCGAAGGCATCGCTGCGTTCCGCGAGCAAGATCTACAAGCCTTGCGCGCCACGCTCAGTGCCTTGCCCATCGTCAGTCGAAAGCCTCGCAGAAACTACTCTCTCAATTGCATTATAATCCTTGCGACTTGCAATGTCCACATACTTTCGGCGCGCTCGCAAGAACGCCACGACCGCATCCTTCTGCCCCGCGCCGATTTCCAGAAAAAGCCTCCCCTCCAGCTTGAGAAACAGCTCAGCCGCTTCGATGATCCTTCGCAGGAAGTCCAATCCGCCTTTGCCTCCGAACAGTGCCTCTCGAGGCTCGAAGGACTTCACCTCGTCCGGAAGAGAGTCCCATTCCTCCTCGGCGATGTACGGGGGATTGCAGGCAATTACGTCGGCCTTCGGCGCGCCCGCCTCGACGAACGGCTCGAACAGGTCCCCGTGAAGAACGACGACTTTCTCCCCAACCTCGTTCCTCTGCGCGTTCTGTCTTGCGAGAGACACCGCTTGCGGCGAAATGTCGGAAGCGTAAACTCTGCACTCCTTGATATTGTGAGCAATGCTGGCGGCGATGCACCCACATCCTGTCCCGACGTCGTACACTACCACCTCCGCTGCCGACAGCCCTTTGATGTGGTGAATCACCTCTTCAACGAGAATCTCCGTCTCCGGCCGCGGAATGAAAACTCCTTCGCTGACGATAAAGGGAAGGGAGAAAAACTCGGTCTTTCCGAGGAGGTACTGGAGGGGCTTGTGCGCTGCTCGGTCCTTGAGCAGCCTTCGTAGAGAGGTCAGCTCCTTCTCAGAGACGAGCTTGTCGTGCTCGAGATAAAGCTCGAGCCGCGATTTTCCGAGCACATCTGAGAGAAGGAGTTCCGCGTTCAGCCTGGCTTGAGGGACACCATGACCTTTGAGGTATTTCGCCGACAGCGATATTATGTCCAAGATTCGATGCATCCATTCAGCTTGCCGGTTTCTTCTCGGGCGAGCCGGCCTTGTTCTGATTGTTCATCAGGGGGACGACGAGCTTGTCCAGGTCACCGTCGAGGATCGAATCGAGGTCGTAAATCGTCAAGCCAATCCGGTGGTCCGTAACGCGGTTTTGGGGAAAATTGTACGTCCGGATTTTCTCGCTACGGTCTCCGCTTCCGACCTGGCTCCTCCTCGCTTGGACTATCTCGCTTTCCTGCCTGGCTTTTTCCATCTCCAGGAGCTTCGCGCGAAGGTGCTTCATCGCCCGTTCCCTGTTCTGGAGCTGCGACCTTTCGTCCTGACACTGAACCACGATTTTTGTTCGGAGGTGAGTGATCCTGACAGCCGAGTCCATGGTGTTTACGCTCTGCCCGCCGTGCCCCGAAGATCGAAACACGTCAACGCGAATGTCCCCGGGGTCAATCTCGACTTCGATGGGGTCCGGCTCCGGGAGGACTGCGATGCTCACCGCCGAGGTGTGGATTCGTCCGCCCGCCTCGGTAACCGGAACTCGCTGGACGCGGTGAATTCCACTCTCGAACTTCAGCTTTTTGTAAACGCCCTTCCCCTGGACCTCAAACACGACTTCCTTGAACCCGCCAAGCTCCGTGGAGTGGCTGTCCATCGGAACGAGCTTCCACCTCTGCGAATCCGCGTACCGCGAATACATCCGGAAAAGGTCCGCCGCAAAAAGACTCGCCTCGGCCCCGCCAGTTCCGGCTCTTATCTCAACGATGGTGTCGCGGCTGTCCTCTTTGGAGTTGGGATTGAGCATGTCCTGGAGTTGCCCCAGAACCTCCTCCCTCTTTCGCTCCAGCGAGGTCAATTCCTCTTCCACCAGAGTACGAAGCTCCACGTCTTCCGAGGCCTCGCGCAGAAGCTTGCGGTTCTCGGCGATGGCTGACGAGACTTTCTCGTAATCGGAGTATTTCCCGACCACCCGGGAAAGCTGCGAGTGCTCCTTGCTCAGTTTCTGAAACGTGCGATGGTCTGCCGCCACCGCCGGGTCAACGAGCCGCGACTCGATTTCCCGCTTCTTCTCTTTGAGACTTTGAACTGCAACCGCTATGTCTTCCATTTGATGACGGGCGGATTACTCCGACTTCTTGCGCTGTCCGTACATCTTCCTGAACCGCTCAACCCGCCCAGCCGTGTCAACGTACTTTTGCTTGCCGGTGAAGAACGGGTGGCAGTTTGAGCAGATACCGACGTGAATCTCCGAAACCGTTGACCGCGTCTTTATCACGTTGCCGCAGGCGCAGGTTATCGTTGATTCCACGTATGCTGGATGAATCTCCTTTTTCATTTCAATCTCCTGGTAATCTCGGGAGCGGCCTCCGCCCTGGTCACGAGCTCCGGCTCAAACCCCGGGCCTTCGAGACGGATACAGCGCCTCGCGGAAGTATCTCCCGAAGATAGTTGTCCTTTTCTGTGGATTGCTCGATAAAAAGCGATGCCTGACCCACGCTCCCATTATTATACACAACGCCCTTCTCCGACGCAACACGCGATTTGCCGCGCACAACCTGCGGTTTGTCCAAACGGAGTGAAAAACGCGCATCCCCGCTGCCTGCCTCAAACCGGCATCTCTTCCGGAGGCCCCGCCGTGGGAGGCTCACGTGTGCAAAGAGAGCAGGAACTCCGCGTTCGTCTGGGTTTTCTTCAGTCTCTCGACTATAAGCTCCATACACTCGACGGGATTCATCCCGTTCAGGGCCTTCCTCAACAACCATATCCGGTCGAGTTCAGCGCGGTCGTAGAGAAGCTCTTCCTTCCGGGTACCGGACCTCTCGATGTCAATTGCCGGATAAACCCGCTTGTCAACGAGTCGCCGGTCAAGGTTGAGCTCCATGTTCCCCGTTCCCTTGAACTCCTCAAAAATAACCTCGTCCATCCTGCTGCCCGTGTCAATCAGAGCCGTGGCGATGATTGTCAGGCTCCCTCCCTCCTCGAGATTCCTCGCGGCACCGAAGAAGTGCTTTGGCTTGTGGAGCGCGTTCGAATCAATACCACCCGACATGATTTTGCCGCTGTGGGGCTGAATCGCGTTGTATGCGCGAGCGAGCCGCGTGAGGCTATCTAAGAGTATCACGACGTCCCTGCCGTGCTCGGTGAGCCGCTTGGCTTTCTCCAGGACAATCTCCGCCACCTGGGTGTGGCGTTCGGCTGGCTCGTCGAAGGTCGAGCTGATAACTTCTCCTTTCACCGTGCGCTTCCACTCGGTTACCTCCTCCGGTCGTTCATCAATCAGCAGCACGATCAGATAGACTTCGGGGTTATTTGTCGTGATGCTATTGGCAATCTTCTGGAGAAGAACAGTCTTGCCGGTTCGGGGCGCGGCGACAATCAACCCTCTCTGTCCTTTCCCGATGGGGGTGAGCAGGTCCATCACTCTCATGGACACCTCGTCCGTGATGGTCTCCAGCATGAACCTCTTGTCCGGAAACTGAGCCGTCAGGTTATCAAAGAGCGTCTTTTCTTTTGCCTTCTCAGGGTCCTCGAAGTTTATGGCATGGACCTTCAGGAGGGCGAAGTACCTCTCCTTATCCTTCGGCGGACGAATCTCCCCCGAAACCGTGTCGCCGGTCTGCAGGTCGAACTTCCTTATCTGCGATGGAGAGACGTAGATGTCCTCCGGGCACGGCAGATAGTTATAGTTCGGCGACCGCAGAAATCCGAATCCATCGGGGAGAGTCTCCAGGACGCCCTCTCCGAACATGTTCCCTTCTTTTTCAGTCTGGGCCTTGAGAATCTCGAAGATTACCTCGTGCTTCTTCATGTTCCCAATCCCCTCTATCTTCAGGCCCCTGGCAAGTTTGTTCAGTTCGCTGACTTTCATCTCCTGAAGTTTGACAATGTCCATCATCGAAACTCCCTCCTTTGTCGCAACAGTCTATCTTTGTGAATTGTTTTCTCTTTTTTGACCGCGTTTCCGACGACCTTCGCCCGCCGCATTCCTCCAGCGGCCGGCGGCAGCGCCCCCCTTCCGGCGAATGTCATCGTAAACTCTCTTGACCTGCTCGAATGTCTCCTCGACAGAGCCGTCGTTGTCTATCACGTAATCCGCGCACTTCACCTTCTCTGCCATGTCCATCTGGTAGCGGATTCTTCTGTCGAGGTCCTGCTTTGTTCCTCCTTTTTTCAGGAATCGTTTCAACTGGCTCTCGTAGCTTGCCGTGACCACTACTATCACGTCGTATAACTCGAGCGCTCCCCCTTCAATCAGCAGCGGGACTTCCGCGACGCGAGCTTCCTCGCCGCTCTTCTCTCCTTCTTCAAAGAATCGCCGAATTTCGGCCCTCACGCGTGGGTAAATCAAATCCGTCAGGCGACTCAGGTTCTCGGGCGAGTCGAAGACAATCTCGCCGAGTTTAGCTCTGTCAATCGAGCCGTCCTTCGCCCGAATCTGTTGGCCAAAGCTGAACGCGACGGCCGATTTCACCTCCTCTTCTTCCCGGAGAAGTCGGTGAACGATTTCGTCGGCACTTGTCAACCTCGGCCCGAGCTGACGGAACATCTCGGCGACCGTGCTTTTGCCTGTGGAGCATCCGCCGGTCAAGCCGATTCGGATCAACTTCTTCGGTCGCTCAGAATTTGTTTGCAGCGCTCGATCTCCTGGCTTGCCTTGTTCCGGTCTCCTCGGACGGTGTAAACGGTGCTCAAGATAGAGTGAGCCTCCAGGGAGCCGGGGAAAAGCTCCACTGCACGGAGCAGCTCATTCTCCGCCCGCTGGAGCGTTTCCTCGTCCCGCTCAGCCATATAATTGTCGAGGTACACCCGAGCATTTCGGGCATGCTGCTCGGCGTCTTCGATCTCCTTCTTCGAGACAACCTTGAAGACTCGATAGAAGAAGGCAAATGGGTCCCCCGCCTGCACAACATCCGTCAGCTTCTTAAAATACCGGAGTCTATCCGGGTTGACCTGCATGGCAACGCTCGCGTATTCGGGCCGCCTTTCCGCTCGGTCAACCATGTACCGATGCGAGTAAATCCAGTCCGGGCTTGTCGGGCCGCTGAAAACGCCGGGGTGAAGCACGTAGTAATTGACTCCGTACTTAACGCAGAAATCGTGAAAATCCTTTTCGTCTTCGCTGAAGAGAGCCTCCAGGTATTCCTTCACCTTCAGCCGCATATCCTTCGACTCGAACTTCGGGTGGAGGACAATCGCCCTTTCGGCGTCGGCGAATATTGTCGGCTCGAGGGTGAAGTTCGCTAAGACAACCGCATCCTTTTCCGTGTTGTCTCGGAGCCACGCGACGAGCTTTTTGTTAGCCGCATAAGGACTGCCAGTGTCGGCTGCCCGGTAGATTTTCTCAAAGCTCGAATAAGAGTCCTTCTCCGCAACCAGTCCCAGCAGGACAAGTCCCGCCCACACGCCGAATGCCGCCGCCCTCGCTCCTTTCCGCCGGAAAAGCGTCAGCGAGTGGCGCACTCCCAGGCCAATGAGGCAGCACACGAAGAACGCCAGGAAAACTTCCATTCTGACAAAGAGCACGTACAGCACTAAGAAGGTTACCAGCCAGAAGACGAGCGCCTTCTCCCCCTCCGCCGCGGACCGTTTGAGCAACGACCTGAGGAGCAAGACGAACGGCACCGCTCCCAGCGTGAACAGAACCTCAAAGTCCGAAATCGGATACCTGCCGAGGAACTTCGCTGTCGCTGAGTGCAGTGCGGGCGTCCACAGGATTCTGGCTTCGTAGCTCAACTTCGCCGGGTCGAGGGGCTTGACGTTGAGGTACTTCAGCTTTGCCAGAAACAAGCTCGGAAAGTGCGAGTAGGTTCCCGGATAGGCCGTCAGACTCGCGACCAGCACAGCCAGGCAACCCAGCACTGCCACGAAGACAGCCTTCGACAAAGCTGCCCACCGTCCGCGCACCATCGCCCGCGCCAGAAACGCCGCCGTCAGGCTGTACCACAGGACCATTCCCCACGAGACGATGAACCGGTGCTCGCGGAGGTACGGGACGGTCACAGCCGCGGCAATCAGGCAGACCAGACCCGGCAGGAACGCCCGAATGAACCTGTAGCCGCTTTTTCCAAAGAGCAACAAGAACGAGGCAAAAACGCCTGTCAAAAAAACGTATAATTGCGTCGCATCCCACGTCGCTGCCGCCAGCGCGAGCACTATTCCCGCCGCAACGCCCGAGAGCGACAACCTATCTCGCCGCCACGCCCGCAACATCAGCCAGACCTGCAGGAAAATCAAAGGCAGCGAGAAGTTTTCTCTGCTGAACTCTAATCCCGTCGAACGAATCACCGCCGGGGGCGAAATCGCGTAAAAGGCACTCGCTATCAAACTGCCGAGGTCACCCCCGCCCATTTCCCGGACAACCAGAAATACCGCAAAAATTCCCACGCAGAACCATGCCGCGTCGAACCGCCTCACAAACTCCCGAAACGGCCCGGGCCTCCCCAGCGCCCTGTAAGCTGCTGCCGCTGCAATATCCTTTCCGAGTGAGAACTTGCGCTCGACCTCAAGTCCTTCCGGATATTGCGCCCGTTTGTCAACCGCCGGGAGTCGCTCCCCCTTCGCCATCGAGTTGGCGTAGTGAAAAAGTAGACCGCTCTCCAGGCTGTACGGGAGGTCGCCGTAGAAGTCCCGAAGGCAACCTACTATTCCCCACCGCAACGCCACCCCTAATCCGTAAATGCCCACAAGCGCAGCATAGACAATGAGCCGGTATAAAAGCGGACTCTTGATTTCCTTCCTGCCACTCTCGTCAAGTTTACGGCTCATTCGCTGAATATTGTCGCGGCCGGCGGTCATACGGCCGGGGAAGCGTTACGGTGCAAGCCACCAGCCCGCGGAATCTTTCGTTTCCCAGCCGTGAGTATCAAGCAAGGAATGCGTGCATCCTTCTTCGGGGGCAAAGGCCTCGGCGGTCATTCCTTCGACCTGGGGACAAAATTGTTCATCTCCGTTACCGTAATGCGCGCCATCCCGCTTCCGGCTCGGTCCTCGAGAAACGGTGGCGGTGACTTGACCGCTCCATCCGCTTCAAATCGCCGCCCAATTCGGCCCGACTTTCGTGTCCACTTTCAGCGGCGCGCTGAGTTGCACGACCGATTCCATCTCCTCAACGACCATCCTTCTCAAGGCTTCGACCTCGTCCTGCGGCACCTCAAAGAGCAACTCGTCGTGAATCTGGATGATCATTCTGGACTTCAGGTTCATCTCCCTCAGCCGCCGGTCAATGTTTATCATCGCCACCTTAATGATGTCGGCTGCCGAGCCTTGAACGGGAGTGTTGATTGCCATCCTTCTGCCGTCTTGCCGTGCAGTAGAACTGCTGCTCTTCAACTGAGGGATTTCTCTTCTTCGATGGAAAAGGGTGGTAACGAAGCCGGTTTCCTCCGCCTGTGCGACGGTCTGTTCCATATACCGCCTCACGGCAGGATACCGGGAGTAGTACTGCCGAAGAAAAGATTCCGCCTCGGAGACGGAAATGTTCAACTGGTTAGAAAGCCCGTAGGCTTGCTGACCATAAATTATGCCAAAGTTGACCGCTTTTGCCCGGCTTCGCATCTCGTCCGTCACTTCGCCCAGAGGCACACCGTACATGAGCGATGCCGTGTAAGCGTGGATGTCCTGCCCCCGACGGAAAGCCTCCAGCATCGCCTCTTCCGTCGCTAAGTGGGCGAATATCCTCAGCTCGATCTGGGAATAGTCCGCCGAAAGAAGCAACCATCCTTCTTTCTCCGGCACAAAAGCCTGACGAATCTGCCGGCCGAGTTCCGTGCGGACCGGGATGTTTTGCAGGTTCGGGTTCGAGCTGGATAGCCGACCCGTAGCCGTAGCAGTCTGGTTGAAGGAAGTGTGAATCCTTCCCGTCCTCGCGTTGATTAGTGAGGGTAACGCATCAACGTACGTTGATATTAGCTTAGCAATCTGCCGATAGTCAAGAAGCATTTTTGGCAAATCGTGTACCCGCGCAAGCTTCTCCAAAACGGACACATCCGTCGAAGCGCCGGTCTTGGTCCTTTTTTGAACCGGCAGATTCAATTTTCGGAAAAGCACCTCGGAGAGCTGCCTCGGTGAGTCGAGATTGAACCTCTGCCCGGCCATCTCATAGATTTGCTCGCTCAAGCGCTCAAGCCGCGTCTGGAACTCTCCGGACATCCGACCGAGAAGCTCCCGGTCAACAAAGACCCCATTCCTTTCCATTCTCGCCAGAACGGGAATCAATCGCATCTCGACGTTGGAGAAAAGCTCCTCCAGTCCCGTTGCGCGCAGCTCTTTCTCCAGGATTTTCTTCAGCCGGAACGTTACGTCTGCGTCCTCGCATGAATGACGGCAGGCCTTCTCGACGGGAACTTCTTCCATCCCGATTTTCTGAGACCCTGAGCCGATGAGGTCCGTAATCGGAATCATCTTGTGCTTGAGGAAATCCAGCGAAAGATTGCCCAGACTGAAACTCGCCTTCGTCGGCTCGAGGACGTACGCGGCAACCATCGTGTCGAAAGCAGGAGACTCAATCTCGATTCCGCTCTGGCTGAGAACCTCCATATCGAACTTGATGTTCTGGCCGACGATTCGTACGTCCTTCCTCTCAAGGAGGGGCTTGAGAGTTCCCAGAACCAATTCCTTCCTCAACCTCGCGTTGCAGGGCACGTAGTACGCCAGGCCTTCCTCGAAGGAAACCGACATGCCGACTGGTTGCGCCTCAAAGGGCTGGCGGCCGGTTGTCTCCACGTCAATGACCAGTTCCTGAACGTTTTTCAAGTGCTCGTCAAGCTTCGCCAACTTCTCCTCGCTGTCAATCAAGCGATAATCCGCCTGGAGGTCCTTCCTTTCCTCTGGCAGTTCGTTCAGCAGCCGGCGAAACTCCAGTCGCTCGTAGAGGTTTCGCAGCCTGGCTCTGTCCGGTCCGGTGAGCTTTGCCGCCTCCAGGTCGAGCCGAACCGGCACCTCCGTATCCAGGAGAGTGAGTTCCCGGGAGGCTCTTGCCTGGTCCGCGTAAGCTCTCAGGTTCTCGCGCCGTTTTTCTCCGGGGACTTTTTCAACATTTGCAAGGACCGACTCCAAATCGCCAAAGTCCCGCACGAGCCCCAGTGCGGTCTTCTCACCTATCCCCGGCACCCCAGGTATGTTGTCCGAAGCATCCCCCGCCAGGGCCAGGACGTCCATGAACAGCCGTGGCTCTATTCCGAACTCGTTCTTGACGGCCCTCTCGTCGTAAATCTCGTTGTCCTTGTGCGTGTGAAGCACCCTCACGTTCTCATCCACGAGCTGGAACATGTCCTTGTCAGCGGTCACCAGGTAAACCTCCAGACCCGCGCGCTTCGCCTGGACCGCAAGGGTTCCCATCACGTCGTCCGCCTCGAACCCCTCTTTCTCGACCATGGGAATGGAAAAAGCCGAGATCAATTCCCTGATTAGCGGAATTTGTATCGCCAGGTCCTCCGGCATCGGCTTGCGGTGGCTCTTGTACTCACTGTATTTCTCGTGCCGGAAAGTCGGTCCGGGAGCATCGAAGGCCACCACAAGGTAATCCGGTGAAAAATCGGCGATGAGTTTCCTC
This sequence comes from uncultured Verrucomicrobiota bacterium, assembly GCA_964482435.1. Taxonomy (GTDB): domain Bacteria; phylum Auribacterota; class JABMQX01; order JABMQX01; family JABMQX01; genus CAYZXL01. Next base: position 25,083 of record CAYZXL010000004.1, read on the forward strand.
AAGGTATTCGCAAACCCAAAAACGGCGTTCGTCGGCGTCCCGCGAGAGTTGGATAGCTCGCGGATGGCATAGTACGACCGATACGCGTACGATGGCCCGTCAACTACGAAGAGTCTCTTTTTTTCTCCCATAGCTATCTCAGCGGTGGGACGTAACCGGAGCAACAACAGTTCACGGAGAAGCGCCCTGCCGGAAAATAATCCACGCTCGGCGCCTTGCCGCCGGGTTTAATCAGGAGACGCTCCCTCCTCTGCGCTCGTCGAGAAAGAGGTTTCCCGGAGCGAATGGTTTCACGCCCTCCAAAAAGATATGCCCGTGGTTTCCGCAAGAAGCCGCTATGCCTCGAAGGTTCCCCGCGAATACGCTCTCTCAATAGAGCATCGCTTCGCACAAAACCACAGGAACGTCGCGAGTGGAGAAACTACTCAGACAGTCAGAGGGATTCGCCTGCGCTCGCCCCTCTGCACGCTGGCGGCAACTCCGCTTGGAAGATTCATAAACGCTCGCCCAGCCGGGCGGAAGCGAAAAGCCTCTATTCGATGATTCCGGTCCCTACTGTCTCCGGGGCAATCTCACCAGTCTCTTCTGTTCTTTTCCTCAGTTCCTCCTGGAGGCGCCTGGCTTGTTCTTCCCGGATCGGTCGCTCTGCGGCGAGTTCTGTTCCCTTGGACGTGATCAACCTGGCGGTCACGAAAATTATCAGGTTCGCTTTCGAGCTCGTCTCGATGGTAGTCCTGAAGAACCGTCCGACGAATGGAATGCTCCCAAGAAGGGGCACCTTGTCTTCGTAATTGGTGGTCTTATCCGTGATCAGCCCCCCTAACACAATCGTCTCTCCGTCCTCGACGTGCACGCTGGTGGTGAGCTGCCGTGTCTCGAAGACTGGCTGCTGAATCGGATAAATCTCGTTGCCGTAGTTGATCCACCGAACCAGGTCGGTCACTTCCGGCATAAGAATCAGGCTTATCATTTTTCCGTCGGCGCTGACGGTGGGTGTCACGTTAAGGATGATTCCCACGTCTCTTGTCTGCCAGTTGCCTGGCGTAACCATGAACACTTCACCGGAAAGCAGGTTGGTAGTTCCTCCAAAACCGCCACCGATATTGATGGTCTCCGTGTCGTACTCCGTCGGATAGGTCAGTTCCTGAACCACCTCGATCTGTGCGTTCTGCCCGCTGATGGTCGTCAGCCTCGGCGCCGACAGGAGGTCAGACCAATCTCTCTGGTCTATAGCACGCCAGACAAACGCGAAATCCGGCTCCGTCATGATACCGCGAATCGAAAGAATCTGGTCGGCGTCCGGCGTCGGAAACTCCGTTGGAAGAATTTCCGGGAGATACCTCATTCCTCTCTCCGGCCGAACGTCCACCTGATACTGGCGCCTCACGCCCGAAGGAACCGGCCCTCCCTTTGCCTTCTGCGTGAAAATGTACGGCGCCAGCAAACCCGCCTGGAAGGAATTCTCGAACCACCGAGTGTGGAGAAGCTCCACAAACCGTGCTTCGATCTCCACCTGTAGCGCAGGGACGTCCCACATCCTGATGAGTTCCCGAATAAAAAGCATATTCGTCGGAGTGTTCGACACGATGAGAGTGCTGGTCCTGCTGTTGTAAATGATGTTGCTTCCTCGAGGCCACGGAACGCCGCTCTGGATAAGGTAATCCCTTATCGTCTGAGGCGTTCCAAACTCGCCTTCCGTCAGCGGCCCACCTGTCTCGCCCGGCCCCGCCCCCGGCTCTCTCGGTCCTGATAAGAGGCTCGGCCTGCTCGGCCTGGTTCCCGTGTCGTAAGAGCTCGTGGGCCCGCTCGTCGGCCCCATGGTCGTAACCGGACGCTCGATTGTCCCCAATCCGGTCGTAGCCAGACGGAAGATTTCAGTCTCCATAGATTCCGGCGCCACCCAGTCCACAGGGACAACGCTTATTGCGTAGTCCTCTACGATGTACTTCAGGTTCCTGACTCTCAAGACGTACCTGAGGACCTCTTTGAGGGGAACCGCTTTCAGGCGAATCGTGATTCCCGTGTCCGTTGAGGGCGGAACCCATGTCGGAGTGGGCGTAACCCCTGAGGTCTCCCCCGGAATCCCCGGGGTTATTCCCGGCGCGACCGAGCTGGGCATGCCGGGCGTGAAGGTCGGACCGAGGACATCGGGCGTGGGCCCGGGCCCCAGTTCCCCCGGAATCCCCGTCGTGGGCGCCCCTGTTGTACTCGGCGCATAGCTCGTGTACCCCGTGAACACGACCGGGTCTATGACGATGTTCACGTCCGCCGTGGTGGACAGATAATCAACCACCTCTTTCAGCTTGGCGTCTTCAAACGTTACTTCCGGAATTACCGTGTTGAGCTTTCGGATAATGTCCAGTTTCGCCTGGCTAACTGGTTCCTCCGGCGTCACCACAATCTCGCCCGGCTTTACCGCCCGACGGGGTCTCTTCGTCCACGCCCTGTAAACCTGAGTGAGCAGCTCTTCCCTCATGGCTTCATAATAGGCGCGCTCGTACCTGCTTAACAGCTCGTGGACTTGCTTGATTCGTTTATCAATGCTGATGTCGAACGGATTGAGCTTTCGAGCATCAAGAAGCTTATCCAGGGCCGTCTGGTAGTCCTTCTTCACAATGCTATCTTCCGCTTCTGCCAGGAGCTGTTCGACGGTGACCGGCGCTTCCACCGGCGGAGGGGTAACCGCCCGTTTCGGCTGCTCCGGAGGCGCCGGCTTCGCAATTGCCTCCTCTGCTTGCTCCCGGAAGCGGTTTATCCGCGGCTCCCCCGGATACTGCTCGACGAGCTTGTCACACAGCGCCTTCGCTTCTGCGAACTTCTTGCCGGAAAGCATCGCATTGACCTGCGCAACCCTCGTCTCGAGGAGCTTCTCCCTCTGGGTCGCGTTTTGAGGGTCGGCGGCGATGGCGGCGTTCAGCTCCTCCACCGCCTCCTCATATTTTCCATCCTGGATGAACTTGTCCGCCTCGTCGGAGTGCTTTTTGGCTTCAATCTGTTTCTCCTGTGCCTTGAGGGCCTTTTCCCGCTCGACTTCCGCGGCTAAGGCCTCGGCGGCCTTTGTCTCTTCTGACTTGACCTCCTCCGCGGGCGGGGGGGCGGTTTCCGCGCCTTCAGCTACCGGCTCGGCAGGTTTTATTTCTGCGGGCTTGACCTCTTCCGCAGGCGGGGGGGCAGTTTCCGCGCCTTCAGCGAACAACCCCCCTTCCACACCAAAAACCATAACGGCTGAAGCGACGATCACCACCCATCCTGGCGTAGCTTTCATGATGTCTCTATCTCCTTTCGATTGTTCTCAGCGGCCGGTGTCCGCGTCAATCACCCCTATTTTTCTATTTCCAGGTAAGTTTTCGACTTGTTTGCCCTCAATTCCCTTCACCGACTGCCGGGCACTCCTTCTGAGACGGGCCGATTCCTCGGTCTAACCGGTAGATTTGCTTCCAGATAGCCTCCCGTTCTCAGCCGGAAAACCTCCATGCGCATCTCCTCCGGTAGGGCTCTTCCTATGGGGACGATTACAATAGCATAGTCATCCACAATGTACCGCAAATTCTTATACCTCAAAATGTACTTCAAGACAACCCTCAACGGCACATTTTTCAGCCGAATCGTAATTCCGCCCAATTCCTGCGGGGAGGGCATCGGCTTTGCCGCCTCCGCCGCCTGTGCTTTCGCCTCTGTTGGGATCGGCACGCCCGGGGCCGGCTCTGTTCTCGGCCGCAGGACAGCCTCCGGTGTCGGTCCCATCTCCGCTGAGGCGTACACAGCCGGGTCTATAATAATGTTGACTCTCGTCTGTTCCGAGAGGTAATTCACGATTTCCGGGAGACTGGCCTGCTGGAACTCGACATCGGGGAGAACCGTGTTGAGGGCCTTGACGACTCTCTGTCGGGGAGTCGCTGGGCGCTTCGATGGTGCGGCACCCTCCACTTGCCCGAAAACCACGCCAAAAATTAACGAAAATCGCAGGATTGTCGTTGTCATTGTCTCGCAGCAGGCGCCGCCAGAGGTCTCCGGGGTGTGACCTTTAGCGCCTCTTGCTTGCCGTCCTTTGCCTGGAGAACGATTTCTTTCTCCTTGACTTCCGTGACCGTGTACACCCGGCGCTCCCCTCCTATCTCCTCAAGCTTGTACTGGACGTAGGTCTCGATTGGCGTGTCGCCGGGGGGACTCACTACATCTCCTCGGTGAGTCGCCCTCCAGGTCCCCCCCCGGACGTCGAGGAGCGCCATAGCTTCATTCTCGCGAACGATCTTTCCCTTCTCAGCGATTATGGGCTGGGAGTCTTTCTTCTGGATCGTCAGGAAAAACGCCTTGGTCGTGTGGGGTGTTGGCTGTTCAACCTTCACGTCTCTTGCCTCCAGCGGCCAGAGCTTGTAGCCGTGAAAGGACTCCCCGAGGGGCACCATCTTTGTCCTTGTGTTTGTACCCCAGTTGATCTGGAGGTCTATCCGTTTGGTGAACGGGTTTCTGAGCCAACCAAAGAAAAGAATGTCAACCGGCTTGCGCGTTATCTCCACCACCCTGAAAGGAGGCCCTATGGGAAGCTCTGGCCCATTCCCTTTCTCCGTAGGCTCAGTGGGCGTCACTCCCCCCCAACTGTACCCGCAGTTAGGCCGCGGACACCTCGCGGCACTTCGCGGGACAATCCAGCCGCAGCGAGGGCACTGCTTTTCTCCGGGTCCCGGCTCGATCTTCTCGGGGTCACTCGTGAAATCGAGCGTCGCGTCCGGCTCCGGCGGGTCGGCAAAGTTCTTCAGAACGTACTCCTCCTTGTTGACCACCGGAGGAGGAAGCGGCACCGTCCTGGATATGGCCGAAAGCTCGGCCCCGCCCGTCGGGCCCCTCATCACCACCTTGAAGGCCGTCACCAGGAAAAAGACGAGGAACCCGACAAAAACGATTTTGTCCACATAGTTCCCCAAAACCTTCTTGTATTCGATTGCCATGATGACTCACCTCCCCGTTATTGGCTCCCTGTTGATACTGAGGCCGCAGGCTTGCCCTTGGCCTTTCCCGTCTCAAGCTCTGCCTTCACTTTGTCGGTAAACTTGACGAAGTCTATTAGCATCGAGACTGTTATGGTACTGTATTCCGGGGGCCTCCCCTGGCCCTGGAGCTTCGTCCTCTCGTCTTGTTCTCGCGACAGGCGCTTGTATTCTTCTGAGAGTCGTTGTCGCTCGTCTGTGGACATCTGCTCGCGAAGCCTATTTTCGAGCACGTATAGCCTTTTCTGCTCGGGCGTTGACCTGCGCCAGATGCTGAACCGCATCAACGCCTCTTGAGTGCCCCTCGCCAGAAGGACACTCGCCAGAGAGCTCGGCATATCCTCCGGAACCAACGCCCACGTCGTGGGGCGCCCCCTGACCGTCGTGGGCGCTCGGAGGACTTCCGCGCCTTCTTCCCTCGCCTCTTTCACCCTGAAGCGCAGGTCGTTGACAACCAGGAAGTTTCTCGGCAGGGTAACCTTCCTCTCGCCTTGCTCCACGACGACTCCTTTCGGGGCGGACAGGCTCCTCATGAAAGTCGCCAGAGACGGATACTTGCACGTAAACTTCACACGGAACGGAACCGTGTCGTACATGTCGAGCTTGGACCTTCTCCTTCGCGCGGGCGTTATGGTGGTGGCTTCACCTGCTCCCCTCATAACGACACCCGTCTGCCCTTCTTCGCCGAGGGCCTCGTCCCAGCGCGCCATATAATCTATGGAGTAAACGTCGCTGGCAATCAGGAGCATTGCTATGTCGGTTACCGCAGACAGTTCCCTCTGAAGCTGAAGAATATCTTCCTCGGGGCCGGGAGCGACCCTCTCGAATTCGTCGAAGCCGAGATTTCTGGCTTTGGCGTCAATCACAATCTGTTTCCTTGCGGCGGCCGTAGCCACAATCCCCACGGTCGTCCGCAAATCCCCGACGAATATCGCCGCGGGGACCGCCGTTAGCTGTGCGCTGAGGTTCCACTGGAGAAGGTCGTTTACGATAGTCCTGTAGTTATCCTCGATTTCTATTTTCTGTTTTTCCAGGAAGCGCTTATGTTCATCCGTCGGCGTGGAGTTCCGTATAACGTTGATTTCGGAAGTGAGGTCCTCGACCTCTTTCTGCACTTGCTTAGCTTTGCCTGCCTCTTTCCTGTAGAAAAATGCAGAGGCGCCCAGCGCCACAACCAGGACACCGACAGAGATGTAAAAGCTGCGATTTCCTTTGAACCCTTTCATCGCGTCGCGCCCAACTCGCTTTTCTTTGCGTAATAGAACTCTTCTGCCAGTCGGCCCTCCATCGTGAAACGCCCGACTCTCTCCCCCGGGAGCGGTTCTTCAAAGAATCTTGGGTGCACCTCCTCGAGATACCCTCCTGTCCGAGTTGCGTTGGGCGGCCTTCCCTTGCCTGTTGTGGCCCTTGCCATCTCTATAGGGCAAGGAATCTCGTTTCCTTTGATGGGACCTTCGTTAATCCACTCGGGCTTCTTTTTCATCTTCTGCTCCGCCAGAAGCTTCCAGTTTCCTTCCAGGAGGCTCTCCTCTTTTTCTTCCTTCTTTTCCCCCTCGGCGGCCTCCTGCCCCGCACCCTCTGGTTTCTCCTTCACTTCTTTCTCCGTGGTCAGCTCCTTTTCGTCCTTTTTCCCCTCGTCCGTAGCTTCTGCTTTCCCCTCCTCTTTCGTCTCCTCTTTTGCCTCCTTCTTTACCTCTTCCTCCAGTCCCTCAAGAATCAGTTTGCTTGCACTTTCGTCCCACCTATACCTGTAGGCTTTCGCCGGGCCAGAGTCAGCAGACACCGGGAGGAGAATACCGGTGTTTACATCCTCTCGGAACCGATGCTCCTTGCAGGCGAACGTCTCTCCCATAGTCTCTAATGCATTCTTGAAGTCCTCCACGGCCTTCGCGTAGAACCTCGCCGATTCCTGCCCGCTGACTTCCGGCGGAATCTTGACGTAGCCGGTGATGATGACATACGGCCGCGTGTCAGTGGTGCTTGACGTTTTCTTCCTGGTGGTTTGCCTTGAACTTGACATGAACGTGCCCCGCCGATACGAATACAGCGATGTCGTATCTCCGTCAATCGTCTCCAGCTCTGGAATATAGTCCGACGCCGCCATCCGCGAGTTCGTAATCAAAAGAGCGGTCAGCCAGATGTGATTCCTTTGCCCCTTTCCGGCCGCCTTCACCTTTGTCTTCTTCAGCTCCTCGATAAGCTGTGCCCAGTGCAGCCTGGCGGACTGGAGGTCCGCAATGTCGTCAACCTTTTTCTCTACCTCCTGTATCTCCCCCTGAATCTTCTTGATCTCACCCGACTTGGCGTCGTCTCGCTGATAGATTAGCTGAAGTTCCTCCTTTTCGTCCTTGAGCGTGGAGCCGCCGGGAAGAACTCCGGGGACCACTTTTCCGACGGTTCTTACGATGTTGTTGAAGACCCTGGAGTTGTCCCCGTGAGCCATCTTTTTGCCGAGTGCCATCATCAACAGGGCCGCCACAAGTAGCCAGCCGGACGTCACTAAAAGCACCTTCTTCCTCGCTAGCTCCCTTTGCCGCGCAATGGACTTCGGGAGAAGGTTTATCCGGATTCTCCCCATTTCCGCGCCCCGCAGCCCAAGCCCAACCGCTCCCGCCAACAAGTCGCTGTACCGGTTGAGCTCTGTTCGGTCTATGCCCGGGGCGATCCCAATCCTGTTGAGGGGCGATAGCCAGCCAACGTCAATCTTCAGTTTGTCGGAGAGAGACTCCTTGAAGTTCCTCAACCGGGAGCTGCCGCCCGATAACAGTATTCTCCGGACTGCCGAGTGTCCTGCCTGGCTGCGGTAGAAGCCGATTGAGCGAGATAGCTCCGCGTACATCCGGCTCACAAAGGAGGCGATTACGCTCGAGGCGCGGCGCTGCTCTTCTGTAGCGTCCGGCGGTTCCCCGGCAGAAGTGCCCGGCACCCACGACGCCTGCTTGAGCTTTTCAGCTTGTGCCTCATCGAGGTTGAGTTCCTTGGCTATCGCGGCGGTGATACTGTCTCCTCCGATGGGAATCGTCCGGGCCCAGAGGTCATCCCCCTCGCTGATGATGAGGTCAGCGGATTTGGCCCCAAAATCTATGACAGCGGTGCATTCCGCAAAGTCCTGCTCGGCATGCCGCAAGCAGTTGTACACCGCTAAGGGCGCGGCGTCTATCACGCTCACGTCCAGGCCGGCCTTTCTGCACTCCTGCGTGAAAGACGAGATCACGTCGTTCTTGACCGCCACAAGAACGATGTCAATCTCTCCGCTGGCGGTCTTGCCGATGATGTTGTGGTCCCACTCCACGTCCTCGATCGGGAAAGGAACCTGCTGTTGCGCCTCATACCGAATTATCTGTGCGACCTTGCTCTCTTCGACCGCAGGAAGCTTCACAAACCGCGTGAAGACCGATTGGCCTGACATACCAACCAGTATCTTGCCACCCTTGACCTTCTTGAGCGAAAGGGAGGTCTTCATCTGCCGGGCGAGAATTCGGTTTTTTTCCTCGAGGGATGCCTCCGGCGGGACCGAAATCGGAGAAACGTCAAAGTCAAGCAACTGGAGGCGATTCCGCTCCGCGGCGAATACCGCCATCTTCAGCAACGAAGAACCAGCGTCGAAAGCTACAACAGCCTTGCCCATTCTCTTTTCCTCTAAGAGCTCTCGCCTCCGGCTTTCATCTGCTCGTACCTCTCGATCCCGTCCCTCAAGAAAGGCGTGTAGAACCAGGTGACAAGAGTGTCGGAAACGCTGTTCATCTCCTGCCACCATTTCCGGGTAGTGCGGGGAGACGAATACTCGCTTACGATGGAGCCCTGGTAGTTGCACTCCACCGCTACACCGACGGCTCTGCCGCCGTATCGCTCCAGGACGTTCGGAGGAACGAACACGCAGGCATAGTGCTGCCTGCCGGCGCGCACATGAACGCAGGTCACGGAACCTCTCAGGAGGGTGTCGCGGCCGCCGTCCCGCAAAAGAACGTAGCAGTCAAACCGCACTTCGTCAATCCAGTCGGGCTGGGTCGTGAATTGGATGAGAACTTTCAGCCAGCTCCCGCGCCGGTACGTGGTCACACCCATGTCGCCTAAGCGCGCGTCCGCCCTGTTCGGCAGGTAGCTCGCCATCACCCCGTCAACCAGGACCGCCCTCTGGCGGACCGCTTCCTCAGCCGCACCGGGAACCCTCACTGCCTGCTCCGCGAGGCACGTCGAGACAAAAGCGGCGAGGAACAAGGACGCTGCCAGACCAACAAGAAGCGCGACCCGCCCGGTGGGAAACCTCCACGCAGTTTCTTTAGTCTTCCTTTTCATCGGGATCACCAGCGATAAAGCATCCTGGAAGGTCACCAGGGTTGCTATTTAGGTATGTTTATTATTGCGGCAAGAGCCTTATCTGACTGGCATCCCTGAACCGACTTTCTCTTTCTGGCCCTGCTCCTTTATTCTACACGACCGGTCGGTTCATTTCAAACGACAAGTCCACGTTATTTTACAGGACAAGTCCGTCGCCGAGAAAGTCCTTCTTTATTGAATGCGCGACTGGGTGATCGTGGCACGGGCGTCTCGCCCGTGACCGGGTTCATGGGCAAGATGCCCATGCCACCTGTCGCCCGGACGATGAACAACTTTATGTAAGGAATATTCCGTGGAAGGCGAGTTATCACGCGTCCTGCTTCTCTCGGTTGGCTTCGCCCAGCCACCGACGTGGCCGTGGGGTTAGCGTACCCTAACCTTCCCCATGATGCGGACTGTGAAACTATCAGCACAGCCGCTGCGTGTCAACCTAATTTTTCCGTCCTGCTTCGCTCCTCCTCCCGCTCAGGGCCGATACATCTTAGTGTCGGAGAGCATGGTTTCAGACAGGATGAACAGGATTTTCCGGATGTAATCCTCACGTTATCCGGTCTGCCGTGATGCAACCATCTCCCGAGCACTTTGCCTCCTAATCCTGTCTATCCTGTTAATCCTGTCAAGAACCTCCTCGCCTACCTCTCCTCGGTCACCCAGCGGAAATACAGCGTCCTGGCGGTCTCCGCCCTCGCCTTCTCTTCCCGGGTTGGGTTGTCTTCGCCAGTTCTGCCGAGGCTGCCCGGAGTGTATCCGCGGTCAACAACTGCCTCGAGCTTCCGAGAAGCCGCAGTGTTCCCTGCTCTGTCGAAAACCTCCGCAACAACCGTAACCTTGAAGATGTTCGACTTCGTCGTTATCAGGTTCGCGTTATATCTCATGAAGGCTTCTTTCGCAGCCTCCGGGGCGTTCGCCAGACCAGCACGTTTCTCCATGAACTCGGCGATGTCCTCCGCCACTTCCCAAAGACCCCGGCACGGCGCGTCCTTCCTGCGCTGGATGATGTGCCGAATGAAATCGAGGCGCACCCCCGGACCGACTCGAAGACCGTATGACGCGAGATCGGCAATCATCGGCATCCAGTTCAGCCCGAGCAGGACATCCGGCGAAGCCGTGTTAATGTTGATTCGACCCGGAACCGACTCACGAACTGGAAACTCCTCCGCGGAGTAGGAGTATTGGATACCGCCGGAATCCGGTTCCGCGTACACGTATTGATAGGGCAGAGCGAGCAGGTCCAGAAGCAGACTGTCGTCTCTATTCGCCAGCCCGGGACCATTTACCCCGGTGAAGTTCAGGGACTCCCATGGTTTCCCCCGGTGAGCCATTCCCAGTTCTCCGATGGAGGAAAGCGCTCCGGCATGCTCGAGGAGTCCCTGATTGGAGGGGCTGAAATTCGGATCGTGCCCCCGCGACCTCACCCCGGGCATGTAGAAGTAGCTGTAGAGGTCGGGGCGGCCAAGCTGGCCGGGGTTCAAAGCCCTGGGCGTGCCCTGGAGCACGTCCCAATCACCTACACGTGGGTCGTCCTTTTGCGCACTGGCAGGCTCGTTCGCCACGGGCACGTCGGAACGGGGCTCGACGAGGCGGCGGTCTCTCCCCCCCTCTATCTCGAGAACCATCTTGAGCGGGGCGTCGAGCTTCAGAGGTGCGTACGCGTCGCAGTTGGCAGGGCGCGGCGGGAGGTTCGACTGCTCTCCCATGATTCCGGTTCCGCCGGTGTTTTGCACATAGCCCCGCGTATCGCCGATGATAAAGAACCCGTGCGGCGGGACGACCGTTGAACGAACCGCCATCGGTCCGATTTGCCTGCCTCTCTGATCGGAGTTCTGGTCTATCGTTACGCAGTATCTCGAGACGTCAATTGGTACTTCGTAGGGATTCCATAGCTCGATCCACTCTCCCCAATCGAGCACCCAGCCTTCTATCCCGATCTCCGCTCCGGAGACCTCCCGCGGCGCGGCCTCGACCTCGTTGAGGTAAACCGTCGGCTCGATCCCCACAACGTCTCCGTACTTGGTCGGGAACCAATCCGGGTCAATGAAGTCGTATATGTTCACAGCGATCTGCTCGATGCTCACACCCGTGCCCAAATCAAATTTCAGGTCCCTCAGGTCCCTTTCGATGCGCCGAGGACCCTCCTCGAGCCACTCGCCAATGCTTGTTCGCGTCGCCCACTCTACTTTGCCTCTCCCGCCGGAAGAAAGGTCCTTCGTAACGCGGTTCAGGTCCTGCGAATAGACGGTGATGAAAGGAAGGAGGCAACGATAAAACGCGTCCGCGGGATAGGGCGGCTTAACGTCGCTGGGCCTCAGGTCCATGATCGAATACCGAGGAAGCTGCCCCGAACTGTCAGGCCTTCCGGTCCTCCAGGCCATTCTGACGTGGGGGACCGTCAGGAACGGAGTATCGTTTCCCATGACTCCGGCTGTTCCCTTCTTGTCCATGTAATCGGACAAGACCTCACCCGGGGCGCCTATCGCCATCGGCTCGTAGGGGTCAAACTCCCCCGGCTCATCAATCTCCTCCCCTTTCCCGTCTATGGTCTCATCTATGAGCCCGTCCGCGTCGTCGTCTATTCCATTGGTGCTCTGGCGAAGGAGAACGGGCATGCTACTCGTCGAATTGTCGTCGCGGTCCGTGCCGGGGACATAGTTGTTGAGCTCCTTACCGCGGGTGCCCTCGGGATCGTCGCCTGCGGGGTCATGGCCGTAGCGGTAGGTCACCATGTCGAGGGCGGTTCGCTCGTCCACGTTGTGGGGGTAATCCTTATAATCGAAGATACCGGGGACGGCGTCGTGAAACAGCTCTCCCAGGCTCTGGAAGACTTCGCCCAGATCAACCTCCGCCGTCGTGAACCCCATATTCGAGCGGTGTCTCCACCTGTGGTTGTTCTTGACCTCGGTGGGGTCAGGATTCCCCGCCGTGTTGATATTGACCTTCCCGTTTTCGTCCTCGATGCAGACCGCATATCGTCCGACCGAAAGCTTCCTCTTCTCGGCCAGGTCATCCGGCAACCGCGTCAGCTTCGGGTCCTTCGGGACGTATATCCAGCGCGAATCGGGAATCTCCTCCTTCCACGGGTCTTTCCTTGCGGTCTGAAGGTCCCCGCTTTTGTCCACATCGTATTCGAGCTCGTCGTAATCCGAAAGGTCCGCGGCCTTTTCCCAGTCGCTGCCCGAGACGCTTCCTCCTGAATCATAGGCGAAACCGTCGTCGTTCGGGTAGTAAATAGCCCAGCGCTCGAACAGGTCGTCGTATGAGTTACCCCGGGCGTCCTCTCTAAGGACCGCGACGGCTGTCTCAAGGCCCCCGAGGGCGATTTCTTCGGCGCGGGCGGCGTGGTTGAAGTTCCGAGCCGCCTGGTTCTCCGTCAACTGGCTCGAGGAAAACGACAGCGCCAGCAACGTCAGGAGAAGGAGAATCCCAAGCGTCAGAAGGAGAGCGATTCCTCGCTCATTGACCCCGGCTGTGGCTCTATCGTGGTGGCATGGGCATCTTGCCCATGTCAGTGCGTCACGACATTGCTCACGGGCCACGCCCAAGGCGTGGTGCCACAAGAGGTCGGTGTCCCCGTGACGGCTTGGGTCGAACCTGTGAATCCGCCACTGATTCGGAGCCGCAACGCTGACTCCGTGGCTTCGTCTTTCTTTGGGCGCTCTGGCATTCATGGTTAAACCCTATGCGCTATTAGTTGGATTTAGCCGTCCGCCCCGCGTTGTCAAGGTAAACGATGCTGGACAGCCGAATCCCCTTGATGATGTCGTTCTTGTCTCCCACAGTAATCGTTACCTTCACTGCCGCCGGCAGCCTGTTATCATCATCGCGTCCGTTACGGGAAGTCTTGTCGGCCACGCTCGAAGGGAGCGAATCCCAGGCGTTGTACTCTTTCAAACCGGTGGTGCTGCCAGTGGACTCGTAGGCGTAGTACTTGATGTCCAGTTGCCGGACGCTTAGCGCCACCTCTCCACCCGTGGCATCCCATACCGCAGAACTGAATGACCCGTCGCTGAAATCAAACGTCTTCCAAAGGTTGCCCTTGCCTTCGCCGCCCTGGTCGGTCCAATACGGCCGGACAAGCACATCGTCCCTGGAATTCCCGGGGACGCCACCGGGCGTGACAGGCGCCGTGGTGTTCCCATCCACATCCTTGAGCCAATACCCAATCATGCACAATTCCTGCTTCCCGGAGTTCGTTACCGGTGCAACAAAGTAAATCTGGTCGCTATAAGGCTGCTCCCTCGTCCGCCAGTCCTGAAGCGTCGCGGCGTTCGACTCGGTCCCCGAGCCGGGGTTGTTCCCGTTCAATCCGACAAAGTCCGCGCGCTTAGCTTTTGCGTTCGCGCTCGTGTCAGCGGGATCGGCTTTCGGCCCGCGAGCAGCAGTTACGAGAACCGCCCCTCTAATCTCCCTCGCTATCATATCGAGAATCTGGCGAGCTTTCATGTAGGCTTCCGTTCGCGCGGCGGAAAGGCGCCACACTCCCGACCCCTGCTGAAACATCGTGAACAGCGAAACGACCATCAGCGAAAGAATCGCGATCACCGCCAAGATTTCCGTGAGGGTGAAACCTCGGCGCCCAGTCGCCTTGCCGGCCACCCGGAGAGCTTTCTTCACGTCGTTTTTCCTGTCAGCTCTCGTATCCACTGTCTGCTCCACTAATCGGCGAATCGAACGAACGTCACCAGCTCAACCTTATTCCGCAACTCTATCTCCTGCTCGTCCGCTGGCCACGAAACCGTAACTGTCACTCTCTGCAACCCCACGGACCTGCCGAGGTCATCGAGCTTGTCGGCTTTCGGCGGGTCGTCGAACTTCACCTGGTACTGGTACAAAGTCGCTTCTTTACCCAGAACATCCATTTTCGGAACGTTAGCATCCTCGATCGGCACCACTCGGTCCCCCCGGTTCTGCGCGCTGCTGAAGTTTTTCGGGACCGTAGCCTGGAAAACTCTCTTAGCGTTGGTGAGGGTCATCTCCCCTTTTCTCGCCGCGGCCCTTATCTGGCTGAGGACCGACTGCCCGAGAATCGTGGCATTCGTCAAATCGCCAGCCCGCTTGCTCGCGTCAATGCCCACCGGGAAAAGCGAAAGAATTCCCACCAGCCCCAACCCTATGATTGCCAGGGATGCAATGACCTCAATCAGCGTGAAACCTTCTTGCCTTTTGGCTCTCCTGATTCTCATCGTCGTCTCCGACTCGGCTCAAGCAAATGTGGCCTCGCCCGGAACCCCTCTCACCCGGCTTCCGAGCTGGCCTTCCCGGTTATTCCGTTGACGCTGATCGTCATCTTCTTCTCTTTTCCCTGCGTGCCAGACTCCGTGTGCACAACCCTGAACTTGTACTTGAATTGAGATATGTACTGTCCTGCACGGTTAAACCCCGCGGCGCCTCCCCCCGGCTTAAAGTCAATTTCCCTGGGGGGCTCCGGGTCGTCATCAAACTTCACAAATCTTGGAAGAAAACGCCACTTCCGGACGGTGATTTTCTCGGATTCCTTCGGGTTGTCCCTGTTCGTTGCCTCTCGGTCCACAAAATAGACCCGATAGCGGTCTATCTGGAGGGAATCGTCTATCTTGTCGTTCCTCTCCGCCGCGGTAATCTCCGTATCCAGTTCAACACGGTAAACGTAACGGAAGGTGATTGCGAACTGCCTGGCGAGGGAGAACGTATCGGTCAAGGATGTCGCGGCGGTTCTCAAGGCCGTCCCTTTGAGAATTGCGTTGAACGACGGAACGCTCACCGCTGCCAGGATCCCTGCGATGAGCATCACCGCTAATAGCTCCATCAGCGTTACGCCCCTCGTGCCCCCACGTGGCATGGGCATCTTGCCCATGGTCACGGGCGGGACGCCCGTGCCACGATTACTCAGCCGTGCATTTTCGCCGCGCCGTCTCATCCGTCACTCCCAGTTGGTTACGTCGTCCTTTATTCCGTTGTCGTCCGCCTTGTACGTATCGTCCCGCTCGTCTCGACCGCACGAGGAAATCTGGAACGAATCCGGTCGGTGCTTCAAGTTCTGGAAGTTCCAGTTCTGATCGCTTCTCTTTATCTTAATAATCAGGAACTTCCCCCAAGAATCCACAGGCATGTGCTGCCTCAGCTCTTTCTCGTTCGGTTCCCAGTAGGGGCCGTTCCAGCTGGGGTCTTCCCGCACGTCGGGATCCGCGGTCCCGTTCAACCTCTTTCCCGTGAGAAGCCGATAGAACAATTCCGCATCGCGAGCGTTGCTGACCGTGTTGGGGTTCGTCTGGACGTCGCCCGTCGGCAGCTTGTCTCCGTTCTTGAGTTTCGCCTCAAAGCTTCCCATGTCCCGCTCATAATTCGTCAGGGCTACGGCGAGGGTGTTTATCGTGGCCCTGGTTTTGGTCACTTTCGCTTTCTCAATAGAACTACTCACCGCCGCAAAAATGAATCCCGCGAGTATCCCGATGATGGCGATAACCGCCAGTAGCTCCACGAGCGTGAAACCCTTTTTTCTCCGAGCCATTTCTGCGTCCTCCATTCTTCCATCCGCAGCCAGGAATCCCTCTTACATGCCCTTCTTGCCGTCCCCTACTGTTCTTTCGCCTTATAGAACCTTCTTGAGTCCGTGGGGGCAACGTCTTCCCACGTTCCCGTCGTGGTCCCTTCTAAAGTTATTGTAGCACCGAACGTCCAGGTTGTAAAGTCCGAAACTGTCGCATCGGGGCTGTAACGAAGCTCGTAGCTCTTTCCCGCCGTTCCGGTGAGAGTCAAAAGCATGTTGCCATTCGCCACCTTCTCTATCGCGAGCTTCGGCTGGACGGGCTGCACGCCGCCTGTCGGACCGAAAACCAGCCCGATGGGATCGGACAAATGGGCTCCCGTCTCACCAAAAACATCCTTATAAGTGCCAGCATCCGCCTTCAGGGGCCCGCTGAACTTCCGGACGGAGTTGTCCGCTGCGTCTGCCACGTACAGGTCGCCATCCGGCCCGAATGTCAGGTAGCGAGGCTCTTCGAGGTTGAGACCGGTCTCTCCGAAGACTCCCTTCGCCGCCCCGCTCGTCCCGTTATATCGGAAAACGCCGAAATGGCTCGTGTCCTCATCTACCACGTACAGGTCGCCATCCGGGCCGAACGCCAGTCCCCACGGACCGAGGAGGTCGCCGGTCCCGCCGAGCAGTTCCCAGCCGGTTCCGGTGAATTTATAGACGCCGGTAATCTCAGCGCCCTCGTAGAGCCATTGTGTCACGTAAACGTTGCCGCTTGCGTCGCAAGCCACGTCTTCAATGGTCATGAGGACCGGATTTTCAGGGTCGTCGGGAAGAACCCGCACGTAGGTCCCGGTGTCGTCGAACTCCACCACCTGCGAGACGCCGAAAAGCATGTCCGCGACGTACAGGTGCCCGTCCGGCCCGAACGCAAGCCCTCTCGGCCCGCCGAGGTACAGCGAAGTATCCCCATAAGGGTCCGCATCCGCTTGCCCGGTCGCCGGGTCGAACCGCCGAACGTTGGCAGCTCCGGTTGCCTCGTCGGTCGCAAAGATGAAGTCGCCCGGCCCCACGTCAATGTCCACCGGCTCGTCCGCCCCGACAAAATCAGCTACCCATTTTCCTGTCTCAGACTCAAACTTTACGACCTTCATCCCCGCGTTCGAGCAAACGTAAAGAGATTTGCCCTCCTGCAAAGCCCTTGGGGAGGCGTTGCCGCCATTCTCACCGAAAGCCATACTCCCGATCAACGCGAGAACAAACGTCATGGTTATCAATCGCATATTCACTCCCATTGCTCTTTGTGACCTTGTGCTCTTATCGGGAAGCTCGGTCAGGCGTCAGCAGACAGGACTACAGGATACAGGACTCATCTGCAATGTGGCGTCGGGTTGTCCTCCCGGGCCTCTGCGCCCTGAAATCCTGTACATCCTGTCAATCCTGTCGAAAGCAGTGCCTTCCTCAGCTCCTCTATTCCTCTCTTTGCCAGTTGGTGAGGTTCTCCTTATTGGCAATTTTGAGTGCTTCTTCGCCAGTATAGCCTTCCCGGTCGCCGAAATCCTTTATCCGCTTCCTCATTTCGGCCTGGTCGGCAGAATCAGTCCTTTTATTGAAATCGAGGTCGCCTACTGGATAATCCTGCTCGTCTCGCTTCGTCCCGCGGTAATAGCCGAGCTTGTCCGGTCCAAACGAATAGAGGCTGAAGCTCTCGGGGTTTTTCCCCTCGTGGGGCTCGATGTTCGCTGCTGAATCCCCCCGAACTTTGTCCTTCGCCACGTACAGAAACGGCATCCCCCAGCCATCCACGACTTCCGGAAGTCCGTCGTGGTCCGTGTCCGCGAGCTCGTTCTTCTTGAATTTCACATAAGCCTGTTTTCGAGGGAGGTTGGCGAGGAGGGACCTATTCGCCTGGCGGCTGCCCTGGTCCTGGTTCACCACGTCGTACATTTCCTGGAGGAAAAAGAAGAGGATTTCGGAGGGCTTATCATAGTCGTTGGGAGAAGGTCTCGACCGCTTCCGGCCGAGCGCGTCAGTGTACGTCCTCGACCACCTGAGCTTCTCAATAGCAACCCGGAGGCTATTCCCGTTTTCGGACTGAACCGTATCGGGGATGTACCCGCCGAAATCTTCCTTGTACAGCCCTATTGCGAGGGTCAGTTTCTCCAGGGTTGCTTTCGCCTTGCCGATGCGCGCCCGCTTCATGGCGTAGCGTCCGACCCCTAAGACCGCGGTCGCAAGAATCGCAATGATTGCCAGGACGGCAATCACTTCCGTGAGGGTGAACCCTTCCGCCTGGGGCGGTTTCTGCCCGGGTATTTCTGGTCTCCTCGGTCCGCTCTTTTGAGCCGCTTTTCTCAGTTCCATAATCTTACCTTCCTCCGTCGTGCGCCGACGGCGAAACCGAAAAAACGCCCTTCCGTACCCAAGCCACCCGGGAAATGCTCGTCCGATCAGTTCTTTCGTGAACGGTTCCTGCTCACTCAGCACCGGTTTCGCTCTGGGTGTTAACCGAGCCGATCAGCTTTATCAAGGGCAGGAACAACGAAATCACGATGAATCCGACCATCAGTGCGAGGCATACTATTAAGACAGGCTCAATGACTGAGGTGAGTCCCGCGACGGCGTTGTCAACGTCGTCATCGTAGGTGTCGGCAATCTTTATCAACATGTCCGGGAGCTTGCCGGTCTCCTCGCCGACCTCAATCATGCTTATCACCATCGGCGTGAAGACCTTGCTGTCCTTCAAGGGCGAGGCGATGGATTCACCTTCCCGAATGCTGTCGTGAACGTTCGCAACAGCTCGGGAAATCACCTCGTTTCCGGAAGTGTCCCGTACTATGTTGAGTGCCTGCAATATCGGAACGCCGCTTGTAATCAGCGTCCCAAGAGTCCGTGAGAACCTTGCAATGGCGATTTTTCTGATGATAGTCCCGAAGAGAGGGAAGTTGAGCTTTCCGGTGTCAATCCAGAATTTCCCCTTTTCTGTCTTGGCAATGGCCTTAAAGCCGAGTATCAGGCCCACCGGTATCAGGATCAGCACCCCGATGTACGGCGGGTGGGTGTAATATAGGTTCCCCTTGATCCACGCGCTTACGCTGATGAGTATCTGAGTGGGAGTCGGCAGCGTCGTGTCGAAACCGTCAAAAATCTCCTTGAACTTCGGGATAACGTACGTCATCAAGAAACCCAGCACCCCAACCGCGACGGTTATGACCGCGATGGGGTAAATCATTGCCGACTTCACCTTCGACTTCAATCTCTCGCTCTTCTCCAGGAAGTCCGCCATTCGGTTCAGGACCACTTCCAGAACGCCGCCGATCTCGCCGGCCTTCACCATGTTCACGAAAAGGTTGTTGAAAATCTTCGGATATTCCCCGAGGGCTTCCGAGAATGTGGTTCCTCCCTCGACCCCTGCGCCCATCCCGACCAAGGCCCCCTTGAGAGGCCCGGGCTTTTGCTGCGCCTCCAGCACCCGCAACGCCTTCAACAGGGGCAGACCAGCGTCAATGAGCGTGGCGAGCTGGCGGGTGAAAAGGGACAGGATTTTGCCTCTGACGGTCCTGCGGCTGAGGAATGGGATTTGAAGCGATAGACCGCCTTCCTTTGCCCCCTCGGCCGCCTCCTTTTTCTTTTTCTGGGCGGTCACGCTCGTGGGGAAATACCCCATCTCCCGAATCTGGTTTATCGCGGCGATGGTGTTCTCGGCATTGACGCTCCCGCTGACCTCAATGCCCTTGTCGTTCATGGCGACGTACGCGAACTTCGGCATCGTTCCCTCCTTGGCGCTGATGACCAAAGCTGCAAAGTCTTAGCCCGACCCTCCCTCACGGCCGGAACTGCTTTTGCCTGGTTGAGCGCGGACAGCACAGGCTGCTATTCAGCATAAAAAGTACCAAAGCCCGCACTTCCATGCAACACATTTTTCGCGCCGGATGCAAGCCCTCACTCTTGGCAGCATGGCCCGACATGACCGCGCGCCCCGCGGGGGTCTCAAGTGGTACGGGCGTCTCGCCCGTGGAGAATCATGGGCAGGATGCCCATGCCACCGGCCAAGCCAGCGTCTGCGCGCAAATCACCTCTTTCGATACCACCCCAGAGGAATGACCAGAAGGACGGTTGAGCGCCGCCGGGTAATCCCGGCACTCGCTCGCTAAACCTCAGTGGCGAAAAACCACTTTCGGTTGTCACGGTATGCAGGTAGTTATGCGATCCGATTCCCTGGCTTCCGTAGCATCTGCCCGAACAACCCGGACCACCCCAGGTTCATTCACCTGCCAGGGACCGAATTCCCTTTCCCAGTTGTAACTTCGGATTTAATATAGCACGCAACTCGTACACTGTCAATAAACAAAAATCCGACGGCCCCGCGTTCCACACTTTTGTTGTTTGCCGAGCTTTTCTACCGCTTGGCGCACGGATTGACGTGTTATTAGGCAGGTAGGACGGCCGTTTTTATGTGCATCTTGGCGAGAGGCGCTGGTGCAATGAGGCTCCACGATGTTTTTTCTCTCGCCAGGACGCCACGGACGGCAGGCATCGTCAGTGCCTCATTGCCAGCCGCCCGTTGCGGCTTCGCGTCTTCGCGACAGACCTCCTTTACCAGAGTGGGCTGAAACGCAAACCGAAAGGAATCACCATGCTCGAAAACCTATCCCCCGAAATCCTCGAGGCAATCCTCGAAGCTCTGCCAGTCGAAATCACATTCGTGGACAAGGACGACACCGTCCGCTTCTTCAACAAGGGAACGAAAAGGATTTTCCCCCGCCCCGCCGGGGTCATTGGCCGCAAAGTCCAGAACTGCCATCCTAAGAAGAGCCTCGACGCCGTCAACCGAATCCTTGCGGAGTTCAAAAACGGCACAAGAACCGAAGCCGCTTTCTGGATAGACCTCCCTCTCCCTTCCGCTGGCGAGTACGCCTCGAAAGCCGGTCGCGCCGAAGGGAAGCGAAAAATCCTCATCCGCTACTTCCCTGTCCGGAGCAAAGACGGCCAATACCTCGGCTGCATCGAAGCAACGCAGGACATCACCGACATCAAGAAAATCGAGGGCGAAAAACGCCTGCTGGATGAGTGAGGGGCGGGAGCCCCCTGCTCGTGTGGCATGGGCATCTTGCCCATGAATCACGGGCGGGATGCCCGTGCTACTAACGACACACCCGGCGGCAGCGCCACCCGAACCTCATCCGATGGGCCAGCAGGGGATTGCTGCGTCTATTTCCGACATGAGCCGGATGGTTTCATTCAGGGCAACTACGATTTTGTGGTAGTGCTGGATGTCGTCGTAGGATAATTTCCGTCCTTTTCTATCCTTCAGCCACTTCTCGCAGACCTGGTACCCCCCGACATGAAACTCCCACACCTCCGGCGGGACGCCTTCGAAATACTGGCCCTTTCTGCCTTCCTTTGGTGTGTCTTTGCTGACGCAAACACGGCCTGCTGCCAGGGGTTTTCCGGTTCCCGGTTCCGGGTCGCCCGGAGCGAGGTAGAAGACCTTTTCGACGAGGTTCTCGCCGGGGACGGGGTATCTGGTGATGAGATTCTGGAAGGGGGACGGCCTGGGAGGCACGGCTCGATTCCAGGATGCTGCGCCATAATCCCCTTCCATCAAGTGGAGAGCTACAAGGTCCGCCCCTTTCTGGCAAAGCTCCCGGAAAAGAGAAACGTTGCTCGTCAGAGGCACGCGAGGGAAGTCCCGCTTGAGGAATTCCGCATAGCGCTTCCTGTATGTCGGCAAATGGAAAATCGCGTAGATGTAATGAAAAACATCCTCCGGCCCCAAAGCCTTGTTGAGGTCGCCAAGCCCGTCTGGAATGAATTTCAGCCCCAGCCGTCCCTCCATCTCCGCCACAAACTCCGGATTCAGGTTTGGCCGCCGCCCGCCTTTGCCGGCAGGCCACGGGGACGGATCCCTCAGCTTCGTCTGGGTGCGCTCGTCCGACGACTGGTAGAGCCACAGGGCAAGATTCACGTTGCCTCCCCTGTAGAAGAGGTTGAAGTCGTCCACATGGCGCGAGCAGAAGACGATGTTCCACTCCCCGGCACCTACAACCTGGCCGGCCCTCCCAACGCAGGCCGCGATGCTGTCCCCCGCGAGCATGTGGGACATGACCCTTCTCGCTGTCCTCCACACGAGCGAGTCGTGGTAGAAGATCAAGCGCACATCGAACGGGCGGTAAAGCACGGGCCTTATGTGCTTCTCCAGGTTCTTCTCCGCTTGGATCATCCTCCGGGCGTTCGGGATGTTCCACCCCTTCTTCATCGGAATGTCAAGCCGGCGGCACAGGTCCGCGTCCGACTCCGTGGAGTCGCGAAAGACGCGAACCCTTCGCAAGATCGGCTCTCTCTCAAAATCTATCACAACGTGATCTCGCGCTGTGGTCATGCCCACGCCGTTCAGCGGGAATATATCCGTCACCTTCCACCTCCGCTCGTACTCGGCTGACAGCTCCGCCTTCTCCGGCACAAACAGGTACGATGGGGACGCGGGAGACACCTCTGCCGACTCCGTCGTCTTCACGTCCGCTTCAAGGAGCCGCGAATACTTGGTCTCGCGTTTGCCCCAGAGGTCTGCGTGGAAGACTTTTGCGGGCATAAGAACAGCCTTTCAGGACTCTATGGCGGGTTCCCCCCCGTGGCATGGGCATCTTGCCCATGAAGATTCACGGGCGGGACGCCCGTGCCACATCGCTTCTTGGCAATTTTACCATGAGCGCCATCGCCACGCCCTGCTGGATGTCAAAAACGTTCTCGTCCTTCGAGCCGTCGGGGCAGACCTCTTTTTTCTTCGCGTTCCCGTGCAGGTCCAGGACATATATTTCGTCGAAGGTCCGCATCAATTGCTGCCTCATCCCCCGAAACGTCGGGTTGTCAAGATAGCCATGATTTGTGATGAAAGCGAGAATTCCCGCGCCGGTCCTCTCGATTCGCCATTGCCCGAACCGAATGAACTTGACGTAGTCGTCCTGAAGCCATTTCGGGTTTCGCTCGCCCAAGGGCTCGCCATCTACGAAATAGTAGTCTTTGAGAAGCTTTCCTATGAATGTCGGAACCCTCTTCCCGGTGGGGTCAATCTCCCAGCTCCGGTTGGCGGAATGCCCGGCGTACGGGGGATTTCCGAGGACGACCATTATGGGGATGTCGCGCTTGATTCGAGAGGCTTGCTCGGATTCTTCGTTGATGAAGTGCGCGAAGAGGATTTCGGATTTCCGGACGGCTTGCTCCAGCGTATTGGTCAGGTAGATTCCGAGCCGCTCGTCGCCCTCGAAATCGTATGCCCATTGGTCACGAAGCGCCTCCGATGGAAGGTCGTGTCCGGCAAGCTGCATTCCGAGCTTGAAATGAGCCACCGCGTAAGGTGCCATGAGGAGCTCGAAACCGAAGAGTCGCGGTAAGAGATGTTCCCGGACATATCCCGACCATTCCCCCGCCCTGTTTTCGCTCATGAATTTTTCCCTGATGAGGTCAACGACGGCGTAGAGAAACGTCCCGGTTCCACAGGCGGGGTCCAGGATGAGGACGCGGGGGAATTTCTCCTTGACCGCATTGCCATTCTCATCAACGCGCTCGCGCTCGATCACGCTTGTGTCGGCGAGGCCGTCGGGGCAGTTGAAGCGCGTTTTGAGCAAATAGTCCACGGACCGGACGATGTACGAAACCACCGGCTCGGGGGTGTAATAAACACCTCGCTTCTTTCTCTCGGCGGGGTTGTAGGCGCCGAGGAACGTCTCGTAGAAATGGAGCACGGGGTCTTGCTTTTTCTCTCGCTTGCCGAAGTTGGCCAAAACTTTGTCCATTTCTGCGTGCCCGAGGAGCTGGGCGAGGTCGTTGACAAGCCCTTCGTAGGGCTCCTCGTCCATTTCCGGTCCGGCGATCATCCCGAACAGTCTCCGCAGGAAAGGATTCGTTTTCGGGATCAAATGAGCAGCTTTCTCGCGGGTGAATTCGCCCCTCCGCACGCTTGAATCACTGACCCGGGCTGCGAAAAGACCATAAGCAAGAGTCTGAGCGAACATGTCCGCGAAGGCTGGGATTTGCAGCTCTGGAATGAGCGTTTCCTCAAAGGCTTTGTGTAAGTCAGCGAGCGTCGGGGATGCATTGCCGATCTTGAATGCCTCGACAATTACGTCGCGGATAAGATGGGTGAGGCTTGCCATCCGAAGGGCGAGTTGCTTCGGGTCGGCTACCGGTTCCGGCTCATGGTAGAGGAAGAGGTCAAGCAGCTTGCCAAGGTCTTCATCCCCTCCGGGGAGAGGTTTTATTCTGCCGTCGCGGCCAAGTTCGGCCAAACGAGCAGTGAGCCTGCGCTCGCCGCGCACACACCAGCGGAATTCCAGATAATTCGTCAGCAGAAGATTAGGCAGGGCGTTGCGATAGCGTGCGACCTGAAGACCGTCGCGCGTCTGCGGAGTCTTCCGGTTGGCGTCCGATTCAATTCTGCCCAGGTCAGCGTCTACGTCCTTTGCTTCGATGTGCCCTATTGTAAGCAAGCCGTAGCGCCCACCTCCCTTGACCTCGAAATCCGGCACACCGCAGGCCGTGCGCCTCGGCTCGTTCGTGGCAGTGACGCCTGTGGCAGACGACTCAATCAGGTTCTTCAGGGCGGGGCGAAAAGTGTGCTCCGTCGTCTCCCCGGCGGAGAGCTCACTCTGTATTTCCTTTACGTACGTTTTGATCGCGTCGCTGGGCATCGCGTTCTCCCTTCCCCCTGTAAAAGCTCAGCCATTCTACCCCTCGTGCAGTTCCGAGTCAACGGCAATTCCGCTTCGGAGGTAACGCCTCGGTCATGGGTGGGGTGGTTCCCTTTGAAAGGCCTCAACACGTGCGCAACAACGTGGCACGGGCGTCTCGCCCGTGGAAGATCATGGGCAAGATGCCCATGCCACCATAAAACTCGTACCCCCGTCGTGTCCCGATGAGACCCGCACGTCCCCCGAGAGTGAGGCCTTACATTCGGAGACCGGGCGGCGCCAATGGCGTACTGGAAGAGCTGAACTTGGGCGTGGCCGACCGAGCGGTTGAACGGAGGGCTCATTTCCGTTGGCAGAATGGACATCCCTCACAGTGAATCCCTTCCTTGACGCCACGAGAAAAGGCCATTGACAGCGCCAGGTCCCGCGCAACCTCATCCTGAGCTCGCGTGTCGTGAACGCAAAAAGCGAGGAGCGGTTTTTTGAAATTTGCGCGAAGAAATTCGGCCTGCGGTGCATATATCATAGTGAGTTTACAAGACATCTCTAAGAAAGAAAAATCAGAAACACAAGGAAATAAAAAGATGAGTGCAGAACGTTGGATGCAGGACTGGCAGACGAGATTTGCCCCCTTAGGCGTTGAGATAGTTGTCGCTGATGTTGCTCAATCTTCCGTCTTTCTGGACATCGCTGAGAGAAGAGTTGTCCTTGCCCCCTCCCTGAAACTCTCCGCCGCGGAGAGAATGCTGGCGGCGGTTTACCAGTGGTGGAGGCGCCAACCGAACAGCGTACGCGTCGCCTGCGCTTTTTCCTGATCCAATAGGGCTGCGCCCGGGCGCGGAGGCCCCTCCAGAGACCATCTGCCCCTTATCCGGAAATCGCACCCTCTCCGCGTCAACCACAAGACGCGGGTCAATCGGAACCGAAAATAGGCTTGAGCTTCTCCACGACGCGGGAGACATGCGTCCCCTGCCAGTAGATTTTGTCGCAGGAAGGGCAAAAAACAAACTCCTCGTGAGTCTGGAACACGAATGGCGGGACGCGTTCCTTCACGTCGGCCTTTGCAATCGGTCGCAGCAGCGTGTTGCAGAGGAGACACCGGGAAAAAAGGCTCTCTCGGCTGACTGTCACTCGGAGTTCCGAAACGATTTGCTGTATCTGCTCTATCCAGTTATCGCTCCGGATGAAGATGCAAGTTGCCTCACCGGGGTCCTTCGCAATGTCGGTATCTCTCGTCAGGATAATCCTCTTTTCCTCGACCGCTTTTCGAATGAGGTCCACGTTCTCTATTCTCTCGAAATAAAGCGTATCGAAGCCGAGGATTCGCAGCCACCTCGCCAGCTTCGCCAGATGGTCATCGGCAAGGAAAAGGGGACCGACCTCCTCGTTCCCCTGATTGGATTGCGAGAGCTTATCGGTGTCGCTCATAGCGTCAGCATGTCAGATGGAGGCACGTTACGACTCGGGCAGTCTGGCTGAGATTGTTGTGGGTATCGCAGGCTTCTTTAGTGTTTTCTGCAATGAGTTTTATTCCTAACGATTCAATATGCTTCTGGGTTTCGGCAGGAACGGACATGTACCCGTAAGCGCCCTTCCCGACTATCAGGATTTCGGGCTTGGCATCAAGGGCTTCCGTGAGGTCTTCAATGGAGAGCCGATGCCCCTCCTTTCGCCACCAACTGCTATCAACCTTATCCGGATAGATTATTACGTCGGAGTGGTATTCCTTTCCGCCAATCGTAATCGAGCCAAAGCTGTATTTGTCAATCATGTCCTCGCCCTCCGTGCTTGCGCCGCGCGGCAGTTGCTTTCTCTCATCCCCCGCCAAGCCTCCGTTGCACTGTTGTCAGAACTCTACGCTCAGATGCACATTGTAACTGTCCTACGATGGCGCAGTCAACGCCGGGCGGAAACTCAAGTGCATCTCCTCACAGACCGTGCAAGGTTTGAGGACACCGGTCCGGCTTCATGCGGTTCCCGTTCTCGGAAGGCGAACCGGTAATTCGCTTGACACCGCCAGCTCTTGCCAATAACCTACGAAACGCCGACTGGATGCCGCATGGCAGAGTGATGGAAGCTCAGGTTTACACACGTCAGCACCACCGGCGAGAAGCCGGGTTGGGAGGCTGGCGCCGGCAGGGCATTTATGCGCGACCTCGTCGAGACAACCGAAAGGAGGATTTGAATGGCGAAAGAGTGCAAGAATTACGAAAGAAACATGAAGAGATGTACGTGCACGTATGAGCCATGCAGCCGAAAGGGATACTGCTGCGAATGCATGATGTATCATTGGTCCATGAGGGAGTTGCCGGCATGTTTCTTCTCCAAAGAGGGCGAGAGGACGTACGACCGTTCGGTGCGGTGCTTTATCGCAGAGCAGTCGTCCCGCTGATGGCGCACAACCGACAACAACAAGCCTGTCCGACGTAGCCGAAGGAGGAGATGATAGTGGTTGCTACACGGTTCATCGGTTTAGACACGGAAGGGGACTGTGACACCAGGGACATAACGGAGGAGGTGCGAAACGAGCTTCGTGAGACAAGACTGACGGAGGGCATTGTCACCGTCTTTGTCCCAGGCGCGACAGGTGGGGTGACGACGATAGAATTTGAGGAAGGACTTGTCAGGGATTTGAAAGAGATGTTCGATTCTGTGGCGCCGCAAGGGAAGCGATACTACCACGACCTGAAATGGCACGACGGGAACGGCCATTCGCACGTTCGGGCATCGCTTTTGGGTCCTTCTCTGACGGTTCCTTTCTCGAACGGCGACCTGATTTTGGGAACCTGGCAGCAAATCGTGTTCATTGATTTTGATGTGAGGAGGAGGTCTCGGAGGCTCGTCCTTCAGTTCGTCGGGGAATAGGCAGCACCGAAATCCGCCGCCAGAGCCGACACCCGGCCAGAGGGCAAGACCTGGCCTCTTCTCCGTGGCACCGGTGGGGCGTCTTGAGACGGGCTGAGTGCCAAAAAGGAGGCTTTGATTCACATGCCAACCTTTCTTGGAAAGACCTTGATCGTTCTCGGCATTCTTCTTGTCCTCGCCGGCCTCGCCATAGTCCTGAAGGTTCGGATTCCCTATCTCGGAAAGCTTCCTGGCGACATAAAGATTGAGAAGGATGGCTTCCGCTTTTACTTCCCGATTGTGACCTGCATCATTATCAGCCTTCTTTTGACCTTGATCCTGACGCTCCTTCGGAGAAAGCAATAAGCGGCGGGCGGGGATACGTCAAATGATGAGGAGAATTGCATGGAAAAGGTCGCAATCTTAGCATGTACCGGGATGGGCCAGGTCGTCGGCACAATTAGCCGTCAAATCGCCTACCGGGTGTGCGATGACCTGAGGCCGGAACAGACTGTCCTGGTGTGTCTGCCCGCCCTTGTTAAAGGCGTCGAGGAAGACATCGAGTTCATCCGGAGTTATCCCGTCATCGTCATCGAAGGGTGTAAGCAGAGGTGTGCAACGTACGCGCTTCGCCTTCGTGGCGGGGAGCCGGCGGCAGAGGTGTACGTGCCGACCGTCCTTCGCGGCTCCCAAGTCAAGGTCAAAAGGGAAGCACGGGCAGCTCTTCGAAAAGAAGAGATGAAGGTGGTGGAAAAAGGGGCCGAGAAAGTCGTTTCTCTCGTGGACGAATTGCTGGCGAGGAACAAGGAATGAACCTCAGAGGCAAGTACATCGCGGAATTCATCGGGACGTTCACTCTGGTGTTTATCGGCTGCGGCGCCTGCATGGCCGCGCACTAGTTCCCGGAGGAGATACGCCACGTCGGGGTGGCTCTGGCGTTCGGGTTTGTCGTGATCGGGATGATATATGCCTTCGGGCACGTTTCGGGCGCGCACATCAACCCTGCTGTAACCGTTGCGTTGGCGGTCGCAAGGAGATTTCCCTGGACAATGGTGGGGCCGTACCTCGCAGTTCAGATGGCCGGGGCCTTACTGGCGAGTCTTCTCCACTCGCTGGTCTTCGGCGAGGTCGCAAGAAAAGCAGCTTTTGGCGCCACCGTGCCTCTGGAAGGCAACGTGTTGCAGGGACTGGCACTGGAGACAATCCTGACCTTTTTCCTTATGACGGTCGTCATGGGTGTCGCAACGGACAAGAGGGCGGCGCCAGGAATCGCCGGGATTGCGATCGGTTTCACGGTCTCGTTCGACTGCCTGGCAGCGGGAAAGTGTTGTGGTGCTTCCATGAATCCCGCGCGAAGCTTTGGTCCCGCGATCCTTGCCGGGGGACCGGCTCTACAGCATTTGTGGATTTACTTCGTCGCGCCGCTTGTGGGAAGCGCCATCGCCGCGCTTGTCTACGAGCGGCTGCGGGGCGGAGAAGAGTTCGCCCTTTCTGTTCCGCGGGATGTGAACGTCAGTCGTCCCGGCAAGCAGGCCAGACCACCGCGGTAAGGATGGTGCCCGCTAAGAATCCTCGCCAGGGATAGCTTTTGTTCGCCGCGGCGCAGCAGCAACCTCCCTTCTAACAAGCCATTCTAACTCAGCAGCGTCTTTTCTTCTTTCGACCCAGAACCTCCGTCCAGGTTCACTCTACTCCGGCCAAACCCCACAATGTGGAGAAGCGGCGCCGCGAAGTCCTTTCTTCGGCATGCTGTTAGGTCGGGAAGGAGCGCCCCAATAGCAAATTCAAAGGCCGCCTATCTCCATCTTTCGGTGCGTAAGCAAACGAAGAGGAAAGGGCCTCCATGGCGGCGTGAGACATTAGCCTTTGAGGTCACGTGAGTTAGGTCGGACGGAGTTTCTTTGCAGTGCTTCGGCCCCCCAATTGCATTTGCCTCTCCCGGGGGAATCTCCCGGAAGGTGAACGATGGGAATGATTGAGCCGACCGTGGCCGTTGCCAGCACCGACCCGGAGCTGGCGCCAGAGCTTTGCGAGCGGCTTGCCTCGAGCAACTGTCGAGTGATCCTCGTAACGAACATTGGGAGGCTTGCTGAGCGAGTCAAGGAAACGGACGTTCACGTGGCCGTCGTTGACCTTGACATGACAGCCGGGGAACACCGGCGCCTGGTAGAGGAGCTGCGGACACTTGACAGACATCTTGGGCTTATCGTGGTGGCGGGGCGCTGTTCGGAGGAAGATGAAGTGTATCTCCGGTCGAGGGGAGTGTCTTACCTCGCCTTTAAGCCGGCCGAACTCGACCGTCTGGCGGAGATTGTGGACGAATCTGCCAGGATGGCGGCCAAAAAGAAATATTGCTGACGGATAGCGGGTTGCACCGACGTGAGCTGTTTTTCGGCGTAGTGCGCCGGCTGGGTGTCCCTCCCTGCTGGAAAACAAGGAACATGCTGGCTTTGCTCTGAAGGAGAACAACGTGGCAACGAAGCCTCTTCCCGGAATGACAGAAGACGACCTCAACCCTTTAGATAAAACAGGGGAGCGAGGGCATGTCCTTGTCGCTGACGACGATGACGCCTTGCGAGGTCTCCTTGCCAGCGTCCTGAAGAGGGATGGCTATCTGGTTTCATTGGCAGCAACCGGAGAGGAAGCTGTCGGAATCGTCGCCGCCGGGGATGTGGACGTGGCCCTCATTGATGTGAAAATGCCGGGCCTCAATGGCATCGAAGTCCTGAAACGCTCCAAGAGAATTGATCCGGAAATAGAGGCCGTCATTATCACCGGCTTCTCCGGTGCGGAGACGGCAGAGGATGCCCTGAGAAACGGCGCCTACGATTTCATCAGGAAGCCCTTCGCGGACATCAAGCAGATTCCCCGGTGCGTTCGCAGAGCTGCGGAGAGACGCAGGATGTCGCAGCGAGCTTCAACGTTGATGCGGGAAGTCTCCAGCCAAAAACGCCTCCTCGACGAAAAAGCGACGGAGCTGAGGCTGCTGTATGAGCTGAGCAAGGGAATTCCGCACGTCCTGAATCACGAGAAGCTCTCATCCCATCTGCTGGAGACGTTGCTTTCGCTGACGAGCGTCGAGGCTTGCTCCGCTTTTCTCCTGCGGAAGAGCCCTCCGATTCTGATTGTGAAGTCCAGGCGGCCGATGAGTGAGGCGCTGCTGGCCCAAGCGATGGAGCTTGTTGTTCGCGAGGCAAGCGAGCTGACAGGCCAGGATTTTTCAGCAAATTCAGTCAATGTGCGATACGACCATGTCCACAGCAATTCCGGCGGGGACACCTCTGAGCCGCCCGGCAAGGTGAGCGGGGAGTGGAGTCTTGGAGTGACTGTGGCTGGAGAGATGGTTTGCATCCTGAGCGTCCTGGTGTTCGACGATGCCAGTGTCAGCCCGGATGACATGCGCCTGTTCTCGAGGATGGCCGAGCACGCCTCACAGACCATCGAAGGGGTAAGGCGAGCCATTGACGAGGAGAAGGCAGAATGTCGGCCCAGATAGATGGCATGAGGGCGTGAGAGGGGGATGCACGAATGTCGCCAGTAACTCTTTAACGGCACAGGGAGGTCTGCAAATGTACAACACTTCGCACACAGGAAAAGCCGTGACTGTCGTGGGGGCAAGCCTTTTTCTGGTCGCGGCGGCTGCCTTGAGCCTTTCCCTGTACGGGGGAAGACCCAGCACTGCGAAGACCGTGGTTCTGATGGTCTTCGCGATACTGTCCGCACTCGTCCTGTTCATCGGGCAATACATCACTTCTGCGGAGGGCAACAAGGAGAAGAGTAACACGGGGACTTCAGAGGCAGCGCTGCGGGGTTTGTCCCGGCAGACAAAACACGGTGCGAGGCACTAAACCCTCCGGGCGCTGAATCTCTGTCTCAGACAAGGCGCTTCCGGTTGTCCGATGCCAATGGCGGCCCTCCTCTGGAGATAAGAGCGCACCCACACCTCATCTCTGCTCGGTCTGCAACCTTTTCCAGCCGCTCCCAACCTTGTCACGACCGCTTCCGTCCGTGCAAGGTTGGCTGTCGGCCCACCGCAAAACCCCGCCTGGAGGGGAAAACGGGCTGCTCCCCATTCAGGCGGACCGACTGCTTCCCCGCTTGAAGCGAGGCAATCAGTCCTGGCACAGTGCGTGTGTTCTCGTCCGTGCCTGCTTTCCGGCTGAGCTACAGAAGCTGTTTCGCCTCCGGGCGCCGCTCAAGTGAGGCGGCCTCCAACTGGGCCTTGAAAGCGGCCCTTGGTTCCGTAAACTAAGGGAAGCCTGGCTTATCAGGATTATCGAGTGACGAAACCGTGAAAGAACAACGACTCACAGTTTGGGCAGTAGTCATACTTTTTCTCCTCGGCGCCTCCGCCGCCGCGGCGCGCCTCCTTCTTCGGCAGAACAGCTCTGTCGCAGAGAAGGGCAGCCTCTGGCAATTGACTTATGATATTAGCTTCACGGCGAACAAACCGGGCACGCGAATCCACGTCGCTCTGCCGAACAGCACCCGCGATTGTCGCGTCTCTCGCGAGGATTTCTCCAACTCAGGGCTGTCCATCGGCGTCGTGCGAAACCGGCGGACAGGAAGCCGGAGTATAGTAGCCGTTCCAGTCAAGTGGCCTGATAGAGTCAGCCTGGCCGCTCGATTCGACATTCAGGTCTCACCCGGCAAAGGCCCGTCCGATCGCACCCTCAGGCAAGCTCTGTCAACTGAAGAAAGGTCTCATTACCTTCAAGCAGACAAGGGCATCCAGGTCGGCAGCCCGGGGGTTTCCGAAGTTCTCATGGGGCTTTCCCGAGGAAGCACTCGCCCCGCGGGCCTACTCCAGCGAATCTTTGAATACTGCTGGGAAGATATCGAGCCGGGCGACTACGCCGGGCCGTCGGATGCGGCGGGCGCTTTGTCTTACGGGGCACCGAGCGTCCTCGGCCGCGCCAGAGCCATGGTTGCCCTGTGCCGAACCGGAGGGATACCTTCCCGATTGATCCTCGGATTCATTGTCCGAAGCCAGAAAAACGCCCGACCCCATGTCTGGGTGGAAGCCTTCAATGGCACAAGGTGGATGCCCTACGACCCGGAACTCGGCTATTCGCAAGAACTCCCCGCGAACTACCTCCCTGTGAGACGCGACAGCACGACTCTCGTCGCAACTTCAGAACCCCTCGACCTGCTCTCTAAGTTTTCGATACGCCGGGCGCCCGTCGCCTCGACTTCCACAACTTTCAGCAGGCAGACCCTTTTCGACTTCGTGGACCTGACCCGTCTGCCCGCCGGGATGCAGGAAACCCTGGCCATCATCCTTCTTCTGCCCGCAGGAGCTTTGATCACGGCTGTGTTCCGGAACTTGATAGGCGTGGAGACCTTTGGAACTTTTGCCCCCGCATTGCTCGCCTTGAGCTGCGTTTACGCGGATTGGCGTATGGGCCTTATTGTGTTCGTTCTTGTGGTCGCGATTGGACTGAGCACCCGGGCTTTGCTTCACCGTATGAGGCTCTTGATGGTTCCAAGGCTGAGCATCATTCTGACGGTCATCGTCCTCTGCATGGCTCTGGCGGTTCTGGTGTTGGATTATCTCGGGCTTACGCCGAGCGCTCGGGCGGTGATCCTCCCGCTCGTCATTATGACAATGATGATTGAGAGGTTCTACGTCACCTCCGAAGAGGACGGTGTGACGTACGCATTGAAGCTTCTCGCGGGGACAATAGTGGTGGCTGGGTGCTGCCTTGTTCTGTTGCGGTGGAAGGAACTTGGCCGCGTCGCGTTGCGTTTCCCGGAAAGTACGCTGTTCATCGCCGCAGCGCTGTTACTGATAGGAAGATATTCCGGATACCGTCTGACGGAGCTCCTCCGTTTCAGGGACTTGAAGGGGGGTTCCAAGCAAGGAGATTGAAATGTTCGGAATGACGCAAAAGCGGTTCTGGGCATGGCCCTGGGAACTCAGGCGCAATGGCGTCCTGGGGATCAACGCCCGCAACATCGGTTTCGTCTTCCGGCTCAACCCGCGTCGCCTGTATCCGCGTGTGGATGACAAAGCTATCACCAAGCAAATCTGCGAGTCGAAAGGAATTCCCGTCCCTGAAACGTACGCGGTCATCGAGCGGTTCGGCGACATTCGGCGCTTTTCGGAGTTGACTGCGACTCGCAAAGAGTTCGTCGTCAAGCCAGCGAGAGGCTGCGGGGGCCGGGGTGTCCTGGTTATTGCCGGGCACATCGGCACTGAATTCTATGTCTTAGGCGGCCAGACGCTTTCTCTCGCAGAGATGCGATACCATCTTTCCTCAACTCTGTCCGGACTTTATTCCCTTGGCGGTCGGCCGGACAAAGTCATCATCGAACAGCGAATCACCGTGCATCCGGTCTTTGAAAACCTCGCCTACGGCGGGACACCGGACGTCAGGGTCATCGTCCACCGCTACACGCCTTTCATTGCGATGCTTCGGCTACCCACTCGCGAATCTCGAGGTCGCGCTAACCTCCACCAGGGAGCCGTGGGCGTCGGCATTGACATGCGTACGGGCCGGACGACAAGCGCCGTTTGCCACGACCGACGGGTGGCTCGCCACCCCGATACCGGTCTCCCGATTCATGAGATTGAAATCCCGTTTTGGTCGGAGATACTTGCCATCGCCGTGAATCTCAGCCGCGCGCTGGAGCTGGGCTACATCGGCATCGACATCCTTCTCGACGAGAAGCGAGGCCCCCTTGTCTTAGAGGCCAATGCCCGCCCCGGCTTGAGCATTCAGATTGCGAACGGCTATGGACTCCTTTCCCGGCGCCGATACGTTGGGCGGGCTCGCGTCAGCCCCCCGGCTGTCGCTTAATCTGTTCCTTACGACCGTGCTTCTTGAGGCAGAGGTTTTTGGCTCGGGGAAAGAATGCCGACGCTCGTTCGGGTTTTGTCTTCGGCGTTGAACGCATAGGGTTCATTCAGGAAAAGCACATGAAAGTCGCAGTGATTGTTGCCCATCCCGACGACGAGACAATATGGGCCGGCGGGTTCATTCTCCGCCACCCTGAATGGGACTGGACTGTGCTGAGCATGTGCCGGGCAAGTGACCCTGACCGTTCCGCTAAGTTCAAAGCCGTCTGCAAGCGCTTCGGCGCAGCCAGCGTCATCCTCGACCTCAACGACAGCAATCCGCTGCTTCCCATAGACCCCCGAAAGGACATCGGCGACCGAATCAAGGAGGCGCTCGGAGAAAGGACCTGGGACTTGTGTCTGACTCATGGAAGCAACGGAGAGTACGGACACCAGAGACACAAGGAGGTTCATGCCGAAGTTGTCCGGTTAGTCACTGAAGAAATCCTCCGGTGTGACGAGCTGTGGGCGTTCGCTTACGAGTGTGACAGCCAGACGGGCGACTGTACCGCGGCCCTGCAGGCGGACGTATTTGTGGGGCTTACGGAAGAAGAATTCGCCGAGAAAAAGCGTATAATCCATGAGGAGTATGGCTGTAGCCACGATTCGTTCGAGTCGAGGGCGTGCATTTTGGAGGAGGCTTTCCGCCGCATAAAAGAAGTTTCAAAGGGAGTACGACGATGAAGGTTTTGATGCTTTACGACTACCCCCCCGCTCCGGGAGGGCTGGCTACTCAAGGGGACTTGCTTTATCGCGCACTGAAGGAACTGGGCGTGGAGACTTTCCCCGTTCATTTCGAGTCGGCGCAGGAGAAGGAATGGTATTACCGCTGGTTCACGCCGGATATTGTGCTGGGGGTCGGATACTGGGGGCACACGCCACATCTTGTGCTCCATCCACAGCGATATGGCGTCCAGCCCGTGCCGTGGCTGGTTGCCGACGGGTATCTGGCAAACTACCAGGAGGTCCTGAACTCCCTCCCTCTGATTTTCGTGACCTCCAACTGGGTCAAGAAGGTTTTCATGCGAGATGGCTTGAGCGGCGAGAACATCGAGGTTCTGCCGGTCGGGTGCGACACGGATGCATTCATCCCACGGGACAGGAGCGACCCGAAGGTCATGGCTGTTCGGGAAACCCTGGGCATCGCGCCGGACCAAATCATGATTCTCACCATCGGAGGAGACGCCGCTTCCAAGGGCGCCCAGGAAGTGATGCAGGCGCTCGCCATCATTGACACCAAAGCGCCCGATTGGAAATACGTCTGCAAAGTCTGGCCCCAGCCCCGCACGATGCAGCAGAATCTCCAGGACCTGCAACTGGCTTCCGACTTAGGAATAGACAAAAACGTTGTCTATGCGACAAACATTCTGTCTCGCAACGTCATGCCGTACTTCATGGCAGCCTGCGACATCTATGCAGCACCCTCTCGCCTGGAAGGGTTTGGGATGGCCCAGGTGGAGGCGGGTGCTTGCGGAAAACCGGTCATAGGCATCAAAGCCATGGGCATGCTCGATACGCTGGTCCACAAGGAGACAGCCTTTCTGGCGAACGTGGCTATGGAGGTTCACCTCAAGGAAGCTACCGTCGGGAAGGAGGGAGGGCGCGAAGGAGCGCAGCGCGTTGTGTTCAAGAAGTCGCGAGTCGCCGATTATCGAGCCAGCGTTCACGACCTCGCAAATTACCTGATGGACCTGATGACCAAGGAGAAACTCCGCAAGAGAATGGGGGAGGCCGCCCGAAAACGCATCGTCGAGAACTTCGACTACCGCGTCGTTGCAAAACGCTTTCTCCAGATAGTCTCTGACCGCCTGGGCATTTCGTGATTATGAATGGCAAGCTTTCGTCCGATATCGAGGAGGCGAAACGAGCAGCGATTGAGGTGCTGCTCCACAACTCGCGTGGACCGTATGGCGGTCTGCCGAGAACCGCCGGCTGGGGTTATCCGGAACCCTATACGCGAGACCTCATGATAGCAGCACTCGGGATTCTTGCGTCGGAGAATGAGCGGCTGATTTGGTCTCTGCGGCAAGTTCTTAAGACACTGGCAAGAAACCAATCCGCGCATGGGCATATCCCTTCGCTCGTCCACAACCCCGAAGACCGAGGAGCCAGCGATACGACGCCGTTGTTTCTCCTCGCGGTAGCGTGCTTTCGCAGGGCGACGGGGGAACGGGATTTCCTCGAGGAGGCGGTTCAGAAGGCACTGGTCTGGATGGACTATCAGAGCCCCGGCGACCGGGTGATTGTCACGCAGATGCCGACGAGTGATTGGCGAGACGAGCAGTGGGTCCTCGGATACGGCCTCTTCGTAAACGCCGTCGTCTATTCCTATCTGCGGCTCTACAAGCAGCACGACAGAGCGAACAAGCTCCGCGACCTGGTGAGCAGGTTTGCAGTCACCCCGGAAACCAAACGCCGGTACGTTCACGCGGGGTTGGTCCTGCCGCATAAACCTTACTACGCCCTCTGGTCCTATAAGCTCTATTCGAGTGAGAGGTTTGACCTTTTGGGAAACAGCCTGGCGATTCTTTCGGGGCTTGCCGCTCCATCAAGGTCTGCATCGTTGATCTCATGGGTTGAGAGAGAATGCCGGGTGATGCGAGAGCGGGGCGAACTTGCGCTTGACCTACCGCCGAACCTCTTCCCATACATACTTCCCGACGACCCGGATTGGCACCCGCGATATGCTATAACGAACGGTCCCGGAGAGTACCACAACGGTGGAGTCTGGCCATTCATCTGCGGCTTTTACGTCGCGGCTCTCGTCGCTGCTGGCAAGCATCGGCTCGCGGAAAAGAACCTCGGGGCTTTCACGAGGCTTGTTCGTCCCGCGCGGGAGGCGAACGTGGCTTTTGGCTTCAACGAATGGTTTCGCGCCCAGGACGGTTCACCCCGCGGGCAGGACTGGCAGACGTGGTCTGCCGCCATGTACCTCTACGCCGCCATCTCCGTCGAGCAAAAACGCACCCCCTTCTTCGACCAAATCCGCACCCCGTCTTCATCCTCCTGATGAGCTCACGTGCCGCCAGCGTGCGGCGTGCAAGCCATCGCATTGCGCCCGGCCTCCTGCGCGTCAGTTTTCGTCTTACTGACGTGTCGCCTTGACAACGCACAGCCCTCGTATTAATCTACCGGCAACATTTCGGACCGGAGTTGGCTGAGAAAGCGGCCGAGTCGTGCGAAATAACCAGGGCTCTCTCAGCGGCCTCTGCGACCTCTGCGGTTGATGTTTCTCGCGTCCGCTGAAAGCACGTGGAGAACTGACAGGCACCGGACAACTCTTTAGATGGGTCAAAACACGGACCTCCGTCACAGCCCGATTGATTCTTTTCACCGCGCCCACGGCGCTCGAATGACCGAGTTCGCCGGATGGGAGATGCCACTCCAATTCTCCGGGATCGTTGAGGAGCATCTGGCGGTCCGGCGTGCTGCGGGGCTTTTCGATATTTCTCACATGGGGCAAATGGAGGTTTCCGGCCCGACCGCGTTTCCGGACCTTCAGAGGATTGCCACCAAGGACTTATCCAGACAGAAGGCTGGCACGGCAGTCTATTCTCTCCTGTGCAATCACGAGGGCGGGATTCTCGATGACATCATCGTTTATAAGATGGCCGAAGACCGATTTTTCATCATCGTCAACGGCGTCAATTCGACTAAAGATTACGAATGGCTGAAGGCAAACTGCACCTCCGGCAGGACGGGCAAATCCACGAAGGTTGACAACCTGACGGGGCGCCGTGCGCTCTTCGCCGTCCAGGGGCCGAAAGCGGCAGCTGTCGTCGGGCAACTGACAACGCAGCCGCTGGCCGATCTCTATTATTTCCATTTTCGAGAAGAAGAGGTGGCCGGCTTTCCGGTCATCCTGGCGCGGACCGGGTACACCGGCGAGGACGGATTTGAGATTTCGGTTGAAGCGGAGAAGGCCCTCGATTTGTGGAACAGGTTGCTGGAGGCCGGTGGAGCCTTCGCGATGAAGCTCGTCGGACTCGGGGCGAGGGATACGCTTCGGCTGGAAATGGCATATTCCCTTTACGGGATGGAGATTTCGGAGAGCGTCTCTCCGTTTGAGGCTCGGCTGGGGAAAGCCGTTTCGCTTGACAAGGAGGACTTCATTGGCAGGGACGCTATTCTGCGAAAGCGCGAGGAATCTCGCAGAACTCTCGTCGGGCTGGAGATGCTGGAAAAGGCCATTCCCAGGCACGATTATTTAGTTAAGTTCGGAGACACCATCGTCGGGAAGGTCACGAGTGGCACAATGTCCCCCTCGCTCAGGCGAGGGATTGCCATGGCATTCGTCCAGAAGGAATTTGCTGAGGTAGGGACCATCCTCAGCGTGGAGATACGGGGCCGGAATTGCTCCGCGATAATTGTTAAGACGCCTTTCTGGACGCCGAGAGTGTACGTCCCGCCGCGCGACATCGTGAACCGTCCCGTCGGCGATTCAGTAGCTTGACCGGGCGGAGGGCGAGCTGCCTCCCTTGCGCCCTGTGCGCTCTCGGGGAGGCGCCGTGGTAATGCCGACGATGAGCTTTTACCATGCCGGAGGCGCGGAGCACGACAAACCTCGATGGAGCCGTCGTCAACTTGTGGAGGAAACAAATGGAATTCCCAGAAGAACTGAAGTACACAAAAACCCATGAGTGGGTCTTGATTCGCGGGAAAATCGCGGTCGTTGGGATTACGGACTTCGCCCAGCGGGAGCTGACGGATGTGGTGTATGTCGAGCTGCCCGAACCTGGCAAAGAAGTCAGGGCGGGAGCCGACTGCGCCGTCGTCGAGTCGGTCAAAGCTGCCGTTGACATTTATTCTCCCCTGTCGGGCAAAATCACTAAGGTCAATGACAAGCTGAACGACGAGCCGGAGTTGCTCAATACCGCCCCCTACGGCGAAGGGTGGGTCTTTGAAATGGAGCCCAGTGACCTGTCGGAATTGGACGCCCTCATGGACGCCAGCCGTTACAAGAAAATCGTGGAGGAAAGCTGAATTGGATTTCGTGCCGCAGACGGAAGAAGAGTTGCAGCGAATGCTCGAGGAAATCGGGGTTCGCTCATTCGAGGAGCTCCTCGAGGAGATTTGCCCTGACCTGAAATGCTCGCCCCTGAACCTGCCCGGTTTATCGTCCGGACCTTCGTCAGCGGAAGGAATGTCGGAGCTGGAACTGCGAGAGCACATGCGGCGGTTGGCTGCCCGCAACGTTTCGCTCTGCAACATCAATTCGTTTCTCGGCGCCGGCGCCTACGAGCACTTCATCCCGGAGGTCGTCATCGCACTCTCGTCGAGAGCCGAGTTCTATACCGCCTACACACCATACCAGCCGGAAGCGAGCCAGGGACTTCTCCAGGCGATGCTCGAGTACCAAACCGCCATCTGCGAGCTGACTGCAATGGAGGTGAGCAACGCCTCCCTCTACGACGGCGCATCGGCTCTCGCCGAAGGAGTGTTGATGGCGCTGAGAGCGAAACCGGATCGCCTAAGAATCCTCATCTCGCGCGCCATTCACCCCGAGTATCGAACGGTTCTCAGAACGTACCTCAAAGGCTCTGCGATTCAAATTGAGGAGCTTCCTTTTGAAGATGGCGTGACGACCCTGTCCGCGGCGGAGAGTCGCGCTGATGACCAAACGGCCGCGGTTGTCCTCCAGTCCCCTAATCTCTTCGGCTGCATCGAGGACATGGAGCGAGCCTGCCAGATTGCTCACGCAGGCGGAAGCCTTTTCGTTTCCGCCGCGAACCCGGTCTCGCTCGGTCTTTTGACCGCGCCCGGAGAATATGGCGCTGACATTGCCGTTGGCGAAGGGCAAGCCCTCGGGAACGATCTATCGTTCGGCGGCCCGTATCTCGGCTTTCTCGCCTGCACGGAATCCCTCATGAGGAAAATGCCCGGGCGGATTGTCGGGATGACAGAGGATGCCGACGGGAAGCGCGGGTTTGTCCTGACGCTTCAGACGCGCGAGCAGCACATCCGAAGAGAGAAAGCGACCTCCAACATCTGCACCAATCACGCCCTTAACGCCCTCAGAGCTTGCATCTACCTCTGCTGCCTTGGAAAAGAGGGCATTCGGCGTCTCGCCGAGCTGAATCTCCAGAAGAGCCATTACCTCTTCGACCAACTGAGCAAAATCAAAGGGCTGGTGCCCGCTTTCTCCTCGCCGTTTTTCAACGAGTTTGCCGTCCGCTGCTCGCTGCCGCCCGCTCAGGTTAACGAACGCCTGGCAGAGAAGGGAATCATAGGCGGGGTCGAGCTGGGACGATGGTATCCGGAGCTAAAAGACTGTCTTCTCGTCTGCGTTACTGAGGCCAAAAGCAAAGAGCAGCTTGACGAATTCGTCGCCGCTTTAGAGGAGGTGCTGTGAGGGAGCCGCTGATATTTGAGCAAAGCCGTCCTGGGCGAACGGCGGTTTCTTTGCCGAAGCTCGACGTGCCGGAAAAGCCGCTCGGCGAAATCCTGCCGCGAAAATTCCTTCGCGAGAATCCGCCGCGCTTGCCGGAGGTTTCCGAAGTTCAGCTCGTGCGCCATTTCACTCGCCTCTCTCAGAGGAACTTCTGCGTTGACACCCATTTCTACCCGCTTGGCTCGTGCACCATGAAGTACAACCCGAAAGTGAACGAGAGAGTGGCGAGCCTCGACGGGTTCGTTCATCTGCATCCGTATCAACCCGAAGAGGATGCTCAGGGTATCCTGCAACTGATGTGGGAAATGGAGCAGTTCCTCAATGAGATTTGCGGGATGAGCAGGTTTAGCCTTCAGCCATCCGCCGGAGCACACGGAGAACTTCTTGGGATGATGCTCGTCAGGGCATATCACGAGAGCAAAGAGCGGTCTCCGACGAAGGTCATCGTGCCGGACACCTCCCATGGGACTAATCCCGCCAGCGCCGCCCTCAACGGGTTCAAAGTGGAGGTCATTTCTTCGCGCGGGGACGGCCTGATACACCCTGCGTCTCTCGCCGCAGTGATGAACGACGACGTGGCCGCAGTCATGACCACGAATCCCAACACCCTCGGCCTTTTCGAGAAGGAAATCCAAAAGGTCGCCGACATCGCCCACGAACACGACGCCCTCATGTATTACGACGGGGCGAACCTCAACGCCCTCATGGGAATCTGCAAGCCGGGTGACATGGGCTTCGACATCGTCCATCTCAACCTCCATAAGACGTTTTCCACGCCCCATGGCGGCGGCGGCCCGGGAGCCGGCCCCGTCGGAGTCAAAGAGAATCTCGTTTCTTTCCTCCCCGTTCCTCTCGTCGAGAAAGATGGCGAGCGATACTACTTGAACTACGACCTGCCGCGCTCCATCGGCAAAATCCGGTCTTTCTACGGCAACATCTCGGTCATCATAAAAGCGTATGCGTACATCCTGGCTCTGGGCGGGGAAGGGCTTGCACGGGCGAGCAGAGCGGCCGTCATCAATGCGAATCACCTGCTCAGTAAACTGAGGCAAGCATTTCCTGCGCCGTATGGCGAGCGATGCATGCACGAGTTCGCCCTGTCGGCATCAAACCTGAAAGAGCACGGCATCCGGGCACTGGACGTCGCGAAGGCACTCATAGACAGAGGATTTCATCCCCCGACGGTCTATTTTCCGCTGACCGTGCCGGAGGCGATCATGATTGAACCGACCGAGACCGAGACCCGCGAGACGCTCGACGAATTCGCCAATGCAATGCTCGAGATTGCCCAGGAGGCGCGAACAAATCCGGAAGCCCTTCACCAGTCCCCGACGAAAGCTTTTTCGCGGCGCCTCGACGAGGTGAAAGCTGCCCGGGAGCCGCGCTTGAGGTGGAAAGCGGAATGACACGACGCTCCAGGGGACGGTCTCTCCCGCTTCCTCGACAAGGTGAGAAATGAGAATTTGCTACTTCGATTGTTTTTCGGGAATTAGCGGTGACATGGCAGTCGGAGCGCTCCTCGACTGCGGGGTGGATTTTGCCCTCATCGGCAGTGAAGCCGGGAAGCTCAACCTGAAGGGCTATTCTCTTTCCCGAAGGAGAGAGAAGCGCTGCGGCATCACCGGGACGAAATTCTACGTCAGAGTTGATCCGAAGACTCACCAGCCCCATCGCCACCTCGACGATATTCTCGGCCTGATTGAGAGGGCTGACCTGGCCGAATGCGCCAAAGAGGACGCGGAAGCGATTTTCCGAAAACTCGCCCGCGCCGAGGCAAAAGTCCACAGAACGACCCCCGACAAAATCCACTTCCATGAAGTCGGTGCAGTGGACTCCATAATAGACATCGTCGCCACGGCCGTCGCCGTCAATTCCCTCGGCGTGGACAGGTTCGTCAGTTCGCCCGTGCCGCTCGGCAGCGGAAGCGTCGTATCCGAACACGGAATCCTCCCGGTCCCTGCTCCCGCAACGATGGAACTGCTGAAGTCGGCGAAGGTTTACTCTTCCGACCAGAGGAGGGAGCTTGTGACGCCAACCGGGGCGGCCATCCTGGCGCATTACTGCCGGGAATTCGGCGGCATCCCTGAGATGACCGCAAAGCAAATTGGCTACGGGGCCGGTTCCTTCGATGACCCACAGCGGCCAAATCTCCTGCGAATCGTCGTCGGGGAAACCGAAGATTCGCTTCTTAGGGACACCATTCAGGTCATCGAGACAAACATTGACGATATGAGTCCCGAATTTTACGACCACGTTTTCCGACGGCTTTTCGAGGCGGGTGCTCTCGACGTGTACCTTGTCCCCATCTACATGAAAAAGACGCGTCCCGCCAACATTCTGACAGTCCTGGCCGACCCGAAGGACAAGCGGAAGCTCATCTCCATCATCCTCGACGAGACGACGACCTTCGGCTTGAGAACCTACGTCGCCGAGAAAATTATGCTCAGCCGAAAGAGCATCAAGGTGAAAACCAAATTCGGTGAGGTCAAAGTCAAAATCGCCTTCTCCGGTGACACCGTCAAAACCATCGCCCCCGAATACGACGACTGCCGCCGGGTCGCCCAGGAAGAGGGCGTCCCCATCAAAGAGGTTTTCCGCGAAGCCGTCGCCCTCGCCACAAAGAAGGCTTAGCCCTCCGATTCACAAATTCTGTGATGTATTATTTGAGAGAATGACCAGTCTTTCCTCGCCAAGACGCCAAGCATCTTGTCTGTACGATTCCCCCCCGCCTCTCGTGCGGACCCGTTTGCAGAAGGCTTCACTCCCTGCCCGCGGTCAGCAAGTCGTGGAGAGCCTCGCTCAACTCTTCGCCCTTGTAAGGCTTGGTGAGCACCGCGCCGAAGCCATATGAAGCGGGGTCCGCGACAACAGGGTCGTTGGAATAACCGCTGGAAGCGATGGCCCTGACGTTGGGCTGTATCTCAAGAAGCTTCTTTATCGCTTGCTCACCCCCCACCGCCCCCGGCACAGTGAGGTCCAGGATCACGGCATCGTAGGGATGTCCTGATTCCCTGGCGGCGATGTATCGCTCAACCGCTTCCGCGCCATCTCTGGCGCAGTCCACTTCATATCCGAGACTTTTCAGCACTTGCCCCGCGGCGTCTCTGATTTCCTCCTCGTCGTCCATCAGGAGGATTCTTCCCTGGCCTCGTATTGGTTTTTCAAGGGGACGCTTCTTTCTCGGAGCCCGCTTCCGGGAGGCGGGCAGATAGACGTAGAAGGTCGTTCCGATTCCC
This sequence comes from uncultured Verrucomicrobiota bacterium, assembly GCA_964482435.1. Taxonomy (GTDB): domain Bacteria; phylum Auribacterota; class JABMQX01; order JABMQX01; family JABMQX01; genus CAYZXL01. The sequence goes on from CAYZXL010000004.1 coordinate 68,853, forward strand.
GGCTCCGACTCGAAGCCGATGTACCCTGAATGCCTTCTGACGATGGTGTAGGCGGTCGCCAGACCAAGCCCAGTTCCTTTCCGCTTCGTCGTGAAGTACGGATGAAATATCTTTCCGAAATGCTCCTTCGGGATGCCAGGCCCGCGGTCCCGGATGGATATTCTCACGCACCTTCCATGCTTTATAGGAAGCGCCTCCTTCCGAGTCACACGCACATTCTCAGCAGAGACCGTGACGACCCCACCCTGCGGCATCGCTTGAGCGGCGTTGATGACCAGATTGTTGATGACCTGGCTTATTTGTCCGAAATCTATCTCTGCGTCCCACACGTCGTCCGGGATGCAAAACTCGCAGGTGACGTTCGAGCCGCTCAGGGCAAATTCGGTGGTTTCCTTGAGGAGTTCCGAGATCGAGGCGGCTCTCTTGACCGGCGCCCCGCCCTTCGAGAAGGTCAGCAATTGTTGCGTCAGGCGCTTCGCCTGGAAGATTGCTTTCTCTGCGCCTGCGATTTTCTCGAGAAGCACAGGGTTGTTCTCGGCGTTCGCTCTTGCTAAGAAGAGATTTGCCGTGGCTGCGGTCAGGACGTTGTTAAAATCGTGGGCGATCCCGCCGGCCAGTAAGCCAACCGCCTCCATTTTCTGAGCGTTAAGAAGCTCTTCCTCCATCTTTCGCTGTTCGGTTACGTCCCTGAAGGCCAGAACGACGCCGATCGTCTCGCCCCTCCCATCCCGAATTGGCGATGCGATATAGGTTACGATTCGCTCATCGCCGCCTCTCCGGAGCAGAACGGAATCGGTGGTCGCTTCGACGGGCCGGTCGCTCTCAAGGACCAACTGCACCGGGTCTTCCCGTTTCTGGCGGGTCTTCCCGTCAACTGCATGGAACAATTCCCTGAGGGGTTTGCCGACAGCCGCCTCTTGTCTCCATCCGGTGAGCTCCTGCGCCACAGCATTAAGTAGAACGGCCTTGCCTTCCTTGTCTGTGGCGATGACACCGTCCGCGATGCTTTGCAGGGTCACTGCGAGACGTTCTTTCTCGGCTGCAAGAGCTTGCTCAGCCTTTTTTCGTTCCGTGACGTCGCGATAAACCACGCCGACTGCGATCATTTTCCCTCGTGGGTCACGAATGGGAGAAAGCACCGACTCGCTATAGACAAGCCTGTTGCCGACGGGCACAGCGTCTTCCACTCGCATCGGAGCGCCGGTCTCGAACACCCTGTCAACCCTGCTCATCCAGAGTCGCATGAAGTCCGGAATATGCCCAAGCCCGTCGCGAATGTTCTTCCCGATAACCTTGTCGCGTGTCGTCGCCACGTGGTCAATGGATGCCTGGTTCGCGTAGATGTAGTTGTAATCTCGGTCCCAAACGAGGATGCAGTCGGTCGTGGATTCGAAAATCGCCCGAAAACGCTCCTCGCTTTCCCGCAAAGCATCCTCCGTTCGCTTGCGGTTGGTAATGTCCCTGAAAAGGCCGTCTATCTGCACCATTTCTCCGTTATTGTCGAATCGCCCCACAAGGCTTACCAGGCACGTGCGGAACGTGCCTTGCCTTGTCCTTGCCTTCAATTCAGCGCCTTTCAGATAGCCTTTTTCCCTGACCTCGTTGATTACTTGGCGTCGTGTTTCCGCGTCGGCGTAGAAATCGGCAGTACTCATCCGCATCAGCTCTTCCGGGCTATCGCATCCGATCATCTTCGCCGCCGCTGGATTCGCGGATATGATGCTTCCATCCGGACGCGAAACGATAATTCCCTCGTCGGTGGACTCGAACAGCGTTCGATGCCTCTCTTCGCTCTCCCGCAGGGCGTCTTCGGCTCGCTTGCGGTCGCTGATGTCCTCGACGACGCCTGCGAGGCGGTAAACCCTTCCCTGCTCATCCCTGATCGGAAAGGACCTGTCGCGCACCACTCGAACGGTCCCGTCGGGCCGCACAACCCGATACTCCTCGTCGTGCCCCGCTCTGAGCCTCTTCAGCAGATTGCCCCTCACCTGCCCACGGTCATCAGGGTGCACAGCGTCAAGCCAGCTTCGTGAGTTCTGATACAAGCTCTCGCGCGTGCGACCCCAGACCTTTTCATAAGCGGCACTGACGTAAATGACCTCGTTTGTCTCAGGGTCGGTCATCCAGAAAACCTGCTGAATGTTTTCCGCCAGTTGGCGTAACCGCTCCTCACTCAGCCGCAACTGCTCTGCTTCCTTGAGCTCGGTGATATCCACGCACGAGACCAGCACTCTCGACCAGGTCGCTTCGTGGCCCGGCGGAATAGAAACCCTGACCACGATGTCCCTCTTCTTGCCGTCAAGGGTCTGGATGGAGGTCTGGGATTCAAAGCTCGTCTTCCCCTCAGCAAAAGCGACGATTCCTTTTCGGAAGACGTGGTGGGCTTCTTTGCTCAAGAGCTTCGGCAAGCCCTCTCGGAGAGTTTCCTTCGCGGCCGCCTCGGCAAGTTGCAGCGTCGCTTTATTCACGTTGAGAACCTTCAACATCGCGGCACATCTCGCGATGGCTTCCGGGTGGGTGTCGAAATATCTGCTCACGTCGCTGACCCCCGAATCGCGCAGGCTGTCAATGTGCCTTTTCACCTCAGAGCTATCTACCTCCAGCACGGGAACCGGCGAATCGTCGAACAGGGTGCGGTATCGGGCTTCGCTTTCCCGCATCGCCTCCTCCGCCCTTTTTCGCCTCGTGATGTCCTGAACCAGCGCAAAAAAGCCCTCCACCCGGCCGTTTTCTCCGAAGTTCGGCACGTACGTCGCCTCAATCCACCGCGTTCCCGCCCCCTTGTACGGCACAAGCGGCACAAGCCTCTCATAGCTGACCCGGTTGCCTGACAGCGCAGCTTGGACGTGTTCGCGGATCGTCTGGTAAGCCTCGCGCCCGAGCACTTCTTCGATCAACTTGCCGTGGGCCTGTTCCCGTGAAATGCCAAACCATTCTTCGTACGCCTTGTTGTTGAACCGATAACGCCGTTCGGAATCAACATACGTGATGAGCACCGGCAGGGCATCCGTCACGAGACGTAGTTCCTCCTCCCTCTTGCGTAGTTCCTCCTCTGCCCGTTTTCGGTCGGTGATGTCGGTTATGGACACCAGCACCCGTGACCACGTGTCCTCGCAGCCGGGGGCGATGGCGCATCTGAAGGCGACATGTCTTTTCTCCCCGTCAAAAGTCCTCGTGGTGGTTTCCGTTTCAAAGGTCGTTTTGCCCTCCGCCATAGCCGCGATAGCTTCCGCGAAAGCCCCGCTTGCTTCCTGTGTCCAGAGAACTTGCAGGTTATCCCGGAACTCGTCTTTACTGTTGGCCTTATACATCTGGAGAGTCGCTTTGTTGACATCGAGTATCCTGAACAACGCGGCGCACTGAGCAATGGCCTCCGGATGGGTTCGCAGGTAAGCTGGGACATCCTCGACTCCCGGGCGCCGTAAACCGTCAATGTGCGCTTTTATGCCTGAGTTATCAATCAGCCACAGGGAAATGGGAGAATCCTCGAAGAGAGAGCGGTACAAGTCCTGGCTTTCCGCGCGCGGTTTCCTTTTCCGCATGCCGTTGATTTTCGGCAAGGCGGACTGTCTGAGTGGAGAGTGCGTTCGCCTTGAATTTCGTTGGGGCTGGCTTTTCTTACTATTTCTGTCCTTCATTCCTCTAACTCCCGCTTGTTGAAAGGTCTCGCCCGAGCGGGCGCCTCAGCGAGGGCCGTCAGTGGCTTTCTTCTCGGTGTCGCGGCGGAGCTGGTCCAGGGCGGCCAGGACGTCGGGGTCGAGTCTCAGGCCGCGTTCCTCGGCTCGCTTCGCCACGTCCGATGCCGCGTCGTAATTCCCTTTCTCGCAATAGAGAGTAACGAGCTTGCTGTAAGCGTCCGCGAAGTCCGGGTCACATCGAATTTCTTCCTGATACTCGCTGATAGCCTCGTCAACCTTGCCCATGCGGTGCAAGACTGTCCCCAGACCGAAATGGACGCGACGGAACTGAGGGGCTATCTTGATAGCTTCGCGGTAGTGCTCCGCAGCCTCGGGCAAATTCCCGACCCTGGCGAGAGAGTTTGCGAGGTTGCACCGAGCACGGGCTAAGCGAGGGTCAAGTTCCACCGCCCTGCGAAATTCCTGTGTGGATTCCGCTTCTCTGCCAAGCCTTGCGAGGCCCGCCCCCAGGTCGTTGTGATAGACGGCGTCTTTGGGGTCGAGTTCCACCGCCGTCTTCAAAGCCTGCACACCCTCCTCGTTTTTACCTCTGCTCAGAAGAGCCGCGCCGAGATTCGCGTGGGTTTCGGCGTTGCTGGGGTTCAACGCAACCGCTTTCTGGAGTGCCTCGATTGCCTCGTCATAGCGGCCGAGCTGTAGAAAGACGTCTCCGAGATTCTGGAGAACCTCCACGTTATTGGGCTCGGCTTTGAGGCTCTTCTGAAACAGGTCCGCAGCTTCGCGGTTGTTGCCCATCCGTCTTTTCTGCAAGCCGAGGTTGTGATAGAAGATTGACGCTGCGGCCGGCTGCTCCTCCACAGCTTTCACAAATCTCCGGGCGGTGGCGTTGGGCTTATCCTGCAAAGCCAGAGCAAGGGCAAGGCTTCCCCACGCAAGGTTGCTCTGCGTGTCCAGTGTAACTGCCCGCAACCCCAATTCCACACCCCGGCCGACATCCCCCGCGAGGCTGAAAGCACGGCTCGCCGCCGCGCACGCATAGACGTTCCCGGACAGGCTGAAAAGCACCGTCCTGGCCTTGCGAGCTGCCGCTTTGTACTCCTTATCCTCTAAGAGGGAGATCATCGCTTCCAGTTGGATAACGCCATCGTTCAGGTCGGCGGTCTCGCTGAGGGCCACGATTTCCTTCCGAAAGGCCGGACTTCGCACCTGGGTCAGAAGGTACCGCAGCCAATCCGGCTTCGGGGGACTGACCGTCACCGGTTGCAGGTTGTCCCGTCGGGCCTGCTCCATTTCCCTCAGTTTCTTTTGCGCTAGCGCGATACTGTTATCGCCCGGGGCGAGGCTGCGGGCTCGCTCCAGAATCCGATAGGCTTCCCGGACGAATCCTTTCAGAAACCACACCTGCCCCAGCCGCGTCATGGCCATGGTGTTAAACGGGTTAACCATCAGCACGTTTCCAAAATTCTCTTCCGCATGGTCCAGAGCGCCCCACGCCAGCAACAGCTCGCCAGCCGCCAGGCAGTACTCCTCGAGGACTATTCCCGTCTTCTCCTGTATTGAGCCAAAGCGGAGGTGAATAGCTGCCGCAAGGTAGTTCCCCTCCTCGAGATAGTGCCGAGCCATTGCCAGGCAGGGATACTTCACATCCTCAACCATGGGGGCGAAAAGGTAGTGAAGCCCGGCGGGCAACTCGCCGCGTGCCAGGTACGCCTTGCCGGTCTCGTACAGAGCCGTCGGGCTCGTCTCGTTCATGTCCGCGATGTGTTTCCAGTATGGAAGCGGTGCGCGCGCAAAAAGATTGAGCTCGAGCGACCGCCCGCCGAGAAACAGCAGCAACGCCACGAAAATGGCGCGGATTCCTGGGCTCACCAGACGCCGCCGGGCGCGCGCGAGCCGCTCATAAGCCCAGGCAACGAACAATCCAGAACCAGCCACAGGGAAGTAGAGGTACGACCAGGAAACGTAGTCAATCACCCGATTGTATGCGACCGACGCGTAAGGAATCATCGCAACGAAAAGCAGAAGAATGCCGAGGGCGCCCCACCATTTTTTCCTGAGCGCCACCGTGGCCGCAGTCAGAAGCAGGAGGTCAAACGCCCCCCACAACAGGAACTTCGCGTTGTCCCAGCGATAGATTTTCTCAACAACGTCCTGAAGAACCAGCGGGATTCCCTTCGTCAAAACGAGACCGCCGGCGTAATTTCCAGTCGCTCCCGTCACGGAAAAAAGACCATGCCAGAACGAGCCCTTAGCCATGGCCACATATTTGTAATGAAGAGGGTGTGGGCTATACGGAACCCACAACGGCAAAAGGGAAAGAGGGATGACGGCGAAAGGACTCACACGAAACAACGCCCCTTTTAATCCCCTTCGTTCGTAGAGCACTTCATACGCAAGAAGGACAACGCCCAGGAAAAGAGCCGCCCTCGCCGTAACGACGGCCAGCGCGAAAAGGCACACCGCAACCACGTAAAGCCCCTTCCTTCCTTTCCGCGAAAAAGAAAGGTACGCCTTCACGGAACCGAGAGATAACGTCAACCCAAGCAGCATGGGAAACTGGTTGACATCGTTGACTATGACTGTGGAAAGAGGATGCAGGCCGAAAACTGCCCCCGCGATAAGCGCCGCCCCCATCCGCTGCGTAAAATGCCGGGCGATGCCGAACACAAGCACGGTGTTCACGATGTGGAAGCCAACCAACCAGAGGTGCCAGAAAAGAGGACTCTCCGCCGGCACGAACGTTCGCACCACCGCGAGAAGCACGTATCCCAGCGGGCGGAACTGTCCCGACGAGAAAAGGAGGAAATCTCGAGACAGAATGTGCGGCACATTGCGGACGTGCGATAAGACAGGCAACCGCAAGACGCTGTCTTCGTGAAGGATTAACGTCCGGGCGCTCAGACAGACCGAGTAAATTCCGGTCAACACTATCGCAGACAAAACGCAGGCGGTTAGCCATGGATGGTCCTGAGCCTTCTTGAAAACCGAGACTTTCGTCGTCGGGAGAGCTTGCGGAGAGACCTGCCGGACACTTTTCCTGCGCTTCTTCTTAGGCATAGCGCTAACCTCGGCTCCCTTTTCTCTCCTGAACGACGCGGGGCTTATTCTCGACGCGAATAGCCTCGAACAGGTCGGTCTCTCGGATGCGAGGATCGTGGCAGACGAACTCGGGGAGATTGAAGCTGGCGTGGGGTCTTTCCTTTATCGGCAAAGGCACCGCTGGCGAGGCGTGCCCGTCCTCGTCAATGTGCGTCAGGTACAGATAGGCATATACCCCGCCCTCTCGCTTGGAAGCCCAAACCAGCCAGCGACTGTTGGAGCTCCAACTGTGCCACGAATCGGCGGCGTACGGCGCGTTGCACTCCAGCCCGTGAGCCGGCCCCTTCAGGTCGCCCGCTTTGAGATAGATGTCGCTCGAAGAACGAATCAGGTCTCCCCCGTCCGACTGGCAGAAGGAAAGCCACTTGCCGTCCGGGGAAAAACGCGGAAAGTAATTGCTTCGCCCATTGCCCGAGGCGCCCTCGACGACGCGCGCGACTCCTCCCTCCCCGTCGGCGAAGGAGATGGTGTAAAGCTCAAAAGGAATATTGGCTGGGTGAAATCCCGTCGGACTTCGGGAAAAAACAATCGAATTGCCGTCTGGCGTCCATCGGGGATAAATCTCGAGGAAATTCGGGTCTGACGCACCCAGAAGAAGATAGGCTTCGTTTCGGGACAAGTCCAAGATGGCGACGTCCGAAGTGGACATCCCCGCCAGCTGCGTCTCGTAAAGAATGGGTTTCAAGGCGGCAATCTTCTGGTTGGCGGAAAAAGCAAGTCTGTTCGCGTCGGGAGACCAGGACATGAAAGTCGTCATCTGAATCTCAAAGGGAAGCTGAACCTTGTACCCGCGACCGCGGTCAATGTCGTAAACGCCAAGATAGACCGGGAGTTTCTGCCCGGGCGCCGCGAGGCTTCGCACCTGCAAAGCAAGCTTGCCAGCGTCGCCCTGTTTCGACGAGAAGGTGTGGCAGTTGACGCAGTATCTCCGCCGAGCCGAAAGGAAAACCCGCGGCTCGTCCTTGCGGAGGTCGCGGACGAAAAGGTCCGGCGTCTTGAACGAGCTGAAAGGCGGAGAAACCAAACGATAGACGATGTAGTTGTCGGCCGGGTCGCGCGATACCCTGAAATGCGCAACTTCGGAGGCCTGGATTGACCCGGTTCTCTGTCCCGCTCCGTTCAGCGTGAGTCCCTTGACCTGCACGCTCGCGTCGCGAGTTACTGCATTTGTCACGACGCGTCGCCACACCTTTGCCGGGAATCGCCACCTCTTGTCGGTCGCAACGAACGTCAACCGTCCCCCGCCGTTTCCCGTCTCGACTACTACCTGCCACAGATTATTACGAGGGTCCTCCCACTCGACGTAAGGTGGACAGAGATTGGGCGGAAAAACGGAGCCGTCCTCCGGGTAAATGATCTGGAGAGATTGAGACGGACACCGGTCCCGATAGACCGATGGTGAGCGAAGGCGCGCGACCGGAGTCGCGCTGGTTGCCCCGTCCACCGACTCCTCCATTGCGCGCTTCCGCAAAGCGGCGTTCACGTCATCGCGTGCTTCACCGTCCACCCAGGGAATTTCCCGTTCGCTCGATTCGGTCGCGAATTCGGAGTCGCGGGCGGCGGAAGCCGCCTCCTTTTTGCTATCCAGCGCCACGTACTCGGCCAGATCGTAGCCGACGCGGGAATAGTAGGTCGGCGGCTCTCGTGGGCAAATCTCGCACTCTCCCTTAAACAGCGCGAGAAGCTTTGAGACCCGCGCGGCACGCGCCGCAACCTGACACACCGCGACGAGCAGCACGACAGCCACCGCCGTCGCACCCACAGCCACCGCACGCCGCCGAGCCTTCACTTTTGGCTTCGCCTTCTTCATCCTGATACACTCCTCAATCGCCCCTTCCAGCGGTTCTTAACAATGCCGCGCCGGAGGGGATACGTCAACTGGATTGTCGAAGCGGGTGTCGCTGTATTTCAGTGGGTCTGCTTTGCCCTTCCAGGGCGTGGCGGATCGGGACCATCGAGCGTAGCAGGCATGACCACAGCGGCTTGTGCACGGGAACCCCGCCTCGCAGCGATTGCAATAGCCCGAAGGGGCGACATATCTCAGCCCAGAGCACCGCTCTGGGTCCCGGCTTTCCGAGCACCACAGCCGCAACACCCCTCAACCCCGGCCACACCCGTGGAAATGGCCTTGCGGACCGAGGACCGGGGGGGTAAAGTGTCGGAAGTCATTCGCCGAAGCAGTTTCCGCTTCCCAAAAGCAATTCCCCACCGCACGGAAAGGAGTGGCAGAAAATGAAAGCGAACGGGTTTCGGACGTTTTGGCTATGGCTTGTCGCGATGTGCTTTGCGTACCAATCTTGTCATTCCGAAGTCCAGCTTCCAAGCCTCTTCGGCGACAACATGGTCCTTCAGCAGGGCGTGAAAGCTCGCGTCTGGGGAAAAGCCGACCCGGGCGAGAAGGTGACCGTCGGTCTTGACAGAAAGAAGGCAACTGCCACTGCTGACGAGAAAGGGAACTGGGCTGTCAAGCTCGGTCCGCTTAAAAGCGGCGGACCGTTTGTTCTCACGATTACCGGCAAAAACACAATCGCCCTGAAGAACGTTCTCGTCGGGGAAGTGTGGGTCTGCTCCGGGCAGTCGAATATGCAGTGGGCAGTAAACCAATCTGCAGACGCGGAGCGCGAGGTTGCCGAAGCGAACTATCCGAAAATCCGATTGTTTTTGGTTCCGCGGACTGTCGCGGATATTCCGCAGGACAGCGTCGTCGGCGCCTGGGCGGAGTGCAGCCCGCAGACAGTGCCCGGATTCTCTGCCGTCGGTTACTTCTTCGGGCGGGAGATTCACAAAGCGCTGAAGGGCGTCCCTGTCGGTCTCATCCATTCCTCCTGGGGCGGCACGCCAGCGGAAGCATGGACGAGTCTGCCAACACTTGAGGCTGAACCGGACTTCAAGCCTCTGCTTGATTGGTGGAACGAGGAGCTCGCCAAATCCGACGGTCAAATGAAGGACTACGAGAAGAACATGTCCGACTGGAAGCAAGCCGCAGAAGCCGCTAAGGCGCGAGGCGAGCAGCCGCCGAATCAACCGCAGTCGCCAACTGACCAGCGCAAAAGCTCCAATCGCCCCGCCAACCTCTACAACGCCATGATCGCACCCCTGACTCCATTTGCCATCCGCGGCGCCATCTGGTATCAGGGCGAAAGCAATGCCACCCAAGCCTACCAGTACCGAAATCTTTTCCCGACGATGGTTCGGGACTGGCGCAGCGCCTGGGGGGAGGGTGATTTTCCGTTTCTCTTCGTCCAGCTTGCGAACTTTCGAAACAACTGGACCGACCCCAGGTCCTGGGCTGAATTGCGTGAGGCACAGCTCATGACGCTTTCTCTGCGAAACACTGGAATGGCGGTGGCAATTGACATCGGTGACTCTCTCGACATCCACCCCAAGAACAAGCAGGAAGTCGGGCGACGCCTCGCGCTTGCAGCTCGGGCGATGGTTCATGGCGAGCGTGTCTCTTACTCCGGCCCAATCTACAAGTCAATGAGCGTCAAGGGCGATGCGATTCGTCTGAGGTTCGCCCACGTCGGACGCGGCCTCTTTGCGAAAAGAGAGCCCCTCAAGAGCTTCGTTATCGCCGGGAAGGACCGCAGGTTCGTCTGGGCGGATGCCGAGATTAAAGGCAAGACAGTCGTCGTTCGGAGCAAATATGTGCCCCACCCGGTCGCGGTTCGTTACGCTTGGTGGGATGACCCCGTGGGCTGCAACCTTTACAACGCAGACGGTCTCCCGGCGTCGCCGTTCCGCACCGACGACTGGCCAGGCGTTACCGCAGAGGTTCGCTCGCCAAAAGACCCCCAGGCCGAGCTTCCGTTCTGCCAGGTCCCGGAAGACCCTTCATTGCCGCGTGCGCTTCTGATTGGGGACTCAATGTCAATGGGCTACACGCAGCCCAGCCGGGAACTTCTCGCTGGCAAAGTCAACCTCCAGCACATCCCATGGAATGGTGGCGACACCAACTTCGGCCTGAAAAGGCTTGACGAAGCGATTGGCCCGGTAAAATGGGATGTCATCCATTTCAACTTTGGACTCCACGACCTTCGCCGCAAGGACGGAGAAAACCAGGTCCCGATTGACCAATACGAGAAAAACCTGCGCGAGATAGTGAAGCGACTGAAAGCCGCCGGCGCGAAGCTGGTCTGGGCGAGCACGACTCCGGTTCCCGAGGGTGCCGAGGGACGCGTTCCGGAGGACGTTCCGAAATACAACGAGGCGGCCAAAAGGGTGATGGAGGAGAACGGGATACCGAACAACGACCTTTACGCCTTCGCCCTTCCTAAGCTGAAGGAGCTTCAGCAACCGAACAACGTTCACTTCAAGGAGGAAGGCTCGCGAGCATTAGCCGAACAGGTCGCCGCGAGCATTCTGGCTGCTCTCGGGCAGACGACGCCACAGCCTTCTCAAAAATGATGGCGGGATTGCGGAGACCACCGCGGGCGTCTCTTCGTCGGGCCAGTAATCCTTCACCCTCGCGCGGAGACGCTGATGATAGGCCCGGCGTGCCGCGGGTGTCGCGAGGCCCTCCTGGCGCCATCTGCGTCCATCCGCGTTCATCTGCGGTTCATTCCCTCCTTGCCCCGCCTCCGGGCGGGGCGGTCTCCCGCGCATAAGTGAGGCCATACTCGGGCCGCCCTTTTTCTGTTGACAAACGAGGCTTTTGGCTTTATGGGTGAGAATGAAGGTTGAGTGGCGCGAGGAGCTGGTCTGGGCAGCATGTGCCTTGCTCATTTTTGTCACAGTGGAAGCTATAATAGACGAGAGGAATTAACATAGCCAAAAAAAGAAGGGATGAATCCTATGGGCAAGAATAATCAGATGGACCGTCGTGAGTTCTTGAAGCGCACAGGCGCCGTTGCGGCGGGAGCTGTGGCATTTCCCTACCTTGTGAAGTCCTCCGCTCTTGGCGCGGAGGGGGCCGTGGCTCCCAGTAACAAGATCACCATGGGCGCCATCGGCGTGGGCGACATGGGAACCGGCGATTTGCGCGACTTCCTCGGCAGAAATGAGATCCGGATGCTGGCGGTGTGCGACGTGGACACGGCGCTTCGCGAGAGGGCCAAAAACATCGTTGACAGCAAGTATGGCAACAAGGACTGCGCCGAGTACAAGGACTTCCGTGAAGTCATTGCGCGGAAGGATATTGATGCGGTCATGATTGCCACCCCCGACCACTGGCACTCTATCCCGGCGGTCATGGCGGCGAAAGCTGGCAAGGACATCCATTGCCAGAAGCCGCTGGCCTACACGATTGCCGAAGGCCGCGCGATGGTTGACACGGTGAAGAAATACAAGCGGGTGTGGTTGACCGGAAGTCAGCAGCGCTCCGACAGAAACTTCCGTTACGCGTGCGAATTAGCTCGCAACGGCTGCCTCGGCAAGATTCACACCGTCGAGGTTGGTCTCCCGAACACGAACAGCGTCCGCGGGGGAAGCATTGAGCCATCTGACCCCCCGGAGGGATTCGATTACGAAATGTGGCTCGGGCCGGCGCCGTGGGCTCCATACACCCCAACCCGCTGCCACTGGAACTTTCGCTGGATCAAGGACTACTCCGGCGGCCAGATAACCGACTGGGCAGGCCATCATTGCGACATCGCCCAGTGGGGCATGAACACCGAGCACACCGGCCCAGTCGAGATTGAGGGCAAGGGAGTCTGGCCGAAGCACCTTCTTTTCAATACCGTCGAGAACTGGCGGTTCGTCTGCAAGTACAAAGAGGGATTTACGATGGTTGTGGCCGGCTCCTTCCCGAACGGCCTCAAGTTCATCGGAGACAAAGGCTGGGTGTTCGTGACTCGCGGCTCCATTGACAGCGAGCCGAAAGCTCTCTTGAAAACCGAGTTCGGCCCCAATGACATTCACCTCTACAAGAGCGACGACCACAAGGCGAGCTTCGTCGAGTGCGTTAAGACCCGTAAGGAAACCGTCGCGCCGATTGAGGTGGCTCATCGGTCCATCAGCGTCGGGCACCTCGGCGTCATTGCCATCATGCTCGAACGAAAACTTTACTGGGACCCCGAAAAGGAGCGGTTCATCAACGACCCGGGCGCCGACGACCTCCTCTCGAGACAAATGCGCGGAATCTGGCAGAAGGAATTCCTCGACGGCATTGCGTGAGCTGAGCAGTCGTCGAGCCCGAATCGCTGAACGTAGGAACAAGGGGGTTCCTGCTCCACAGGCGCCTTCGTCCCGGGTGACCCTTCGCGCCCCCTCGCTTTAGCCTTCGGGAGAAGGAGGACATTGCCGTTGCCACGTGAACGTTGCCCACAGTCCACCTTCAGGAGGATACCATGAGGCGCACTTTCACGCTTGAGTATTGGGAAGACGATGGCTGGTACGTTGGGAGGCTGCGGGAGGTTCCGGGAGTCTTTAGTCAGGGGGAAACCGTCGAGGAACTCAAGGATAACATCGCGGACGCATATGGAATGATGCGCCAAACATCGGAGCCCGCACACGCCGGCGCCAGGACAGTCGAACTCCAGGTGGACTTGTGAAACGCCCCGAGCTCATCGGATGAAACATGCGCCGATTTGCGACAATAGTTTTCGGCCTTCTGCCTCTCGCGGCGTTCCCGGAGGACTGGCCTCAGCTCCAGAAGAATCCCGCCCACACCGGCTTCACCAGCGACGAGCCAAAGCCCCCCTACATCCTCAAGTGGATGTTTGAAATCAACGAGCCGACGCATACCGGAAGCCCGCCCATCGTCGCCGCAGGCAGGGTTTACCTCGGAACAAACTGGGGAAACCTCGTCGCGGTTGATCTGGAGTCGGGAAAGAAAGCGTGGAGTTACAAGGCGCGAGCGGCTATCTTCGGCACGCCCGCTTTCGAGAACGGGGTTGTGTTTGCCAACTCGATGGACCATCGGTGCCATGCGGTCAGGGCAACCGACGGTTCTCGCCTCTGGACCTTTGAGACGAGCGAAGGAATTTTGGCCGGTCCTGTCGTCGCCGACGGGAAGGTTTTCATCGCGGGGAGGGACGGCTTTGTATATGCGGTCGAGGCGGCGAGCAGCAAGCTGGTCTGGAAATCGCCCATCGGCGGACCGGTAATGGCGACGCCAGCTTACGACAACGGGGTGCTGTATGTCGGCGGCGGAGACGACCACGTCTACGCGCTTGATGGCAAAACCGGCAGCCAAATCTGGCGCTCGGCAAAGGTCCCTGGAATGGCAATTCGGGACTACTGGCTTGTGGCCTCCGGCGACACAGTTATCGTCTCCGCTCAGCAGGTCACCAGCCCTCACTCCTCACACCGCAACCTCGAGCAGGCATTGATGGCGCCGTTCCGCGAAAAGAACGACGGCAAGATGCTCGTTCAGGACGAGCTCCTGGAGCAGGTGAGGCAGTGGTACGTGGACCATCCGCACCAGAAGACCTTCCTGGTGCTCCACACGAAAGACGGCTTGGAGAAGTTTGTGGCCCCGATAATCCACGTTCAGGGCGGCGGCTGTGCAGGGCCTCTGCCTGCGATTGGCCCGGACGGACAGGCCTACGTGGTCTATTCCCTTGTTCGCGTGCTCGCTTCCGGCTGGGCGTTCGTCGGCAGGCTTGATTTGAGAACCGGCAACCTCGATCCCCTGATCAAAGACCGTTACTGGATAGACAAAAATGAATGGGAATGGCAGGCAAAACCCGGCACAAGGCTCGACCGCCACAGCGCCTTCGCCGTCGGATTCTGCGTGAGCGACCAATCCTGGGGCCTCACACTCGGCGGCGGAAAACTCTTCGCCGTGCGAGACCCCGGCTGGGCTTCTGGCGAAGGCGCTTATACCTACATTGACCTCCCAACCGGCAAAGACGCCTGGCTCGAAGGAGTAAACATGCGGGATATTTACCGCGGCGGGAGTTACGGCGGGGCGTTTCACGCGACAGCCTCGCCGATGGTTATCTCGGGCAAGTGCCTGATTCACAAAACCGTGCGAAATCTCCTCTTCTGCCTCGAGGGCAACTGAGGCTGCACAACTCGCGCACATCCGAGAGACGCTCGCAAGGAACCTGACATGACGAGAAAAGGCTGGCTCAACGGACTCGCCGTTGCGGAAGCAATCCTTCTTATCTCCTTCGCCATCGCCCGATCCTATCCGTCGGAACAGGTCATCCCATCAGAGCTGGCGAAGGGGGCTTTTCGCGGGGAAGGCGGGTTCTCGTTTCGGGTCGAGTTTGCCGAGAGCGAGATACTTTTCAAACGAACCGTCCCCGACCTTCCATTCCGAGGAGAAGGAATGCCCGCATGGCAAGGCGAGTCGTACGTTCTTTTCCGGGTATCGTTCGGTCCGTCTGCCAGGCGCCTCAGCGTCGAGCAGAACTCCTGGGACCACCAGATTGCCGCCTATGACGTTCAAGGCGGACGGGCGAGGGCAGTGTTAAGCCGCCTGACGCCAGCCGTCCTGATTGACACGCCGTCGTCGGAAATTGCGTTCGAGAACACAGGTCCCAGCTACCTCGCTTTTGTTTCTAATGGCAGGCTTGTTGCTGGTCATGCCACGGATGTCGGTAGCTCGATTCGAC
Source organism: uncultured Verrucomicrobiota bacterium (assembly GCA_964482435.1). Lineage (GTDB taxonomy): Bacteria > Auribacterota > JABMQX01 > JABMQX01 > JABMQX01 > CAYZXL01. Next base: position 84,094 of record CAYZXL010000004.1, read on the forward strand.
TCGACGAGCCGTGGGTTCTCGGCTGGTTCGGCAGCTTCTCCCCGTACCGGAACTACCCGAACGTCGCTGATCTGGATGACGAGCACCTCGGAGCCGACAAGGTGTCCCTGGGTAAAAGGCGACCCGTGAGGCTCGACCATCCTCTTCTTTTTCGTCTGGAACACTCCCCCGAAGCGATTCGAGCGTCTGCGGAAGGCATTGCCTTCCAATTTGCCGAAAGAGCCGGCAAGATTGCCATTATGCCCCTGTTCGGCGGGAGAGCCTTTGAGCCGGCAGAAGCCGACAAGTGGGCTCAAAGCTTCCCGACCGAGGTCCTCCGTCAGTGCCGTCTCTGGTCAGGAAAACTGCGAGATTATCCGCTGTCTGTCAGAGAGACCTATCGCGTTGATACGGACAGCGGCGTCCTTACCGTTCGGCAGGAGTTCAACTGGGAATCGTTCGAGGACGACTGGAAAACGCCACAGATCAAGGCAGCGCCGGTCCCTCCAATGCTCGCGCTGGCTCTTGGTGGAAATGTGCCGGTGACCTTTCATCGAGGCGCTGAGAAAGTCCGGCCTGTTGACTACAATCTCATGGACACACCCGGCAAGACCATGGCGATAGAGGGAGCGGACGTTTACGAGTACCACATAGAAGGCCTCGGAGAATACCTCTTCTCCAAACGGAAGACCGCCCCACTGTCGAAAGAAACCGAACCTCTCCGCGCAAAGCTCGAAAACCACATTCGCCAGATGATAGATGCTGGACACCTCGCCCCATTATTCTATGTCTATGGAAAAGTAGCGGGAGCGGCTCCCGCTTACTTCTACTGGTCAAGCTCCCCGGACCTGGCAAAGGCGATGATGGCGGCGTACCCATACCTCTCCGAGGAGCTACAGTCGCGGGTGAAAGAATATCTGCTCAACGAATGGAAGATCAATCCTCCTTTCCAGGTGAGCACCGCAAAATACCTGGACGGCGCCAACCGGGCGCCCTACGAAGTTCCCTGGCAGGACCTCAAGCAGAAGGTTATTCGAGGTGACAGAGAATGGGACAGTCTGACTCCCGCCTTCAACCGCGAGAAAGCCCTGCGGGAGTCTCGCTTCTTCGGCGATTTATATGGCGTCCATGCCTACATGGACCTCACCGGCGAAGAGCCCGATGCCGCAGCGCTCAAGGCACAGATCAACAAGCTTCTCAGTCAACTCCTCCCTCTTCATGATTGGGCATTGTGCGGGCCTGTGAAGCCGCCGACGAGGTGGTTTGCATTCTTCGATTCGTATGCCTATTACCGGCGAAACGACCAATCCACGTACAATAGCCGGCTGGCGGGGGCGATCGGGCTGGTGCGCCTTGCTCGAGAGTTCGGCTGGAAAGAGGAAGAAGCGCTCGGCTGGTATCTCTTCGGCAAACTCGCCATGGCGCGAGTCGGTCAGGCGAGATACACCGCCGAGCTTCACCGCATGGGCTTAGTTCGCGGAGACGAGAAGGACGATTGGCGAACACTCGTCCACATTGACCGGGAGTGTGCGATTATCCTTCGAGGCTCAGTTTTCTCCGTCATCCGCGAAGACCAGGAGATACCGCCCTTCATTGACCTCGTTGAAGAAGTTGGGCGGATACTCGCCAAGCACGCCCGTGAAGAGTGCAGGATTTACCTCGACAACCTCGACGAGTCAATGCCCCTGTGGTACGTCAGCGAGGCCCCTAAACAGTCCGCCAGCGAGCAGCGCCTTTGCCCCCTCCAGCACAAAAGCGGCAACGTCCTCGCCCAGTACTGGATTCTCGGCAAAACGCACGAAGAGTTCGGCCTCTACGTTGACACAACTCGGTTCAAAGGCGACTTTTTCTTCATTGAAAACCTCTCGGCCCTGATTGACAGCTATTCCCGCAAGATGGACTGACGGGCCCGCTGGCATCGCGGCCGAGGTCCGCGCAGCTTCTTCCGCACAAAAAGGAGCCGACAGCCCGCTTCCACGCGCGCTTCTGGGTCGTCGTTGACCTTCGCCAGCCGGCACTGAGGGGCTGCTCGCTGCGCAAATTCCACCTTGCCTCGGCGAAATCTGTGGGCTATATTATTTGAGTGGCCTTCTTCGGGCGAGCCAAATGGCAGGTGCGTCCCTGCGCCGAAATGCCGATCATGAGGGGCTATCATGAAAACGCGAATGGTAACGGTCCTCGTCCCCATGCTGATGCTGAGCGTCTCTTCGTGTCTCTGCGACACCCACTATGTCTCCACCTCCGGTTCAAATCAGTATCCGTACACAACCCCGGAATCCGCTGCCTTGAAAATCCAGGAGGCCGTTGACGCCGCCGAACCGGGCGACACCGTAAGAGTCGCGCAGGGAGAGTATAAAGAGGAGGTCAAGATAAAACCGTCCCTGAAGCTCGTCGGCGACGGATGGGATTCCACGAGCATTGTCCCTTCCAATCCCCAGAGCGATATCGTCGTTTCGATGTCAGAGAGCAGCACACTTTCAGGATTCACCATTGCGGGCGGCGGCAGGGCTGTCTGCCAGACGGCGCCTAACGCCAAATCCTGGGAAATAAGAGCCTGCCGCGTCATCAACGCCAAGTGGGCGGGGATAGTGATGCAGGGAGAGGGCGCCGTCGTTGCCTGCATCCTTTGCGCTAATGGTTGGGGAGTCTGCCTCACTGAGGAAGCCAGGGCAACCCTCCGCGAGACGACTTTCCTGAAGAACTCTGAATACGCGATTGATTTCCTGGGGTGGGGGACCTTGTCGCTTGAGCACTGCACGATCTCAGGAAACGGCGGCGCATTCGGATTCTCGAACGGGATGACCCGCGAAGTGACCGTGACCGATAGCATCCTCTGCGGAAACGTTGACGACAGCCTCGACAAACTCACTCCCTGGTGGGGGCGAGGCACGGTCAACGCGAGGCATTCGGTGGTCAACGACCCGACTCTTGACGGCGTTGATGGCAACCGTTACGTTGACCCGGGCTTCGTAGGATATGGGGCGTTCAACGACAGCGACAATCCTATCCACGTGGACGCCAATTTCTTCGCGGACGGCGATGGTAGCGCCGACAGGCCGTTCTCCCGGATATCTTCCGCCCTCGCTCTCTATGATTACGAACTGGGGCTTCAATCCCCATGCATGGCCACCGCCAGCGACGGGACAAACATCGGCGCCTTACCCGATTTCGTCCCCTCTCGAGCATCCGGCAGCCCAACCGTCCTCATAAAGGCCGCGAAGGGCAGTTATCCGGAGTACGACCTTCGCTTGATGCATCGTGAGCACGTGAAAGGCGAAGGCGCGGCCACCTGCCTCGAGCCGCCGCCAAGTTGGCACTGCAGCCTCTTCGATACCACCTGCTTTCGCCTCGGCAACGGAGCCATCGTGGAAGGAGTTGCCGTAATCGGCGCCTGTGCGGCATTTGAGCTGGACCACTCCTCGCCGACAATTCGTGACTGCCTGATTTACGATTGTGGCTGTGGCTTCTTCTGCTACGGGTCGCGTGGAGACATCTCGCGCTGTCACATGCGCAACTCTGGCATCGTATGGGCCGACTCAGCCGACACCGTAACGAACTGCACCATCGTCGAGTCCCTGTACGAGGGGCTCTCCGCCTGGGGACCGTGCGAGGCTCATATTTCCGACTCCATCCTCTGGTACAACCGAAAGGATTTCCTTAACGTCGAGGCTTCAAATATTGATCACTGCAACAGCGAGGACCCAATGTTCGCGGGACAGAACGGCAACATTTCCGCTGACCCGCTTTTCGTCGGCTGGGGCGGCTGTGTGCGCGAAGAGCCCATGCTCTTCATAGACGCTGCTGCGCCTGAAGGAGGGGACGGAACGCGCCCGCGCCCCTTCAAAAGCATCTCTGAAGCTCTCGCGTCCGTCCCGCCGTATGACTACCGCCTCAGCGCCTCTTCCCCTTGCCTTACCGCGGGGAGCTCAGGTGCGGCCATCGGTGCCTTTCCGGACCAGGCCCCAACGGAGTCGCCCGTTCGCCACTTAGTCCTCAGCCTCGCGCCAGGAGAGTACGCGGAAAGCTCCGAGATAACGTTGCAGGTCGAAACAAGCCTCGTCGGGGCGGGCAAGGACGCCTCGATTGTGCGCTTGGCGGCCATCCGCCCAGGCTTGTACGGTACGGTCGAGGACCTTGGAGTCTGTCAAGCTGCCGCAGGCATTGTCTGTCCCCCTAATTGGCGGGGCGAAATCGGGAGGTGCAGGATCGCATTTTGCGAGGACGGCGGCGTCGAAATGGACGGGGGAGCGACGATAACCGACTCCGAGATCGTCAACTGCGGCTGGGGAGTGGCAGGCGAGGGTGACATTATCAACTGCCTCGTTGCCAACAACCTCAGCGACGGCATACACGTAGGATACCTCACTACCGGACTCGTTGAGCGTTGCACGATAACAGGCAACGGGGGCGACGGGATTTCGTGTATGGACAGTCAGGCGACCATTCGAGGTTGCCGCATCTCCGGCAACAAAGGTTCGGGGATTGGCACCCTGGAAGCGACCGTGACCGTCGAAGACTGCATCATTTATGGTAATGACTGCGGAATAGACTTCTCCGACAGTAACCCATCCCTGATTAGCAACTGCTTGGTCTTCGGACATATTGGCGCGCCGCGCCGAACCGATCAGGACCAGCGCTGTGGCACGGGCATCCGGGGCTCCTGGGCGGGACACCGGATTATCAACTGCACCGTCTCATATAACTCCTGCGGCATTTCTGCCGGTGGGGAATTGGTCAACTGCATCGTCCAGGGAAACTACGATTTCAACATAACCCCGACGGGCCACGGCCTGTCCGTAACCTGCTCCAATGTTGGCGGGTGGAGCGTCGGGTCCGGAAACATTGATGCTGACCCCCGATTCGTGAACCCCGGGAATGGCGACTTTCGTCTCCTGCCCGATTCCCCCTGTATTGACGCGGGGATAGTGGCGGAATCCATGCCGCCCCAAGACCTTGCCGGAATGCACCGTGTAATGTTCGGCGGAAAGGAACTGCGCCCGGACATGGGGGCTTTCGAATACTACATCAACGAGCTCGCTTCCGTGGCAAACGGCCAGGCGATGATTCTGACCTGGAACTCTCTGTCCGACAAAACTTACTCTGTCCTTTACTCCGAAGACGCTGTAAGATGGTTCACGGCCGAAACGGGGATTGTCTCCTGGGGCAATACGACGACCTGCTGGATAAACTCGCCGTTCTCCGGGCCGCAGCCTCCGCCCGGGCAAGTACGCAGGAGGTACTACAGGATTGTGGAAGAGCAATGACACAAAAGTCAGAATCCTGCCGGAGGACACCTCAGTCTTGCAGAGCGCGATGTCGCGCGGGGCCCGACAACTTTTCTGCGCAAAGAACGAGCCGACCTTCTGCTTTTCCGCAGAGGTCGGCCGTTCGTCGCTATTCGGTCGGTTCCGGCAAGGGGGTACGAGCGAAACCGCTTGTTATGGCGTCACGTCCGTATCTTTCTTCGGCGTGACCGAGCCCACACCGCCAGCCCCGGCAACCCGGACCCAAACAGCATCAATGTGGAAGCCTCCGGAACAGGCTCGTAGGTAATTCTAAGGGTGGACTCCTCAACCATGAAATCTCCGAACAGCGACGTTACTCCAACCTGGTAGCTTCCGTCTTCCAGGTACGAAGCAGTTATTCCGCACACATACGCGCCCGTGTTGATTTCTCCGTAGAGCAGCGGCCCGCCCGGCTCAAACCAGTCTTCAGCAGCAATAATCCCCCACTCCTGTGCTTCTGTGTCGTCCTCGTCATCCTTGATAAGGATTGAGAAACTCCCGCTGATAACCTTCGCCAGCGGCGGGTCAAACGCGAACTTATGCGTCCAGTCCAACTGGTCCGACCCGTATTCCAGCCACTTGACGGACTGCCCGCCCCAGGCGTCGAGAGTGTCAGGCGGAGTCGCTGGGTCACACGTGAATCCATCGTCGCTGAAAAAAATGGAATCCGTTATAGTGGTCGGAACAGCCCATCCAACGGCGGCGAAAAACAGACTCATCACCGCTGCCGCAAAACATGGCAGAAGTCTCGTCATGCGCACCTCCCTGTTTCCGTCTCCCCCCAGAAACATCGAACCGAATAACCCTCCATAACCTTGTGATCTGGGCTCCATCTAAACAAGAAAAAGGCCAGAATTGATTTTGTCTCCTAATCAGCGTGACACCAATGGGATATGCGCTCCGCCAATGAAGTGTCAGGTGGCACCCCTATGTTTCCGAAAAACCACAGTATTTCTTCCTAACCTTCCCCATCTGCATGATTCTGCTGGACTTGCGTTAGACCACCCGATGCTGCCCCAAAGCAACATAATGCAAAATTATCGGACTTGGCAAAGGCGAACGCCAATGAACACCAATGAGGACAGTATCCTACGAAAAGGAGCCTCACCACCGATTTATCGCTTTCGCGCACAGTTGAGGCCGTCTCATATAATTCACGCTTTCCCTTGCCACGCACATCGAAGTTCAGGCACAATCACCCGCGAAAGCCGAAAAGCTGCTGGGCAACCCTGGACAGGCGTCCACTGGCGCGCTCTGAAGTGGACCCGCTCAGCCGGCGCCAGCAATCGCCCTTTATATGCCTCACGCGCCCGTTTAGAAGGAGTTGATGTGACCGTCGTGCGTTATGCACTCGCAACCGCTCTTGTTGCCCTGTCGCCTGTACTCCCGAACAGCCAACTCCGAAGCGATGCTGCCGGTTCCGCTTTTCCGGCCGCAGGTCGCCAGAGACCCCTCCGACTGCCCCAGCAGATAGTCCTTTCTGCTGAGGCTCCAGCCTTGTCCCCCGTTGTTCCGCCGGACCGCCTCCGGGCGATGGACAGAGATGCCTGGCTCAGAGCGCGGGCAAACATCCAGCGCCGATGGCTCGATTTCCTCGGTCCTTTTCCCGAAGTCAGTCCCCTTCTCAATCCTCGCGTCCTCAGCGTCGAGGAAACCGGTAAGTTCGTTCGTCAGAAAATCAGCTACGAGGTCGAGCCCGGCGTCGTGGTCGAAGCCTATCTCCTGATTCCCAAGGAAGGAAAGCGTCCTTTCCCCGCGATGGTTGTCTTTCATTCCACTATTGACTACACAATCCGCCAGCCAGCCGGACTCGAAGGCCCTGCGGATACATACATCGGAGTTCATCTCGCCGAGCGCGGCTATGTCGCCCTTTGCCCCCGAAACTTCATCTGGGATTATGGCCGCCTGAAATGGATGGATGCCGTTGCAAAGCTCAAGCGAGACAATCCCAACTGGAAAGGCATGACCAAGATGCTCTGGGATGGAATCCGAGCCGTGGATTACCTCTGTTCCCTCGACTGCGTGGATAAGAATCGCATCGGCTGCATCGGCCATTCCTTAGGCGGAAAAGAAGCGCTTTTCCTTGCTGCCTTCGATCCGCGAATCAAAGTCGCCGTGAGCAGCGAAGGCGGAATCGGCCTGACATTCTCCAACTGGGATGCCGAATGGTATCTCGGCCCCGACATTCGCAAGCCCGCTTTCCCTCTCGAGAACAACCAGGTCCTTGCCCTCATCGCCCCCCGCCCATTTCTTCTCATAGGCGGCGACTCCGCCGACGGTGAAAAGAGCTTGCCTTTCGTCCTCAGCGTGAAACCAATCTACGAGCTTTTTGGGGCTGGCGAGGCCCTCTCTTTCTTCAACCACAAACAGGGCCACGCCTATCCCCCCGAAGCCCAGAGGCGAGCCTACGACTGGATTGACCGCTGGTTGAAGTGACGAAAAGGCCCGTCGTTCGCCCGGAGCGAGTCACGAACTTCGTTCGCCCGGAGACCGTGAAAATCGGGTCTCGGCAACCCTGATTTTTGAGCCAGTCTGATTCTGCTTTCTCTCGCCAAGAGCCAAGACGCGAAGGGTTCATAGGGCATCATTCTTTGCGCCTTAGCGGCTTTGCGAGAGAATCCCCCGCTCCTCCGCCGCAGACGGGGAAGGGGCAAAGGGCAACCGAAACTTGCCATTGCATGGGATACTGGTCCGTGCTATGCTTAATGGTGTCTGCAACGGGCTTCTCTCTGGATTTCTGCCAAATAAGCCTCACGGGGACGGAAGCGCCCGGTGCCCCCTGACCGAAAGGGATAGGCACGATGAGAGTCACCACTAATTCCCTTCTGCTCGCGGCGATATTCGCGTCTTCGTTGTCGGTCGCCTGCTCGGCGGAAGACGGCATGGCGCCGAAGGAGCATCCGATGGTTTTTGCTGGACCTGTGGCCGGGTTGCCGAGTGCACCGCGCGCGGGGACGACATTCTCGCCGCAGGGCTTCGGCGTGGACTCGTTTACGAGAGGCGTGCAGTTGAAGTGGCCTGGCGAGCCCGGATTCGAGTACGTTCTATTGTGGACAAACGACCTCGCCAACCCTGAGTGGGAGGAAGTGGGGAGGGTTTTCTGTCGTTACTTTCAGGAACTGTCCTTCTTCGAGACTGACAGGCCGGACAGGCAGGGGTTCTATCGGATCGAGAGAACAAGAGCCATGGTTCTGGTGCCGGGTTCCGACGGTGGCGGCGTGGATTACGACTTCTACATCGGCAAATACGAGGTGACGAATTCCGAGTTCGCCGTGTTTCTAAGCGCGAATCCGTCCTATGAGTACACGTACTGGCCAGACCTCATGGGGCGTGTCAAGATTAGGATGCTTGCTTCCCAACGTCAGCACGTCCTCGTTCCAGTCCCCGGTTGGGAGGACCATCCGGTGACCGATGTGTCCTGGGAAATGGCGGCAGCCTACTGCAACTGGCTTAGTGAGAGGGAGGGTTTGGAGAAGGTCTATGACGAGTCGGCAGGCTGGGTTCCTGACATTACAAGGAATGGGTACCGGCTGCCAATGGCCGAAGAATGGTACAAATCGGCGGCTTGGGACCCGACAAAGGATGGCGTGGGTGGATTCTGGAAATATGGCTGCCGCAGCGATACCATCCGCAACACCTTGGCAAATCACGATGATGGCGGCGACCCCTATGGAGACGAGGGGTGGTACCCACCTTACCGCGGAAGAGACCCGGAAACCACGCCGGTGGGGTACTATGATGGCTCTTCGCACCTCCTGTACAGTGACGGCCAGGCTTCGTATTCTTTTGTCACAGAGGACGCGCGCAGCTACTACGGCTGCTATGACATGTCCGGCAACGTAGCCGACCTCGTGAACATCCGCGAGCAGACGGGGGCCGGGATCATGGGAAGCTCTTGTGCGGACAAGCCGTCCGAGTTGCAGCTCGGACCGCCGTTCCCTATCCCCCCGAATGCGCAGGGCGATCTCCTCGGCTTTAGGATCGCCCGGACTGCGGAGTAGCGCCTGCTTCTCTAATCCGCACCTCGCAACAGGCGCCACAGACATGTCCACCAGCTCGCCCGTGTCCCCCACTGGACCTCATGCGTTACAGGTTTCCGCCTTGCCCGCACTGCTCGGTAGTTGAGGTCGGCGAGGGCTCGAACCCTGTGGTCTCCGACGTGTGGGGTAAGCTGCGACGGACACCGGAACCGCCCGGGGGGCCGCCTGGCTGACGACCCCCTCCCAACGATCCGGCCCACCGATGTGCATCTTCTTAACCGCACAGCCTTGCCCTTTCTCCGGTGTTCCAGGGTCAAAGAGCACTTTTCTCAGCGCCCTTGCGCCTTCTGTAAGCCCTGGGCAACCCCCTTCCCCTCGAAGCCCGTCATCCTCGGGAATCCCCGGGGCCTGCTTTTGCTTATTGCACACGCGGAGGTTTGGTGAGAGAATATATTTCAGTCTTGTGCTCTCCCCTGTTGGGCAATGAGGCGCTTTCGACAACATGCTCTTAAAGAAAGAGGAATGGAGAATGAAACTACGGTTGATTGCAGGGGTTTTTGGGTTTGTTTTTCTCACCGGTTGTGTGCCTGATTTGGTGAGCGTAAGCAAAGACGGCACTATAGCACTGACTTTGACGAAGGACGGTCGGTTCGAACCGCTCGACGACTGGCAGCAGCTCTACCTGACTAACGCGAAAGCGGACTTTCTGACAGCAATTGAGGGGATGGAGAAGTGCCAGTGCCCGCAGATCGCCCCCTCCGGAAAAGCTATCGTTGCTCAGTCGAAAGACGGGCTCGTTCTTTACGAGCGAAGCGCGAAAGGGCGAAGGGTCGTTTATAGTCCACCCAAGAGCGCCGGCGACGTCTCTGCGTCTTTTCCTGTATGGTCTCCTGATGAGAAAAGGATTGCCTTCTTCGTGGGAGACTTCGGCGAGGACGTCCCAAACTGCAAGCTGTACATTTACGACGTGAAAAGGAAAGAATTGGAGGTGGTTGCTCACCGGGCGAGTCCTCGGGCAACCTGGCTCCCCAACGGCAAGAGGCTCTTCTATGTTTCATTTTCTGCCGCCGCCTTCGAAAAAGGCGCCCCGCCCTTCGGCGACCTCAAGAGAATAAACGTGGAGACTCTAAAGCAGGTTACCGTTGCCGCCGGACAGATGCTCGCTTACAGCAAAATCGCCCTCTTCCCCGACGGGAAAGCGATTCTCTTCCCCTGTGCGGATTGGGAAAGCCTGGAGATTTCGCGCGGCGGACTGACGGTTCCCCTCGTCCTCAAGAAGGAGGCGTTTTCTCTCCCTGCGAAGGCCCCTGAGAAATCCGGACAGCCAGGTGCACAGCCGCAAGAAGCGGGCAAGCAGACCGAGCCAAAAGCCAAGCCCGACGGCCAAACCGCTCAGCCCGCCGATACTGTTGACGAGACCACGGTGGAACACTCCATCGTCATAGGCGGAGACCAGTCCTTGAGTCATTATGGTTGTGCAGTGTCGCCGGACGGCGAGAGAATCGCCTTTGTCCGCTATTTCTGGGAGGATCGTCCCACTCCAGCGTCCCCGGATAAAGAAGCAGCCGGCGGGCAACCTGCGCAGAAAAAGCCTGCGGCGGGAGAAGCTGCGAGTGCCGAAACGAAGCACAGCGACCCGGATGGCGTCGAATTCTGCGTGGCAAAAGCCGACGGCACTGAAGTGGTTGTCGTCGCTCGAGGCACCGGTGAGGCCCTCTTTGGCCAGGTTATCTGGTTGGCGAACAACAGGCTTCTTTGCGTCACCCCGGCTCCGCGGGCAAAGAAGCAGCCAGTGGACAGCCCGGGCAGCGAAAGCCCTCGCCAGAAGATAATTGTGGTGGATGCTGACGGGAGCAACCCATTCGACCTCACCGAGACCATAAGAACCAAATTCGCCGATCAATTTCAGCCAGAAGAAAAACCGGCAGAGGAGCAGCCCGCGAAGGCGAAACAGCCAAAGTAGTCCAATAAGCCGCGATTTTGCTGACTTGCAGTTCAGTCCTCAGTCATGTTATGCTACTGCTTGTTTTCGCCTGGTGGAAGACCCGGGCACGGTTTGCTTTTCTGGGCGTGCAGGTATTGCTCGGGCGGCCCCCGTTCGCCACAGTAATAATATATCAATGAGGAGCGCGTCCTTCAGCTGACGCAGGAGACCATGAAAACTCGGTTACCATTTCTCCTTCTTTTGTTAATCCCCTTCGGATGCACTGACCGGAAGTCCGACCAGCGACTTGTTGACCTGGCTGTAAGCCTGGAGAAAAACTCAGGGAGGATCGAGGAACTGTCCATCCTCTTGCAGGGAATCAACAACCGGCTCGCAAAAATCGAGGAAGCCCTGGCTGCTAATCTCGCTACCGGGAAAGGGCCGCGAGAGAATGCTGCCCGGACCCTTGCCGGCGCCTCGGGAACCGCCGCTTTCCCTTCAGAGTCGGGTGAAACAGCCGACCTGCTTTCCCGTCCCGGGGAAGGGAATGCGAACCTCGAGGTCATCTCGCGGCAGGTCGCCGTTCTTGGTGAGGAATTGGCGGCAGTAAAGGAAGAGATGACTTTGACAAGAACTGCTCTCGAGGAGGTTGCAGCGCGCGGCCCCGAACCAAAAGACGTGGGCGACATTATGCACAAGCTTGCCGGCAAACCGGACGAATTTGCCAGAAGACTCGACGAATTTGCCCGGAGCGTCGCTCCCAAAATCGAGGACCCCACAGCCCGCCAGAATTTCGAGGGAGAGGTCAACCAGCTTCGAGACCGCATCGTGGCTGGAGTTCCCCCGGAACAACTGTATCAAGAGTTCCGGGGGCGGCTGGTCGAGAAGTTGAGCTCAGTCAAAGAGGGCGAGGAGAGGAGAGACCTCGAACGGGAAGTTGCCAAGCTCGACAACTCCGGCGAGGCGGAACTCCGCGAGCGACTTACCGACTACAGCCGAAACCGCACGGTTGAGGAGTTCTTTCGCATCGCCAAGACCTACTCCGTGCAAAAGGAGGACATTTTCGGCTTCCTGGGCTATGGCGATAAGAAAGGGAAGAAGTAACCCTGACCCGCCATCAAACGGCGACTTCTGCCCTCGCGTTTACCGGGTTGTGCCCGGCGCCGGAATTTCCGCCCCCGAGCCAAGTCTCTCCGCATACGCCTCGTACACGTCCCATATCCACTCGTTTGTTCGGTTGAGTCGGATTGCCTTCTGAAAGCTCTCGACGGCCTTCTCGTGGTCTCCCATGACGCCCTGCATCCAGCCGAGATATGCGTGGTGCACGCCGTTGAGGGGGTCGAGATTCACCGCTGCCTCATACTCCCTCATTGCTTTCTTCTTCAGCTCCATCCTCCGCGCATCCGGAACGGACGGGTCCGTCGCCAGAGCCTGGTAGAAGCGCCCGAGGTGATCGCGGTACTCGGCGCACTTCGGCTCGAGTCTCACCGCGCTTTTCAGCCGCCCCTCGAGAGAAGCCATCCCCGAAAAGCCCTCCTCCGCGCCTTTGGCGCAAAGCTGCTCGTATTGGACGAACCGTTTTCTTGCGGAATTGAACGCTCGATCCGCGAGGAATTGCCTGACCACAGCCTCCATCAGAACCAGGCAAAGCATCAGGGGAATGGCCACCGCCGCCCAGCGGTTGACGCCGCTGGCTCTTTCCCGTGCCGCACCCGGCGCCAATGGGGGAGTCTCCTCCTCGTGATGGTGGCGGCGCCTGACCCTGGAAAGGCTCATTACCGCCGCCACAATTGTAACGAGCAGAAAAACGTTTGCGTCTATCCTCATGTTGAAGTCGGAAAAGCTGTGCACCAGAATCGCAAAAAGCGATGCCGCCCCTCCCATGGCGGGCAGCGCAATCGAATGGCGCCGCCGGGTGAGGTACGTCCGAATCGCAGCCCCTAAGAAAAGCACAACTCCCAGCAAACATAAGGACAGCCCCACCCACCCCACCTCCAATAGCGTTTGGATGTAGTCGTTTTCCGCATGAGGGGTCGTCTCCAGAATCGCGCTACCGTCCCGAAACCGGATGTACCTCAACGTCCCATAGTTCGGGAAAACCGTTTCAAAAGTTCCCAAGCCCGACCCCCATACAGGGTACTCCTTTGCCCCTCGCCATGTCGCCTCGGCGACTTCCACGCGTCGTTTGAACGACAGCTCCGCCGGAAGACGCCCCAGAGTTCCCCACCTCTTGAGCAAGTCGCTCAAGCCAATCCAGCCCAGCATCAAGAACGACAGCCCCAAAAGCACCGTTATTACCCAGGCCTTCTTGCGGTGGAGACGCCGGCACAAAAGAAGAATCCCTAAGAGCACGCACGAGCCGAGAAAGCCCAGAAGCCCACCGCGAGACTTGCTCACCGCGAGAGACACAATCATCAGAATCGCCAGAAAGGAGAGAACTATCGCCTTGTGAAGCTCCGTGGATGCCAGCACCCCTCGCCATCCGGTCTCCTTCACCCTGAACAAGTACCTCAACACAAGGGCAACCGTAATCGGGATAACCAGCTCCGTATATCCCGCAAAATGGTTCTCATTGACGAACGCTGCCATGAATCCGGTTTTCCGTGGCGGGACCTTCACCAGCCAGAACACCTTCTCTGTCCCGCTAATCCTTTGCAGCAGCCCGAGAAACGATACCGAGAAACCTATCAGGGCGACCGCAATGAGAACCCGCCTGATTTGGCTGGTGGAAGTCAGCGTGTTGACAAGACAAAGGTAAAGCCCCACGTAGCAAAGCAGCTTCACAAAGCCTGTCTTCGTCGCGAAGAAATTGGTCGTGGCAAGGTTTGCGAAATGGTTGGCGCCCCGCAAGCTCGCCCTGCCCCCGATGAGCAGAGGAACCATCTGCGCCAGAACAAGCCCGGCAAAAAGCACGAGAGGTAGCCAGAGCGGAAATCGGAAACGAACCTGCGCCCCCTCCGTCGCCACGCCCACCAGCCATACCACTACCATCGCCAGGCACCCAAACTCCATCACCGAAATAGCCCACGTCTGGACCGTTGCGAAAGCCAGCGGCGTGAAAATGAGGAGGGCCATTAGAAGACACTCGACGACAATCGTTGAAATCCTCGGATAAACGTGTTCGCTCAACTCGCACGCTCCTGACATATGCGGCTCAGGTTATCCGCCTGCCTCGACTTGGGGATGGCCCTTTTCACGAAATCGTCCGGGCCTCCCCACAGGCAAAGAGCCACCTGCGGCGACCGGCGGTCCTCAAACCTTCTTGTACACCATACCAAGCGTCACCAGCTGTGTCAAGAAAAACGGGCCGTCCTTGATTCCGTGGGTTTCACGTTGATTTTTGCCATGCTTTGTGCAAAAGTTCTCTTCCGATAGCGCGGTAGCACCCCAGGTTCTGCGGCACAGTTGTGGCTGACATGTGGAGAGGGGTGGGCGGTCGCTTCCGACGGTTCGGCCGCTGACGGAGCACGCGGCAGGCGCCAAGACGACGGTGCACGTCCGCAAAGTAGAAAATAGGGAGAGACGAATTGGAGAACGACAGAGACATCACGAGGGTAATTGAGGCCGCAGCCGCATATCTCAGGGGCTGCGGGGCGAGAGAAGTGTACCTCTTCGGGTCGGCACGCGAAAAAGCCACGCGGGCCGATTCGGATATTGACCTGGCAGTCGAGGGCTTGCCTCCGGAGATTTTCTTCCGCGCCATGGGAGAGCTCTTCCGAATTCTGGACCGCCCCGTGGACCTTATTGACCTCGACCAGGACAATCCGTTCACGCGGGCCCTGAAAGAGGGAGGGGAGCTGATCCGTGTCTGACGCACTGCGCCGAGAAATTGCAGTGGAAAGACAACTTCTCAACCGGCTGCTGGACTCTCACAGGGAGTTGCGACAACGCTCTGCTCAAACGGAACCGGGCCCGGTGGAAATCTCCGCCCTCGCGGCGATGCTCCACTCTTTTTACACAGGGATAGAGAACGTGATGAAGCGCATTGCCTTTCGTATTGACGGCGGATTACCAGAAGGCCCAGCCTGGCATACCCGGCTGCTGGACCGCGTGGCGGAGGCGACCGAGCAACGGCCGGCTGTGATTTCAGCCCAGGTGCGAGACCGCCTCCGCACTTACATGGCGTTCCGCCACATGTTCCGCCACACGTACTCCTTCGAGCTTCGGTGGGACCACATGAAGCCCTTGGTTTCTGAGTGCCAGGACATCCTCCGGCAGTTTGAGGAACAGGTGGAGAAGTTTTTGCATGACCTTCCTGAGTGAATTAGCGCATTTCGACGCCACCACAGCACAAGGAGCATGAGGACGAGATGATTATCGAGAGCATTGCGAGCAATAGAATCGCCGATTTCGGCGGATGGACGGACACGTGGTTTTCTAAAAGCGGATACATCCTCAACTTCGCCGTTGACCTGTATGCTCGAGTGACAATCATCACCAAGAAAAAGCCCGGCGTCACCATCCACGTCCAGGATTATGGCGACACGGTGGAGATTCCAAGCGTGGAGGGGGCTGGCTACGACGATAAGCATGCCCTCCTTATCGCTGCCCTGAAAGTCATGAGCATTAAGCACGGCCTGGACGTTTTTATCTCAGCGGATGTCCCGCCGGGGTGCGGGACAGGGAGTTCCGCGGCGGTTTCGGTTGCCCTGATAAAGGCTTTGAGCGTTCTGAACGGTCAGTACCTCGTCTCCCACGAGATTGCGCGGCTTGCCCATCGCCTGGAAACGGAGGAGCTTGGCATCGAGAGCGGTGTCCAGGACCAGCTCGCCGCGGCGTACGGCGGAGTCAGCTTCATCGAGATGTACGAATACCCGAATTCGTTCGTCTCCCCGGTGGACATTTCCGAGGAAGTCAGAATGACTTTGGAGAACAGGTGGATTCTCGTCTATGAGGGGCGGCGGCACCTTTCCGGGGACGTCCACAAGAAAGTAATACAGGAGTTGGAGGAGGAGGGCAGTCCGAGCCATCGGGCTTTGTCAACCCTCAAGGAGACGGCTCCTGCCGCCAAGCAGGCTCTTCTCAAGGGCGGCCTGGTCGAACTGGGCAAAATCATGGATGCCAACAATGCGGCTCAAAAAGCCCTCCACCCCGAAATCACGACGGCGAATTTCGAGAAAATCGAGGACATCTCAAGAAGAATCGGGATTGTCGGGGCGATGATTAACGGCGCCGGAGGCGGCGGCAGCATTGTCCTCCTCGCCGAGGCCGGAAAGAAACCCGAAATTGAGAGAGCTCTTTCTAAGGAGAGTTTTCGGACGTTGCCCTGCCGAATCAGTTTTCAGCCGGCAAGGGCGTGGCTTTCGGGGAGGCTGAACCTCTAAAACGCCGCGGGTTCGCGCGACCAATAGCCCGCGAGCCCAAAGCCCATTTCTGGCCGGACTGAGACCTTCCTTCCGCAACTGGTTCACGGGATGGCGGCTTGCATTGACTTCTGCGCATGGGGCTCCTCGCGGTTTTTTGAACGATTCACAGCATCGAGCTTGACTTGGCTTTCTCCTCGCGCTATATTGACTCTGACGGCTGGCATCGCCCGGAATTCGGAGACAAGGCGAAGCCTCCGGGTAAGACGCTTTCATCGCGGACATCGGCGCGAGGAGTTTTCGCGTTTTCGCTTTAGACGGACAACAGGACTTTTTGCGAAAGGAGTACCATTTTGAACGAAGAAATCGAGGAGCATGCCGAACGCGAATCCGGTGCGGTTCACGAAACCCGTCGGTGGGGACTGCTCGTCGCCCTCGTCATTTTGATCGTGGGTGGGGCGGTCGTAGCAGTCCTCGTGGGACTCCCGCTCCTTCAGGGCAAGAGCCTGCGGCTATTGAAATATAAGGAGGAGGCCGCCGCCTTTGCCGCAGAGAAGCAGTTCGGCAAAGCCGTCACCATGTATCAAAAGGCCCTCGCCCTGAGGCCCAACGACCTCGATATAAGAAAATCCATCGCCCAGTCTCGTCTTCTGGGCGGCGACCTCCCGGAAGCCACTTCGGAGTATCATCGTTGTTTGCGAGCCAAACCGGATGACATACAGACGGAGCTGACGCTGGCTTCTCTTTACCTTCTTGCGAAGAATCTTGACCGTTCCGCGGAGATCGCCGAGTCCATCCTCCAGAGAGACCCGGACAACGTCCTCGCGCTGGTCATCAAAGCCCAGTGCCACTACGAGCGCAGCGACACCTCTCACCCGATGGTGACGGTGAAAATGATCGCTGGCATCCTTCCCACGACCTCTTCCCGCTACGACCTTCTGACCCCTTCCGAAATCGTGTCCGCCGATGCGAACTACGAAAACAAGCTCCTGGAGGCGGTCAAGGCCAGCCCTAACGAAGTTCAGCCACACAAAAACCTCGCCGACTATTATCGCCGCCAGAAACGCTTTGCGGAGGCCGAGAAGGAATATCAGAAGATGGTTGGGCTTGCCCCGGAAGACCCCTACGTCCACCTGCATCTGGCGGACTTCTACGCGTTGGACGAAGTGGGCCGCCTTCAAGACTCCATCGGTCAATACGCACAAGTCCTGGAGGGGATTAGTGCCAAGAATCTCTTCGCCCTCAGGGGAATTGCTGGTCTCTCCCTTGCGGCTGGCGATACTGCCTCCGCAACAAAATACGTCGAGCGCATTCTCTGGGAACAGCCCTCCGACACCTTCGCGCGCTACTTCCGGGGGATACTTGACCTTTTCAACAAGCAACCCGCGAGAGCGGAGGAGAGTTTCCGCTTTGTTGCCAAAGAAAACCCGACATACGCTTCCGCTCACTTCCTGCTCGCCTACACTTTACTTCTTGGCCGCGACATGGACGAGGCAAAGAAGAGCCTTGAGGAAGCCGCGAAAGTTGATCTGACGTTCAGTCGTCCCCGCCTCCTTTTAGCTGAAATCGCCCTCGCCCTCGGAGAGCCGGACAAAGCCCTCCAGATGATAGACAATCTCTTGCTCGACGAGAGGCAAAGGGGAAATCCCCTCGCGTACGTCATGCGGGGAAGAATCTACATCTCCCAGAACGACTACACCCAGGCGGAAGGGCCTTTCACAAAGCTCGCTGAGATTGACCAGCAAAGCGTATACCCCAGGCTCCTCCTTGGAGCTGTTTACAAGAGAACCGATAAGAAAGACCAGGCCGTCAAGCAATACGAACTTGCGATAGCCGCCGACCCCACATCCGCCCTTGCCTCCTACCTCCTGGGACTCTTCTATGAGAAAGCCGGTGAGCGCGTTCAGTGCAGAGTTCATTACGAAAAGGCTCTCGTGAAAGACCCTAATTTTGCCCCCGCCGCCACAAGTCTTGCCGAGCTTTACGTGAGGTCTCTCCGGGAAAATGACGACCCGAAGCAGGAAATTGCCAAGACGCTCGATAACAGCTTCCCCAACAATTTCATGGTTCACTTTGCTCTTCTGGATGCCGTCGGTCAAATCTTCTACCGGGACAGGCAGTTCGACAAGGCGGTTGGAATCTACGAACTAATTCCGCCGCAGGAAAGGGACGCTCGCCCGGAAATCCTTTACCATTACGCCATGGCTTTGTACGGGGGTGGGAGGAACGTTGAGGCGCGAAGGGAATTGGAAAAGGCTGCCCGCTGGATGAGAGACCTTCCAAAAGGCGAAGAAATAGAAGAAGTCCTCGACGACATCACCAGGGCAGGCGGCGTATCGGGGTGACTCGCCGTCCCGGTTTCCGTGGTTGTGGCACCTTGAGCCCCGATGCCGGGCAACACATTCTCAGCCGACCGGTCAAGCCGATGATTCCAGCCGGGCGAGAAGGTCACGAATCTCTTTCTGCTTCTCAGGGTCGCTCGTCTTCTCCAGCGCCTTGCGGAGCTCCACCTTCGCCTGGGAAGAGTCGCCCACGTAAAAGAGAATTACCCCCCTGTGGTATAAAGCTTCCGGCACCTGCTCCCTCACATTTTCGGGCACTCTATTGACGACATCGAGCGCCTCCCTGAACTGCCCCTTCTTGTAGAGAATCCATCCTAACGTATCCTGCAAAGGAGGCTCGTTCGAGTACTTCTCCGCTAACGGCTGGATAATGCGGATTGCCTCATCGAGGTCACCCCCGTACTCCGCGTACATGTAGGCGAGATTGTTGATTGCTGGCAGGAATGAATCGTCCTTTTCGACCGCCTTTTTGTATTCCTCCATTGCCTTTTGCGGCTGGTTCATCCGCCGGTGGAGGAGCGCGAGGTAATAGTAGCCGGGGGCGAAGTCCGGGTTCGCGTTCGCAACCTCCGTGTACATCTGTATCGCTCTATCGTAATCCGCCCTCCCCTGGTAGATTCCGCCGAGGGCCAGCCTGCTGAAGACCGATTTGTCGTCCAGCGTGAGAGATTTCGTGAAGTGCGCCTCCGCCTTCTCCATGTCTCTTTCCGCAAGATATAGCCTTCCGAGGAGGAGGTTCGCATAGAGGTTGCTCGCCTGGGTGCTGACAACCTTTTCGGCGCTTTCGATTGCCTCCTTGGGGCGCCCCAGCGCGAACTCGATTTCGGAAAGCAACAAGTGCGCTCTGGCAAACATTGGTTCCCTACGAAGAGCTGTCAGCAGCGACTCCCTGGCCGACCGCAAATCGTTTTCCATCGTGTAGGCAAGACCCAGTAGATAATGGGCCGAGGCCCACTCCGGCATCTTCTTCGTGACTTCCTTCAGGTCAGCGATTGCGTCTTTCGTCTTTCCCGCAAAAAGGTTGATGATGGCACGCTGGTACAGCGGGAAAGGCTTGCCCGGTGCCTTTTTCAGCAGGTCGCGGAGATACTCTTGCGCTCTATCAATCCTGTTGAGAGCCACGCAGATGGCTGTGCACCCCCTCAAAGCTTCCATGCTTTCCGGGTCGCTGGTCAAGGCCACCTGGTACTGGCTCAGCGCTCTCTCCAGTTGACCGGCCGAACGCAGAAACCTGGCGAACTGAAGCCTTGCGAAGACCGACTGCGAATCGGTCTCTATCACTGACAGAAAAGCTCGCTCGGCGTCCTCGTAGCGTTGCTCCTGGGCATAGAAGTTTGCCAGCGCCACCTTCGGCGTAACATCGTTGACGCTGGCGTCAACCGCCCTTTTCAGCCCCTTCTCCGCCTCCTCTTTGTTTCCCTGTTGAAGAAATAGCTGCGCCAGAGCGTGGTAGCCCCGAGGAAACGCGGGTGCTATGTCCACCACAGTGCTCATGTCTCGGATTGCCGAAGCCAATTGCCCTTCCGCAGCATAACATTGGGCCTCTAAGAACAGCGCCGCAACGTTCCTGGAATTCTCCCTCAGCAACTGTGCCGCAAGGTCCCTCGCCTTATAGAAATTCCTGGAGGTCAGGTAAAGATGCCCCAGAAAAAGCTTGTTAGGAATGTCCTCCGGGGCAGACTGAACCTGGTTCTCCAGTTCCTGAATCGCGTTGTTGATCTGCCCAAGGTTCAGATACGTCCGGACAATCGCCTGACGTATGCCCGAATCGCGCGGGGCAAGGTGCTGCGCTTTCTTGAGCATCTGAAGCGATTCGGCGTCCTTTCCTGCGCGAGCAAATTCCTTCGCGTTGAGCAAGTACTTATTGCGAACGACGTCTGGATTGTGTGCCCTGATAAGCTTTCTAATCCCGAATGCCCCTCCCGCCAGAGCAAGGAGCACGGCCGCCGCAACGAGTACAGTCAGGACCCGGCGCCGCCTGAGAGACGCGCTATACGATTCGTGGCTATCTGCATAGTGTGTTTCGGGCATCTTTCTTCCCCCCAACGGTTTTCCTTTCTCCGCCAGCGCACAATAACGCCGAGAAAAATCCGACCTGGACCGAAAATAACAAAGGGAGGACAACTTGTCCTCCCTCTATTCTCTCACAATGTGGCGAATAGACAATCAAACTTTTGCCGGCGCTCTTCTTTGCCTTCGGCGGATTTTCCAGCCAAGGAAGCCTGCCAGGGGGCCCGAAAGAAGAAGCATGCCCGGTTCGGGCGTAAAGCTGAATGTGTCAATGTTCAGCTTCGCGTCACCCGGCGGCGTCCCATAGTAGCCGAGAACAATACCCACCCCGTCCACGTCCACGATAGTTGAATCCCACGAGTCCGGAGTCCCTCGGCGAGCATTGTGAACCGGGCCCACATCGAAAACGCCAAAATTGGTCGTATTGAAGTCAATCGCCACTGTCGTCGTCCAGTTAGGTGATTGCGCAATGCTCAGCGGGTTGTTATACGCTCCCCAGAATGTCTGCGAACCTCCCTGGCTGCCGTTGATATAGATTGAATCGTCTCCCGCGTTCCCGCCGCCCGCCAGGAAGAAGTAAGCAAACGTTGGCGCCACAGACCCCGAATACGACAGAGTCGCCTGAACGGACCCGTTCGTTAGATTCGTGTTTGGCCAGAAGTTCGCGGCGTCCTGGTCAACGAAGATGTACCTCCAGGACCACGACGGAGCGCCATAGTTCGCGTACGGCACCGACAGAATCCCGGTGCCCTGCGGAGCAGCCGTCCCGGCGCCCGTGTCGTTATCGAAGTACTTCCAATTCTCGTTGGTGTCGAACGTCGCGACGTACTCCCAACTCAAGGCCGCCGGAACACATATGAAAACTAACACTACCGCTGAAATTATCTTCGTGTACATCTCTTACCCCCTTGTTTTCGGGACCACCCTACACTACGACATTATATTTTTTCGGCATATTCTCTCCCTTGCTCACCCCTTTGTCAAGGGAAAATCCTGAAAAATTTCATTTTTTTTTAGGCTTGGTTCGCAGCCACCTGGCCTGAAAATGAGCGGTACCCGGCCAGGACACGCCTCTCGGTAAGCCGCAAAGCAGGACTCTCTGCAAACTCTTCGTGTCCTTGCGAGAGAAAACCGAAGACGCTCTCCGATAATACCTTGCGCGATTTGTAAATCAGAGCGATTAGTCCCAGGTGCTCCCGTAGTCAGGAGGCGTTGGACAATTCCCCTTCGCCCTCGCTTCGGATGGCATACCGACCGCCCGGAGCAGTGCGACCCGTGCGAACGTCCCGGCAGAATCTTCCCATAGCGGGTGGCGCCTAACGGGTTGCGATGAAAAAAGACGAAAAAAAGACTTGACATTCCCCTTGTAGTTATGGCAATTTGCACCCGTTCAAGTGGAGTGGCCACTGTACTAAAATACTTGAGTTCTCGTTCCTTCTATCGCGCAGAGCAGTCGCAGGTTGCTCTGCCGAGGAGGTAAAGGACAATTGTCCGACGAGGGTGCAGTAGTTCCCAGACTTAACTATGGCACCTTCTGCACTTTTTCCCGCGGGGGGTAAATGCGCTTTACCCAATTATATCTTTGCGCATTCGAACGTCTCACCTGTCTGTGTCCCACAGTGTCTTTGCGCCCTTATGTCAGGGCGATGGTAAAATCGGCTTTTTACCTTTCGGATACGAACTGCAAAGAAAGGAGCCAATTATGTGCGTAAGCAGGAGCAATTTTCTGGCAGTTTTCTTCGTTGTGGTGATGCTTGGTGTGCCAGCAAGCGCAAGCATCATCGTCCCAGGGAGCCTTACGGAGATCAATCGTCAGGCGGACTCTGACCCCATCTCTTGGGACGCCGTCAGAGACTTTAACGACCCATACTGGAATGACCGGAGTGAGAAAATTGGCGCCCAGGGCAACATCACCGATGCCATGACCGGCAAGACGATGGTCGGCCTGGAGGGCCTCCTCCTCAGTAATGACGCCAAAGACACCGTCGGCAACGCTGCCGGTGAGAATTACGAAATCAAGTTCCAGATTGAGTCCCCCCTCCCTGGCACTGGCAAGGCCAGGGTTTACGTCCTCATAGGCATTCGCGATGTCTTTGTTGCCGCGCCGGAAAGCTGGCTGGCGGGTCGTCTCAATGACAGCGCCTATTCGCCCCGAAATAACATTGATCGAAACCAGCCCGCTCGCACCTGGATCGGCCTGAATGCGAACGGTGTGCCAATTGGCCCCCTTTTCAATCGCGTTCTACGCCGCCCGGCCCCTGATGCTCGTCCCATGGCGTTCCCCGTCCGGAACGGCGTCGGTGAGGAGTACTTTGCGTTCTATCACGACTTCAATGCGGGTGACCCGGTCAGCATCTACGGGTGCTATTCCGGTGGCTCCAACTACCAGATTTTTGTCGAAATGGCCCCGCCCGATCCCCCGGCCATCTGGACAAGCACTGACATCGGGTCCACCATGACCGGCGATACCCAGTACAACGCGGCCACTGAAAGGTGGGACGTCTATGCCGACGGCGGCGACATCTGGGACTCCGCAGACGCTTTCCGGTACGTTTACACCCAGGCGAGCGGCGACTTCATGATTCAGGCTCGCATGCTCGGTTTGTCGTGGGCCAACAACGACTGGGGGAAAGGCGGACTCATGGTCCGTGAATCCACCGCCGCCAACTCGGTTCACGCAATTTTCACCACGAGGGCAGGTTACAGCACCGACTACTTAGCTATTCAGTATCGCGGGGCTACCGGCAGCGGCTCCGGTGCGGTCAATGAGGTTTGGGGCGGGCCGGTGTTGCCGAGATGGCTCCGCCTCCAGCGCACCGGGGACGTGATCACCACTTTCAGATCGGACGATGCGGTTACATGGACCCAGCACGGCCAGTTACCTGGTGTCCCCACAACCCCGGTTCTCGTCGGGATGGCCGTGACGAGTCACAACACCGCCGCAATCGCCGGGGCGACCTTCGAGAGGCCTTATGTCACCGGACTGGCCTTCGCCCATGCTGGCTTCGACCAGAGCGTTGACCAGGGCGCCGGACAGAGCTTTGTCCTCGATGGGAGCGCTTCTTTGCCGGAAGGGGCTGTATTTCTGTGGGAGCAGCTCGCCGGGGCGCCAAATGTCATCCCGAATCCCGCGTTGCAAACCCAGACGATCAGCACCACCTCCTTCGAGATTTTTGGCGATCAGACTTTCATCTTCCGTCTGACAGTCACGAATAGCAGTACCGGCGCGAAGCAGACGGCCACCATCAAGGTATTCGTAAAAGATAAGGAGCAGGTTAACGCCGGCCCGGACCAGACTACCGGCGAAGGAGTCCGGGTTGACCTCAGTGGCTCGGCCACGGGCGTCATCACCAGTTGGCTCTGGGAGCAGGTCGCAGGACCTTCGGTTGCCCCCATTATGAACACAACCAACCCGAATGCATTCTTCTTCACCGGCAACTACGTGAACGACCAGGTTCTCTCGTTCAAGCTGAGCATCAACGGTGGCGAAGACTGGGACTTCGTTGACGTCAAAGTCATTGATGCGGAGCGCGCGCTCGCCAACGCCGGCCTTGACTTCCCTGGTTATGAGATGAGAACCTTACAGCTCGACGCCACCGGCTCCAACACCCGCGACAACGCTGGCTCCGGCGCTCTCCTCTATGCGTGGACGCAGACCGGCGGCCCCTCCGTGTACAAGTTCGCGGGCACAGATACCGCTAAGCCCACATTTATCGCGCCCGAAATTCCTCTGACCGTGTGGCCCGATACCAGGCTCCTGACCTTCAACGTCACCGTCACCGCTCCTAACGGGAGCACCGATTCCGACACAGTCGTAGTAACCGATAAGGACGCTGAGTTCGAGACCGTGTTTTACCGCGAGCACGAGGACTTCGACTTCCACAATTCACTCGTGAACGGAAAGTGGTATCCGGAGAGGGCTGTGTTCGGAGAGCGGTATGGGCAGGGCGCCGTCGGCAATAAAGTCTATGGCATGCCCGGCAGAATGGACCCCAACGCCGACTATTGGTGGAACAACACCGGCGGCGATACCAGTTACCGCCCGGGGGCCCAGCTCGGGAACGACGCGCAGGTAGCAAGTACATCGGGTACAGCCTGGAAGGCCGGCTGGATTGCCGCCTGGGCCAATGACTATTGGAAGTTCACCTTCGAGTTGCCCCACGGTAGCGCGAAGGCTTACATCGTCAACTGGATGGCCACCGACGATAGCTGGCATGGGAACTCCCATGCCTACTATGACCTTGAGGCGGGAGCGGGAAACACCTCCCCGGTGGGTTACTTCCGCGTAGCCCGGAGAGGCTGGGAAAACTACGCTCCTTTC
The DNA here is from genome assembly GCA_964482435.1 of uncultured Verrucomicrobiota bacterium. Lineage (GTDB taxonomy): Bacteria > Auribacterota > JABMQX01 > JABMQX01 > JABMQX01 > CAYZXL01. Next base: position 109,238 of record CAYZXL010000004.1, read on the forward strand.
ATCAGCGCGCCGTTCCAGGTTAACGCCGGCCTCCACAAGATTACGCTGGATGCCTATGGCGGTGGCGAGCCAAACTACGCAAGGTTTGAGTTCCACGTCCCCATGCCCGACGCGACAATTTCCGACGCCGGAGCTGACAAGGGCGCCGCTTCCGGCGAGCTGGTCACCCTCGACGGACGAGGCTCTCAGACCACCGGCACTGCCTGGGCCTGGGAGCAGCTCTTCCCCGTTACCCCAGCCATAACAATCAACAATGCGGATAGCGCTGTGGCCACATTCACGGCGCCGACAGTTACTACTGCGACCAACTTCCTCTTCCGGCTCACCGTTACGGGCTTGACCAATAGCAGCGTGGACTTCGTCACCGTGACGGTCATCCCGGCGGGCCTGGGCTTGGTCCTGTTCGCCGACCAGCGAGGGGCCAGGGACGTGACGGTCGTCAACTGGGGTGACAGAACACTCGGCGGCGCCGAGTGGGGGAGTGCTTACATGGCTGGCAACTGGGGCGCCCTTCCGGCGCGGCGGAGGCTCTCCTCCAACGTGATTGTCCACCACAACCAGGATACAGACGAGAGCATCAACCTCACCGCCTGGTCGGAGATGATTTTCAACCTCCCAACCGGTTCCGCGGGAGACTATTACTTCTACTTGAGAGGCGCTTACGCAAACGGTGACTCCGTTTTCGTCCGGTCAAACGAGGGTCTCATGGGCATCTGGCCGACGGACACCCCGTCGAACGACCGTCACAGAGTAGCCAACGATAACGGCTATCGCGGCCAGTTTGAGTGGAACTGGGCGCGGTTAGCCCCTACTGATACAGCTGCCATAAACTACACCGTTCCCTTGATAGACGGTGAGAACCGGGTTCGCATCTACGGCTGCGAGTCTCACTGCAACGACGGATGGCCCTTCGCCTGGGACGCGATGATTTTCTCGAAGGTGGACCTCAACTCCTTGAGAACCACCGGCAACTTCGACCTCATGGATGGGGTCGCCCGCGCGGCCCAGATAGCGGGCGTAACGTTGGTTGCCAACGCCGGCCCGGACTTCAACGTCTATGAAGGGCAAACGGCTGCACTCGACGGCAGCAACTCCCTGGGCGCCATAACCACCTGGCTCTGGGAGCAGACCCTCGGACCCGCGGTTACAATCACCAATGCCAATCAGCCCGTGGCGACGTTCGTTGCCCCGAACGTTACAGGGGCCGCGACCCTCACCTTTAACCTGACGGTTGGTGACGGCACAAAGACCGCTTCCGACACAGTCATCGTTACCGTTCTCAATGTGGGTGTTTGTCCTCCGCCCACAAACCTCACTGCGGAAGGTGTCGAGCTCGGCATCCTCCTGAAGTGGACGGCAGCCCCGGGCGCCCAGACATATAAGATATTGAGACGCGACGTTGGCACCGGGTGGCCGTACGATACGATCGTCGTCGAGGACATTACCGCGACGCAGTTCACCGACAAGTCCATGCCGCTTTTCATGGACCAGCTCTACAACTACACGGTCATCGGCGTCAACGCCTTTGGCGAAAGCGTACCGGCTCTTCCGGCGCAGGGCTACGCTCTCTCCGCCAACCTGGCGCTGAGATCGGATGCGACACCTTTCAACAAGAGAACGAACCCCTACCAGACGTTCGGTAACCAGATGAACAACCGCGACAGGGAAGAGAACGTGGATAGCTGGTACAACGACGTGCTCATGCCCGACGATTGGTGGGGCTACAAGTACCCGGCGCCAATATACTTCCAGGAAATCCACTACTATCCGGGCAACGTGTTCTCTAATGGTGGGTGGTGGACTTCCCTGGGAGTGCAGTTCACCAAGGACGGTGTCTTCTGGTACAACATACCGAACGTCACTATCACACCCGCCTACCAGTTTAGCCCTGACACGCCCGATGGCCGCAGCCCCGGTGTTGCTCCGGACTACGGCCAGCTCCCCTACATCCGCCGGCACATCATCAAGTTCCCGAAGGTAGAGGGTGTTGCTGTAAGAATTTACGGCGCCCCCGGCGGCTCGTCTGACTTTACCTCCATGGCTGAATTGGAGGTTTACGGCGTCCCCGGACCAGAGGGGTATCTCTACTCCTACGCGGGCGCCGACTTCAGCGCCGACGAGGGAACAACTGCTACCCTCAATGGCTCTGATTCCTCGACGCCTCGTTCGGTGAAGTATCACTGGGAGCAGATAACCGGCGTCGGCGGGCAGGTTACCCAGCTTAACCTGTGCTCCGTCGCCAACGCGGACGCGATTCTGGCTGCGGGTGAGGACCTGGCTACCCAGGACGCCTTTGAGCCGGGCGGCGACAATTGGATGTATGGCGCTGACCCTGCAAAGGCGCCAACCGGTGCCAAGACTCTCCCTGCCGACAGGAAAGTCGGTCCCTATCTGCTTTGCCCCTACACCGCCAAGAACGTCGTCCTCCTCAGCGACGCGATGCGGTCTGTCACAATCCCTGTCACCCCGGGCAACTACGGGTACCTCGGCGTTGCTTTCGCGGGAGCAAGTGGCAACCATAACACGACCCTGACCCTGAACTACGCCAACGGAGACCTCCGCATCCCATTTGAATTCAGCGACTGGTTCAACCGGGGCGACGTGGAGAGGGTGTTCGAGGAAGGTTACAGGATTAGCAGAAACAACGGAACCAGCACCCACTGGAGTGACGGCAATCCTGGCGGGCCGAACATCTATTCCCGTGTGATCCCGGTGGATAGCACCAAGACGCTCGTCAGCGTAACCTTCGCTGACTTCCCCGGCTCCGGCAACCAGACCGGTGGTATCTTCGCCATGAACCTCGGACCTCCGGTGTTTGTCCTCCAGCTTCTCGACCCGAACGCGGCGGTTTGCACGTTCCCCGTTCCGGAGATCACCAGCGACCAGTATATCACCTTGAGGCTGACCGTCTGGGATGCCGCGAACAATTTGGCCACGGATGAGGTTCTCGTGACGCTTCGGGATATCAATCAGGGCAGAAGCTCCGCTGGGGCCGACGCCATTGACGTTCTGCCGTTCCGGACCGTCGTGCTCGACGGAAGCGGCACCCAGGGCAACATCATCTGGTACAAGTGGGAGCAGATTGCCGGTCCGCCTCCGGTGGCTCTCTGGAACGCCGACCAGGGCAAGGGTGCAATTATTGCTCCGCTGGGCGGCACGTTGGTGTTCAAGTTGACCGTTGGCGCCGCCAACGGAACCGTTTCCAGCGACACGATGACTGTGACCGTGAAGTATCCGGTTCGCGACGTTCCTTCTTCCGGCTACCTCCAGGACGTTCTGTTCCCGGGACCAAACTTCACCAGCAGGTTCACGACGAACCTGGATGTTAACTATGATCACCTCGCTTCGAACGGCGGCCAGGCTAACCAGAACCCCAACGCCGGGGAGACCATCAACATCGGCGGAGAGACCTTTGTTGATGGGCCCGCGGTCTGGACAGCGTTGCACCGCAACGACACTCTGGGCAGCGTGTCCGGCGGAGTGTGGATGTGGGACGGTGGTGGAGTTGCTCTCGACAACTTCATTGGCTACTTCCACGTTTACATCATCTCGCCGGAGCAGCGAGATGCAAGAGCAATCCTCCGCCACGACGATGAGATGAGGTGCTGGAACAACGGCGCCCTTGCCTTCGGGCGAGACGGATGGGACGGCGGCGGTGAGGTCACCTCCGACTTCACCCTCCTCAAGGGTGTCAACTCAATGACCTTCAAGCTCCACGAAGGCGGCGGAGGGAACTACCTGGCTGTCAGGTTCACCGACCGGAACAACAATCAGTACTCCGACCTGCGTTACATCCTCAACCGCGACGACATCGCGCAGGTTTCTCCGCCGGCTGCGGCGAGTCCGGACCCACCGGAGGGCATCCTCGTGGGCGCCGGAGAGCTGTTCTACCTCGATGGTCGTGAGTCCTTGACGGGCACCTACACCTGGGAGCAGGTCTGGCCGCAGGACCCTGCCCTGCCCATGTGGTACGTGGACAAGACAGTCGCTATCGTCGGTGCGCCCTGGATTGGGGAAGATACCGACTTCTTCTTCCGGCTCTGGGCGACCAGCCCGACTGCCGGCGTCGGTGCCGACGTTGTAAAGGTGACCGTTGCCACGAAGGAAGCGCCGGGTCCTGTTACTGGTGCTACTGGCGAATGGGCTGGCGACGTTGGCGCCGTCCTGAGATGGAACGCCGCGGAGCACGCTTCTCGCTACATTATCGAGCGAGCTGAGGCGTCCGCGGGTCCGTATGCTGCCGTCGGCACGGCTGACACCAACATGTTCGTGGACGTCGGGCCGCTCGCACTCACCACCACTTATTATTACAGGATTGTTCCTGCCAACATCCTGACTGAGAAGGGCGTGGAGACGGGTGCTGCTGAGCTGGCAATCACTCGCGACCCGAACGTCGGCAACATTGCCCTGTCCGACCTTGCCACGCCGATTGTCGGGCAGCCGAATCCGCAGGGCGGCGGCTCCAGAGACATCGGCATCATGAAGGACGGTATCGTGGACGCCCAGAACTACGACACCTACGATGGCAACACGCCCAACCCGGGCAGCGGCCAGGGCGAGGAGACGTTCGAGTTCTTCGGCTATCTCCTTGACAAACCGGTCACGGTCCATTCGCTCGTCTTCTACACCGGTGGTGTGTTTGACGACGGCGGATGGTGGACCCTGATCGGAGTCCAGTTCACCACAGACCGCGTAACCTGGGAGGATGCTTCCGGCGTGGTCTCCGGACCTGTTTACGACACGGCTGACTCCAGGTCTGGCAGAGGCTCGAACGAGAAGTACATCTTCAGCATCATCCCGCACAGCGTAACCGGAGTGCGGATCGCTGGCCACGCGGGCGGCTCCGCCAGGTTCGTCAGCGGCTCCGAGCTGCACGTTTACGCCGAAATTGGCGGCTTGAACGTCAACGCCGGCGCTGATGGCACGGCCAACGAGCTGGCTGTCGTGACCCTCGACGGAAGCGGCACAACCGGCGCCACCTCCTTCCTGTGGGAGCAGGTCTCCGGGCCGACCATCGTCATCAACACCCCCACCCAGCAGGTCGCGTCCTTCACGGCCCCGGCAGTGACGCTGACAGGTCAGGTTACAGTCCGCTTGACGGCGTCCAACGCTCAGTGGTCGGCGTGGGACGAAGTTACCTTCACGATCATGGACGTCAACAGTTGGCACATCTACCGGTACACCGCCGACTTTGACGGACGCACCGCGCTTGGCGCCCTGGTGTGGGCTGGCGCTGCTGACGCAGGGACCGGGCGGCCCGGTGACAAGTGGGTGATGGGCTACGCCGAGCACACGAAGTATCAGTACATGCGCGGCAAGCCCGCCAACGAAGCGCCGTCGGCCGATGCAGTCGCCGGGAACGACTACTTCTTCCAGACTACCACCCAGTTCCAGACCTACCGGCTGACGCCGCTCATCCCGTTCGACATCAGATTCTTTGGGCCGGGCGAGGTTGACCCGTTCATCGGCTACACGACGGTCAACGACTGGTGGAACTACACCTTCGGCACAACCAAGACCGAGCTGACCGGCGTGCCCTTCTCCGGAGTCATGTCAATCGCTGCTGTCGCTGCCTCCGGAACCGCATCCGACACGATCGTCGAGGTCTTCATGGATGAGGTGAAGAAGACCGAGATAAGGTTCTGGGGCAACAACTGGGGTGACTTCCAGTGGCGTGCGGGTGCTGACACATGGTTGGTGGCGAAAGGCCAGCACACTATCCGGCTCAGGCTTTCGGCTGGTGGCTGGGACTTTGGCAAGTTCCGACTCGACCTCGTCGTTCCTCAGATTCAACAGATAATTCGGTTCGACGGGATGGTCACTGTGATATGGAACGACGTCGGCAGAATCTACACCGTCCAGGCAGCCGCTGTCCCCGGTGGTCCGTGGGTTGACGTCTATGGGCCAACAACCGAGACCTCGGTAACCAGCCCGATTCCGCCCGAGAAGAAGGGCTTCTATCGGATCAAGGTGCAGTAGGGCCGGTGGCCTGAAGCCACGCAGATAGTTGGGGGCTCTCACTGCTCGGCAGTGAGAGCCCCATTCTATAAGAGTAGAGCAGGCAGGGTATGGGAGCCGGAAAGAGCATCGTCGTGTTCACTGGTCAGCCCGGCATAGGAGTCAAGGGGTGCTTAGATAGGCTCTGTGAGGGGCTCGGGGGGGTTGATGTTGTGTCCGTCGACAGGACAATGGAGGACATTTCTGGGAGGTCCTTCACCAAGGAAATCCTGTTGGAAGCCCCCGGTTATCAGCGCCAGCTATGGAGCCAGGCTTTCGCCCGGATACTTGGGTCCCTCAGCAAGAAGCCTGAGGGCCGTACCTTCCTGACATTTCACGCCGTTTACTATCATCAGGATAGCCGTGAGTTTGTCCCCCCGGTCGACGTTGAGGCCCTACGAAGCCTGCGTGGAAAAGCGAGGGCCCTGGTTGTCCTCATAGACGACATCTACGACGTATACCGCCGGTTGCTGGACGGCGGTCACATGTACAGTTACGTCATGAACAGGGAGCCCCTCGAGGCAGTGCAGGAATCGGTCTTCAACCTGATTTCCATCCTCCAGTGGAGGCAGGCGGAGGTCAGCATTTCGCGCCTTCTCAGCCAGGTTTTGGACGCCCCGATGTACATAGTGGCGACCAAGCACCCGTTGTCTACGGTGGCAAGCCTGGTGACGGGCCCCGTGGAGGAGCTTGAGGTGTTCTACCTTGCACACCCCATCACTACCGTGAGGCAGGATGCCGCGGAGCGGCTCCAGGACTTCAGTGGGGAGCTGAACTCCTTCGCAGCCAGGGTGATCGGCGACGCCAGCAGGGTCGTTTTCCTCCCGGCCACCATTGACGAACTCATCATAAGGAAGGAGGGGGATCAATACGTCCCTGAGCGCGAGCCCCGGTGGTCCCTTCCATACAGCGACGCGGACTGGATGTGCCCGTGCCTGCCGAAGGGCCTGGAGAAGATCGAGCCTCTTAACCCGCGCAGGTACGATGCTCGGTCCTCTCAGAAAGTCAGGTCCAGCATCTCGTGCCTGCTGAAGCTGCTCCGGGATTTCATCGACGTCCAGACCACCTGGAGAGACCTCAGCCTTGTGGAGCAGAGCAAGAACGGCGTCGTAGCGTACAGACCCTATTTTCCTCGAGGGCTATCAGGGGGAGTCGCTAGGGAACTCGAGCGAAACCTCGAGCTCTCACGCCGTGAACCGGCGAGAAGGTGCATAGTAGTTTCCGTCCCCGAGGACCGCGCCAAACACCGTATTCAGAGTCTATTCTTCCATGTGCAAACCGTAGTCAAAGACCTCGACGGCGCCACCGAGAACGCACTTGATGAGACGTGTCACGCGTGGCTGCGGGACAACCAGCGGATAGCAACGTTCTCGGACGACGCCGCGCTCGAGCGCGAGTACCCTCGAATAAGGAAGGCAATCGAGGAGATCGTCCCAGGCAGCTACGAGGTGCGCAAGGAGTTCCACCTGCCCGAAACGCACCTTCCGGCTGGCCAGATGGGGCAGCAAGAAAAGCACAGGCGTGACGCCCATGAGTACATACTTCGCCAGATAACTCAGGATCCGCTCGGTAAGCTCGCGGTGTCGTCCGGCGACTACCACGAGTTCGCCTCCGCGAGCGATATAAGCGCGGATGTGCTACAGAAACATGATCTGCGGTTCAACAATCAATGATAAGGAGCCCGACATATGGCCCCCGCCCTTCCAAAATTGTTTTTCAACACGGGCAAGGACGATAGGCAAGCGGTACGCGAGGTCGTAAAGTCTGGCCTGGCATGCGACCTCATCGGCCCCATCGCGGACGAGCGCACACCCTTTCTGATCGTGGGATCCATGAGGCTATACGGGACCGAGCGGATCAGGGAGTTCATCCTCGCCGAATTGAAGAGCGCGTCCCCGGCAAAAGAACCCAGCTAAGCCCCTCGCCCTCGCGGCTGTGCTCCAGGCCCGCGACGCCCGGACGAGGTGACGTGCCGCCCGAGGTTGTCCTCCCTGTGAACGCTTTGGTGACGACGCACAACAGCCTTTCTACCAGGGACCATCCCCGCTGGAGCCCCAGGCCTCACATTCCGCGACAGAATTACCTACTTCTTCAGGCTGTTGACGGCGCTGAGGAACTGGCTGACGTCTTTGAACTGACGGTAAACGGAAGCAAACCTCACGTAGGCGATGTCGTCGAGCTTCTGGAGCTTTTGCATGACGAGCTCCCCGATTTCCTGCGTGCTGACCTCCTGCCTGGACAGTTCCTCAAGCTCGTCCTCCACGCCGTCCACCAGCGCCTCAATCTGCGAGACGCTGATCGGCCTTTTTTCACAGGCAGTCGTGATCCCCTTCATGATTTTGTTGCGGTCGTAGTCTTCCCGTCGGCCGTCCTTCTTGATGACCTTCCAGGGCATTCGCTCGAGCCGCTCGTACGTCGTGAAGCGGGCGTGGCAAGTCTCGCACTCGCGCCGTCTCCGGATCACGGACCCCTCCATGAGAGACCGCGAATCAATGACCTTGCTGTCCGGTGCTTTACAAATTGGGCAATTCATGCTTTCTCCTACCGCAGCCGAGACCGGGCGCTCGGCAGGGACGAAGCACAAACACCACCACACGTGATGGGCTCACTTCTCGGCGTCCTCGGCGTTCTCTTCCCTGAGAATAGGCGCTTCGCAGCGCTGATCAGCATAGCCAAGAGTTCTCGCAAAGTCGCCAAGGACGCAAAGCCGGGCGCCTCATCAATTCTTCGCGTCTTGGCGAGAACCCGCCCCCTGACAGAGCCATTTTCACGGTCTCCCGGTGTACGAAGTCCATCAAAGACGGCGTGCTCTGCGGTGAGGCCCCCGAAGACCGGCGGGGCGCCTCACGCGGGTTCCCTGTACAGCAGAAATCGCCGACACAGCTCCTTGACCGCCGCGCGCGTCCGCTGGATCACGGAGTCGTCGTCCATGTGGTGCAAAACGGCAGAGATAAGCTCCCCGATTTGGGCCATTTCTTCCTCGCCCATTCCGCGTGTCGTGACGGCGGGCGTCCCAAACCTCAACCCACTTGTCACGAAGGCGCTCTTCGTATCGAACGGGATCAGGTTCTTGTTGGCGACGATGCCCGTCTCCTCGAGCCTTTTAGCGGCATCCTTTCCCGTCAATCCGAGAGGCGCCAGGTCAACGAGGAGCAAGTGCGTGTCCGTTCCACCCGAGACGATCCGGACGCCTCTGTCTCCGAGCGTCTGCGCGAGCTTCTTTGCATTCCTGACAATCTGTACTTGATACGCCCGGAAACCATCCGACAGGGCTTCCTTGAAGCAGACCGCCTTCGCCGCGATGATGTGCATCAGCGGCCCGCCCTGAATCCCGGGGAAAACCTGCGAGTCTATTGTGTTGGCGAATTCCTCCTTGCAGAGAACCATTCCCCCCCTCGGCCCGCGAAGCGTCTTGTGCGTCGTCGTCGCCACAAATTGGCAGTGAGGCACAGGGTCCGGATGAATCCCCGCCACCACCAGTCCCGCGAAGTGCGCCATGTCCGCCATTGCGAACGCCCCCACTTCGTCCGCAATCGCCCTCAGGCGCTTGAAATCAATCTCCCTGGGATAGGCACTCCCACCCGCGAGAATCAGCTTCGGCCTGTGCTTCAAAGCCAGCTCTTCGATCTCATTGTAGTCAATGCATTCCGTCTCTCGATTCACGCCGTATGCGACTATATTGAAAAAACGCCCCGAGAAGTTAATCGGGTTGCCATGAGTGAGATGCCCACCGTGCGCTAAGTTCATCGCAAGAATCGTATCCCCGGGCTTGAGCATCGCGAAATAAACCGCCATGTTCGCCTGTGAGCCGGAATGCGGCTGGACGTTCGCGTGGTCCGCTTTGAAAAGCTGCTTGGCTCGCTCGATTGCCAGCGCTTCAACACGGTCCATGTTCCGGCATCCCTGATACCACCTCTTCGCCGGGTATCCTTCCGCGTATTTGTTCGTCATGACGGAACCCGCCGCGTCCATCACAGCTCTGCTTGCAAAATTCTCCGAGGCAATCAGCTCAAGAGTCTCCTCCTGCCTGTTCATCTCCTCCTGGATGGCTGCGGCGACTTCCGGGTCAACTTCCGATAGAGTCCTCAGTCTTTCATTCAAAGGCATTGTCTCCTTTCAGCGTCCGATTCCTGGCTCGATGATATGTCTATCACCAAGCTCTTTTGAGAAACGCGACAGCCGGGCGAGGCAGCAACCATATTAACTGCCCGCAAATATCATACGACGAGACTGCTCGTTGATACAGAAAAATCTTCGCTTGGGGGTAACCCCTCATCGTCGGGTGGATATGCGGGCATCGTGCGCACGGCACAGACCTGCGAGTTCTGCGGTAGGGCATCCTGCCCATGATCTTCCACGGGTCCCGCCGAAGGCGGGATGCCACCCTGTGGCACGCATGGCGTTTGGGCCTTTGCACGCGCTTCCGCCCAGCCATGGCCGAGGGGCTACAATCGGGGAGGCTTTGCGCGATGAAGACCGCAGAGGGAAGGCCCAGAACGCGCGCCAGCACTTGACTTATTTGCGGGCGTCACGCCTCGTGGCGTCCGGGGACGTGAGAACCGCTCCGTCTCCTTCTTCTCGCCAGCCAGATGCCAAGCCCCGAGGCGACGAGAAGAAGCGGTGCCGGTTCGGGCATGCACATTCTCAGGTCGTCAAAGTAAAATGTCAGGGGAATGTCGTCCCTTGTCAACGTCGCGCTGACAATCTCGCCATGTCGGTTCCTGATGGTAAGGTCCTTGGCAAGGCCAGCGGCATCCCACTGGGGCTTGGGCAGGTTGTACGCGCGGACATAAATCGTGTTGCCCGTCGAGGCCGCGTAGCTGCCGGATTGAGACCATGTCCCCTGAGGATGGACGAACGTGCCGTACCCGCAGTGGACCACGTCGAGAAGGACATCATCAATCTTCCATTCTGTGCTCTCAAAAGCCGACGTCAGCCCGGGCGCGTTCGGGTCATCAATGTCCGCGGGTCCTCCGGGGTTGGCTCCATTCATGGCCTTCCAGAGCTGGACAAGGGCGCCTTTTGAGAAGTCCGGCGTGCCGAAAGTCACCTCTCCGGGCACGGGCCCACTGCAAGTCGTTATCGGCGACGGTCCCTCCGGATGAATGTTCGACCAGGTGATAAACGCCCCTTCACAAGGATTGATGCAGGCGATTGCTGCCGCGGTTGCCGCAATAGCGAGTGAGATTACTGTTTTCATGTCATCCCCCTTCGCGTTTTCCTTTTTCTTGCGAGCCAGATGCCAAGCCCCGGAAGAACCAATAGGAGTGGCGCGGGCTCGGGCATCGCCAGGTGCAGATTGTCGAAATAGAACGTCATCGGCGTCGGCGGTATGTCATCCCTGGTCAGAGTAGCGCTGACAACATTCCCCTGTTGGTTCCTGATGGTGATGTCCCTGCCGGTCATATCAGCGGCCTCCCACTGCGGCCTCGGGAGATTGTACGCGCGGACATAAATCGTGTTGCCCGTCGAGGCCGCATAGCTGCCGGATTGAGACCATGTCCCTTCGGGATGGACGAACGTCCCGTATCCGCAGTGGACCTCGTTGAGGAGAACATCGTCAATCTTCCAGTTCGTCGAAGAGAAAGCCGCCATGTTCCCCGGGTTGTTCGGGTCATCAATGTCGGCAATTCCTCCAGGGGAAGGCCCATTCATCGCCTTCCAGAGCTGGACGAGAGCCCCTTTTGAGAAGTCCGGCGTGCCGAAAGTCACCTCTCCGGGCACCGGCCTGCCGGTCCAATCCGTTATCGGACATGGTCCCTCTGCGTGAATGTTCGACCAGGTAATGAATGCAGCGTCGGAAAGCATGCTCAGGGCGACAACCTTGCCAAGAACCGCAAGGCTCAGCAGAGTCCTCGTTCTCATCTTCTTCCCCTTTCTTCAGTCCCTTCGCTCAGCCTCGATTCTTCTCTGACATTCTATGAGAAGCTTCGCTCAACCGGAGACCATGAAAATGCTGGCTGCCCGTGGCTCTTTTGCAGAGCGACTGTTGGCCTGCGTGGTTCTCTCGCCAGGACGCTGAGACGCCGAGAACTGCGGAGGTTGCGTCCTTTGCGGCTTTGCGAGAGACACGTCCCGTGTGCTGGTGAGCGCTGCGTAGCCGTTGTTTTTGGGTCACAGGCCTGTTAGCTGGCACGGGCAGCGAGCGCGCGGGCTATCAAAAGAGTAAGGGATGGCCTTTCGACCATCCCTTCCGTCTATTCTCAGGATTACTCGATTTCGGAACCGACTACTTCTTCCTCCTCAGAGCCCAGACCGCAAGCCCGGGAACGAGGAACAGAAGCGTTGCGGGTTCAGGAACCGGGGCCGTCTTCAGATTGTCGAAGTAGAACGTCAGCGGGATGTCATCCCTTGTCAGGGTGTTGCTGACAATCTGGCCCTGCGGGTTCCTGATTCCAATCTCCTTGGCATCAGCAGCGGCGTCCCACTGCGCCAAGGGCAGGTTGTAGGCGCGGACATAAATTGTGTTGCCCGCCGCTGCCGCGTAGCTAGCGGACTGGGACCAGGTTCCCTGGGGATTCATGAACGTCCCGTACCCGCAATGGACCGAGTCGAGAAGGACGTCATCAATCTTCCAGTCTTTGCTGGCGAAAGCCGCCGTGTTCGCGAGGTCGTTGGGGTCATCAATGTCCGCGGGTCCTCCGGGGTTAGCTCCATTCATGGCCTTCCAGAGCTGGACAAGAGCTCCCTTGGAGAAGTCCGGCGTACCGAAGGTCACCTCGCCGGGCACGACCGCACCGTGGGAGTCCACGACTGGGAATGCACCTTCGGCATGGATATTGGACCATGTGATGAATGCGCCCTCGCAGACGCCGACGAACATTACCGCCGTCAGCACCGCTACGATCATTAAGGTTCGCTTTCTCATGCTACCCCCTTTCCAATTTGGGCGATTGCTTATCCGAAACTTTTACTTTTCTTCATATCCCGACTGCCGCTTCTTTTCGACAGTCAGGGTAGCGAACTTACTTTCTCAGTATGGTCTCGCGCAAACCCACACTGCCGTGGCAGCCGGTCGTCTCAGGTACCAGAAGCCGGCGCCCGGCTCAAACGTTATGTCTGACAACTTGGCCCCAACTGGGTCGAACCATTTCCCGTCGTATGGCGAGCCGGCAGCCCCAACAAGGAATGCAAACACGTAATTCTGAACGGCGGAGTCCCACTTATAGACGATGTCCGCGGCTGCCGGTGCAGGCCCGCGCTGTCCGATGTCCTTGAGCGTGCTGTCATTGATCTTCAGGGTCGTCGGGTACGGCCAGTCGAACATCGTCAATCCCTGGACGAGCCCGACGCTCGTGCTCGCTTCCATCGGCACCCAGCCGAGGAACGTGATGGTCGCGAGGGGGTCCCCGGTGTTCCTTCTCAAAATCCAGCAGGCCTCTCCCGCCTCGAACACGAGGCCGGACAGCTGCCCTCCCTTGGCATCAAACCACTTCCCGTCGTACGGGGAGCCCGCGGCCTTCACAAGAAACGCCCAAGCGTAGTCCTGGATGGTAGGGTCCCACTTGTAGATGATGTCCGCCGCCGCAGGCGCAGGACCGCCTAAAAGCTTCTCTTTAATCATGTCACCGACGCAGCCTGCCGCGCCATTGAGATGCTTGTCGGCAGCGTCCAACGGAACGGAAATCATCGTCAGCCCGTTCTGTACCGTGTCAACCTTCACGAAACCGACCGGGTCCGTGTACACCTGGGCCATGGCTGTCGGAGCGAATAAAGAGACAGCCACAATACCTGCTACAAGTCCGGCGATTGCAATGCTTGTCCTCATTACTGTCAGCTCCTTTCTTATGCGTTCAACTTACAATACCGATTCCTGTCTGACGAGGTTGAAACCTCCTCCTTTTTGTGTCAGCCCCAACCAGCCGACAGTTCCACTTACACCCCTTCTTTTATTCGTGTCAAAAATAGGTTCTGTCCACTCCTTTGTCAAGAAAAAAATGCTCTTTTTTCGTCAGAAAATTATAGGCGACTTTTCTCCACATGACACTGAGAAACATACCCTCGAAGCGACTCCCAGTCAAGAAAAAAAAGACACTTTTTTTATCGGAAAGACCGCCCGAAAAAGCGGGCGACAGGCTCTCTTTTCCTATGCCATGGATTTGATGTAACCCTCTCTTCGCTCGGGGGTTACAGGCATGAGCCAAAGACCCGCACGGTTCAGCTCCACACTCTCTCACCCCGTTTGAAAAGCGAATCGGGTCACGGACGAACCACCCGGCGGCCTTTTTTTCCACACCCAGAGCGCGTGCGGAGCGTCCGGAATTTTCAGCGTCCTGGCTGCGACTTCTGTTCTTCCTCGGCCTTGATTGCGTCCCAGACAGCGTCCATTTCGCTGATTGACAGGTCGCTCAGGTTCTTGCCGCTCGCTGCGACGCGGCGCTCCATGTCCCGGAACCTCTTGGCGAACTTAGCGGTCGTTCGACGGAGCGCCTGCTCTGCGTCCAGTTTCAGGAGGCGGCATACGTTCACCACCGAGAAAAGAATATCGCCCATCTCCTCCGCAATATGTCCCTTCTCTCGTCGAGAGATCGCTTCTCGCAGCTCCTGAGTCTCCTCGCAGATTTTCTCGACGACGTCCTGCGCTTTTTCCCAATCGAAGCCGACCTGGGAGGCGCGCCTCTGCGTCTTTTGCGCTTTCTGGAGAGCGGGGAGATGGCGCGGGATGCCGTTCATCAAAGAAGTGCTTCCCTTCCGGGCCATTTCCTCCTGCTTCATGCGATACCACTGGTCGAGGACTTCCTGGGGGCTGTTGGGCTGGGGGAGGCTGCTTGTTGCGTCGTGCATCTTTTCCCCCGTGGGCTTTCGCTGATTCTGCAAAGCGCGGTTCTCCAACGACGCGGCTGTCGCGGGGCCTTCCGTGGAAGGCTTTATGCCCGGGGCGACCTTGCCGTCCTGTTGGCCGAAGACGTGTGGGTGCCGCCGCGTCATTTTCTCGTGAGCGAAGTCTATTACATCGTCAATCCCAAACCTTCCCACGTCCGAGGACACCTTGCTCATGAAGACGATGTGAAAAAGCAAATCGCCAAGCTCCTCCTTCAGCTTCTCGGGGTCGTCGTGCTCTATCGCTTCAATGACCTCGTACGTCTCCTCGATGAGAAAGGGCTTCAGGGAGTCGAGCGTCTGCTCCTTATCCCAGGGGCATCCTTTCTCGCCCCGCAGCGCATCCATAAGTTTCATGAGCTTTTCAAAACTCACAATTTCCTCTCGCACCCATTAGATTTGGCTTATGAGCCTTAGTGCTCTGATTCATAAATCCTGTCCCGCCGCCGGCGGGATTGGACGGCGGCTTCAGTCCTTTCTCGCCAAGACGCTAAGACGCCAAGCGTCTTGTCTGTCTGATTCTCAGCGGTCCTTTGCGTCTTCGCGGCTTTGCGAGAGACCTCGTTTGTCCCCCGCGGAACGCGGGGCGGGATTGATGGTGTTCAAAAGAAGCACTCCGTTCCGGATACGTGACCGTACTTGTGAAAGCACGTACTTAGCTTTGAGTTTTGTCGTGAGCGAACCGGCGGGCCGTCAGTCAAAGTCGTGCTCGTCTTGTTCGACTAACTCCTTCGCCATAAAAATGGCGTCTTCCTTTTCCCGCGTGTAATAACCTTCCTTGACGGCGACTGCCGCGAAGCCGGACTTCCGGTACATCGCCTGTGCGCTGAGATTCGATGCTCTCACCTCGAGCGTCACACGGTTCGCCCCATGCCTCACCGCCATTTCCACCAGAACCGAAAGCAAACGCGACCCAATGCCACAACGCCGATAATGGCGGTGCACCGCAATGTTGACGATGTGCGAGGAATCTCCCAGCCTCATACCCGCGTATCCGACGACTTTGCCGTCGGCAAAAGCCGTGAAGAACTTCAGCCATCTCGACCGCAGCATCTTGAAAAACGCCCTCCGCGGCCACGGGGAAGGGTATGAGTCCTTCTCAATCTCGTGGACTTTCTTCACGTCGGCGGGCGTCATCGGAAGAAACGTTACGGGTAAAACCTCGTGCTCAAGCCGTCCGGAGGATTCCGCCACCTCGGCGAGCTTCTTCTCACCTGCCGATGGCACGATCGCCGAGTCGTCCGATTGTCTGAGGCGCTCCTGCGGCGCCGACTCGCCGGAATCTCTCACGGCTATTTCCTTGCCGGGCACGCCTTGATGCAAAGCCCGCAAATGTGGTGACCGATGTTCCAGGTGTTTCTGTAGAAGCGGAGTTGCTCCTGGCACTTCGCCAGGTCAAAATCTTCACGCCTCTCCGAAATGGCACTTACCGGACATGCGCCTATGCACGCCCTGCAATCGCCGCAATCGCGGTTCAGCGGCTCAGCGGCCGGCAAGGGGGCATCTGTGAAGACGGTGACATATCTCACCCTCGCGCCGTGCTGCGGGCTGATAATCAGGTTGTTGAGGCCGTACCATCCGAGTCCAGCATGATAGGCAGCCCAACGGTGGGACGCGTGTCCAAGATTCCTGGTCCAGTCAATGACCTGCGATGATGGGACGGGGCACGCCTCGTATCCCATGCGCTGGATTGCGTTTGTCACGCGAAGGGCCATGTCGTCCAGCTCCCTGTTAACTACCCGGTAATGATATGCATAAAGGCGGCTCGGGCCGTCAACCAGCGAGTCAATTATCGAGTCGGAAAGCCGGCAACCGATGCACACCGCGTAGGGAAATCGTGCCAATTCCTCCGCCGCCGGCGGTTGTGCGCATCCGCGCTTCATCCTTTCCACCGAAGCGACTCCAAACGAACACGCCCCGGCATCGAGTGCCGCTCGCTCAAGAAGTGAGAAAGTGTCTGCTGCGATTTCTTTCATAAGTAGAAGAGAAGAGAAAAAAGACGAACAGGATAAACAGGTTGATCTTGACAGTCCGGTTATCCCGTCAGAATGACGGAGTTTTCCAACTCTCTGCGTGCTCGGCGTTCTCTGTGGTGACTCCCCCAAAAGCCGGTGTAAAAGGCCACCACGAGGACTCTTCTTCACGTCCCCTCATTGGGGGCGGCTACCGGGCTGTCCTCAACGGAAATGCCAATGACGCAAATCCCGCTGCTGTCTGCCAGCCGAACGAGTTCCTCCCCATCAATCACCAGAGTCTTGTTTGCCTCCAGAGCAAGCAAAGCCGCCCCGGCTTCCTGGATGGCGCGGATTGTCTCGATACCTATGACCGGGACGTCAAACCTCATATCCTGCGCCGGCTTGGCCATTTTCACGACGACCGTTCCGGGGCCGGCGACCTTCCCTCCCCGCCGGATGGTCTCATCGGTTCCCTCGAGGGCCTCTACTGCCACGATCGCCCTGTCTTTCACCACCACTGTCTGCCCGATGTCAAGCCTGCCAATCTCCCTGGCGATGCGGGCGCCGAACTTCGCATCCTCCAGTTCGGCCTCTGTCGGCTGCCGACGCGTCAAGACCCCTTCCTTCGCCATGTAGTCTTTCAGAAAAGAAGTGGAGTCAAGAAGAGTTATCCCATCCTTGCTCATTTCTTCCACGACAGAGGAGAAGATGGTGTCAGCCTTTCGGTCGTTGAGCTGCGAAAGGACCTTCAGCCCCCTAAGGTCAAACTTCAGCTTCTGAAACATTCGCGTGGGGCGTATCTGCCCCGCCATGACAGCCCTGGAGACGCCTGCGTTCTTGAAGAAATTGATTATTTTCCCCAATTGGCCGATGCCAACCCATACCAGGTTGTCAACGAGGTTCTCGAGTTCCGGTGAGGTCTCCCCGCGAAAACCCACAGCCTCGATCCTTGCGCCATGCCTTTTCTTGTAGCACGAAGCCACCAGAAGCGGAAACTTGCCATTTCCTGCTATGAGACCAAGGGGTTCCTCCATAGATGCTCTCCGGAACGCATCGCCCGGGCAAGAATCGGATGCCAGTGGCATCCGTCCCCATTACCTGCCGATCCCCCTCTCGGATTTTGCTATGAAATCCAGAAGGTGGAGAATTTCCGGTAGTTGCGGCAGTTCGACACGCACTATTTCCATCGCGTGGGTTGTGGCCAGCCCGGACTTGAAGAGGATTTTGAACGCCCTGCGGATGACGTTTCGAGTCTCCGGCGGCACGCCATGCCTGCGAAGCCCCACCGCGTTGATGTCCCTCACCGAGCACGGAACGCCATCGCTCAGAGCGTAAGGAGGCACGTCCTGGTTGACCTTCGACACCCCTCCTATCATCGAGAGGGTTCCGATGTGCACGAACTGGTGGATACCCACCAGCCCACCAATGACCGCCCCGTCCTCAATGAGGATATGTCCTGCCAGAGAAGCCAGATTTGCCATGATAACCCCATCCCCCAGGCAACAGTTGTGGCCGACGTGAGAGTAGGCCATCAGAAAGCAGTCTTCCCCGACAATCGTCTTAGACCCCTCTGCCGTTGATGAATTCACCGTAGCGCATTCTCTGATGACCGTGCGTGCGCCTATCTCCACATATGTCTTCTCTCCGCAGTACTTCAAATCCTGGCATCGCAAGCCGACGCAAGCCCCGGGGAAAATCTCGCAGCATTCGCCTATGGTCGTGAATCCATCCACCATGGCGTGGGGGTGGATAATCGCGCTGTCACCTATCTTCACGTGGTCGCCGATGATGGCGTACGGGCCTATTTGAACATCCTTCCCCAGGTCAGCTTTAGCGCTGACAATCGCGGTGGGATGTATTTTTGTCAATTCTCCTCCTTGAGTGGACCGGGTTGTTCGGGGACGGGCTATTCTGAATCCCGGTCAACAAGCCTGCACATGAGTTGTGCTTCGCACGCCAGGTTATCCTCAACGAATGCCCTGGCTTTCAGGAGGCAGGTCGTCGAACGAAGTCGCAGAACGTCGGCCTCCAGCCTGAGAGTATCTCCCGGGAACACCGGCTTCCTGAACTTCACGTTGTTGATGGACATGAAATAGGGGACTTTTCCCAGGTTCTCGCTTTTCGTCAGCATTATCATCCCCGAGACCTGCGCCATTGCCTCAATTATCAGCACCCCGGGCATAACCGGGTTGCCCGGAAAATGCCCCGCAAAGAAAGGCTCATTTATCGTGACGTTCTTTATTCCCACGACCCGCTTGTCCGGGATGAACTCCACAATCTTATCCACCAAAAGGAACGGATACCTGTGCGGGAAAATCTTCATTACGTGTCGGATGTCGAGGTCCGCCGTGTCAAAAAACTTGCTCGGAGGGGCAGACCTTTTTGCCTGCTCCCTGGCCTTCTGCCGCAATAGTCCCGTCAGCTTGATATTACTGGCGTGCCCTGACTTTATTGCCACAACATGCGCCCACAGCGGCTGCCCTAACAGAAACAGGTCGCCCATGAGGTCAAGAATCTTGTGCCGCACAAACTCCTTCTGAAAGCGCAGCCCCTCTTTGCTCAGGACGACCTCTCCCTTTATGACCACCGCATTGTCGAGGCTTCCTCCCTTGATCAGCCCGTTGACTATCAAATCCTCCACTTCATCATAGGGGCAAAACGTCCGCGACGGCGCGATCTCCTTTACGAACGTCTCGTCGCTTATCGGGAGGGACAGGAACTGTGTGTCAATCCCCGGCTCCTCGTAGCAAATTGTGAACGAAATCGAAAGCTCATCCGCCGGCAATACTATCAGGTCAACGCCGTTCTCGGAGAAATAGAGTGGCTGCTTCGGCCTGAAGACGTTCTTTGGGGCGTCCTGGAGTTGAATCCCTGCCGATTGAATCATCTCCACGAATGGCAGAGCGCTTCCGTCCCCCACCGGTGGCTCGTTCGCCTCCACTTCGACCAGGAGGTTGTCAATTCCCAGTCCCATCAGGGCCGCCAGGACGTGCTCCACCGTGTGAATCTTGACGCTGTTGCGTCCCAGTGTCGTCCCGCGGAGGATGTCGGTAACATTTTCTATGACCGCCTCTATGGGTGGCTCGTGAGGAAAACTCTTCCCGAGAAATCTGACTCCGTATCCAGCTGGCGCCGGCTTGAAAGTGATGCTCGTCTTATTGCCCGTGTGGACGCCTATTCCCGAGCGACTGACTTCTTTCTTGATTGTTCTCTGGCATTCCATACTCATTATTCATCTCCCGCGAGCAAAATCTCTGCCCCGAGTTCAACATTCGGGTTTTCGATTTCGGCACAAGCGCCGCTCAGCATTTGCCTGTTTTGTCGTTCCTCTGGCCGGCGACGCTCTCCGCCGCCTCCCGGGAACGAGCCCCAGCGATCATCCCCTCCACAGCTTCCAGTTTTGCGAGAAGCTCCTGGACCTTTTTCAGCAAATCGGGAATCTGATAAGTCGCCGCAATAGCTTTTCTTTCCTGGTCAATTGGTCGGGCGGGCGTGCCGCTGACGATGGTGCCGGGTGGGACGTTCTTTGTCACACCGGCTTGCGCTGTAACCCTCGCGTTGTCTCCTATCTTTATGTGGCCCACGAGCCCGGCCTGGCCGGCGAGGATTACGTTGCTACCTATCTCGGTGCTTCCGGAAACGCCGACCTGTGCGATGATAATGCAGTCTTCCCCGACTTTCACGTTGTGGGCGATCATCACTAAGTTATCAATCTTGGTTCCGCGCCCTATGATGGTCTTATCGAACCGTGCCCTGTCTATCGTAACGTTCGCCCCTATTTCCACATCGTCCTCAATGCAGACGGTCCCCGTTTGGGGAATCTTGATATGCTTGCCATCAACTTGGATATATCCAAAGCCGTCCGCTCCGATAACCGTCCCGCTGTGGATAATCACCCTGTCGCCGATGAGCGTTCCTTCCCGAATGGTCACGTTCGGATAGACCAGGCAATCCCGGCCTATCTTTGTATCCTTGCCGACGTAAACGAAGGGGCAGAGCCGCGTGTTGTCGCCGATACTGACTTCATCGGCGACGACTACGTAGTCTTCAACGCAGACGTCTTTTCCCAGGCGGACATTCTTTCCGATGCTCGCTTTCTCCGAAACACCGTATCCTGCGGGCGGCGGCTGGACGGAAAACAGCGATGTAACCCGCACGAACGCCATGGACGGACTTTCATGGACAAGAACAGTTCTGCCCTCCGGAATCTCCAGCCCAGGCGGAACAATCACCGCAGAGGCGCGCGTCGTCGGGAGCATCCGAACGTATTTCGGGTTTCCGATAAAGGTGATTTGCCCTTCTTCGGCTTCGGTTATCGCCGCCACCGAACGAATTACGCAATCGGGGTCGCCGACAAGCGTCCCGCCCACCTCATCGCGTATATTTCTCAATGTCTTTTCGACAGCCAACTCGTTCTCCTTGTAGCGCCTCCTTATGCCGTCCAGCCGACAGATGAAAAATAGTATATCACCTCGCCTCCGTTCCGGTCACTGGCTTTCTCTATCTGCCATTTCGCCGCTGTAAACGAACGGATCGGCCATCTCGGCGCCCGCGAGAGTTGACCGACCCGGATTCTTCCTCCCGATGCGCCCGACTCCGGACACCAACAAAAAGCCCTCGACGCCGCGTCCTATCACTTTTTTCCCGCGGAATCTGAGCTCGGCGATGGCAGTCCTTCTTCTATTGCCACGCTATGGCCGTCCGGGTGGGTCACGCTTCCCCTTCCGTAAAGGTGAACCAGTCCCATCTCCTCCATCAGGATAAAGGTCAGCGGGCGATTTTCGTCAAGCCCGTTGAAAACGTAGCCCGAAAGGGGGACTTCTCCTATAAACCGCCACACCGATTTATTCCCCATGGGCGTGCTGATAACCCCGCCGGCGCCCGGTGCGATGTCCTTTGGAAACTGGGAGATGAATCGAACTCGGTCCTTTTCACCTTTCATTGTTACGCTTCCGGAGGCGGAGCCCTTCCGCGGCTGTATTTCCTTGATAGTGTTCCGGTTGCGCGCGCCGCCCTTTACAATGTCCGCAATCAACTCATCTTCCGCCGCCACGGACACCGGCTCAACTTTCGGGGAAACCTTTTCTTCGGGTTTCGGCTCTTCCGCCGGCGGGAGCGTCTTGATATACTTGTCGTTCATTTTAACCAGAGTCTGGAAGGTCAGGTCAGCGGAGTCATCCCTGCACATCAGAACCTCGTCAACCAACACCCAGGTGTATCCCTTCTCCTTGGCGACCTCTCTCACAGCTTCCCCGATCTCCGCCAAAATCTCCTTCTCGAAGACGGACTGCTTCGCTTCAATCTCCTTTCGTATTTCGCTATCGAATCGCAACAGCTCCAACTTCTTCTGCTGAATCCTCTCATCCTCCCTCTTGGCCTGCTCCGGACCGCTCAGCGCCCTTGCTGTCTCGAGGTCTTCGATGTCCTTTTTGATCTTGTCCCGCTCGGCCTTTTTCTCCTCGAGCATCTTCTTGACCTGCTCCTCGAAGTCCTTTTTCTTCAGGCTCTCGTCGGATATTTTTTTAAGGCTGACGAAACCTATCTTAATTTCCTGCTCGGACAATCCTGTCGCGCAAAACAGCATCATGGCTGTAAGGGCCACTATTCTTGTCCATACCATGCTTGGAAATCTCCTTTTGTTGTGCGAGCTTCCCGAAAGGCTCAGAAATTGAAACCCATGGAGAAGTGGAATCGCCCGCTTTTACTTGCCCATTCGTCCCTATCAATCGGCCAGCCGTAGTCAAGGTTTATGGGGACCGGCGCGCCCATGAACGGTATGATTATTCGGATGCCGAGGCCCGCTCCAGCTCTCAGGTCGGAGGGGTCTATCTCGTACGAGTCATACCAGACGTTCCCTGTGTCGTAGAAGACAGCACCTCTCAGTGGCCCTATTATGGGATAGTCGTACTCCGCTGACAGCAGGAGGGACGACTTCCCGCCGATTGGCTCGCCCAGTTCATCCTTGGGCCCGACCTCCCTGTATCGGAAGCCTCTGACCGTCGCAGGCCCGCCCAGGAAATATCGCTCGAAGATGGGGACGTCCTCCGAATCGCCAAATTCCTGGGCGAAGCTCACCCTCCCGAGGAGCCGCAGGATGTGCTTGTCTCCGTAAAGGCGTATGTATTGAGTCACTCCGTATTCCTGTTTATAGAACTCCTCTTGCGAGCCTAAGAAGCTGCCTGCTACAAGCCACGATCCCGAAGCCCTCATTCCTCGAGTCGGCATCAGGTAACTATCCGTCGTGTCCCTGATAGTCTGGAACTCCAGCGAACTGATTGTTTTTTCGCCCTCTTCCTTCTTTATCGTTTCCGAAGCGTTTTCCGCCACATCCAGGTCCACCCTCTCAAGCTTGTAAATCACGCCTGCCCTCGTCGCTGGAGCAACCCTTGTGAACAATTTCAGGTCAAACCCGGTATTTGTCTGCTCGTAAAAATGCCTCCTGCTGAGGTAGCGACTGTCCATCCGGAAAACGTCAAGCCCGAACGAAAGAGGTCTGTCGAAAAGCCATGGCTCCGTGAAACTGAAAACGACATCCGTTCGTTTTGTCCCCACAAGGGTCTTCAGTCTGGCCTTCTGCCCTGCTCCACGCAGCAGCGGAGCCCGCCACCTCTTCCAATCGAAATTCGACTGCGTTATCTCGATCGTCCCGAAGACCTCGTACACGGAGCTTACCCCTCCGCCGAACCACAGCCTCCCTGTGGGCCTCTCCTTCACCTCAATAACAAGGTCTCTGACCCCTTCCACGTCCGTCGGACGATCATACGCCACGACTCCCTCCGCAGCCGGGTTCGCCGGGTCGCCGAAGTAATTGAGGTTCTGGAGCCGCCGAACCGACAGGCGGACCCTTCGCATGTCGAAGGTTTCGCCGGGATTGACCGCTATCTCCCGGCGGATGACCTTGTCTTTCGTAACAAGGTTGCCGGTGATTTCGATTCTGCCGATGCGAACCTGCTGGTTTTCGGTGACGCTGTAGGCGAGGTCCAGAACGTGGGGTTTGTCGCTGGGCTTTCTCTCGACGTTCACTACGGCGTCTATGTAACCCTTCTCCCCGTATTTGTCGTAAACCGTCATCCTGTCTCTTTCGAGGGCGAAGGGACTAAAGGGCATACCTTCCTTTAGACTGCATGCGCGCAGTATCTCGTCCGAAGCGAAAACCGTGTTTCCATCAATGGAAGACTTCCCCGCAAAGTATTGCGGTCCCTCGTACAATCGGATTGTCAGCTCGATTTCTCTTTTCTTGGGCGGAACCTTCCATTCCCGGCCCAGTCTGGCGATGAGACTTTCCGTCGGGTCGGCGATGGCGACCGTCTTGCCTTCCGGAAACACTGTCAGTTCCACCCCGAGGCGCTCGAAGGTTTCCTTTTTCGCGCCGCAACCCGGGCACACCCAATCGGCCGGCAGCTCCTCGAATGGCGTCCCCGGCAGAACGTTGTGCTGCGGGTCGCCGTGAGAGGGGCGGTACATCCCCCCGCAGTTGGCGCATCTTGCCCCTCGCGTCGCCGCATCGAGGTATCCTTTTTGCTGGTAAAGCGCATTTATACGGTCCAGGTCCTCGTCGAGTTCGTACCGCTTGAGCTTTCCGCTCCCGAAGATCCAGGGTAGAATACTCTTTCTCTTCTTCGTTTTTATCGCCTTGAGAACGGACTTCGTCTCGATGGCTTTGTTCCCGGCGATATTGACCTTGCGGATAAAAGCTTTAGGCCCTTCTTCTATCTCGACGTCAACTGTGACCTCGTTGGTTTCCTTATCCACTTCCGGAACGTGCTGCACCGAAGCCGCGAAATATCCCTTTTTCTCGTAATAGTCCCGAACTTCCGTAAGCCCCCGTTCAATCTCTGCAGGATCGTAGATTGAACCCTCCAGGGGTGCTGCTGCGGGGGCGGTTAGCTCGCCGAGAATGCCCGGTTTTTTTTCTTCCTCTTTCGGCTTCATCCTCTTCTCGAGCCTTTTTACTGAGACCGTCTCGTTGCCGCGGAAAGCAACGTCCTTGATGACAGGGTTCTCCTCGAATACATAGACCAGAACAACCCCCTCGGGGGTATCGTCAACCGCTACTGTCACGTTCCGGAAATCCCCCGTCGCATAGAGGTTCTTGATGTCCTGGTCAACGATCTCCCGCGAGAACTCGTCCCCGGCTTTGCTCCTGATTTTCAGCCGAACGAAGTTCTCGCTAGCCTTGCGAAGGCCCTGGAGTTTCACCTCCTTGACAGCCTTCTTTTGTTGTTCCTCCGAGAAAGCCCTCGGCGCAAAAATAAGAAGAGCACACAACACAACAGCGGCCAAACGCGTGCCAGCAGGCATCGGCTCCTCCTTTCGATACACTCGAGTCTAACTGCCTATTCCTTCCTGCTCCGAAACTCCCTCCTCCTCCTCATCGGCCACGGCTGCTGCTTCTCGGGAGAGAGGCTCAAACCGCGTGAACTCCTTCAGGAAAACCATCTCGACCTCCCCCACGGGGCCGTTTCTCTGTTTTGCCACAATCAACTCCGCTATCCCGGGTCTCTCGTCCTTTTTGTAGTAATCCGGTCGGACAAGCAGGAGGACGATGTCCGCATCCTGCTCGATGGCGCCCGACTCCCGGAGGTCGGATAGCTGCGGCCGCTTGTCCGGTCGGCTTTCGACATCCCTATTCAACTGGGAAAGCACTAAGACCGGAATGTCAAGCTCCCTTGCGAGGGCTTTTAGCGAGCGTGACATTTCGGAAATCTCCTGCTGCCGGTTCTCGTACCTTCTTGTCGCGCCCGCCATAAGCTGAAGATAATCCAATATAACCAGCCGGACGTCGTGCGACGATTTCAGCCGTCGAGCAATTGCTCGAACCTGTAGGACGCTCAGGGCGGGGCTGTCATTGACGAAGATGGGCGCCTCGCTCAATTCCCCCGCGGCACGGATTATGTCCGGCCACTCGCTCCTTTTGATGAGTCCTTTGCGTGCCCTTTGACTGTCAATGCCGGCTCTCGAGCAGAGCATTCGCTGCGTCAATTGGTCCACCGACGTCTCCAGGCTGAAAATCGCCACGGGCATCTTCTTCTCAAGCCCGATATGTTCGGCGATGTTGAGAGCGAGGGCTGTTTTCCCCATCGAAGGACGCGACGCGAGCACAATGAGGTCGGAATTCTGAAAGCCAGAAGTCAGCTCGTCCAGTTCCGGAAAGCCCGTCGGCACGCCCGTCACATAGTGCCTGTCCTCGGACAATTTCTCGATCTTCTTGACCACTTCCCCGATGGGGTTACGAATCAGAGTGAAGCTGTCCCTGACACGCTTTTGTGCTATGTCGAAGATGCTTGTTTCCGCGGCGTCCAGCAACTCGTCAACTTCTCCTCCCTCGTCGAAGCATCTCTTGATGACATCCGTCGCCGCCACGATGAGATTCCGGAGAATTGCTTTATCTGAGACGACTTTGAAATGGGCGTCCGCGTGGGCAACGGTTGGGACCGAGTCGGCGAGCTTCGTGAGGTAAACCGACCCTCCGATGGTGTCGAGTTTCCCCATGGTGTCCAGTCTATCGGCGACGGTAACCACGTCAACAACCTTCCCGCCTTTGTACATCTCGAGCATAACCAAGAAAATGGCCCGGTGGGCAGGCTCGTAGAAGCTGTCTTCGGTGAGCTTTTCCGCTGCCAGGTCCATTGCTTCCCAACTGAGGAGCATGCACCCTAACGCGCTCATCTCCGCTTCGATGTTTCGAGGAGGAACGCGCTCCGCAACTTGTTCCTGAACAGCCATTGTTCTCGCACCCCCTTACTTCCGAAGGGAAGCGGCCGCCGAGGGCTTCTGAGCACCCTCTTTCCATCGGCGTCCGCCCGAACTCATTCTTTGATGACCCAGAGCTTCAGAGTGGCTTCGATCTCCGGGTGCAACCTGACGTTTACGGGGTAAATTCCGAGGTTTTTTATGGGCGTCTCCAGGATGATTTTCTTTTTGTCTATGTCCAGGCCTTCTTTCCTCAGCGCCTCGGCAATATCCGTCGCCGTAACCGACCCGAAGAGCTTCTCGTCCTCTCCGACTTTCGCAGAAATCGTGCAGGAAGCGTTTGCGATTTTTTCTGCGAGCTGCCGGCATTCGTCCAGCTCCGCCTGTGCCCGCTGAATCCTCCTTCTCTGGAGACTCCTCTGAATATCGTGCGCGCCCTTCGTCGCCAGGACGGCCATTTTCTTCGGAATCAGGTAATTCCTCGCAAAGCCGTCGGCGACCGACACGATCTCCCCCTCTTTTCCGACCTTCTCCACGTCCTTTAGCAGCAAAATGTTCATTTCGTCCTATCCGTCTCGAAAGGCCACGTTTCGGCTCTTACTCCACTACGTATGGCAGGAGCGCCATGTATCTGGCTCTCTTGATGGCCATGGCGAGCTGTCTTTGGTGTTTCGCGCAGATGGCCGAAGTTCTCCTCGGGAAAATCTTCCCGCGGTCGCTCAGGAACTTTCGCAGGACTCCGACGTCCTTGTAGTCAATTTTCTCGACTTTTTCAAAACAGAAGCGACAGGCCTTTTTTCTTCGACCCGTCAGCCACTTCGGCTTTTTCTTTGCTTTTTTTAGGTCGGTTTTTCTTCTGAACATCATCTATCTCACCTCTCATGCTATTTGACAATCTTCTCAAAACGGGATGTCTTCCATTCCTTCCGGCGGTCCACTTTCGGCTTCCGGTGCCGGCCCCGCCTCGTGCTCTTCCGGGGGAGCCGCCTTCGGCTCCCTCTGCTTCGAGTCGAGGGCCTGGATCCTCTCAGCAACAACGCGGTGCTTGGACCGCTTTTCGCCCTGGGGGCTTTCCCAGCTTTCCAGTCGCAGCCTTCCTTCGACGAAAACCAGCGAACCTTTCGTCAGGTACTTGTCGCAGAATTCCGCCTGTTTTCCCCACACCACCACGTCCACGAAACAAGTGTCGGTTTTCTTCTCGCCGCCCCGGTCAACGTATTGCCTGTTGACGGCGATGCCGAAGCCCGCGACGGCGGCTCCGTTGGGTATGTAGCGCAGCTCCGGATCCCTGGTCAAGTTCCCGATCAGCAGTACCTTATTCAGTGCCATTGGTTACTCCTTTTCTGGGGAGGCCTCCTCGGCTCTTTCGCCGGCTAATCGGGCCTCTTGCTCTTTCTTCGTGACGATGAGAAAGCGCAGGATGGATACGTTCAGACGGTATCCAGCAGTCAATTCCGCCACTCGACCCGGGGCAAGGGTGAAGTATAGCAGAAAGTAGAACGCGTCTCTGTTTTTCCCGATTGCGTAGGCAAGGCGCTTCTTGCCGAGGTGCTGAAGGTCAACGACCTTCCCTCCCCGTTCCACGATTTCGGACTTAATGCGTTCCGTCAGAGCTTCGACCTCCGTCTCGCTCAGGGCGGGGTTCACGATGTACATCGCCTCGTACAAGTTTCTCGTTGTCCTCTCTTTATTTATCGTTTGGTGTTATGCCAACGACTTTCTCTTTTCCCTTCTGCACTTCGTCGGGTTCTAACACCCGGTTGTATTTATTCATCGCACCGGCGACTCCCTCCGCGATGAAATCATCCACCGCCTCCGCAGCACGCTCAATCGCCTCTCGAACGATTTGTTTTTCCTCCTCACTGAAATCACCGAGGACAAAATCGGTCATCGAGCCAGATTCTTCCTTCCCAACGCCGATTCGAAGCCTGGGAAAATCCGTCGTCCCCAGCCAGCCAATCACCGACTTCAACCCATTATGTCCGCCGTCGCTTCCCTTGCTTCTGAGCCGCAATCGCCCCAGCGGCAGGTTCACGTCGTCCACAACGACAAGGACGTCTTTCGGATGCACTCCGTAGAAGCCCACAGCGGACGCAACCGCCTCTCCGCTGCGGTTCATGAACGTCGTCGGAAGGACTGCGACGACCCTCTTTCCGGCGACCTCACCCACGCCGACATACGACTTCAAGCTCCTTTTTCGACGAAAGCGTATCGAGCAGTGCTCGGCGAACGCCATCACCGCCTTATAGCCAACGTTGTGCCGGTTCTCCGCATATTCGCTTCCGGGGTTGCCCAATCCAACGACCATGAGAATGGCATCTGTCTCCATCGTGCTTCTCGCGGATACCGCTTTGGCCTTCCCTCGCGGAACCTCAAAGGCTCCCCAGCCTTCTGGAGATTCCTTGACCCGGCGTCAGGGCAATCGCTAAGCTCCTTTTTCCTCCTTCGGGGCCTCTTCTGCCTCCTCCTTCTCTTTCTTCTCCGTGATGACCTCCGGCTCGACGACCCCTTCCTCCTCCTTCTCCGTCACCGCCGCCGCTGCGACCCGCGGGACCGTGACGGACACGACGCTGAGGTCAGGATCGTTCAATATGTGTACGTTCGGCCCGAGGTCAATGTCGCTGACGTGGACGGATTGCCCCAGCCCCAGATTGCTAATGTCAACCTTTATCTCTTCCGGCATCTCCGTTGGCAGACAGACCACATCCAGTTCCCTGAGCGTGTGCTCGATGATGCCGCCCGCGCCGACTCCGGGGCAATCGCCTACCGTTATGACTTGTATTCGAGTGTGGATTTTTTCAGTCAGAGAAACCTGATGGAAGTCAATGTGCAAAATGTCCCTCTTGATAGGGTCATGCTGGATTTCCGTGATAAGGGTGGGGCGGGGGACGTTCTCGTCTCCGTCTTCTATCTCCAGTGAAACCAGGACGCTCTCCAGAGAGGCTGCATGTGGGCCGTGTGTCAGGGCATGGATTTCCCTCGCGTCCAGCTCAATCGCCAGCGGCTCGATCCCTTTTCCATAGACAATGCCGGGAATCTTGCCGCTCGCCCTCGAGCGCCTGGCAGGTCCCTTCCCGCCGGTTTTTCTTATTCGCGCTTTGACTTTGATCTCTGCCATCTCATTCCTTTCTCATATTCGCCTTAACCCCGCGACATCTTCGCGAAGGTGCCTTCATCCGACCCGCGTCACGAGAAAAGGGAGCTGACCGATTCGTCCTTATGAATTCGTATCATTGCGTTGCCCAGAAGCTCCGCAACGCTCAAAATCGTCAGCTTCAGGTCCGGGTCATTAACCAGGATCCGCACACTATCGGTAGTCACCAGCGTTTCTATTGGCGACTTTTTCAATCGCTCGACAGCCGAGTCAACGAGAATCCCGTGAATCACGAACGCTAAGATTTCTTCCGCGCCATGCTGCCGAAGCATCCTCGCTGCTTCGGTCAACGTTCCCGCCGTCGTTACGATGTCGTCAACAAGAATGACCTTCCTCCCTCTCACATCCCCGATGACCGTGGTCGCCTCCACCTCGTACTCGCCGACCCGCCGCTTGTCAACCGTCGCCAGGGGCAGGTTCAGCTTCGTCGAGAAAAGGCTCGCCAGCTTCATGGCCCCCACATCTGGCGATACAATAATCGCGTTGTTGAGTTGAACCTTCTGCACGTACTCCTGGAAAACCGGGAAGGCATTCAGGTTGTCAACCGGAATGTCGAAGAAACCCTGCACCTGCCCTGCATGAAGGTCTATCGTCAATAACCTGTCCGCTCCCGCCGCGACCAAAAGGTTCGCCACGAGCTTCGCCGAGATTGGAACCCGCGGGAGGTCCTTCCTGTCCTGGCGCGCATAGCCGTAACAGGGAACGACCGCAGTGACCCTCTGAGCCGACGCCCGTTTCAGGGCATCAATCAACAGCAAAAGCTCCATCAGCGCTTCGTTCGGGTCGGGGACCGTCGGCTGAATGACAAAGACGTCCCTTCCCCTCACGTTTTCCAGGATTCTCACCCGGATTTCCCCGTCGGGGAAGCGAGAAAGAATCAGCTCCCCAAAGGGCATTCCTATGCTTTTGCTAATCTTCTGACAAAGCTCAGGGTTAGCGTTCCCGGCGAAGACCTTCATCTCGCCGTGCATACACCCCTCCTTCCCTTCCGAGCAAGCCGGAAAAAGCGACCCCCTCCGGAGTCGCGCGGTACAAACGAAAATAATTCCTTAATAAGTACTTGAGAAGTCCGAACTGGCTGGGGCGGTAGGATTCGAACCTACGTGTCCGAGGACCAAAACCTCGTGTCTTACCACTTGACTACGCCCCAATTCTCCCTGGCCTGAGGGCCGGCAGGCTTAAAGGGGCCGCCTCCGCAACGCCACAATCCAAGCTGGGCTTCCCGGCGGTGTTCATCAGTTTCTTATATAGACTTTCGCCGGAGAGCCAGTCAATAAAAAAATCCCCAACGGCCGCCAAAAAACGGCTCTCGGGGCTTCCGTGAGTCCAGGCTTCAAGGCGACCCAGGCGGTCGAAAGACGTTTGCGCTATTACTAAACCTGAGGGCCGGGACGCCTCACCGCTCCGTCCGCCCCGTTCCTCTCAAATCAGCGGATTCGGGGGCGCCTGAAGAGTTCCGGCATGGCGCTCCTGAGCCACTTCAGAACCTGGTCGGCTGCATCCCTTGCCTCTTCGGCGTCTCCCTTTGCCGGCATCTGTCCCTCGTCAGGGTAACGGACCTCGACTGCATACGGCATTAGCAGACCAAGCACGTCCCTCAGACGCTCAGCATCGGGTCGAAGCTGCAAGACCTTCTCCAGGATTAGAAGGAGATCATGGGTGAGGGGGTATGCTTGGCCTTTTGCCACCAGGTACGCCTTCAGGAGTTTCTCAGCCGCTTGCTGGCAGTGGAAACACACTGCATCGAAGGGAATCTTCCTCGCCCTGAGATTG
This sequence comes from uncultured Verrucomicrobiota bacterium, assembly GCA_964482435.1. GTDB lineage: Bacteria > Auribacterota > JABMQX01 > JABMQX01 > JABMQX01 > CAYZXL01. The sequence goes on from CAYZXL010000004.1 coordinate 140,630, forward strand.
TTGTCGGCGGTCAGAAGGTCATTCCTGGCTTTGAGCAGCCACTGCCGCGCCATTTCAATCTTGCCGGACATACACCGTCTTGCCTTCTTTCAGCACCGTCGAGACAAAGGAGACCGGCGACCTCTTCCCTTTTTTGATTTCCTGCGGCGTGTAAACCAACAGGTCCATCGCAAACGGATGCGGGCGAATAAGTTTGTAGAGCTCGCGACTCCGCTTGAACCTGGGGAGTTGACTCTCTGCAATGATCATCAAGTCCACATCGCTGTTCTCGCCAGCGTCACCGCGGGCGTGTGACCCGAAAAGAACCACACGTTCTGCGTTCGCTGCCCGCCCGAGAAGTGCAGCGACTCGCTCTATTTCTTGCCCATCAATCATTTCTCAACTCCCGGTCTCTTGCTGATCCTGGTCTGTCCAGTGCTCAGAACGCAACTTCAGGCACGACTTCACCCCCTCTTAAGTATACGCGTCTTCCATTGCTTTATCAATTCCCCTGCGTTTCAGCGTCGCGCTGGCTACAAATCAGGCCTCCGGGTTGACGGTTCAGGCCATCCTTCCAGCAAGGGACGGGCGGGCCCATCTCACTCAAAGGCTCGCCGTTGTGGGGCCCGCGCAGCTACTTCTTTAGCCACCGGTCGAGCCATGAGAGAGTTTCCTGCCACATTTCGGCGGTGTAGTCGTGCCCGATGCCCGGATAGACGGTCCCGCGAAACCGCTCTTTTTCCCCATAAAGCCGATAGACTTCTGCCACGAAGCTATTTATCGTCCGAACCCCCGACGCGGGCGAGCCTTCGTCTTTATCCCCGGTCAGCGTCAAAAGCGGACGCGGGGCGATAAGAGAAACGACCGCTTCCGTATCGAAGTGCTTTAACACGCCGGGCACGAAGTAGTAGATTCCGTGGTATCGCAGCCCAGCGGCTGCAATCAGGTCCTGGTATCGCGTCAGGCACGCCACGCAAACCGCCACCGTTATTCTCTTGTCGAGGGCCGCAAGCCACCAGGATCGCGTGCTTCCCATGCTCATTCCTGTCACGGCGATGCGCTCCTTGTCCACCTCCGGCCGCGAGCAGAGGTAATCAAGCGCGAGAAGGTCATCCCTCACCATCATTCCCCATAGCGTCCGCCCGTGCCAGAGGTTGAGCTTGCTCATCGTGAGTTCTTCCGCTCCGCCGGTCTCCTTCTCGCCGGCGGGTCCTTTTCCTCTCCTCTCCCCGAAGCAATAAGCGTCAATGGTGAGGACAACGTACCCCCGCCGGGTGAGCTCCACGGCTGGCGGCGTTCCCGCAGGCCATGTCTTGAATATTTCCTCTTTTCCGTTTTCGTATTCTCCGCCGTGATAATGGCAGTAGAGAATCGCCGGCGCCGGGGACTTCACTTCATCCGGAATGCAAAGATAGCCCGGCACAATCGCACCCGCGCCGTTGTCGAACTCGAATTTTTCGAGAGCAAATCCCTCCCGTTGCTTCTTCCAGAGCGTTCGCACGTTCAGGTTCGGCGGTCTCTCGGGCAGATCGCCAAGCAGCCGCCAGAGCGTCCGCCGCACGGTTGCGCGCTCTTTTTTCCATCCTTTCAGGTCCTTCGGCGCGGCGAACTTCACGGAGCCCACTGGCTCCCCGCCAGCCATCGCAGAACGACCAGACATGCTCATTCCCAGGACGAAAATGCATAGCAACTCAAATAGAACGTTTGAAATCGTCATCTTCCTTCCTCCAATGGCAAACTCAATAAAGTGTTCGCTCGGGCAGCCGCTTTTCGACGGGACCCCCCTGGCCCGCCGGTCGCTGCGGACGCGGCCACGTGGTTCGGTTGCTCGGGCAGAGACTGGCGGCTTTTCGCTGAGAGCGTAGATTCTGCTGCAGCCTTTCTCCGCGCCAGAGGCACTCTGCCGAGGGTTGCTCGAAGGGATTTATCACGGCTGCCGTCTCAGATGTCAATAGAATTCCGGAATCGGCCAAAGGCTTTGGCGGGGGTGCGGCCACTGTTCAGCGGTGGACTCTGAGCGTGGGCCTCACAATGGTCTATCTCCATGGCCGGGCGCTGTGGCTTTCAGCCCCCACGGGGGCGACACTCCCGTTGCCTCGGGCGTAAGCCCGTGGACCCCGGGGAGACCAAACCAAGTCTGAGCCTCCGCAGGAGGCGCCACGTTCAACTCGGGCGGTGTGTCGCCCCCTGCGCGGGCTTAATTGAATTTGGGGTTCCGGTTCCACGGGCTGACGCCCGAGGCTACCTTCTTTCATCCCCTGCGGGGATTGATCCCGCCTCCGGCGGGACGGCGGGGTGTGTCGTTTGCTTTGCCCCCCTGCGCGGGGAGGCGTTACCTGTACGAACTTCACCCCTTAAGTACAGCCGCACCCAAAGCGATTGCGACCGTTGCGGCCATCGTTCGTTGGTGGTAAACTGGGATACGCACCGAAAAAAATGCTTGAGACCGGAACCGATGGTAAGGAAAGTCTTGTTATCAGCATCCGGGTGAACTCCGCAACTCCTTTATCACACGAAAAGGCAGCCCCGCCGAAGGCGGGGTTCGGGCTGACTGCAACGTGCGTAACGTGATTCGCTTTCTACTCACACTCACTCTTCTGGCGGGATTTGATTGTGTGTGGGCTGCGATTTTGTACGTGGGTGAGCCTGACCTGCCGGAGATGGAGAATCTCGCCGACCCCCAGCCACTGGCGAGCATCCAATCAGCGATCAATGCCGCTCGCAATGGCGACACTATCGTCGTCCAGCCGGGGAAGTACGTCGAGAACATAGATTTTCTGGGCAAAGCCATCACCGTGCGGTCCAAAGACCCGGAAAGTCCTTCCATCGTCGCGACAACTATTATTGACGGCGGCAAAAAGGGGAGCGTCGTCACCTTTGCATCCCGGGAGGTCGAAACCTCTGTCCTTTCCGGCTTCACCGTCACGAACGGGCTTGCCGATTGGGGCGGAGGGATTTTTTGTGAGCTGTGGACAGTCCCCACCGTGCGCAATAACCGGATCGTTGAAAATACCGCGCTGCAAGGCGGAGGAGGCATTTATTGTGCCTATTCCATCACCGCCGCCCGCAACACTATTGCCTCCAACCACGCTGACGTCGTCGGCGGGGGAATCTTCGCAGACGACTCAAGCTGGCCGTTGGTGACCAGCAACTTCATCATCAAGAATTCGGCTGGCGACTCCGGCGGAGGCATCTTCTGTTCGCGGTTCTGCATCGGCCGAATCATCAACAACACCATCGCCGATAATTCCGCCACGGTATTGGGCGGCGGGCTTTATTGTTGGTTTGCGGCTCCGGAGGTGTGGAACTGCATCTTCTGGGGGAACGGCGACGACCTTTACGGATGGGGAGGCGGTTATCTCTGTGTCGAAGACACCGGCGGCGAAAACGAGGGCACGGGCAATATCCACCTGAATCCCTCCTTTATCAACCGAGGACTCCAGGACTATCACCTGCTATCGTCGTCACCCTGCATCGGCCGCGGCTCCCTGGACGCTCCTTCCATGCCGGTTCTTGACTACGACGGCGAAACAATTCCCTTCCGCACAGCACCGGACATCGGCGCCGATGAGTTCGTGGATTCCGATTCCGACACGCTCCCCGACCTCTGGGAAAAGAAGTGGTTTGGCAATCTCACAAAAACCGCGGGGGCGGATTCGGACGCCGACCAATTGACCAACGCAAAGGAACTCGTTGCTGGAACCGATCCCACCAACGCCGACACGGACGGCGATTCTTCCCTCGACGGGGTGGAGGTCTTGGCTGGAACTGATCCCCTCGACCCAACTTCTCTGTTCGCGATTTCTTCCTTCTCGAGGTCCGCATCTCAGTTCACCCTTCGCTGGGGGAGTGTCCCCGGACGGTGGTATCAGCTTTACATCAGCGATGACCTTCAAACTTGGTCGCAGCTCGGCTCGGCTCTTGAGGCCTCCGGCAATTCTCTCCAGCTCACTATCACCATGTCGAAGGCAGTCCGAGTCCGCTTTTTCAAGATGAAGGTCCTGCCATAAGCATCGAGCATACTCTGGCGTCTCTTGAACGGGCGCGGCTGTATTTTGGTGGCATGGGCATCTTGCCCATGTTCCCGCCGAAGGCGGGACCCAACATCAATCCCGCCCCGCGTTCCGCGGGGGACCACGAGAAGAGCTCAGGTCGAGGCTCCAAATCTACCACCCATTCGTAGCCACACCCCTTCGAAAGAATGAACCCTCTCGCCCGGCAGGCTTTTGCTATAATCAGGTCAAACACCCGCCCCGCGTTCCGCGGGGGACCTGCACAAGGTTTCTCGTCCTCGTTGCCACAGGAGTGATTTTCAGGCATGGCTTTGTTTGGAAAACTCAGAAATGGGCTGAAGAAGACAAGGGAGCGCCTCACCTCTGGCATCGTCAGGATTTTTGCCCGCGGAGGAAAACTTGACGAGGAAGTCCTCGAAGACCTCGAGGGCACGTTTCTCCAGGCGGACATGGGGGTGAGGATGACTTCTCGCCTGATGGAATCCGTCCGGGAGCTGTCCAAAAGCGAGAAAGGGCTCGACAGGGACGCACTGATAGGGAGGCTTCGGCAAGAGATTGCCTCCGCCCTCGACGCCCCGCCCGAAGGCGGGGTTCCCCTCAAGATTTCCCCGTCACCTCCGACGGTTATCCTCATCGTAGGCGTCAACGGGACTGGCAAGACCACTACTATTGCCAAGCTGGTCAAGGGGTTCACGGATGACGGCAAGAAAGTCCTTGTCGCCGCCTGCGATACGTTCCGAGCGGCAGCGATTGACCAGCTTGTCATTCTGACGGAGCGGGCGGGCGGTTCTATCGTCAAGCACAAGCACGGCGCCGACGCCGCAGCCGTAGCCTTTGACGCCGCAGAAGCTTCCAGAGCTAGGGGGATGGATTTCCTCATCATAGACACCGCCGGAAGGCTCCACACGAAAATCAACCTGATGGAGGAAATCAAGAAAGTCCAGCGGGTCATTGCAGGCAAAATCCCCGGGGCGCCCCACGAAGTCCTCCTCGTCCTCGACGCCACCACGGGGCAGAACGCTCTCCAGCAGGCGAAGATGTTCCACGAAGCCCTCGGACTGACGGGAATCGTCATGGCAAAACTCGACGGCACAGCCAAGGGCGGAATTCTTCTGGCAATTAAGGAGGAGCTTGGCGTCCCGATAAAGTTCATTGGAGTTGGCGAGCAGCTCGACGACCTGGCGCCTTTCGTCCCGTCCGAGTTCGCCGCTGCTCTTTTCGCCTGATGGATGCGGCGGTCCATTAGTGTCCCGGTGTCCTGGCGGTTGGGATATGCAGGGGGTCTCTCGCGGAGCCGCGAAGGACGCAAAGGAGCAGAGCCCATGCGTCCTTGGCACCTTAGCGTCTTGGCGAGAAAAAACGGGGCCGATAGAGCCATTTTCATGGTCTCCGGGTGTGCACAAGCTCACGAGGCACTGCCCTGAAAATAGGCGCTGCCCAGCCGGGGTCAGGACAGGGACTGCAACCACGAAGGCACGAAGAGATAAGTGAAAGACCTCGACGAAAAATTCATGCGGTTGGCTCTTCGCCTCGCCGCTAAGGGAAAAGGCACTACCAGCCCGAATCCACGCGTCGGGGCAGTGGTTGTGAAAGGCGGACGCACCATCGCTAAAGGCTGGCACAGGCGCGCGGGCGAACCGCATGCAGAGGTCATCGCTCTCGACGACGCTGGCAAATCGGCCCGTGGCTCCACTCTTTACGTCACCTTAGAGCCGTGCTCGACGTGGGGTCGAACTCCCCCCTGCACGGACAGAATCATAGCGTCAGGCGTCAAGCGTGTGGTCGTCGGCGCCATTGACCCATGGCCTGCTCATCGCGGACGCGGGCTGAAAATCCTGAAAAGAAAGGGAATCGCGGTTACGTCCGGCGTTCTAAAACAAGAAGCGGAAAGACTCAACGAGGGGTTCAATAAATGGGTCCTGACGGGCTTCCCTTTTGTTACGGTCAAGGCAGCCCTCAGCCTCGACGGCAAAATCGCGACTGCGACGGGCGGGTCGAGATGGATTTCCAACGAGCTTTCGCGCGAGCACGCCCACCGGATGCGAAACGAGTCCGACGCCATTATGGTGGGGATCGGAACCGTCAAACGCGACGACCCTTCGCTGACCGTCCGGGGGAATTTCCGCGACGTGCACAGTCCCTGGAGAATCGTGGTTGATTCCAGAGCCTCCATTGACCTCGGCTGCAAGCTCCTTTCTGGTCCCGACGCTCGGAGAACCATCATAGCCACCACGCGCTCCGCACCCCGAGAAAAACTCGATGCCATCAGTTCTACCGGCGAGGAGGTCATCGTCTGTCAGGAGAAGGACGGAAAAGTCAATCTTCGTGACCTCATGAGAAAACTCGCCAAGCGTGGCATCCTTTACGTCCTTATCGAGGGCGGGGCTAAGCTCATCACGTCCGCTCTTGAAGAAGGGTTGGTGGATAAGGTAGCCTTCTTCTACGCCCCGAAAATCATCGGGGGGACTGAGGCCCCGTCTGTGGTTGCTGGCAAGGGGGCTTCGACTTTGAGGGATGCAATCGCCCTGACAGACGTTTCCGTCAGGCGCTTCGGCAGCGACATTTTCATCGAAGGTTACGTCGGCAGAAGGAAAACGCAGCGGTAGATGCTGTGTTTCATAAGTTCGATCACGTGTGGTGGATAAATCCGGTTGGTCGAGAAGCCCGGCTGAAGTCCCGCCGATGGCGGGATGGCTAAAGGGGAGTGCCGGCTAAAGCCCGGCACGCCCTACGGCTGCTTTGGGTAGTTGGTCAATCAAGACAACCACTCGTGATCCATGACCGTATTTGCGGAAGCGCCCACTAAGCGGCCTGCAAGTGGGTTGTCGCATAGCCGCCGGGCGAGGAGTCATAGAGCCCCCCGGGGCGTTGAGTTTTTCTCGGCGGCATGGTTGAGCCGCGAGGCAAAAAGAATGTTCACAGGAATTGTCGAAGAAATCGGGAGAGTCGTCTCGCTTGAGCGGTCGCAGGCGGGCGGACGAATCGTCATCAGCGCCCAGAGGACGCTGGAAGGCACGAAGCTCGGCGACAGCATCCTCGTCAACGGCGCGTGTCTGACAGTCTCGTCTGTCTCAGAGAATGAAATGGCGATGGACCTCCTCGCCGAGACTTTGTCCAGGACAAACCTGGGCGGACTTCGCAGGGGGGATTTGGTTAACCTCGAAAGGTCTCTGACGCCGCAATCCCGCCTCGGCGGGCATTTCGTCCTCGGACATGTGGATGGCACGGGGACAATCACGCGATTCGAGAGACGCGGCGAGGACCTCGTTTTAGAGATTGAGGCGCCGACGGAAATCGTCTCGAAACTCTCGCCAAAAGGTTCTGTTGCCATAGACGGCATAAGCCTCACCGTCGTCTCGATTGCGGACCGCCGTTTCACCATTCACATCGTCCCGTACACGTTCAATGCCACCAACCTGAAAATGAGAAAACAGGGCGATAAAGTGAACATTGAGATAGACATTTTCGCACGATACCTGCATGACTTTCTGACAAGGCAGGGCAAGCTTCCCGGAGTCACGGAGGAGTCACTTCGCCGCGCCGGGTTTGATTGAACGGACCGAAAATGAGTTTCCCCATCTCGCATCTCTATCCGTTATTTCTTGTTCTCTGGGTTATCGTATTCTGGTCGCGTTCAAACGTCTTCCGGTCGGCGCTCCTGATTTCCCTGGCATTTCACGCCATTTTTCTTGTGCGGGTTAGCGGCCTGGGAGCAAAGAAAGTTCAGCCGGAACGAATCATCTCCTTCACCTTCGTTCAGGGTGGGCAAGGGCGCGATGAGTCGTCGTCCGAAAGACCTGTCGGTCCTTCGCCGCAGCCTTCCCCCATCGCCAAAGAGACAGCCGTGGAGGATTCCGAAGCCGAACAGAAATCGCCCGTTCCGCCGGAAGAGGCCCTTCCCAGGCCGGTTGCTCAACGCATCGAGAAAGACCTTCCACGGATAGAGGATGCGTCCTTGCTTGATTTTTCCGCGGACCCTCTCGCCGAGGACTACCGGCGGGCGTTGCAGCGGTTAATCCAGCGCTATCAGCAGACCCCGCCCGAAATCTTTCAGCGCGGCGTCGAAGCGAGGGTCAAGGTCTGGTTCAATCTTTCCCGCGACGGCAAGCTCAACCAGCCCATATTCGTTGACCCCAAAATCCGTTCCTCCGACGACATTGTCAACAAAGCCGCTATAGACAGCGTGGTTGCCGCCGCAGAGCACTTTCCGCCGCTTCCCCGACACATCAACCGTCCGGAAATGTGGTTCTACGTTTACGTGGATTACGGCCCCGCTTTTGGCGGGAAGGCACTCACCGGGGACTCAACCGGGGAATAGGACCATGCCTGTGCACTGGCGTGCGGAGGGTGAGCTAACGATCTTCCGAAAAGCCGTTTACTTACTGTTCGGTGTCCTTCTGATTCCCCTGTGCGTGGGCGTTGGCTACTCGACGATTCGGCAGATAATCGCTTCGGACGATTTGCGGCAAAATGTGGTTTTCTTTTTCATCGGATTCGTCTCCTACCTCACCTTCTTCGTCGCCTTCCGAAAACCTCTTCGCCCGTATCTATTAGGGCACGAGCTGACCCATGCGCTATGGGTCTGGCTATTCCGGGGAAAAGTCCGCGACATCCGCCTTTCGAGCCAGCGGGGCCAAATCAAGGCGACGAAAAGAAACATCCTCATCGCCCTTGCGCCATATTTTTTCCCATTCTATACGGTCCTCGTGATGCTCGGTTACTGGCTCGTCTCCCTCTGGGTTGAGTTTGGTCTTTATCGGCGTTTGGTCGTTTTTGTCATCGGATTCACCTGGTCGTTCCACCTCCTCCTCAACCTCTTCGTCCTTCGCCGCGGGCAAGAGGATTTGCGGCTCTCCGGCGGTTTCTTCTCCCTCGTCGTAATCTTCCTTTTCAACTTCCTCATCTTTGGCCTGATAATGGTGTTCGTATGCGACGACCTCAGCCTCAAGGGCTACCTTTCCAAATTGACCAAAGACGTACTGAGCTTCTATACTGCCGTCATGCGTTCGACCCCGCCATAAGGCGGGGTGAGAAACCGCCAACAGTCCTTTTCGACCCGGAGAACCGGAAGCCTGCAAACGGGTCTAAACTCAGCGGTGGAAGGAGTACGCGAGGATCAATGTCCCGCTCTTCGGCATTGAGGTCGAGCGCAACCAGGTGCGGAGTTTCTGATATGATCACCGGCAAGATGGTTACAAGTATCGTTCTGGGCGCGCTTTTCGCTATCAGGCCCTCGGCAGCGGTCCCGGTTGAGGTCCACGTTTACCTCGCCAACGAGGACCACATCACCGGGCAGGAGCTATCGCTCGACGACAAGACCTTTTCCCTCGTCACCCCTCACTGCGGGCGGATGGCAATCGAGCGTGCCGCAGTCAAGGGCATCTCCCACGACACCGACCGCGCCAGTGACATTCTTCAGTTCGTCGGCGAAAGCGACGTCGTCCATAACCTCAACGGCGACCGTCTCTCGGGCCGAGTGCTGGAGATAAAGGACGATGCCATCTTCCTCGAAGCCTCCTTTGCACAAGGCAAAAGAATCACCGTAAGAACCGACCAGCTCGATTACCTTGTCTTCGCCAGCGTCAAGAAGGCCGAGCCGACTACGGATCCGGCAGACGTCCGCGTTATCTTCACCAACGGCGACGTCATTTCCGGAAAAGTCACGGGGTTTCAGTCCGATCCGGGGGGTCAGGGGAAATTTGTCTTCGATCCACCATATTCGAAGGGCGTTCAGTTTCCAAGCGGCGTCTTCCGCTCGATTCACAGCGCCACCCAGTCGAGGGAGTTCTTCCCGGGGGGCGTCGCCGAAGCCCTCATGGACGTTCTGGAAAAGTCCGGTGAAGCTGCGGGGGTGTACGGGCAAATCTATCCCTCCCTCGTCAAGTCTCTGCTGAAAGACGGTGATAAGAAAGGCGCTCTCCTCGTTTTCAAAAGAGTCTCCGGCTACCTCAACGAGCAGTACGCCTTTCAGAGAATCGGCGACGAATTCCTCGCCAGCAACATGCTTGATGCCGCAGTCGAAGCTTACGAGAAGATGCTGGAAAAGTCCCCGACCTACTACTATTCTTACACGAAGCTTTTCGAGGCCTACGTCAAAATGGGAAAAGACTCGGACGCAGCGGAAGTTTACGAGCGTCTTCTTTCCAACCCGGCGGTCGGACTCGATGGCTATGGGACGAGCCTCAACAAAATCAGGATGGACCTGAGCGATACTTACATCAGGTTGAAGGAGTTTGATAAGGCGGCCGAGCAACTCCGGAAGGTCGTCGTGGCTCCGCCCGAGCAGGAAGATGTTCGCGCAACCGCCCTGGCGAAGCTCATTAGCCTTTTTCGGGAGCAGGGCAAGATTGACGCGCTTACCGAAAGGTACAGGGCGGAGCTTTCCGAAAAGAACAGGATTCTCGGCGAGAGCTACCTCGAGATGATAAGAATCTACCTCGAAGAAGGAAAAGTCATGAAGGCCAAGACCTACGTCCAGAGGCTTCAGGAGCTCGGCTTATCGGAATACGCCGAAAAGGCAAGGCAGCTCATCAAAGAGTAACTCACCCATCAGGAGGATTTGAGTGGAAAAGAACCAGGCAGAGATGAACGAAAACCAGATGGTGTCGGCCGAAGCTTTAACCCGCGGTGACGTCGAGGCGGTTGACAGGCTCAAGGAAGCCTACAACACCCTGAACCGCGAGATCGCCAAGGTCATCGTCGGCCAGACCGCGGTTGTAGAGCAGCTTCTCATCGCGATTTTCTGTCGAGGACATTGCCTTCTGGTGGGGGTGCCCGGTCTCGCCAAGACCCTCATGGTTCGCACAGTCGCGCGAGCCCTCGACCTGGCTTTCAAGAGAATTCAGTTCACCCCCGACCTCATGCCCGCCGACATCACCGGAACCGACATCATCCAGGAAGACCCGGAAACCCACCAGCGCCGATTTGTCTTCCTGAAAGGTCCCATCTTCTCAAACATCGTCCTGGCAGACGAGATCAACCGAACGCCTCCCAAGACTCAGGCGGCTCTCCTGGAAGCGATGCAGGAGCATCAGGTAACCGCTTCCGGGAGGCTCTACAAACTCGACGAGCCGTTCTTCGTCCTGGCAACCCAGAACCCAATCGAGCTTGAGGGGACTTATCCTCTGCCGGAGGCTCAGCTCGACAGGTTCATGTTCAGCGTCAAGGTTGATTACCCCAGCGAGGAAGAAGAGCTTGAAATAGTCAAGACGACGACAACCTCCTTCGAACCGGATCTCAGGCAAGTCCTTTCCGGTTCGGAAATCATCGAGCTTCAGCAGATTGTCCTGCGGACGCCCGTCCCCGACCACGTCTATAAGTACGCCTTGAAGCTCGCTCGCACCACGCGGCCGCGAAGGGAAGGTTCCCCTGACTTCATAGACGCCTGGGTGAGCTGGGGCGCCGGTCCGCGAGCCACCCAGTATCTTATCCTCGGTGCAAAAGCCAGGGCCATCCTTTACGGAAGGTATTGTGCCCTCGTTGAGGATGTCCGCGCCGTGGCTGCCCCCGTCATGCGACACCGCATAGTCACCAACTTCAACGCCGAATCCGAAGGAATAGGCACCGACCACATCATCGAACGCCTCGTGAAATCTCTCCCCGCCGGAAAAGACGAAAAGCCGATCAGGGTTTAGCCGCCGTGGGAGCCGCGCGCCCCCGGTTCACACGTGTCGTCCAGGGTGCTGAGATTCACAAACCCAACCGGACAGGTACGGCTGTATTTAGGGGTTGTCTGCGCCTGGTAACGCCGCCGTCCCGGCGGCTGTCCTGAGGGCGTCTCGCCCCCAGAATCGGGGGCAGGATGCCCCCTATACAGCCGGCAAGATGCCGGCGGTACGAAGAGTCTGCACCGACCCGACCCACTCAAATGCAGCCACATCCAACCGGACATTCTGATTGACACACCGTCTGTACCCCGTTACTATGGCCGCCGCAGTAGATGGAATAACATCCTGAACAGTCATGAGGGCCGCGTCTCGCACTGATCGCGCGGGAAATGACACCGTCCACACCACTGCCGAAAGGAAGGCCGCACAATGAACCTCAGAACACTTCGCTCTGCCGTGTCCGTCTTTCTTCTGGTATCGCTCAGTTCAGGCTTAATTGCGTCCGAATGGCACGTGGCGCCTCCGCCATTGGGAAACGACGGCAATCCCGGCACCAATGAGCTTCCCTTTGCCACCATCCAGCGCGGTATTGACGCGGCATCCGCCGGCGACCCCGTCATCGTCGCCCAGGGGACCTACGTCGAGAACATCCAGTTCAACGGCAAGAACATTGTCCTCACGAGCATCGACCCCCTTAACCCCTCCGTCGTCGCCAACACCATCATTGATGGCAACAAAGCCGGTTCCGTCGTCACTTTCTCCGGGACCGAAACCGAAGCCTGTGTCCTCTCCGGTTTCACCATCCGAAATGGGAAAGCCGAATGGGCCGGCGGAATCTGCGGGGGAACATGGGATGTCTACACCGCCGCCACGATCCGGAACAACACGATAACGGACAATTCGGCGGCGAACAACGGCGGCGGCTTGTGTTGGTGCGCGGGCACGATCCAGAACAACACGATAACCGGCAACTCGGCCACGACCGGCGAGGACGCCGAGGGGGGCGGGCTGGCATATTGCGGCGGCATCATCCAGAAAAACACGATAACCGGCAACTCGGCGAATCACGGCGGGGGGTTGTCTCTTTGCTACGGCATCATCCAGAACAACATGATAAGCGACAACTCCGCGCTCACCGGCGGCGGGCTGGCCTACTGCAACGGCACAATCCAGAACAACACCATATCCGACAACTCGGCGAACGACGGCGGCGGGCTGTGCTCGTGCGGCCGCACGATCCAGAACAACATCATAACGGGGAACTCGGCAGGACTGTATGGCGGCGGGCTTTGGTACTGCGGGGGCACGATCCAGAGCAACACGATAGCGGGAAACTCGGCCTCTGAGGGCGGCGGGCTGTATGCGTGCGACGGCACGATCCGCAACTGCATTATATGGGGTAACACCGCCCCGACCGACCCCCAGGTTACCGAGTCCAGTGTCCCAACCTTCTCGTGTATTCAAGGTTGGAGCGGCGGGGGAACAGGGAACATCGCCACAGACCCACAGTTTCCTGACACCACCGCGCAAGACTATCACCTTCAGGAAGGCTCACCGTGCATAGATGCAGCGGCGAGCTACTACTGGTTGGCCTGGCCCCAGCGGGACCGAGACGGCAACTGTCGTCTCGCGGGCCTCGCAGTGGATATGGGATGCTACGAATACGGCTCCTCCACGGACGCGGATGGGGACCTGCTGTCGGACTCGGAGGAGTCGGCAGGCGGGACCGACCCGCTTAGAGATGACAGCGACGGCGACGGGCTTCGCGACGGTCTGGAGCTTCTGCGGGGGAGCGACCCGCTTCAGGTAACGGCTCCCGGCGTCCTCAATGTCCCTTCGGACTTTGCCACCATCCAGGAATCCCTGTGCATCTCTATAGCGGGCGATGAGGTCATCGTCGCGCCCGGGACTTACCCCGAAAACCTTCAGTTCTGCGGTCCCGACATCATCCTGCGCAGTTCGGACCCGGGCGACCCCAACGTAGTAGGGTCAACGGTCATTGACGGCGGCGGCGCGGGGCCAGTCGTGTCCTTCACGCGCGGCGAGAGCGAAGCGTGCGTCCTCGCGGGCTTCACGATTCGCAACGGCTGGGCTACCCGCAACGGCGGGGGAATCTGCGGGGGAACAGAGCTTCATCCCACTCACGCCACGATCCAGAATAACACGATCACCGCAAACTCCGCTGGCCGCGAGGGCGGCGGGCTGGCTGACTGCGACGGCACGATCCAGAACAACACGATAACGGGCAACTCGGCGGAATCGGGCGGTGGGCTTCACGGCTGCGACGGCATGATCCAAAACAACACGATAACTGAGAACTCGGCGGACTGGGGGGGCGGCGGGCTGGCCTACTGCAACGGCACTGTCCAGAACAACACGATAACCGGCAACTCGGTCACGAACGACTGGAGGAGCGGGGGCGGGCTGGCCTACTGTAACGGCACGATCCAGAACAACACGATAAGGGGCAACTCGGCTCCATATCGGGGCGGCGGGCTGTACGACTGCGATGGCACGATCCAGAACAACATGATAAGCGGCAACTGGGCTACATACGCTGGCGGCGGGCTGTACGAGTGCCACGGCACGATCCGGAACTGCATTATATGGGCGAACACAGCCCCGACCGACCCCCAGCTTTATGTGTCGAGTACCCCGACATATTCTTGCATCGAGGGGTGGACCGGAGACCCCGCGACAGGGAACATTTCGGGCGATCCGCGCTTCGCTGGCCCGGATACTGGCGATTTTCGGCTGTTGCCCGATTCGCCCTGCATAGATGCTGGCTCCAACGATCCGGGGCTCCCCGCCACAGACATCACCGGAATGCACAGAATCATGTTCGGGGGAAAGAGCCTCACCGTTGACATGGGCGCGTACGAATATTACGTCAACGCCCTTTCCCGCGAACTCAACGGCAACGCCGCCCTCACCTGGAGCAGCCTCGCAGGCAAAACCTACTCAGTTCTTAGTTCCAGCGACATGCTGGCATGGCAGACCGCCGCCGAAGACGTCCCCTCCCTCGGCGACACCGTCACCACCTGGACCGACACGACCTCCCCCTTTCTCTCTCCCGCCATCCGAAGCAGGTATTACAGAACCGTCGAGAAATAGGGTAAAGCGAAACTTTCAGGAGGGACCCGCCACAGAGAACGCAGAGGGCGCAGAAAGTAAAGAGAAGGCGTCCCGCCGGAGGCGGGACGGGGAATTTGCCCCCTCCGCGGTCTCCGCGTGCTCTGCCCTGCAAATTGCCGCTACGCGGCGAGCAGGGACGCCTCTCGCAAAGCCGCAAAGATGCAAAGAAGGACGCCCTGTAAGCACTCCGCGTCTTTGCGCCTTGGCGAGAGAAAACAGAATCCGACTGACCTGAAAACGGGCCCCAAAGGCCGCATTTTCATGGTCTCCAGGTGTGCGAACCACACGAAAGACTGCGGTTTCATATTTTCCCGCTTGCCGCGCAGTTTGAAGGTCGCTCGGCACCCCCTCCACCCGAAACTGAGCCATTACTCCAACTGCGTATTTTTCCTTGACAGCCTGCCCGTGCCGGTCCTCGGCCAGGGGATGAACAAGATAGACAGAATTTCGTGGATCCTGTTTGTCCCCTTTTCAGTTTTGTGAGGTCGGGTCATGGCAGGGCAGTGCATGGGCGGGGCGCGCCGAGGGCGCGCCAAAAGCGGGGCAGCTTCGTGCCCTCCCCTTCAAATCCCGGCCATCCTGTAAATGCTGTCGAAAGTATCCTTGCACCTCGCGGCCTCTCCGATGGCTCGCCGTATTTGTGAATTGATGCACTAAGACGCCAGGCGTCTTCTCGGTCGTGTTGCCGGCCGCCCATTGCGTCTTGGCGGCTTTGCGAGAGACCCTCTTCGCCAGCGACTCCATCCGCCAGCTTCCTCGTGGCTTGCCATGGAGGGGAAAGCTTCGAGCCGCCACATTTCTCGCGGAACCTCACAGCCGAATGGGTGTCTAATTGTTAAAAGAACCACAAGGGAGTAGTCTGTGTTGCCTCAAACGCCCAACACATGGAGAAACCACGAAATTAGAAGAGGCAGGCGCCTTCGGGGAGCATGCGGAATCGCCAGACGTCTCCGAGGGACCAGCCGGGTGTTCCGTGCGAATACCGAAAGGAAAATACGTCGTGCAGGCGAGCTTTGACACAGGTCCGTTTGCTGGCTTGCTGAAAAGCTCCTTGAATGTGAACTTTGATGGCGGGGAGGTGTCACCATGACTTCCAAAGCGGTTCTTTTCGTCACGTCGTTTCTTTCCCTGGTCTCGATTCCCCCGTGCTCGAGTGCGGCTGAGTGGTACGTGGACTGTGAGATTGACGAGCCGGGAGGCGGGGAGTCTTGGGGATCCGCCTTCGAGATGATTCAGAAGGGGATTGACGCGGCATCCGACGGCGACACGGTGTTCGTAGCGGATGGGACCTATTACGAAAACATCCACTTTCGCGGCAAGAACATCTTCGTGCTAAGCACGCACGTGTGCTACCCCGAGGCGCTCGAAAAGACGGTCATTGATGGGAATCAAGCCGGTTCGGTCGTCACATTCCTCGGCACGGAGGGTGGAAGATGCGGGTTAGCGGGATTCACGATTCGCAACGGGTTCGCCTACGAGGGAGGTGGAATCCAGGGGAACGGCACGCACGCGGCGATAGAGTGCAACATCATCACGGGGAACACCGCTGTCGAGGCAGGCGGCGGGATGTACGGTTGCGACTGTACGATGACTGGAAACATCATCACAGGTAACACGTCCGCAATGTTCGGCGGTGGGCTGGCGAACTGCAACGGAGTGATCAATAACGATCGAATTATCGGCAATTTGGCTGGAGAGGGAGGCGGCTTTTATGGCTGCAACGGGGCCGTTCAGGTCTGCGAGATCTCTGGGAACACGGCAACGCGGCAGGGGGGCGGGCTGAGTAACTGCAACGGCTTCGTAGAAAGCAACACGATTTTCCGCAACTCCGCTCAGTGGGGCGGCGGGCTGTTCTCCTGTAGCGGTACCATCCGAAATAACACGATCAGGGAGAACTCCGCTACCGGAGAGGACGGCCTTGGCGGTGGGTTGTTCTGGTGCCACGGCACAGTCGAGGGAAACGGCATTACCGCCAATTCCGCGAGCATCGCCGGCGGCGGGCTGTACGACTGTGACGGGACAATCCGGATTAATGTCATCTCAAAGAACTCCGCAGGCAGGTGGGGCGGGGGACTCGGCGCTTGCGATGGCACGATCACGGAAAACTCCATTGACGGAAATTCCGCTACCGGCGAAGAGGGTTTCGGCGGCGGATTGTTCTGGTGCAATGGAGCCGTCGAAGACAACGCTATCACCGCAAATTCCGCTGGCCGCGACGGCGGTGGGCTGTACGATTGTGATGGCACAATCGTTCGCGACGGCATTGCCGGGAACTCCGCTGGCGGCTCGGGTGGCGGCATGTATGGCTGTGACGGCGACCTCCGCGATAACACCATCGGCGGAAACTCGGCGCAATACGGCGGCGGACTGGCGGAGTGCGACACCCTCATCCTGCACAACCAGATCGCCGGAAACGCCGCTGAAGAAGGCGGCGGTCTGCACTCCTGCGACGACGTCATCGAGAGCAACAGAATCTCCGAGAACACGGCATCTGGTGAAGGCGGCGGCCTGAGCAAATGCCAGGGACTTATCCGCGACAACGTCATCTCAGGGAATCTCTCCAAATGGGGTGGTGGGCTTTTCTCCTGCAATGGCACGATCCGTAACAACACCATCACCGGAAACATGGCAATAGGAGATGACGGGGTCGGCGGGGGGTTTTTCTGGTGCCACGGCACAATCGAGAACAACGAAATCACCGAAAACTCCGCGAGCGGCGCGGCAGGCGGGTTCTACGACTGTCAGGGCACGATCCAGGGCAACACAATTTCAGGGAATTTCGGCGGGACAAGGGGCGGAGGACTGGACTTCTGCAACGGCGCCATCCGCAACAACATTATCACAGGAAACTCGGCCCAATCCGGCGGGGCGCTGAACCACTGCAGCGGGCTCATCGAAAGTAACATCATCCGCGGAAACACCGCCAGCGCTGCGGGCGGCGGACTGTGCGGGTGCGGGGGCGTCATCGAGCGAAACACGATTTCGGGAAACAGTGGCAGCTGGGGCGGCGCCATGCACTGCTGCTCCGGCAGAGTCCGGAACAACATCATCACCGGAAACTACGCTGACCAGGGCGGAGCGTTCAGTCTTGGCGACGCCACACTTTCCAACAACGTCATCTGTGGAAACTCCGCACAGCGTGGAGGAGCGGTAGCCTGGTGCGACATGATCGCCAACTCCATTATCTGGGGAAATCGTGCGCCTGAGGACCCACAGTTTCATCAACAGGTCAGAGCGGAGTATTGCTGCATCGAGGGCTGGCGCATGCATGACACGAACATCGGTGACGACCCGCAGTTCGTCAACCCCGGCCACTGGGACGACAAAGGGACGCCGGATGATTTGTCAGACGATGTCTGGGTGGACGGGGACTATCGCCTCAAGCCCGATTCCCCCTGCATAGACAAAGGGAATAACTGGTATGTCAGTCCGCCGGAACTGGACATGGATGGCAACCATCGCATCGCAAAAGGGCGAGACTCCCTCACGGTGGACATGGGCGCGTACGAATACGGTTCTTTGCAGTTCAAGGTCGTGGCGGTCACGAAGGAGGTTGCCGGCGGGACAAAACTTACCTGGAGCAGCCGCCCCGGAGACACTTACACCGTCTGCTCAACTTCTGACCTCTGCGAATGGACCCTGAGAGGTGTGATACCCTCCCAGGGCGAGTTGACAAGTTGGACCGACCCCGACGGCACGCGCACAAGGAAATTCTATAGAGTCGGAATTAAGTGATGCACGACCCGCAGGGGCCAGAAGCGGGATTCCGTTTTCTCTCGCCAAGGCGCAAAGACGCCAGGAGTTCACAGCGCGTCCTTCTTTGCGTCTTAGCGGCTTTGCGAGAGGCTCGCTTGGTCCACGTCGCTTCTGAGGGGCGCGGTAGCTCATGCGGCGGAAGTCTGCACGCAATAGACCTTGTTTGGCTGGGCGCCGACGACTACAGGCTTCAGCATGGAGGAGAGGAAAAGGTGGCGTTATGATACGGATACTGTCTTTTGCGAGTGCATTGGCTGTGCTTACGTGGTGTGTTCCTGTGTTTCCGCTGGCGGGGAGTCACCCTGCTGGACTTCCGGTCGGTCAACAGCCCGAATGGCCTGAAGGGTTGGCCGATTTGCTGAACAGTCCGGGGCGGGTGCACGGTTACTTCGTCAACGCCAACGATTTTTTCTTCTATCGCGGTGATACGGATGAGTTCAACGAATTCCTCGAGCAGTATGCCAGGCTGAAGAAGACGCCGCTGACGCTCGTCTTGCAGCCGGGTCCGGGGAAGACAGACTCTCTCACGCCCGATGACAAAGAGATTGCGTTTGACTGGAACGTTGACGTCTATTGTCGCGGTTGGGCGCGGGAAGGCCCCTCGGACCCCACCGGCCAGAAAGGCAAGCATGTCGTGATGATTGAGCTTCACACCGGCGGGCAAGTTGAGCTGGGTAAGGTCAAGGCCCCTTTGAACGTCAGGGTGAAATACGCCGAGGGAAAAAAGGAGCTGACCGAGTTCGCCGCGGCCCATGAGGCAAAACGAAAACCAGCGACACAAACGCAAGAGAAGCCACCGGCCACTCCTGCGGCGGCAACACACGAGCCTGCCGGAGAGCCTGGTGTGTACTACATCAACCTTGCTCCCTACTTGACCGCACCCTGGACCGAATACCACGGCGGTGAGGCAGGAAGCGACCTTCCCCTGGAAGTGGGGGGAGCGCGAATCGGCGATGCACTTTTCCGGATTGGGAAAGGCGTTGTCCAGCTCGGGGGCCCCAACCTCAAAGATAAGCCCACAGAGGTCAAAGGAATCAAGGTCGGGCTGAAATTCAAGAAGCTTCACGTCCTTCACGGCGTCAGCTCGGAGCGACCGGAAGGCACCCGGGTCGGGACATACGTAATCCATTATGGCGATAGCTCCACGGTCGAGATTCCCATCGAGTATGGCGTTCACATGAGGGACTGGTTGGCGTTCAGGGAGACGCTGGAGGTCTCCGGAGCCCAGGTGGCCTGGATAGGCATGGACCCACTCTCGCCCCCTGCTCGCCTCTATTGTTTGGCCTGGGACAATCCCCATCCGGACAAAGCCGTCACAGCCATTGACTTCAATTCCGCCGAGGCCGAATCCGCACCCTTTGTAGTCGCCATGACTGCTGAAGAAGCGGTCGCCGTCGCTCCTGCCGAAGCGTCCGTCTCGCCGGACTACAAGTCGAAACGGCCGCGTTTCGTCAAGCTGCCCCTGAACGAGGATGGCTCGAAAGTCCTGCTCGTCACGTTCGACGAGTCAAAGGGAACCGCAACCGGCTACGACCTGCTCCTCGCCGACCTCGATTTCGACGGCAAGGTCGGGCAGTCCGAAAGGATGAATGGAACGAGTGTTGAACGAAACGGCAAGGTCGCCCTCAGCTCCTTCGCCCCGGTCAAGCTCGATGTGCCATACAAGGCAGACAAAAGTGTCCTCGCTTCCTGGCAAGTTGCTTTCAGCTATCAAGCGCCCCGCGAGGTGCAGGAAGCCATCCCCCCAGCCGGCGAACGAGGGACTCTTGTCCCACGGGAGTTGCCCATTGGAACGTTCCATATCACGGCCAATCTTTTGCTTCGTCAGGACTCGACCGACTGGCGCTACTTCCGCAGTGGTGACTTGCAGACCTCCGAAAGCCCGGAGACAGCCCCTGTCTGGAACATCAACCGCGGCCTGAAATTCGAGGTCACCACCAGACCTGACGGGCGAAATAAGGGAAACCTCGGAATCGGGATTAAGTGCCTCGTCGGCGAAGACGAGCTTCGAGAGAGCAGAGCGGGGCAGCCCATCAAAGCCCAGGTTGAGATAAAGAAGTCGGACGGCAGTGTAGTCCACAAGGGCGAAGAGCTTCTGGACAAATTCGTCTTCGGGTGAGGAGGATTCTGCGGGTATTCCGTGCGAATACCAAAGGGCGATTACGTGGTGGAGGCAAGTCTCGATACAGGCCCCCTTGCCGGAGTCCTCAAAGGTTCTGCGAACGTGAATTTTGACGGAGGAGAGACATCCCAATGAGAAAGGCTGCCATTTCACTGGCGGTTCTGCTGTTCAGTCTGGCGCGGTGTGTCCCTGCCCTCTCACTCATGATAAAGAGGGACCTCGACCATTCTCAAGTTCCCTCCTCTCCCGACTGGCCCGCCGGTCTGAAAGAGCTTGTGAGCCGCCAAGGGCGAGTCTATGGCAGACACCTTGACGCCCCGACCTTCGGGCGCGGATATGAGCAGGTGTCCATTTACTTCGCTGGCGACAGCAAGCTTTTCAATGAGTTTGTCGAGGAGTATGCGCGCTTGAAAGGCACGCCGCTTACCTTGACTTTCCATGCGGGACGCGGGACAGTCTCTCCCCTGGCTATCGAGAAAAGACGCATCTTCTTCGATTGGCAGGTCAAGATAACGCGTTATCGCCCTCCTGAGACTTCCGATTCCGCCGAAAAACCCGAGCCGGGCTACACGGTTGGCATCGAGCTGTGGCTCGGCGGAAATGTCGAGCTGGATAACGTGAATGTCCCGCTTAACGTCGAAGTAAAATCGGATGGCGAAATCGAGAAATTCGTCGCTGGCCACGAAGCGAAACGGAGGGAAGCAACGAGTGCTGAGTAATCCGGGGCATCCCCGCGTCTCAGGACGAACGGGCTGCCCCGGGCGTTGCCTCAAGTCCGAAAGGAGCAGTTATGAACAGAATCGTTAGAAAGGTCATCCTCACGGTCGGGATTCTGTGCTTTATTTGTCTTGCTGCGCCCGCCTACAAATACTCGGAGTTCACCGACCTCGATTCCCTCATGGAGAAATCGAAGTTCATCGTCTTAGCGAGGATTGCGACCTTCGGGCAGGACAAGGACGAGAACGGACCTCTCTACCACGACGGGCTTGTCCGCTACGAGGTCATCGTCGTTCACAATGTCCGTGGGTCACTTCCGCTTGACAGACATCCCGTCATCCTCCAGAGCAGCTTCATCCGAAAATATCACAACTTCTCCCCCGGCGGCATGGCGCTCCTCTTTTTGACGGACGAGAATTCGATCGGAGGCCAGAGAATTCTCATGAACTGGTCGAATAGCGGTTCCATCATGCCCGCGAGTCCGGACATAGACTTGAGCAAGCTCAAGGGCCTGTCTGAGAAAGAACAAATCTTGTACATTTTGAAAGATTATGCCAGATTCAAAGAAAGGGAGTTAAAAGAGCTGAAAGCCGACATCGCAAAGATTCAGTAGCCGGCGGTCGCGGCGACGTGGTATTCCCGCACAACTGGCCCTTCGCACATGCGCGACAAAAGGAGCGCTAAAACCTGTTCCGTTTCCCCGGCGTCCTTCCCGCCCTTTCCCATCATCCTTCTTGTTATCCTTCTCGCAGCGTACGCCTCTCGCGCGGCATCCGAATCGGCGCCGGACATCGTGATCCCTGTGCCGGAAGCGCCCGATGTTTCCCGTGCAGAAAATCTTATCGAGAACGGCGACTTTGAGGACGGGAAAGAAGTCCCTCTCAAGGGCTGGGATGCTTACGAAGCAGGGTATTCGGTCAGGGAAGGGGAAGGGCGTAGCGGAAGTCGCTGCGTGACGTGTGAGGGTGCATCCCCCGCCGAAAGGCGAGGCGCCGTGGCGCGGCTGACTCTCGACCAGAAAAGACCCGTCCCCGTTTACGTCGAGGGATGGAGCAAGGCGGAGAACGTCTCCGGCGCCCCCGACGCCGACTATTCAATCTACGTGGACTGCATCTACGACGACGGCACGCCTCTCTGGGGAACTAACGCTCCCTTCTCCACCGGAACTCACGACTGGCAGAAGGTCTCCTTTTTCGTCACACCCGCTAAGCCTATCAAGAGCCTTTCTCTGAACCTTCTGTTTCGTTCCCATTCCGGCAAAGTCTGGTTCGACGATGTCGGGCTGGCACAGTTGGCATCCCGGGCGGGCACCAGCTTCGATGGCGTGCCGACCCTCGAGCCTGACAGGGCGCCTTCCCCGCCCCCCGTCGAGGCGATAGTCATGTCCGCGGACGGTTTGGAAATCGGCTTCGATAGGTCCGGCAGCACCGTCGCCCTCTGCGAAGTCAGTAGCCGTTTCATGAAATTCGCCGGCACCCCCGCCGGTTTCTTTGTCCGGGATGCCGCGGAGCAGTCTGCTTTCTTCTCCTTTCGTGGCGAGGTCAAATCAGAAGGACCGACTCGCGCCATCCTCTCTGCCAGGGCCGAATCCCTTTCTCTGCGCCTCGACGCAAGAATCCAGGCGCAGACGAATTTCATTGAAATCACCGGAAACCTGAGCGACCTGACCAGCAATGACCGCTCGGTTTCTCTCTGCTTCGCCTTGCCGGTGGGAGGTGCTCGCTGGACATGGTGGGACGCCGCCACTTCTCCCGGAGACACGACGAAAGGAGGAGACTTCCGAAACGTCGCCCCCGTCGGTGCAGGGTCGAATGGGACGATGTCCCGGTATCCTCTTTCCGCTCTCTGCGACACTGAGAATCGTCTCGGCCTTTCCCTCGCTGTCCCGATGCACGAGCCGCGTCTCCACCGCATCGCTTACGATGCCGACCGGGGCATTCTCTACATCGTTTACGATTTCGGTCTTTGTCCCGCCGTGGAAGCCTTTCCTGGCAAAGCGTCGTTCTCGTTCATCATCTACAGCTTCGACCCGACATGGGGCTTTCGGGCTGCGCTGCAAAAGTACTACGACATCTATCCTCAGTTTTTCACGAAGAGGCTCGATAAGGAAGGCCTCTGGATGGCGTTTCATCGCATATCGAGCGTCCAGAACTTCGAGGACTTCGGCTTCGCCTTCAAGGAGGGGACCGACGAGACGAAATTCGACGACGACCACGGCATTTTAACTTTCCGCTACACTGAGCCGCAGAGCTACTGGCAGAGGATGCCGAAGGGAGTTGAGCGAACCTACGACGGCTGCGTTGATTCTCTCAAGAGGACTGCTGCCGCCGGAAACCGCAACGCCCTCGCCGCCGTTTCCTCGGGCATATACGACGGCGACGGGAAATATCGTCTCACCGTCGAGAACGCCCCCTGGTGCGATGGCTGTGTCTTCGCCCTCAACCCATCTCCTTCGCTTCGCGAAGAGGTTACCAAAGCCACGGTGAACTGCGACATCGCCGATGCCGATCGCCGCTATGCCGACACATCCAGAGGAATCCTCGACGGAGAATACCTCGATTCGCTCGAAGGATGGAGCGACCTGTGCAATTTCCGTCGGGAGCATTTCGTCTCCGCGAAAATCCCCCTGACATTCGACACGACGACCAAGAAACCCTGCATCCTCAACGTCTTCTCTATCTACGAGTTCGCAAGGTGGATTTCTGACGACGTCCACAGGCGAGACAAGCTGATGATGGCCAACGCCGTCCCGCTCCGGTTCGGCTTCTTCTGCCACCTCTTCGACACGTGCGGAATCGAGATAAACTGGAAACGTGGCGGGAGGTTCTCGCCCGACGACGAATGGCTCATGAACTACCGGCGGGCGATGATGTTTCAGAAGCCGTACCTTTTTCTGATGAACACAAGTTTCGGTACGTGGACGTATTCCGATACGGAGAAGTACATGCGCCGGTGCATGTTCTACGCATTCTATCCGAGCTTCTTCAGCGCGGACGCCTCATCAAATCATTACTTTTCCCAGCCCGCTCTCTACAACCGCGACCGACCTCTGTTCAAGAAGTACGTCCCCATCATCCGCGCCCTCGGAAAAGCCGGCTGGCAGCCAATAACCCATGCGAGGACATCCGACGATGAGACCAGGCTCGAGCGGTACGGGGTAGGAAAGGATGGCACTGTTTACTTCACGGTTCTGAACGCCTCGGGCGAGACGAAGACCGTCGAGGTGGAAGTTGACCTTGCTGCGCTTGGGTTGGCAGGCAGAGCACTCTCCGCCGAGGGCCTCAGCTCCGACAGGCGCGTGCAGCTTGTGAGGAAGGGCAACATCGCCCTCATCACGCTTGAGCTTTCTCCCGGCGACAGCGAAGTCGTCCGCTTGAGTCAGCGAGCTGATACCTCCAGCGTTGCCTTTTTCAGGCAAAACGTATAAAGCCCACCGTCGAGGCCCGAATAGAGCAGCCACATCGTCTTGCCGTCCTTGCTCATCCACTTTGTCGGAAATTTGTGGTGGTAGGTTCGGCTGCCCTTTGACCAGTCGTCGTCATAATAGACCGTCGTCCAGGGCCCCCACGGTTCCGGCGCATCGAAAACCCCTAAGGCGGCAGTGTGCGTCGCTTTCTTTCCCGGGGGAAAGTGGGACGCTGTCAGAATGTATCGCCGCAGGCCGGAATTGTACGTGATTGCTATCCGCTGAGTCCCGTTCGGGTCGGTGAAAATCGGTTTTCGCCTTGCGATGTCCGGCGACCACGTCGGATTCCCGCTTAGGTTGAACCCGGCAAAGAACTCGTAACGGCTTCTGTCCGGAGTTTTATCCCTCGGCACTCTCGCCATCACAATGTCCGGCGAATACTCGTAGGCGCTATCGTTCCCCTGCGAGACGACGTAAACGTAATTGTCCCGTGCACCCTCGTAATTCTTCCCGAACTGGACGAACTCCGGACAGCCGAAAGTATCGGTGAAATGCCAATCGGCCCACGTCCAGTTCTCGCCGCGATTGGCTGACCACGCGAGGCGCGAATTCGTGTGGTCGTCGGAACCCGGAGGCTTGTAGTTCCTCACGAACATGTAAAGAGTCCCGTCCACCACCAGCAGCCCGCTTGCCTTGATTCCCTTTGGCCCGCCGCCCTCCGGCGTATCAACGTCGCTCACGAAATCGTCGCCGCGATGGTTCGGAGGGTCTCCGAGAATTCTGGCAAAGCCAAGCGACAGCTCGGGGTCTCGGTTGCCGAACCCCGCCCCGTCTCCGTAAGCCGTAATCTGGAGGTCGTCATCAACCCAGGTGATGGGCCAGTTATCGCCCGCGCGGTTCGTCAACTTGAGCACACCTTCGTCCCACGTGAGCCGCGTGATGACCGTGCTCGGCGGATAAGGAGGGGTCGAGGCTGCCAATCCACCCTCGTACAAAGCAAGCCACAGCCACACGCTGAGCAAAACCTTACCCCATTTGCCCATCTCTGCGCTCTCTGCGGTTGGTCCGGTTTCTCAGAGAGGCCGGAGGGCGATGCTGCGGACGATAATCTTCATGTTCTTGAATTCTTCCCCGGGGTGGACCTGGAAGCCTATCTTGCCCTGGTCGGTCGTCGTGTCGCGCACGTCCGCGACTTTCTTGCCGTTGAACTCGATGACGATGTGGTCTCCCTTCGCGCGGATGAGAAAGCTGTTCCATCCCTCCTTGTTGACGAGCTTCTCGTCGGTGTTCATGGCGAGAAACATCTTGCCGGGGCAATAAAGCGTCCCCGTCCAGCAAACGGGATTCTTCCATTCAAGAATGTCCGCCTGGTAGGCCTTATTCGGGTTCTGGTAGCGGAACCAAACCCCCGAATTCGCCGGCCAGACAACCTTGAAAGCAACCTTCAACTCGAAATCGGAGAAGCTTTTCTCGGTGAGGAGCTCCCCGACGCCGCCGTTCTCGCTCTGCTGTCCGACGAGCATTCCATCCTCGACAGTCCATTTCGCATTTCCGACCTTCTCCCAGCCGGTCAAGTCCTTTCCATTGAACAGAGGAACGAAAAGCCTCTCACCGGCTGCTTTCTCCTCAGCCTCGGGTCTCGCGGCAGCCCAGCGAATTGCCTGCACCACAATCTGCCGGTAGGCGGGACTGCTGTAAGTGTTGTTGTCGTGCCCGAGCTGGATGTACGCGACTCGCGATTTGCCGTAGGTTTTCGTCCAGGCAATCTTGGGGCCGTTTGCGGGGTTGTCAGTCTTCAGAAAAACGTCCGCCTCCGGGTCCACGCGAAATCCATTGTAAGTCTCGTCAAGGACCGCGAAATCCTCTACCCCGCGAGTGATGGGATGCTCCTTGTTCACCTTGACGTTCATCCGCTGCCCGTCCGCGGCTTTGCTCGCGGGATACTTCACCCCGTCCTCCACTCTCTCCTTGAGATAGAACTTCCCTCCGATGATTTTGAAGAACTCCGGCCATTCCTGATAGGAAGCTATGGAGTGGTGAAGGGCGACGAGTCCCTTACCTTCCTTTAGCAGCTTGACAAACGCCTCTTTTTGCGGCTCCGTTATGTCCTGCCACATGTCGTACAGGACAATCACGTCGTATTTCGCGGCCTCCCCGCTTTCGAGCATCTTGTTGGCTTCGGGCTGCACGACCTCTTTGAACTGGATGTCAGCGTAGCCCTGGAAAAGCTTGAAGAATGCATCGTGCTCAAAATCGTGTCCTCCTGTCACCACGAGAACCAGAATCGCCACTTTTGACAGTACTGTTGCCATAGTTCACCTCTTCCTTTCGTCAATTCTTTCGCTTCCGAAAAACCACTACGGAGAAGGGGTTAAACGAAAAAACGCCTCTCCTTATCATCGGGCGTCGTAAAACTCGCAAATCGAAACTCAATCTCCCGTCCTTCAACAAGCCCCCTGCACTCGACCCCGCGTGCCTCTTGCCGTCGGCGCATCACTCGTGGCCGAACGACGGCACCCCAGCGACATCCTCGTCTCCGAGTTGGACGTTCCAGTACGTAACGTCAATGAAATGCTTCCAGGCGTCGTGCGGGATTCTCTCGAGGTGGAAATCGAGGTATGGCCGCCACAGGGGCGTCTTGGGCTGGCGAATGAGAGACATCCCCGCCTGCTTGGGCGTCTGCCCGGCCTTTTTTGTGTTGCACTCTTTGCAGCTACAGACGAGGTTCTCCCAGGTTGTCTTTCCGCCAAGCTGCCGGGGAATCACGTGGTCGAGGTTCAGCTCCCTCTTATCCACAGTCTTCCCGCAATACTGGCAGGTGTTCTTGTCCCTCGTGAAGATGTTCTGGCGGGTGAGCTTGACCTCTTTGTGCGGAGTTTTCGCATAAAACACGAGCAGAACAATCGGCGGAACCGCAATCCGATAATTGATGCCGTGAACGAATTTCAGCTTTCCGTCGCCGCTTCGGGAGAAATCGCGCCAGTCGCTGAAAGGGAATGTCCGGAACGCCCCGTTTTCCTGAAGGACCGCATGGGCGTGCCCCTGGCAGAGCATACAGATAGCCCGCCGTGCCGTGCAGATGTTCACCGCCTGCCACAGCCGGTTCAATACAAGCACATTTTCGTTGAGAGCACTGAAACTGCCCACCATGTCTCTATTCTCGCCGCCTTAACGGGCTTGGGTCAGCGCCTTTTCGGTCTGCCAGATCACTCTTTACAACTTATCTGAGACATGTGGTCCTGTCAACCCGATTTTTGCAGGCTGTGTTTCCGGGGCGATAGGTGTCGTCTAAAACCCTCACGACATCGGCGAGCGGATTATGCCGCCCCTTCGGGGCTGATCCCGCCTTCGGAGGAGTGTCCGAAAGCCCTGTAAGGGCGTCATAGTGTAGCGCCCAGGGCGAAGCCCTGGGGGAGGCGATCGGAGAAAGGGCTACAGCCCTGAAGGGGCGAAATATGGGCCGCTTGCCCCGAAAAGGCAGCCACAACCAAATACACTGCCCTTTGGCGAAGTCGGTTTGAGTTGTGGTAACATGGGTTTGTTCTGACGACCACTTTCATCCCCGAAGCCCGAGAGACCTATGCTGAATCGCGTGACATACAGAGTTCGCGGCCTCGATTGTGCCGAAGAGGTGGATGCCCTGAAAAAGGAGCTCGGCGGCAAGCCGGGAATCTCCGCCCTCGATTTTGACATCCTCAACGCGAAAGTGACCGTCACCTACGAGCCTGCCGCCATTGACTCGCAAGCCATCGTCGCTGCCGTCGCATCCACTGGAATGAAAGCCCTTCCCTGGGCAGAGGCTGAGGCAGGGGAGAGGAGCCGCTCACTCTGGCAAGACCGTGGTCCCCTGACTTTGACCTGCGCCAGCGGAGTATTTCTCCTGGGCGGCTTCATAAGCCATTCCGTGATTCATGGGGGTGCTCTACATGCCCTTGTGGCTGGCGGCGAGGAACACGTTCTACCTCCGGTTTCGGTCGTCCTCTATCTGTCCTCCATCCTCACCGGGGCATGGTTTGTTTTCCCGAAAGCATTACTCGCAGCAAGACGGCTGCGGCCCGATATGAACCTCTTAATGACCATAGCAATCGTTGCTGCCGCAGCCATCGGAGAACTTCTGGAGGCCGCCACCGTTGCCTTTCTCTTCGCCCTGGCGCTCCTTCTTGAGCGATGGAGCATCGCCCACGCTCGCCGTGCCGTCACAGCTCTCATGGACCTATCGCCAGCCACGGCCCGTTGCCTTTCTCCCGACGACGGCACCGCCGTCGAAAAACGCGTGGAGGACGTTCCCGTCGGCGCCATCATCTCAGTTCGTCCCGGCGAAAAAATCCCCCTCGATGGTGAAGTAACCAGGGGTCGCTCAACGGTAAATCAAGCACCAATCACCGGAGAGTCCGCCCCGGTCGCCAAGGCCCCGGGCGACGAGGTCTTCGCGGGGACGATTAATCAAGACGGCGCGCTGGAGTTCAGAGTGACGAAGCCCGCCAGCGACACGACTCTTGCCCGCGTCATCCACCTCGTCCAGGAAGCCCACTCTCGTCGGGCGCCCACTGAGCGCTGGGTGGACAGGTTTGCTCACTACTACACCCCCGTCATGGTCGGTGTCGCCGTGTGCATGGTTCTCGTGCCGCCAATCTTTTTGTCCGGGGAATGGACGCGCTGGTTATACCGCGGCCTCGTCGTTCTTGTGATTGCGTGCCCGTGCGCCCTGGTCATCTCCACCCCCGTCAGTATCGTGTCCGGCCTCACGTCCGCCGCCCGCCGAGGGGTTCTTATCAAGGGTGGGTTGTTCCTCGAGGCCCCGGCTCGGGTGCAAGCTCTTGCTCTTGACAAGACCGGCACCATCACCTATGGCCGCCCGGAAGCGCACGAGGTTGTCCCCTTTCACGGATATTCTCGAAGAGAGCTTCTCCAGATAGCCGCGACCCTCGAGGCACAAAGCGAGCACCCCTTCGCCATCGCTATTCTTCGCAAAGCCAGGGAGGAAGGAATCGTTCCGGGCTCCCCCGAAGACTTCCAGGCGACAAAAGGCAAGGGAGCGCGGGCCAGAATAGACGGGCGCGCTTTCTGGATAGGCAGTCACCTCCTGATGCATGAAGTCGGCGGGGAGACGCCGGAAGTTCACGACACTGCCGAAAAGCTCCAGAAAAGCGGCTACTCCGTCGTCGCCGTAGGGAACGATGAGCAAATCTGCGGCCTCATTGCCGTTGCCGACGCCGTCAGAAAAGAAGCTCCGGAAGCACTCAGGCAGATCAAGCAGCTCGGCGTCCGCCGCATAGTCATGCTCACAGGCGACAACGAAGGCACCGCACGGGTGGTTGCAGGCTGCATCGGCGTGGACGATTTCAGAGCGGAGCTTCTCCCGGAACAGAAGGTTGAAGTTGTTCGGACCCTCGTCGGAGACCTTGGGACGGTCGCCATGGTCGGTGACGGCGTCAACGATGCTCCCGCGATGGCAGCCGCGACCTTCGGCATAGCCATGGGTGCAGCCGGCACGGACGTTGCCATCGAG
This sequence comes from uncultured Verrucomicrobiota bacterium, assembly GCA_964482435.1. Taxonomy (GTDB): domain Bacteria; phylum Auribacterota; class JABMQX01; order JABMQX01; family JABMQX01; genus CAYZXL01. Next base: position 170,874 of record CAYZXL010000004.1, read on the forward strand.
ACCGCGGACATTGCCCTCATGTCCGACGACCTCACAAGGCTCCCCTGGCTCATCATGCACTCCCGCCACACCCTCCGGACGATCAAGCAGAACATCGCCTTTGCCCTCGGCGTGAAGCTCCTTTTCCTGGCACTGGCAGCTTTTGGTCTTGCGACGCTTTGGATGGCCATCGCTGCCGACATGGGTGCCTCGCTGCTCGTCATTTCCAACGGAATGAGACTCCTCGGCAGCCGCTGCTGTGAATGGCACTGAAGCACGGGTTGGCAAGCCCTGCCCACCAGGTTAGCCCTGCCCGCCTTGTGGCCCCTGCGTCCGGTACATGTCTCCTTTAATAGAAGGTGTAGTTGTAGTGCCTTTTCGACACGAGAGGCTTCGGTTTCCCCCGAGGAAGCTTTGGGTTGTTATAGATGCGAATGCTCGAATCGTCCAGCAAGATGACATCGTCATTCCCATCGTTGTACACGTCCGCTATGTAGCAGAACGGCGTCTCCCGGTCTGTCGGGTGAGGAGGTGGATTCAAGAATTGCACGAGCTTTCGACCCCGCCCGTCGAAAATTCCGTCCGCCCGTGGAATGACGATTTCCATTACGCCATCCCCGTTCCAGTCAATCACGTCGTGAAACCGCGTGTAATCCGCCAAGTATGTCCCAACAACATTCCCTCTCGAATCGAGCAGCATTAGCCTGTCCGGCGACGGCAGCGGGTCGCCCGCGACGTCCACCACGATTTCTTTACCCGGAATGTCCGGTCGTATTTCTGCCGCACGGGCGCTTTGAAAATGCAGCGTAACCTTCGGGCGCATCTGCCACAGCCGGTCGCCTCGACGGTCCGTTACAATCAAGTCGCCGCCCCCGCAGCACGTCGTCAAGTACCATGGAACATTGGAGGATTTCCCGTCCAGGTCCCGGCAAACGCGCGCTGTGTCGGCGTGCCCCTCAGGTTCCGGCTTCAGCCGCCAGATTTCCTTCCCATCGTCGTCGAGAAGAGTGTAACCGCAAAAGAGCTCGTCCTTCCCGTCGCCGTCCACATCATCCGGGCAGGGATGATGCCCCGTGTTTCCACTCCATTCCCACAGAAGAGAGAAATTGTTGTCATACGCCCACGCGTGGTCATATCGGCTCTTCACGACGATGTCGCCCGGCTTTTCCCCACCTCTGAAATTCGCAATCATGATGCAATCCGCGACCGCCAGCCCTTTCGGAAGCGCCCATCGCTTCTCCTCAACGCCGTCGGCGCCAGTCGCCACGATAAGATGACCGGCAATGCTGTAAATAACCTCGTTCTTCCCGTCGTCATCTATGTCATATATCTGGGCGGGCACATCGTACACGATGATCGAGCTGCCCTCTTCGCCCCACTTCCATATCACGTTTCCATCGCGGTCATATGCCGTCAGCGCCGTGACCGCCTGGTCCGAATTCCTTGCTGTCAAGAAGTCCAGGTCGCCATCATTGTCCAGGTCGCCTATCGCCAGCCATTCCGCTTCTCGGCCTTCGGGCACTTCGATGACTCTCGACGGAGCGACTTCCTCTCGCGCAGTTTTCCCCGAAGTCGGCCACGCTTCTCCCTCCTCCGCAGCTCCGTATAACGAAAGAGTCAAAACCGCTTCTGTCACAACGATCGCTTTGCCCAGAAAACGCCCGGTGCGCAGTATCCCTATCCCCACCACGTCGTGTGCCCTTCTATTCATAAACGTTGTCCTCCGCAAATGATACGTGTCGCGCGTCCACCGGCCTTATTCCTGAACCGGCCTTCCCGCTCTATCGGTGGGGGACAACGACTCAAATGGGTCGTTGGTCTCCCGCATCCATTTATCGAGGATGCCGCTCAACTCCTGCCTCACCGCCGCGTGAGCGTCGCTCGCCGCAAGGTTTTTCAGCTCGCCGGGGTCATCCCGCAAATCATACAGCTCCTCTCCCCATTTCCGATAGCGTGTGTACTTCCAGTCCTTCGTTCGCACCATCCGAAGAGGGTTAACCCATTTCTGCTTCGAATAGTACTCCCCGATCACATAGTCCCGCCACGAGACCCCCTTTCCTTCAAGTAGCGGCACCAGGCTTCGCCCGTGAATCTGCTTCGGCGCCGGCAGCCCTGCCAGTTCGCAAATCGTCGGCAGCAAGTCAACGTTCACCACCAGCTCCTCAACTCGCTGGCCAGAACGAGTCGTTTCCGAGAACGAAATGCCCAGCGGTATCCTCACGAGCTCCTCGTACATCATCGGCCCTTTGAAAGCCAGTCCATGCGCGCCGCCGAGGTCGCCATGGTCGGAGGTAAATACGATGACCGTCCGCTTCTCCCGGCCTCCTTGCCGCAGCTCTGCGAGAACTTCGCCGATCTCACCGTCAACCTTCTCGACAAGGTACGAATAGACATTCAGGTAGTCAATCCAGCCTTCTTCCGTCAGCCCCGCCGCCGCCTTTCCCTGGTCTTCATCACGATACTCAATCTGCGGTCGCGGCTTTTTCGACAGGTCATCCCGCAAATTCCCCGGCAGCTTGATTCCCTCCTTGCTCCTTCCTATTGTCTTCCTCAGCGTCTGGAACCCATAGATATCATGCGGATTGACAAAAGAGCAGAATAGCAGGAAGGGCTCCTTCGATTCCCCGAGGAATTGCACCGACCCTTCCACGACCCTCACCCCAACCCCTCGCCCGCACTCGTCGTAAGCATCCCAGCCGTGGTTGCGGGCATCTCCTCCAAGATGCCACTTTCCGAAATACCCTGTCCGGTAACCTGCCTCCCAAAAAATCTTGCCAAGCGAAGGAGTCCTCGGTCCAAGGGGATTCCCGCCCGCTGCCTCGGTGTTACCCATGACGCCTGTGACGTGAGGATAAAGGCCGGTCATGATGGATGAGCGAGAAGCCGAGCACTGCGGCGTCGAGCAAAACGCACGTGTGAAGAGCATGCCTTCGCGAGAAATGCTGTCCATCGCCGGCGTCTTAACCGAAGCGCCTCCATACGCACTCATGTACGGAAACCGTTGCTGATCGGTCATGATGAAAAGGACGTTGGGATTACTGTCGGGACTCGCTCCCGACCTCTTTAGAGCAAACGCCCTTGCCCCAACGAGCCATCCTGCGGCCTTGATGAAATCTCTTCGGTTCAGCGCTTTTCTCGGATGTTGTCGCGTACTCATTAACCCGAAGTTCCGGACAAAGAAGGGGGCATTTTGTGCGTTAAGTGGTTTGAGATAT
>CAYZXL010000005.1:0-164939 GCA_964482435.1 uncultured Verrucomicrobiota bacterium
TTCGACCCAAATCCCCCTCAAAAGGTGCGAAAAATCCCTTGTTCCTCAGAGCTGACGAGGTGGGATTGCGCCCCTTCGGCAGGCTCTGGTCGCCGATGTCCTCACAAGAGCAACAGCGAAAGGGAATCGCGACGTCGCTGGTAGTGTGCCGGAGGAAATTGTTCCTCAAGGGTGGTAGCAAGGAACCAGGTAGCAGTGGAAGCCGACCTCCTCGACATTTTCGGCGGCCCCGCCTGCGCCGAAAAGGGAAGACGCGCGGGAGGCGGGCGCTACCGCTTGCGAGCGCACGGCAACGCCGTCCCTGGGACTTTGCTTTTCATCGTGGTCGCTTTGGGCATGCGAGTGTTGTTCTGCTTGGACCGGCGGGCGGCCTGCCGGTTCGTCGGGGGGCTTTTGGACATGTATCAAGGCAAGGAAGAGGAGGCGCAACGCCCGGCGTGAGCCGCTGAGCCCACAGGACGAGATCAAGGCCAAGAGCGCAATCGAGCCTGCCACCGAGATCAAAGCCTGCCGAAGCCGGCCGGGTGGCTTAGTCGGCTCCAGGCCGTTGTCAGGCAGGCCCTAGAAGAGGAGGAACCTTACGACTAGAAGGACAATCACCTGAATGATGTAGAACGGCCAAACGGAGAATGACTTGAGTGCGCGCCACGCGTTTTTTGCCGAGAGTGGGCTTTGTCCAGGCGGGATGACGACGAACAAGTCGTCAATAATAGCGGCACCGGTGTGGAGCTTCCTGACGAACTGATTGTAGCGATCACGGAAATCCTTCTCCATCGCAAGGTAGTACGCGTCGAGCATGCAGAATAAGATGATTGGCGCAATCGCTATCCAAACGAGATCCGGGGAATGCCTGTCTGCGAGGAGGACGAGGATGGCCGAAACCAAGGCAATGCACCATGTCTTGCCGTTGGCGCTATTCCCGGCCATCCTGGTGATGACGTCCTGGAGGATGGTGAGGGAGCTTTGGACAGCCGGAGAGTCGTGATTGATCTTCTCCATTGGCGGCTAAGCCAGGAGCTTCTTTAGGTTGTCCCAGCTCCATGAATACGTTCGGCCTGCGTCGGGAACGGCCCAATCCTCTGTGCCGTCCTTGTAGCCAATGATCTGGAACCTCTTCTTGTCGAGCTCCTTGGCGATTTTGACCTCTTTGAGGACTCCGGATGCCTTCCGGGTCTTGGGGCCAAGCATGATGATAAAGACCTCAGCACGTGAGATGGCGGCCCTCGCCTTCTCGAGCCAATCCTTCTCGGGTGCATCTTCCTTCAGCGAGTGGTCAGACACCTCGAAGGGAGAGTCGTCGTTCTTTGCCTGGCCGATGATGAAGTCTTTAAGAGCCTTGTCATTGTCGAAGTCGAAGCTCACGAAGACACGTTTCTTTGCCATTGCAGCCTCCTTGATGACATTATACACTCGCCCGCCTAACAATGTTTATGCAGTCTGTATAAAACCGCAAACACAGACTGCCTGCTTCTGTATAAGGAGTTTCCGTGAGTTCTTTTCTATCCGTTCAGTGGCCTTGATTTCGATGAGTTACGTCCTGTTATCGCTTCGAGGCGTCCTGGATTATACAGACTGTGTGGGCCGGGGAAAAGCCCAATGATCGGGCTGCGCACGGGGTGGCCCCGCTTGCTGAGCACATGCGCGTGGATCATGGTCGTGCTGACGTCCTTATGCGCATCTATCCGGCTTTCATTGTGCCAAACCTGTGAGCGGTGTCAATGGCGATTTGGGGGGCAGAGTGTGCTATCATGGTTCTTGTGCGGAGGTGTGTTGTCTCGTGCGAGGAGAGAAGGAACCGCGGATGAACGCGGATGAACGCAGATTGAATGAAATCAGTGAGAACATAATAGGGTGCGCCTATCGTGTTGCCAACACCCTGGGGGCGGGGTTCCTCGAGAAAGTGTACGAAAATGCCTTGAGAATCGAGTTGGAGAGGGAGGGTCTTGATGTACGACAACAGCATCGGGTGAGCGTGACCTACGGCGGCGAGATGGTCGGTGAGTTTTTCGCGGACCTTCTCGTGGAAAACAGCGTTGTCGTCGAACTCAAGGCCGTCAAGATGCTCGACGAGGTTCACATGGCGCAATGTCTCAACTACCTTAAAGCCACCGGGCTAAAGCTTTGTCTCCTCTTGAACTTCGGGAAGCCAAAGCTTGAGATAAAGAGAATCGTGAATAATCTGTGAGGGGGCCAGGTGCTATCCGCGTTCATCTGCGTGCATCTGCGGTTACTCCCATGGCGACTGGAGCCTTGCGCCCTGCGATCAATACTCCGCGGGGAGGGATTGGAGTTGCCGGTAGGTGAAGACGGGGCCGTCTTTGCAGACGTAGGTGCTGCCGATGTTGCAGCGGCCGCATTTCCCGATCCCGCATTTCATTCGCATCTCGAGGGAGACGACAATCATTTCGGGCGAAAAGCCAAGCTCTAAGAGAACTGGGAATGTGAACTTCAGCATGATTGGCGGGCCGCACACAAGGGCGATCACGTTGTCGGAGGAAGGAGCGACTTGCTTTAGGACCGTCGGCACAAATCCTTCCCTGCCGGTCCACGACTCGTCCCCCTCGTCCACTGTGACGACCATGTCAATTCCGTCGTGCGACTGCCACTCTTTTAGCTCATCCTTGTAAAGCAGCTCACCCGGACTTCTCGCGCCATAGATGGCGGTGATTTTCTCGAACCGCCCGCGGTTTTTGGGAGCGAGGAGGTAACGAATCGTGCTTCGCAGCGTCGTGAAGGCGAACCCGCCGCCAACGATGAGGATGTTTTTCCCTTCCATCACGTCGAGAGGATATGGTTTGCCGAGCGGCCCTCTCACGCCAATGATTCTTCCCTCTTCCGAATTGTGAAGCTCCGAAGTAACAACTCCGACTCTCTTCACACTGAAGAGGAGGTAGCCCTCCTCCGTCGGCGAGGAAGCGATCCCGATGGGCGATTCTCCTCTTCCAAAGACCGAAAGCTCTGCAAACTGTCCTGGGAGATACTCGAACGCGTCCTCGTCCTCCTTGTTGAGGAAAACCAGTCTGAACGTCTTGAGGTCTCTATCCGCGTTCTCGACGGTTATCTTCTCGATTCGCACGGGGTAGGGGATGTAAGGATTTCGAATTTCGGATTTCGCTTTTTCGGTTTTCACAGTATTGCTCAGTCCTACTTCTCAGTAAACGCGGCATCTTGCCGCGTCTCCAAGCGGCTGGAAGCCGCTTCTACGACTTTCTTTGACGCAGGCGGGACGCCTGCGGTACGTTTCACGGAGCAATTACCTCCCTGAGGTCAAGGTTGGCCGGGCAATGCTTGATGCAACGCCCACACCCCACGCAAAACAGCTCGCCGTAGTTCTCGACGGAATAACCGAACTTGTGCATGAATCGCTGACGGACTCTCTCTCTCTGAGTCGGGCGCGGATTGTGTCCGGAGGCGTGAAGCGTGAACAGAGAATACATGCAGGAATCCCAGGTCCGCACCCTCTGTCCGTTTCCCTTGAGCGTCTCGTCGGTCACGTCGAAGCAGTGGCACGTCGGACAGAAATATGTGCATATTCCGCAGCCGAGGCACTTGAGCGATGGAACACGCCACATGTCCGAGTCGAAAGACTTCGCAAACCGCTCCGCTATTTCGTCAAGAGAAATCTTCTTCATCCGTGAAGAAGCGCCCTGTGCAATTCTCTCTCGCTGGGAAACTTCCTCCCTGCTCGCCTCCCTTGTCAGCTCTGCGAACTGATTGAGGAACCCCTCGCCTTTGGTCGTTACAGGCTCAAGCAGGATGCTCTCACCGAGGTTGAACGCGATGACATCGGCGCCCTCGGTGCCAGCGGGACTACCACCGAGTGACGTGCAAAAGCATGTGCTCTCAGGGTCGGTGCACGCCGCCGAAATGACGAGAGTGCTCTCTCGCTTCTGTTTGTAATAAACGTCTGCCGGTTCCTGGAGAAACACTTTATCCATCAACCATAGCGCCCTCGCGTCGCACGGGCGAATTCCGAGAAGAACCTTCTTTTCCTCTTCCGCAACCGCGTCCGAAATCAACTCCTCGCGGCAGAACCGGCAGAGGACCTCCGACTGAGGGAAAAAGAATTCCTTCGGGGACATCTTGAAGTTTGAGTAGCCGAAATCCAGCTCTCTCAGCTCGGTGAGTTCAGCCAATCGCAGCTCGTCCTCGTCCAGGACTGGCCCGTACAATCGAAATCCGGCGGCGGCAATTGCTCGGGCAAGGTCACCCGATTTTTGCTTATCAAGGACTCTCACGGTCATCGCGTCTTGCATCATTTACGGCTCTGTAATAAAGGATTGGTCGTCTTCCATTTTGAACGTGCAAAGAGGCGCAGGCTCGTCGAGAGAAACGCCCGCCTCGTACCCGAACAACTCCTTCACGTCCTTCAGCATCTTTCGCGTGAACACGCGGAGGTCAATGTTCATCGGGCAGGCGCGAACGCACGCACCGCAATCAACGCACCGCCCCGCCTGGTGGAAGATTCTGCCGAGGTGGTAAATCATCACCTCCGGGAGGTCTGTCCCGACGCCAATCCATTTGGGTTGGGTCTGGTCCGCGAAGCAAGTTGAGCAATAGCAGTTCGGGCAAGCTTGTCGGCATGCGTAGCATCGGATGCACCTTGAGATTTCTCGCAGGAAGTAATCCCACCTCTCCTGTTGGGATTTCGACTCGAAGCTTGCGACATCATCAAACGACGGCTCAGTTTCTGTCCGTGCCAACTCTTCACCGACGCGAATGTCGTAAATCAGGGCACTCGGATACAGACACCCTTTGCACGAATCGAACAAGATGACGTCTCGGCTCAGCTTGATTTCCCGGCCGCCGTCCAGACGGACTGTGAACGTGTCCTCGTCGGCCAGTTCCGTCTCCGTGGGGCGCGCACCGTTGAAAGCGGCTTCGACCTTCGCCATGTCAACGATTCCGCGGCACGGCACACTGACAATGAGCACGTTTTCTCGCGGGACCTGCTTTTCCTTGATGAGGCCGACGATGGAGCGCGCGTCGCATCCCTTGGCGACGATGGCGACCCTCGGTGGCTTCCAGTTTTTGGGCCGGTGTTCCCGGGAAAAGAGCCGGGGCAGATAGACCGCAAGGTTATTTGAGCAGAATGCGTCCCAGACGAGTTTATCCGCCTCCGCTGCACTGCTGACAAAGCAAGGCCTCGTCCTCAGAGGCAATGTCCCCTTCTCGTAGCCGACGAGAAGGTCTATCTTGCCTTCCTCGAAAAGCTTCCTCGCCACAGACTTCAGTTCGTCGGAGATTTCCGAGTGTGCGTTCATATCTTCTTCATCAATTTCTGGATCGGGCCCACGCGCTCGACTCCTTCAATGACCTTCTGGAGAATCTCGGCGAATCGTCCACCCTCCGCAGCCGACACCCATGAGAACTGCACTCGCTCCGGCTCAATCCCGACGTACTCCAGCCAGTTTTTAAGGAGAGCGAACTTCCTCCTCGCGACGAGATTCCCGCTAATGTAATGGCAGTCTCCGGGATGACAGCCCGACACAAGCACGCCATCAATTCCCTGCCGCAGGGCGCTAAGGATGAAAAGCGGATTGATTCTGCCCGAGCATGGAACACGAATAACGCGAACATTCGTCGGGTACTGGATGCGGCTCACTCCCGCCAGGTCCGCCCCCGCGTAGGAGCACCAGTTGCAGAGAAAGGCCAGGACCTTCGGCTGCCATTCGACAGCCTCAGCCATGCGTTCCTCAGCGATAGCCTTTTGCGTTTCCACTTTTTCCGTTTCGCTCATAACTCAGCAATCGCCACGAGTATCTGCTCGTCGGCGAATCCTTTCAGGTCTATGGCGTTCATCCGACAAGAAGCCGCGCACGCTCCGCAGCCCTTGCACAGCGCCTCGTTGACGACCGCGACTCCCTGCTCCTCGTCGAGCTCGACCGCCTGATAGGCGCACACCGCAACGCACGTGCCGCAGCCGCGGCATCTCTCTTTGCGGACTCGGGAGACCTTTCCTTCCGCCTCGATCTCCGTCTTGGCCAGGACCGTTGCGGCCCTGCCGGCAGCCGCCCTGGCCTGCGAAATCGTCTCGGAAATGTCCTTCGGATAATGAGCCATTCCGCAGACGAAAACGCCATCGGTCGCAAAGTCAACCGGGCGCAACTTCACGTGAGCCTCGAGGAAAAATCCATCGGCATCGAGTGGCACTTTCAGCAACTGCGACAGCCACGGGTTATCAGCATTCGCTACAATCCCCGCGCTCAACACAACCAGGTCGGGGTGGATGGCAAGCTCCCGATTGAGGATTTTGTCGTTAACACGGACCTCCAGTTTCTCCGCGTTCCGCGCCACCGTGGGCTTTGCATCCTCGTCATAACGGATGAAAACCACGCCCTCGTCGCGGACTCGCTGGTAGTAATTCTCCTTCAGCCCGTACGTACGCACATCTCTGTAGAGGACATACACAGCAAGGTCCGGATTGATTTCCTTGAGCCTGGCGGCGTTTTTCACGGCGGTGCTACAGCAAACACGGCTGCAATAAGGATGCGATTCATCGCGCGAGCCGACGCATTGAATCATCACTACCGATTTCATCCTCGAGAACGGCGATTCCGCGACTTTTCCGTTCTTCCAGATGAGTTCTTCAAGCTCCTCCTGGGTGAGGAGACGCGCGTCTTCCCCGTAGAGGTATTCCTGCGGCTGACAGGCCGTGCCGCCAGTGGCAACAATCACCACGCCGTGCTCGACGGCCTCCGGCACACCCTCAAGGCTCGTCTTGAAGTTCCCAACGTATCCCGATATTTCCTGAATTCTCGTGCTTGTATAAACCGTTATCAAGTCGTGCGCGCGAACTGTCTCGATTAGCGATTCCAGGAACGGCCCCGTCTCAATTCCGTCGAGGGCATAGTGCACCTTTCTCAAGTTGCCGCCGAGTTCAGGTTCCTTCTCGACGAGGGTTACCGGAAAACCTTGATTCGCCAGGTCGAGCGCCGCAGTCATTCCAGCGAGGCCGCCTCCAATGACCAGGGCTGACTTCTTAACCGGCAGGGTCATTTTGTAAAGCGGCTCCAGACGAGCGACCTTCGCCACCGCCATCCTCAAAAGCTCCTTGGACTTCTCCGTGGCGTTTTCGGGCTCTTTCTGGTGAACCCACGAGCACTGCTCCCGAATGTTCGCGAACTCGAACAGGTAGGGATTTAAGCCGTATTCTCTCAAGGTGCTCTGGAAGAGTGGCTCGTGCGTCCGCGGCGTGCACGCGCACACCACCACGCGGTTCAACCCTTTTTCCCGGATTGCCCCGCCGATGACTTTCTGCGAGTCCTGAGAACATGCGAAAAGAAGGTGCTCCGAATGGACGACGTGAGGAAGGCTGAGAGCGTATTCCGAAACGCTCTCGACATCAACCGTGCTGGCGATGTTGATCCCGCAATGGCAGACGAACACGCCCACTCGAACTGGCTCTCCTCGTATGTCTCTCTCCGTCGGAAATTCTCTCTTGATGAGCTTCGTCTCAAAACCCGACAAAACCCCCGCAGCCGCGGAAGCCGCCGCGCTCGCCTGCATCACGGACTCCGGAATGTCCTTTGGTCCGGCGAGGCTTCCACAGACGTAGATGCCGCGCCTCCCTGTGTTGACGGGAGAGAATGAGTCCGACGCGATAAACCCGTCGCCGTTCAGCTTGAGGCCAAGTCTCCTGGCCAATTCTTTCTGAGCCGGTGAGCTGACGAGTCCAACGGAAAGAACTGCAAGCTCGAATGACTCCTCGACCAACTTGCCGCCGTCGGTGTTGTGCCGGATGACAAGGTTCTCTGTTCGGGGGTCAATTTCGATGGACGAAATCCGGCCCCGAATGAATCGCGTCCCTTTCTCGTCCCTGGCTCGGTCAATGAACTTGTCGAAATGCTTTCCGTAGGCGCGAACGTCCATGTTGAAGATGGCAACGTCCACGTCGGGCGAATGCTCCTTCGTGATAATCGCGTCCTTTGCTGCCTGCATACAGCAAACCGCGGAGCAGTATTTGTTCCCGACCTGCATGTCGCGCGAACCGACGCACTGCAAGAACGCTATGCTCTTCGGCTCCTTTCCGTCGGATGGTCGCCTGACGTGCCCGGCGGTCGGACCAGAAGCGCTCAAAATCCGCTCGTACTCGATGCTCGTCATCACGTTCGGGAAAGTTTTGTATCCGTACTCGTCCTTCAAAGTCGCGTCGAATTCGGCAGAGCCCATCGCAAGAACGATTGCCCCGACGTCCAGGTCGAGGATTTGCTCCTTCTGCTCGAAATCCACAGCTTTCAACTCGCAGAACTTTTCGCAGACACGGCACTTCCCTCGCGTCAGATAGATGCAGCTATCCTTGTCAATAATCGGGATTGCTGGCACAGCTTGCGGGAAAGGAATGTGGATGCACTTGGTTTTCGTGAGACCCTTGTTGTACTCGTCGGGGATTCTCACCGGGCATTTGGTCATGCAAACGCCGCAGCCAGTGCACTTCTCCTCGTCCACGAAGCGTGGCTTCTTGAGCACGTTCACCCGAAACGCCGGCGCCTCCCCTTGAACGCTCTGCACTTCGGCATTGGTGATGATTGTAATGTACGGATGGCTCGCCGCCTCGACGAGCTTGGGAGAAAGAATGCACATCGCGCAGTCGTTGGTGGGGAAGGTCTTGTCCAACTGCGCCATCCTTCCACCGATGCTTGGACCTTTCTCGACGAGGTAAGTCACAATTCTCATCTCGGCGAGGTCAAGGGCGGCCTGAATCCCGGCGATTCCGCCGCCAACCACGAGTGCGCTCTTATACATCTCTATTCACCCAAAGTACGTTTTGCCCTTTCCTTTTTGCGAAGGGCAAACGACACTATCTTTGCCATCATTTCCGTTTTATGAAGGCGGGACTTATCTTCGTCCCGCGGCGACCATTCCTGAATGAAGCCCTCCTGATTCGCCCCGTTGTAGATTTTCTCGCCCATGCTGGTTCGCACGATTGTCGTCGTGAAACCCTCCGGAGAACCGAGACCGCCGCAGGAAATGTCGGCGTAATCGCAAGCGAAATCCGAGCAGGCAAAACATGCCGGCCGCGCGATCTCGTGCACCGCCTCGAAGGGAACGTGAACGACTTCGCCGTTCTCCTGCGTGACGATTACGTTGTCCTTGATGTTCAGCTTGCGGATGTTTCTCAAACGGATTCCGATGCTTCTCTCAAGCCTCTTTCGCGCCGCCTCGTCGAACGAGAAGTTCTCCATGCAGAACAGACCGATAGTCAGAACAATCGTGTCCGAGGGGACAACTCTCAGCAGCTCCATCTTCCGAAACGTGTATATCTGGCAGGGCGTCCCGACGAGGGCAATCCTTTCGATGTTTCGTGAACGAAGGGCTTTTATGTCCCTCACCGACGGAACAAAGCTGCCGTACTTTCTTCCAATCTCGTCGAGATGGAACGTTTCTTCGAAGTGCGAGCCAGCCGCCTCGATCAACTCCTCGGGCTCCGTGGCAACCATCGGCTGCCGCGTGAAAGGGCCGGTCCTCCGCGAAACGATAGCCGCCTGGATCAGGTTCTTCTCGAGGGCGTAAGTCAAAAGCGACGTGACGACGCCCCCGTCCGTGCAGACCTCCATGATTCTCGAGGAAGTTGTTCGCGTCGAAGCGAGCTTGCGCAACGGCCCAATCGGCGGCTTCCAGACCATCCTCTCCTCAAGCTCGTTGTTGAGAGCCTTGATCTGCGGGCAGATGAGGTAACAGATGCCGCACTTGACGCATTTGCCTTCGTCAACGAGGCATGGCCGTCCATCCTCCTCGATGCGCAGCGCGTTGAACTCGCCCGCCGAGCAGAACGAGACGCACCCGCCGCATTTGCCACAAATCCCTCGATTCTGGACTTCGGCGACGAGGTCTTTGAAGCTCTTGACCTCGTGAAGGACCTCAGTGGTTTCGGGCATAATCGTCTATCTTTCTTTTGAGTTCGTTGAGGATTTCCGTTCTGCCGTCGAAGCTGTGGGCCACGAGGTCGTGGCGCAGCATCTGCGAGAATCGCTCCACGTCGTTCATCCGGTCGAGGATGTCCGGGGGAGCGTGCTTGCCCTTGATTGCCAGATAGCGCAGCGCCCTCATCACGTCTGTGAAATTCACTTTCTGCGGGCAGCGCGCATAGCACCGGTAGCAAAGCATGCAAAACCAGATCAGCGGAGAGCTGAGAACCTCGTTCCTCATCCCGAAGAGAATCTGCCGAATTATTCTCCGGCAGTTGTACTCTTCGTCAACCTCCGTCACAGGACACCCGGCTGCGCATGTTCCGCACGCAAAGCACCTCCTCACGTGCTCGCCACCCGGCTGGGAGGCCACTTCCTCGCAGAAAGTCGGGTCAAGCTCCTCGACGATGATTGTTTTTTCCGTCGTGACTTTTTCGTCTGCCATTCATCTGACCTCTGTTTTGCCGTTTTTACGCAAAGACGCCAAATCGCTCTGGCGGCTCTCGCGGAGTCGCCTTCCTCACCGACTCGACCTCAGCGATAATCATCTCTGCCGCTCTCGGGACCGCCGCCTGAACCGGCACCGACAGACCCGGGCAAACGCTCTGCGGGATGTCCTGCACCTGACAGGCGAACAGCTCGACATCCACGCCACATGAGTCTCGTAGCTCGTAGAGCAGATTCGACGTCGGAATCTGATGCACTGAAAAATCGTGCAGCTTGTTGAGTGGCACGAAATCTATTGGAGCCCGAAGGAGTTCGCCCGGCCCCAAACCTTTGTCCACAGCATCCACGATGATGATTTTCTGTGGTCTTCTGTCGCTGAGGACGATGTCGAATAGAATCTCCCTGACTCCGGTCCCAGCGTCTATGACGCAGGCGTCCTGGGGCGGGTCCACATGCTCCTGCAAAAACCGAGCGACCGCAGGTCCAAACCCGTCGTCTCCGAAGAGAACGTTCCCGCAGCCAAGCACAAGAACAGCTTTGGAGCAATAGTCTGGAATGGTCACGCTTATGTCTCTCCCTTCCACGCTTCTGCGAACCTCCCTGTGCTCGGTTACCCGTTCGGACTTAAAACGTCCGGACTTAGTTCTCAAGAGTCGCGACAACCTCACCGTACGCGTCCACGATTTGCAGCCTGACGGGCACTCTCCCGTCGAACAGGTGGGTCGCGCACGAGAGACATGGGTCGTACGCGCGAATAGCCATCTCGACGCGGTTCAATATGCCCTGGTCGTACTTTCCGTTCTTGATCAGCGATTTTGCCGCCTGCTTGACCGACATGTTGATCGGGGCGTTGTTATGGGTTGTGCCGACGATGAGATTGCAGTTGACGATCATCCCATCGGCGTCGGTCTCATAGTCGTGAATCAAGGTTCCTCTCGGGGCCTCGAGGCACCCGACGCCTCTCGCCGCGCGCGGCTTCACCGGCACCCTGATTTCCTTGCTGGTGATTTCTGGGTCGTTTAGCAGCTCGACCATATGCTCGGCACTGTAGACCAACTCGATGAGCCTCGCCCAGTTGTACAACAGAGTCTGCTGCGCCGGCCGGCCGAACTTGCTGCGGAACTCCTGAAGTTCAGCCTGAGCGAGCGGCGTCGAGATTTTGTCGCAAACGTTGATACGTGCCAGGGCGTTGGTGCGATAGATCCCGCCGGGCGAATCGGGGTCCATGGAGAAGCTGCCCCACTTCTTGGCATAGGGGAATTTCAAATACGACCACGGCTCAATGTGCTCGCCGATGTAATCGGTGTAATCCTTCGCGTCAAACTCCTCGTAACTGCCGTCGGGTTTCATTAGCCTGAGCTTTCCGTCGTAAACGTTGAGGCTGCCATCCTGGGCGACCATGCCCAGAAAGCCGGTGCGTATGATGCCCAGGCTGTTGATCGTATCCAGGTATTTCTGGAATATGTTTTCCTTCGCGAAGGAGATGGCGAATTTCGCGAACTCGAGGACTCCGTTGGCCATGGGGAGAACTTTCTGCCGCTCTTGCTCGGTCAGTGGTTTGCTGAAACCGCCGGGGACAGCGGTTACAGGGTGAATGGATTTCCCCGAGACTATGTTCAGCATCTGTGTGCCGAGATACCTGGCATGGACGACCTTTCTTCCGATGTCGGGGTTGGCCTGTAGGATTCCTATCACGTTGCGAACAGAGTAGTCGGCATCGGGGCCCATGACGAAGTCAGGGCCGGCGAGGAAGAAGAAGTGGAGAATCTTGTCAGAGCAGGAAGCTATACTCTGGCAGAGGTCCCGGAGCTTCTTGCCCGCAGGGGGTATCTGCACGCCAAATACGGCGTCGTTGGCTTTGGCGGAGGCGAGGTGGTGGTGCCAGGGGCAGACTCCGCAGATGCTCGTGACGATTCGGGGCATCTCTTCCACGGGTCGGCCGATGGCGAACTTCTCGAACCCGCGCAGTTCGACCACGTTGACGAAGGTATCGGCGACATTGCCCGCATCGTCGAGGTTGATCGTGATCTTCGCGTGTCCCTCTATCCTTGTAACGGGTGCAATGGTAATGGTCTTTCCCATGTCTTCCTCCTTATCTATTTCAGGCGCCGGCCCTTGCGGGAAGCGGACGAAGCCGGTTTTGCCCGCCGATGTACCGATTCAGCACGGCCCTTCTATCAACGACCTGCTTGGCATCAAGCCCTATCGAAGAAATGGCTCCCATCATATCCACGAGCGGGTTTGCTCCCTTCCGGATGGGTCCGAAGCACCCGCGGCACGGCATGTACCCGATGATGCAGCGGGGAACCTTCGTGGCTCCTCCCTCGAGCGACCGAGCACATCCCGTCCGCGTCACAGGCCCTAAGCACAGATAACCCTGCTCCATGAAACACAGCGTGTTTTCCCAGGGCTCGCCCTGCTTGAACTGCATTTGCTCAAGAGACCGCTTGATTTGTCCTCCGGCAGCTTTCTTCTCTCGCTTGACCGGGCAATCATCGCAGACGCTCCTCTCCGGCAACTGAAACGGCTTGCCCTGAAGCAGTGAAGTCAGCGCCTCCGCGATAAGCTCCGGCGCCGTCGGGCATCCCGGTATATACGCGTCAACTTTCACCACCTCGTCGAGCGCATAGACACGGTCGAGAAGCGGCGGCAGATTCTCAGCGGGCGTCTTCGCGGATTCGGTGGTCTTGGAACCCCGGTAAACCTTGTCGTAAAGCTCCTGAAGCGGCCACATATTCGCCATTGCGGGAATCCCGCCGAAGCACGCACACGAACCGAGAGCGATGAGGGTTTTAGTCTTTTTCCTCATTTCCTGGGCGACGTGCTTTTCCTTTTCGTTACGTATCCCGCCGCTTATTATCCCGACGTCCGCTTCCGGAATCTCCATCGTCGTGCTTTCGCCCGTCTGCCCGAAATACTTATGGTCCATCAAGACGGGCATGTGCACAAACTGGAGCTGCGGTAGAAGGTCCAGAAGCGGCTCGCCGATGTCGAGGATTGTTACCTCGCACCCACCGCAGATGTTGAGCCACTCTTCCGCGACTTTGACTGGCATTTTGCACCTCCTGACGTTGTGATTGAGATATTGTCCACAACAAGCGTCAAGGACGGAAAAGCGTGTTCGCCGTTCACGCGGGCGGTTGACCCTCCACAACGATTTCCGTCACGACTCTTCTTGTGTAGAGCAAATATTTCCCTTCCTGGTCAAAAAGCTGCACCTGGAACTTGCTCGCTTCGTACTCCGCCTTTTTGTTTTCAGCTTCCTCCTTCGTTTCGTATATGGCGCCATCCCACATGAACTTTTCCTTTCCGGCGTATCGGACTTCCTGGGGCTCCATGTATTTCCTCCCTATGTCCTGTACGGACTCGGGCCAACGGATTTCACCTGCTCGACCATTTCTCTGGCCACCTGAGCGAACTTCGGCCCCTCCGACGCGGAAACCCATTCCAGCCGAAACCTCTCCGGCTCCAACCCAAAATCCTCCAGCATAAGCCGGATAGCCTCCGCCCTTTTCTCGGCCTTGAGGTTTCCGTCAATGTAATGACAATCACCCGGATGACAACCGCACACCAGTACGCCGTCGGCGCCTTTGGTCAGCGCCTCAATCACGAGATTCGGATGAACCATCCCGGAACACATCACCCTCACAATCCGAATATTGGGCGGATATTGAAGCCTCGACGTCCCGGCGAGGTCCGCTCCGGCATATGAGCACCAGTTGCAGCAGAATGCGACAATTACCGGCTCGAAACCGTTTCCTTCCATAGTCTCCTCACCTTAGAAGCGCCGCCTCCACCATCGCCCCAATCTGCTCCAGCTTGAAGTTTCTGATGAAGATGCCTTTCTTCGGGCATGTAGCTTGACATACGCCGCATCCCTTGCACGCCGAGGCATCTCGCTCGACGGTCTTCTTGATGGCTCCATTTCGCATGTACTCAATCAGAGTCAGGGCGTGGTAGGGGCAGGGGTCAATGCAATAAGCGCACCCGTCGCAGTTGGCGTCGAGGACTTCCGAGATGGTAGCTTCCAGCTCGATTTCGTCTTTGGACAGAATCGTTGCGGCTCGGGCAGCCGTTCCTTCCGCCTGGCAGATGCTCTCGCTCAACTCTTTCGGCGAGTGGGCAAGCCCGCACAGGAAGACTCCATCGGTCGCGAAATCGAGCGGCCTGAGCTTCATGTGTGCCTCTAAGAAGAACTGGTCGCGATTCAGAGGCACCTTCAGCATCTTCGCCAGCTCCTGCGCATCCTCCCGCGGGACAATTGCCGGCGCCAGAACCAGAAGGTCCGCACCAATCTCGAGCATCGCGTTCAAGATCGGGTCAAACACCCGAACCGTAATCCTCTCCTCGTCTCTGGAGACTTCCGGCGGCCGCTGGTCGGGGTATCGTATGAAGTTGACTCCGGCTTGCCTCGCCTGCCGATACAGACTCTCTCGGAAGCCGTACGTCCGCACGTCCCTGTGGAGGACGTAAACGTTCGTCCCCGGGTGGAGGCGTTTTAGTTCCAGCGCATTCTTCGCCGCCTCCTGGCAGCAGATGCGGCTGCAATACGGGCGCTTCTCGTCGCGCGAGCCGACGCACTGTATCATCACGACATTCTTCGCGCCGACCGCACCGGAAGAAAGCCTTTCCTCAAGCTCCAACTGCGTCAGAACCCGCGGGTCTTCGCCATAAGAGTATCCAAGCTCCGTAAGAGGCTTTGCCCCTATGGCAACAATGACAATTCCGTGTCGAATCTGATTTTCCTGGCCATCGTGCACAAACGTTGTCGTGAAGTTGCCGACCGAACCTTCTATGCTCTTTATGCGCGTCCCGGTATGTACAGCGACCAACGGATGTCGCTCGATCCTCTCGATCAAATCGTCGAGAATCCGCTGCGGGTTTTCTCCCTCCGCCAGATAGTGCACCTTCCGGAAATTCCCACCCAGCTCGTCGTCTTTCTCGACGAGATGTACTTCAAATCCCTGCTCCGCGAGATTCAACGCGGCCGTCATCCCGCTTATCCCTCCCCCGACGACGAGAGCCGCTTGATTCACTGGCACAGACGACTTCTGCAAAGGCTCGATGAGCCCCGCCTTGGCAACTGCCATCCGGACAAGCGCCTTCGCCTTCTCGGTTGCCTTCTCCGGCTCGTGCATGTGCACCCAGGAGCACTGGTCGCGGATGTTTGCCATCTCGAACAGGTACGAATTCAGTCCACCTTCGCGAATCGTGTTGCGGAACAACGGCTCATGGGTGCGCGGCGTACATGAGGCAACAAGCACACGATTCAGACGATGCTCCTTGATCATCTCCTTGATTCGCTGCTGTGTATCGTTGGAGCACGTGTAAAGATTATTCTCGACGTGAACAACGTGTGGAAGCCCTTTTGCGTACTCGACGACGCTCGGCACGTTCACCACCCCCGCGATGTTCGTCCCGCAGTGGCAAACGAAGACTCCGATGCGCGGCTCCTGTCCGCTGACGTCCGTCTCCGGCGGGTACTCTCTCTCCTCAATCAAAGCGCCCCTCACGTCTGCTAAGAGAGCCATGGCTCGAGCCGCGGCACCGCTCGCCTGAGCGACCGTCTCGGGAATGTCTTTCGGCCCGGTGAATGGCCCGCATACGAAGACGCCGTTGTGGTCAACGCTCGTCGGGCGGGAAGTAAGCGTCCTGCAAAACCCGAACTCGTTCACCTCAAGTCCGAACCTTTGAGTGAGTTCCTCGACGTCTTTCGGCGGCTTCATCCCGGTCGAGAGGACAACCATGTCGTACTCCTCGACTCCAGTTCTCCCGTCCTCTGTGACATAGCGGACTTCGATCCTCTTCGTCGCGGAAATCTCCCTGAGTCCCGACGGTCGGCACTTGATGTACCTGACACCAGCTTCCTGTGCTCTCGCGTAATAGTCGTCGTAACCTTTCCCGAAAGCACGCAGGTCAATGTAATAGATGTCGCATTCCAGGCCAGGGGAGTGCTCCTTGGCAATGATGGCCTCTTTCGTCGCGTACATGCAGCAGATGGAGGAGCAGAAAGAGCAATTCTCGTCCTCCTGCCTCGACCCGAAGCATTGCAGGAATGCTATTCTCTTCGGCGGCTGCTGGTCCGACGGGCGAAGCACCTTTCCCAGACAAGGGCCGGAGGCGCTCAGTATCCGCTCGAACTCGAGAGCGGTCATCACGTTGTCCATGTATGAATAGCAGTACTCTGGCTTCAGGTCCGGGTTGAATCGCTCGTATCCCGGAGCGAGGATTACGGCACCGACCTTCACCTTCTCCTCGGTCTCCTTCTGCTCGTAATCAATCGCCTCTGCTTCGCAGAATTCGGAGCATATCTGGCATATCTCCCCGCCTCGGAGCATGTGGGCGCAGTGTTCCCTGTCAATCAAGGCGCGGTTCGGGACCGCCTGAGGATACGGGATGTAAATGGCCGGGCGGGAAATCAAATCTTCATTGTACTCATAGGGAATGGGCCTTGGCTCCCTTGTCGCCACCTCCGAGAGCTTGATCCTCCCCGTCGGGCAGATGAAGGCGCACGCCCCGCAAACCTGGCAAACTTCGCTTTGCTTCTCAAATGCGGGCGCAATTTCCCGTGCAGAACCGCGCCGAACGAAGGCGATTGCCGCTCTCCCCATCCTGTCCTGGCATATCCGGACGCACTTCCCGCACAGAATGCAGTCCTCGTCTTTCTTCGGAAACCGCGTTTCGTAAACCCCGCAATCGGCCGCTACCTGTTGAACTTCTTTCGAATCGGGGCATCGCGCCAGAAGCAGCTCCAGCATTAACCTGCGGTCTTTCAGAACCCTTTCGGTATTCGTGTGAACGACCAGGCCGTTCTGCGCCGGGTACGTGCACGAGCTCTGAATGCTCGATTTCCCATTCCTCTTGATTTCCACCAGGCACACCCTGCACGCCCCGTAGGGCTTCAGAGCCTTGTGATAGCAGAGGCTCGGTATCCTGACGCCCGCTTTCTGGGCAGCCTCTAAGACCGTGGTACCTTTTTCCACCTCGACTTTCCGCCCATCCATTGTCAGACTAATCACGTTCACACCTTCTCGTCGTGGCCTTTTTCCGGCTCGACCGTTGTCCAGAAGCCGTCCGTCCACATTTCTGCGGTATCTAAAGTGTGTTTTGTTTCGCCTTTGCAGTAACTGTACGTGAACCGAACGCCCGGGTTACCGGCTATTAAAGCGCTCAGGGTCTGCGCCATGTCCCCGATCGGCTTTCGGTCTATGTGGGTCCTCTTGAAGGTTGCCTTAACAAGAGTCCCGCGCCCCGGCTGTGATTGGACATCGAGCTTCCCGTCGCATTCTTTCGCTGCCTGGGAAAAGAGAGCCAGGCCAAGCCCGACTTTCTTTCCCGTTTTCGTCGTGAAAAAGGGGTCTGTAGCCTTTTTCAATTCCTCTCGGGTCATGCCTTTTCCGTCGTCCTCGATCTCGATGACCAGAACGTCTTTGGTCTCATCTTCCGTGATTCGGACGTTCACTCTCCTGGCCCCTGCCGCCACGGCGTTTTCGGCTATGTCCAGGATGTGCAGCGATAAGTCTTCCACTATTGCTCCATAAGAACGCTTCTTCCTTCTCGGCTGAGAAGGGCGTTCCTTATCTCCTCGATTCGCACGTCTTCAACAACAAATGTCGTGCACCGTCTTCCTATCTCTTCCGGAAAGTGCGCATCCGAAAAAGCAACCAGAGGAAAAGCCGACACCTGAGGAAGCGCACGCCTCGCCTTATCGGCGGTCATCTTCGGCGAGATTTCCACTGCGTCGAGCCTCAATCCCTCCGGAATGAAGCCCAGTTGCCCCAGAATGCCAAAACCTTCGCGGTCCACGTGGGAGGCTATCGCCAGACCGGAAAGCGACCGAATCCTCTCGACGACGACTTCGAGAGGCAAACCCGTCGCCCCCATCAGGAGGTGGCCATTCACGTCCACAACCTCGTCGTTCTCGTTGACAATCACCTGCTCACCATAACTCGGTTTCCCTTCGAGGCGGGGAAGGTTTTCGTAAACCAGCGTTTGGAGCTCAAACAACCTCTCATCCTCATCGAACAGTGCCAGGACGTGTACTTCTTCCGCGGTCGTAACTTCCATTCCTCCCAGCACAGCGACCTTCTCCTTTTGGGCTGCTTTTCTTACCGCCCGAACGTTTTCCGTCGCGTTATGGTCGCAAATCCCGATAACATCCAGGCGTCTTTTTCGGGCTTCCTCGACGATTACTCCGGGCACCATGCTCAAGCTCCCACACGGCGACAGGCACGTGTGAATATGCAAATCCGCCCGGAACTTCTTCAGCATTTCGCCTTCCCACGAAGGCCAAGTTCATACAGCCGCCCGACGATCTCAAAGCTCGGCAGCTCCGTTACCAGTATCGGAACGCCTTCCTTTTCAGCCTTAGCTAAGGTTTCTTCCTCCGGGTTTCTTCCGTTGACGATGACGATTCCGGCCAGCTCTTTAATGACGGCCACGGCGACGATGTTTTGATGGATTTGAAGGGTCACCCAGAGGTAGCCCCTTTCCGCATTGGCCATCACGTCGCTCAATAAGTCGCTCGCGTACCCACCCGTCACCTCTCTCGACAGGTTTCGGGCAGCCGATCTTATCTCCATATCAAGCTGGCGGGCGATCTCCTCGAGGTTCATCGGGGGCCCCCCCCTTTCTTGAGATGGAATGTCGCCCGGAGGTCTGTGCCTTTCCCGACCTTCGACCTCAGCACCATCCTGTCCGCGCTCTTCTGAATGTTGCACAGGCCCATACCGGCCCCGAAACCAAGCTCTCTCACCCATTCCGGCGCGGTCGAGAAACCGGGCTGCATCGCCTGCTCGATGTCCGGAATGCCGGGGCCCCTGTCCTTGGCCCTGAGCTCAATGGATTCCGAATGGACCGTTGCCGAAATCTCCCCCTCCTCAGCGAAAACAACTATGTTCATCTCCGCTTCGTAACTGGCGATGGCAACACGCCGCACAAGTTGCGGATGAAAACCCAACCGCGACAGAGTCTTCTTCAACGAACTCGAGGCATTTCCGGCATTGCTGAAGTCTCCTCCCTTTATGCTGTACTCGAGGGTAAGTGTCTTGCGGTCAGCCACCGTGTCCTCAAAAATGTGGCTGGCTCTGTACCGGTGAATCTCCTCTTCCTGGTAGTCAATCTCGAGTTTCTTCAAAAGCCCCCGGATGATGTCGCCCTTGCTCAAAATGCCCATCAGTCTGCCACTCCCGCGGTCCACAACGGGGAATCTCCCGAAGCCCGACATCTGAAACCGGTTGATGGCGCGAACAATCGGCTCATCCCCATAAAGAACCTCGACCTTCTCGGTCATTTTGTCCTTCACGAGGCAATCCATCTCACCGTTGGCCAGGCACTTGATGAAATCCTCAATGCTGATAATTCCGACCAGGCGCTCGCCATCCACAACCGGTGTCCCAGAAATCTTGTTGACCCGGAAGAGTTCTCTCAGCTCCTTCACCCGGCTGTCTGGTCTTACGGCTATGACATCTCTGGTCATCACTTCTTCCACCTTGAGCTCGTACGTCAGCTCTTGGACCCTGCCAATTCCCTGGTCTTTTCCCATTGGCTTTGGCTCCTCAAGGACATCATCGAACTTCGGAGCATCCGCGGAGACCGTTCTTGTAAAGCCGACCGCACGCCTCAAACATCGGAAGCCGAGTCAGAAGCAGAGGCAGCCCCTTGCTTTCGGCGAGGCGCACCGTGTCTGGCACGGGCCTTTTCCCGCGGACGAAGCAGATGGCCTTTACGTCAACCATTTCTGCGGTGCGGACGACCTGCGGATTGGTTAGCCCGGTGATGAGAAGGGCCCCTTCCTTGATGAACGCCAGCACATCGCTCATCAAGTCCGCCCCACAACCCATTGCTATCTCGACGTCCAGATTGTTGCCGCCGGAAACAACTTCCGCTTCTAAGATTTCCTTGATTTCTTTCAGCTTCATGGGAAAGCCTTACCCTCTCGCCACAGCGTCAAATTTGCATATCTCGTGACACATTCCGCATTTGATGCACTTCGCGGTATCAATCGCCTGCGGTTGTTTCCTTTCGCCGGTTATCGCCCCGACAGGGCACTTCTTGACGCAAAGCATGCACCCCGTGCACTTCTCCCGGTTCACGATGTACTGAATCAAGCTCTTGCACACCCCCGCGGGGCACTTTCTCTCCTTTATGTGCGCCTCGTATTCCGCCCTGAAATACCTCAACGTGCTCAAAACCGGGTTGGGAAGCGTTTGCCCAAGACCGCACAGCGACGCGTCCTTGACGGCGTTTCCCAGTTCCTCCAGCACGCCAATGTCCTCCTCCTTCCCGTTTCCTTCGCAAATCCGGTCCAGGATGCCCAGGAGCACCTCCGAACCGTCCCGGCATGAAGTGCACCTTCCACACGACTCGTTGTTTGTGAAGCGAGTGAAGTACCGCGCGACGTCCACGACGCACGTGTCCTCGTCCATCACAATCATCCCGCCTGACCCCATGATCGAACCGGCCTGTGTCAGGCGCTCATAATCCACGGGAAGGTCCAGCAGTTCCGCAGGGATGCATCCCCCCGATGGCCCGCCTGTCTGAACCGCCTTGAACTTCTTGCCATTAGGAATGCCCCCGCCGATGTCGTAAATGATTTCTCGCAGCGCGATCCCCATCGGCACTTCCACCAGCCCCGTGTTGTTTATCTTCCCGACGAGCGAGAAAACTTTCGTGCCCTTGCTCTTTTCGGTGCCTATGGAAGAAAACCATTCAGCTCCTCTCAAAATTATCGGCGGGACAGTCGCCCAGGTCTCCACATTGTTGATGTTCGTCGGCTTTCCCCACAGCCCGCACTCCACGGGGTAGGGGGGCCGCTGCCGTGGCTCGGGCGGCCTTCCCTCCACGGACGCGATTAAGGAGGTCTCCTCCCCACAAACGAACGCCCCCGCCCCCTTCTGCACTCTCACGTCAAACGAGAAGCCCGTGTCCAGGATGTTCTCACCGAGGAGGCCGTAGTCCCTCGCCTGCTCAATCGCTATTTGAAGTCTCTCCACGGCCAGGGGATACTCGTTCCGAATGTAAACGTACCCCTCATGCGCTCCGATCGCCCTCGCTCCGACAATCATTCCCTCGAGCACCGAATGCGGGTCCGCTTCCACAATGCTCCGGTCCATGAACGCCCCGGGGTCCCCCTCGTCGCCGTTGCAGATGACGTACTTTGGCTCAGCTTCCGCCTTCCGACACAGCTCCCATTTCAGCCCTGTGGGGAAACCCGCTCCCCCTCTCCCGCGGAGCCCCGAATCTTTCACGGTCTGGATGATTTCTTCGGGCGCCATGCAGGTGAGGGCTTTGGCGAGAGCCTTGTACCCGTCTCTGGCTATGTATTCGTCAATCTTTTCCGGATCAATGAGTCCCCTGTTTCTCAGAGCGATAAGCGTCTGGCGCGAAAAGAAACCGATGTCCATCATTTTCGGAATCGGCCTCTTT
The DNA here is from genome assembly GCA_964482435.1 of uncultured Verrucomicrobiota bacterium. Classification (GTDB taxonomy): domain Bacteria; phylum Auribacterota; class JABMQX01; order JABMQX01; family JABMQX01; genus CAYZXL01. Next base: position 21,783 of record CAYZXL010000005.1, read on the forward strand.
TCCGCCGGGGGAACGTACATCAGCCGCTGTACCGGGCGGCCTTTCAGAAAATGCTCTTCAACAAGGTGCGGGATCTCCTCCACGGTAAGCTGCTGGTAGAAAATCCCGTCCGGCATTACTGTCATGAGGGGCCCAACTGCGCAGAAACCGTTACACCCGGTCATCACCACGGCAATTTCCTCCTGCAAGCCCTGCCGCGACAGCTCTCTGTCAAGGGCTTCCTTTATCTCAAACGACTTGTTGGAGACGCAGCCTGTTCCGGCACAAAGCATCAAATGAGTCCTGTATGGCTTCAACTCTGTCTCCCGGTCCTACCCTCAGGAAACACGCTCACTCCCTTCAGCCAGCGCATACTCCGCAACCAGCCTTCCACCAAGCACATGCTCCGCGAGAATTCTGCGAATCTTCTCCGGAGTCAGGTCAACGTACTTGACCGGCGCCTCTCCTTTCAGTTCGACCGTGGCCATTGGCTCGCGGCTGCACAACCCGGCACAACCGCTACTCGTGAGAATCACGTCCTTGACGTCTCTTTTCTCAAATTCCTCCAGAAGCGCGCTCATAAGTCCCCTGGCGCCCGCAGCAATCCCGCAGGTGCCCATGTGCACCGTAATCTTGGCCCTTCCGGCTCCTTCCCGGAGAAGGGTTGCCCTCCTCACCCTTTCCGCGATCCTTTCGAGGTCCTCGATCTTTATCTTTCCCATGCCTGAACCACCCAATCACCGATAGTGGCCAATGATTTTCCCGACCTGAGCCTGAGTCAGCTTCCCGTGGAGGTCTTCACCGACCGTCATCACCGGCGCAAGTCCACAGCACCCCAGGCACGCAACCTTATCAAGTGTGAAAAGCATGTCAGAACTCGTCTCCCCCATCTTTATCCCAAGTTCTCGCTCCAGAGCCTCGATGAGGAGAGGCGCACCTTTTACATGGCACGTCGTTCCCACGCAAACGCTTATCACGTACTTCCCCCTCGGCTTCAGACTGAACGCCGTGTAAAACGTCGCTATCCTGTAAATCAAACTCAGCGGAACGTCCAGTTCCCAAGATACGTAACGCAACACGCTCTCCGGCAAATAGTTGTAGCACGAGCTTATTCTTTGAAGGATGGAGACTAATGCGCCTTTCTGCCCGCCGTGCCCGTGCAGAATCTCGTCAACCTTCACCCGGTCCTCCGCGGGAAGCTCGATCGCCTTCTTGTCTTCCTCCTCGAGGACGTATATCTCGTTTCTGACGGGGCAGTTGGCCATGCACTGCCCGCAGCCGGTGCACTTGTCCTCGCGGACGAAACGAGGACGCCTTCTGATCGTCACCTCAAAGTGCCCTGCGTCCCCCTCAAGCCTCTCAACGTCAGCCAGCGTGATAACCCGGATGTCCTTGTGCCGGGCAATCTCTACCAGCCGCGGGGCCATGGTGCACATGGCACAATCGTTGGTCGGGAAGGTCTTATCGAGCTGGGACATTACCCCACCGATGCTCGGCTTGTTGTCCAGCAAGTAAACCTTGTAGCCGCCCTCTGCAAGGTCGAGCGCAGCCTGCATCCCGCCAATCCCTCCGCCGACAACGAGGACCGCTCCGACTTTGCCGTTTATCTGTGGAATCGTTCCGCTCATTGGTGTTTCAGCTTTCTCACAAACCCGGAACCGCCGCCTCGAGAATCGGTCTCGTTCCGCTGTGCCTTCCTTTCAATCAGGCTTTCACTCCGCCGCGGCTCAGGTCAATCTCCATGACATGCCGGTAATACTCGCATTCCGTGCAGGGACCTCGGCAGAAGACCTGTTGGTGGCCAGCTTCATCTCTCAACGAGAAACACTCTTTCGCTTTCGCTCTGAAAACCAGACAGTTCTCGCACTCCTTCCCCTCGACGGCAGGGTGAGACTTGTTTCGCTTATGAAACTCCCAGCAGTAAACGTAATCCTTGATTGGTGCTTCAGGCAGGCCGAAAATCGCCCTCGCATCATCTTCGATCGGGAAACCGTGGCGCTCCATGAAATCAAGAAGGTCCTTCGGAAGGACACGCCATTGGCCTTGCGCCGTCAGACGATGCCCGCGAAGTTGTGCGCTCTCGAGCCACCTTTTTACCGTGTCATGGGAGCATCTGCAAATCGCTGCAACGTCGCCCGTTGTGAGTATGTGCTTCGGGTCACCGCTCATGGGGTAAGACATCGAGATGGTGTGTTTGCGTTATATACGTATAGGCCCGCGTTTCGCCATTTTGCGTCATTAGCGTAGTTTTACCCCGATTCCGTTTCCCTGTCAAGAGAAATTTTTCGGAAAATTTCACGCCTTGGCAAGGCAGCAAGGAGTATCACGCTCGCTTTGGCTTACGGCAACCAGGGGACCCGACAGAGAACAAGCGAATTGGTCGGAATATGCGAAGCGGGCTTGCTGTTGTGGAGAGGCGTGACCCGAAATGGGCTTTTCGGTCTATCTTCGTCCGCTCCGGGAGAGGAGACCAGAGGTTTCCGTAAGCCAATACACAATCACTCCGGCCAGCATGATGCCGGACGAGATTAGCAGGGCGAAGGGCTTATTTGGCAGCGCGTACGAGATGGAGCTATATAGCATGAAGACACAACAGGCGCAAAAGACAATCGTGGTGATCGGGTGGCCACTGACCCTATAAGGGCGAGGAGTCTGGAACTCCTTGCGCCTGAGCACAAACACTGACAGTCCTGTGGGCAGGAGGAACATCCAGAACACCGGGGCCGTGTAGATGATGGTGTCGATAAAAGACCCGAGCATGAGGACGATCACCAGGCTCAGGCAGCCTTGAGCGAGTAGTGCGCGCGCGGGCGTCCCGAGGCGTGGGTCCCATCTCCCGAAGACCCGGAGTGCTGAGTGGTCGGCGCCCATCGCGTAGGGGATGCGCGCGCCGGTGAAGATGAGGCCGTTAACCGCCCCCAGTGCGGAAACGCACACCAGGACGCTGATGGCTCTGCGGGCGATGTCAGGGAAAACCGTCGCGACCGTTTCAACGGCAACAGCGGGCGACGCAGCCATCTTGACGTAGCCCAATGAACGCAGGAAGGCAGTGTTCGCAAGAATGTACAGGGCTGTGACTGAGATCGTCCCTATCACCAGCGCGCGGACGATGTTGCGCTGCGGCTGCTTGACCTCCGCAGCAACGTAGGCCATTTCGTTCCAACCCCCAAAGGTGAATAGCACTAAGATGAGCCCCAGTTTGACACCCGGCATCGTCAGGGCCCCCGCTTGGGCAAGTGTGGTCTGCGGGGCAGGTGCGAACAGACCCGTAGCTATAATGGCCGAAAGTCCCAGCGCCTTCATCACGGTCAGGAGGTTTTGCGTCCACTTGCCCTTCTTCACACCCAAAACGTTGACGGCTGTCAATACGGAGACGGCAGCGGCAGCATAGGCGGGGCCGCAGTTCCTGAAGGGCGCATAGAGCGTCTGGGCGTACCTGGCGAAGACGAAAGCCATGAGAGCGACATCCCCGGGCCGGATGATGAGAAGCTGCGCCCAGCCAAACAGATAACCTACGCACCTGCCGTATGCGCGAGTGAGATAAACGTAGTCTCCCCCTTCACGAGGATACATCGTAGCCAGTTCCGCATAGCAGAGTGCCCCGGCGAGCGCAAGCAGGCCACCCACCACCCAGATAGCCAGAGCACCCACCGGTCCCTTCATGCATCCGGCGACGGTGGGAGCCGTTTCGTAAATGCCAGCGCCAATGATGATGCCGACGATGATGCAGACTGAATCAAAAAGGGATAGTTGTCTCTTAGGAGCTACGGGCTCAAGAGGTTTCACTGTGCCTCACGCCTCCGCAGACGAAGTGCCTCCTCCGACACGAAAAAGAAAATCCCCGTGCCGATCATGCAGCCAGCAATCAGTGCGCTTGTGCTCCATAACCCCAGCTCCCTGCGGAATTCGCGGTCTTCGACTTGTTCCATTTCGGCATTTCTTAGACGGTGTACGCAAATGGCGATTCGCTCGCGCCTCCGTGAGCCATAAGTCCGGTCATTGAACCAGGGGTTTGCCCTGGCTTTTGTGGACACCCATCAAAAGCGAGCATTGTAAGCTTCCGCTGCAACCGTAATCAAGTGGCCAAGGGCTCCGTCCATGTGAGTCCGGCTGGCCGGGCGCCGTGGCTCCCAGCGGCGATAGCAACGACCTGTCCTTCCTCTATTCCTCTTTGTTCTTTGCGCCGGGCGTTCCCGGCAATGTCCTGAAAGCCCCCTTCCCATCGGGCAATCTACCCAGCGCCGCGTCGGCTCTCTGCTCGCCAAAATGGACCGAGTCAAGGACTGCATTTCCTCGCTCGTCCGCGTCAATCAGCATCACAGCTTCGCGGTCCCTGCTCAGCTTGAAGTTGGCATGAAGGCCGGGGTTGGCGCGTCCTTCTTCGTCCGCCCAAATGATGAGATAGGCGCCGGGCGCAAGGGTTGTGCCTTTCGGGAACGCCCACTTGCGGGGATTGTCCTTCTTATCCGTAAGGTACTTGTCACCGGTCATCGAGACAGCCGCGGACCTTCGGCGCCCTGCAATTCCTTCTGCTCCAGGAGAAATTGCCGCCGCTTGGTGAGATGTTGTTTGAGCACATCCACGTCGCGGGCCAAAAGCTGATGGCCGGCTTCGGGGCTGTCACCTCGCAGTTTCGCTCGAAGCGCCGCATCGTCTTTTAGACGTGCCGCCATCTCGTCGATCAGCCTAAAGTATGTCTCCTGCGTATAAATTCTATCGACGATGTCTTTGGTTCGCGCGAGGAATACCCTGCGGAACTCCGGATTGGCCAGCAATGGGCGGGAGAAGTAACCACCTTCACGCCACCAGATCGCGCCGCCGAATCCGCCGCGGCGCATGCCTCTGCCCGATCCGGCGGCGCCGGCGTTCTCTTGGGATCCCGGCGGCCGGTCGCCGGCCATACCGAACGTCAGCGGCATGTCAAAGAAAACCTGGTCGTCCGGCAGGCCGTCATAGTAGCCCCACGTCTTGTCCTGGTCCCACGGATACATCTGCCACTTATTTCGCTTCGTGTCGTGATACGCGAAGTAGTTGTTGAAGAATCCGTCCCAGTGTGAGAGCACCATGTTCACGGCGAAGTACGTCGCGACCTGCTCCACGTCGAAGCTCTCCTGGATCACCTGCCACTGGTCATCCGGATTGCCTTCGGCCTTGCCAAGCTGGTCGAGTAACGCCAGCACATCCTCGTGCCCCGACTGCTCATTGGTCCGCTTCTCGTGCCGGCTGACCGGGTCGCGGCCCATCCAGAGGACCTTGTATAGGTTTCCGCTGTCATCAATCTCGTTGCGGCGCAGAAACGAGCGGTTCGGCCGCTCGACCATCAGGTGATGTCCGGCCAGGCGTCCGTCCACCCAGACCCGGACGAACTCGCTCAACGGAGCCGGGCTTCCCGCCCGGTGATAGACGTCGTAGGACAGCCATTCAGCCAGCAGGGACCATTCACTGCCCTCGAAGATGAGGTTGACCGCGCTCATGTTGTTGAGCGTGTGGTCCTTGTGGAAGAAGATCTTGAAGCCCCGGTCATTGCTTCGAGGAACCGCGCTGATATGGTCGAATACCATCGTCTTTCCCGTCTGGTGGTCAACGAAGATGAACGTTGACGCTCCGCGAGGAGGGCGCGGTTGTTCCTGGCGGTGGCCGAAGGCACGGAGATTTGGGCGCGGCCCTCTCCCAGTCATAGGGTAATTGCCAAACGTCGGAGGCCTGCTCTGCGTCGGGCTCGTGGAGATCTTGTCAGGCCCGCCCAGCAGAAGCAGGCCGAAGGGGATGGCGCTCGCTTCCCATTTGTCGTGAACGTAAGCCGAGAACGTCGGCCGAAGATCGTGCTCGGCAGGGCAGGAACGCGTGCTGCCGTCGTCTCCGACGACCTTCACGCGGTATCGCACCAGCGCCCCCGAGGTCTGACCGGGAATGGTTGCGACAAACCGGCCATCGGTTTCCTTGGCCATGGGGAGCCCCGATTCCTTGCTCTCGGAACCATTAACAAGAACGCGGTAGAGCAGAACGAGCTCGCGGACTCTTCCCTTGGCCGTGGCCGCCAAACGCAACGGCTGCCCTGGCGCCGGGTCCGACGGCGCAGCGTCCATCGTGACGACCGGCGGCGGCGCGGAGAAGCAGGCATTCTGGCGGCCGGGAGTGCCGGAGGGCTTGGGGGTCGGGGGCAGGGGCGAGCCGGCCCAGTTCTCCGCCGATTCGCCGCTGGCCGAAGGACAAATGCGCTCGAGTGACGCGGAATATCCGTCGGCGCTGACCGGCCAAGGCGATTCGTCCTTGTAGCGCACGTCGTCCACCAACTTGCCTTGACCGTCCTTGAGCCGGAGTCTCTCGCTTCCTCGTTTCAGCGGCCGTCTCAGCGGGCCGATCGCCTGTTCGCCGTAGATTTGAGCGAACCGCTCCGGCTTCAGCGCCACCACGAGGAAGCCCTTGCCAGCCACTGTGGTTTGCGCCGGAAACGTGTAAACTTTGCCGTCATCAAGCGTCCAGCCGCTGAGGTCGGCGGGCTGGTCTGAGGTGTTGTGGAATTCGATCCACTGCACGTCATCCATGTCATCGGGCGCGTTGTAAAAGATCTCGTTGATAACCACGCCCGCCGGGGCTGGCGTAGTCAGTGTCAACACCGCCAACAGCGCGATGATTCTGGCAAAGTGCATGGAAATCCTCTCTTCATTTCGTTGTTCCATCCTGAGAAACGACAGCTCACCATAAGCTCATTACTTGAGTGTCACCGCGTCAATCTGATTCAGGTCGCCAATCCCCAGTCCCATTGTTGCCGCAAGCTCAATGTGCTTGATCGGAGGGCGAATGGGCCCCTCCATTCCGCTTGCATGCCGCTTGGCGAGAATCTCTCTTGCGGCGATGACATCCATCGCGATGGGGTCCGTGCTTGCCAGCATCCCCGAGTAGCTCCACATGTGCTGCGGGCTGAGACTTGGTCCGCGGTCGTACTGCGCCCGGGCGGCGTCCATGAGAATCAGGCGGGTCTTCTTCTTAATCGGGTCAAGCGCATTCAATTCTGCGAGCCGCGAGCAATTGTCCGGATGGAACCGACCTGGATCGGAAACCGTCCCCAGATGGTTCTTGAGCGAGGCGGTGATTCCCGAAAACGCGTGATGCTTTAAGACCGGCATGTTGATGAGCGCGTCCACATCGTTCACCAAGATGCTGCTGAGCTTCGTCTCCACGTCACGCGCTTTCGCCGGATAGACGTACTCCTTCGTCGCGTAGCACTTGGCGCCCTTTGCGGACTCGTTGATTGTGAACCCGCACTTTGTCAGGTCGCGTTCCGAGCGGTCGAAGATGATAATCCTCGTCGGGTCAAACCCCGCGTCTGCCAGGCTTTCGACTACCACCTGCACTGTCTCCGGATTCGTCCTCACCGGGGAGAACAGGCAGTTCACCTTGATGGCGATTTTCTCCTTCGGCGAAAAAAGAGCTTTCCAGGCGTCTCCCGAGGAACTCTTTCCCGTCAGCTCACACATGATTCGGTCCACCATCTTCCGGGCGACTGCTACGTCCAGCTTGCTCTCCTGAAAGTAGGCCGGGTCCTGCAGCAGAACCACGCGGGCTTTCTTTGCCTGCTCCGCGAGCGCCTTCTGGACGAACGTCCCGGCGAGCGATGCTCCGACGACCGCTCCCACCGTCCCTTTCAGAAACTGCCGGCGCGATACATAAGCGCCCGCAACGTCCGCCGAGTTCTTGTTGTCTTTCCGTTCACTGTCTCTTCTGACCATCGGATGCGCCTCCTCGTGCAATACGGTTGTTCCTTCTTGCTCTGAGTCGGTTAAAATAGCACGTGCTCTCCGACTATGTCAGGCCCAAAGCTGCGGCCTACTGGCTCATTGAACGGGACAGCAATAGTTCTGGTTTAATTCTGCCCCCCAAGACATCGTGTAGTACGTCCGCGATGGTGGACGCCAGTTCAGGCTGTATCGCGGCTTGGGCCTTTCGGTAGGGCACCCAGTGCGCATCATGCCCCCTCACATTCAGTGAGTGCAGACGTCAGCTCCAGCGACCTGTTGCCATGGTCTTCATTCTTCTGCTTGCGGTGGGGGCAGGCCTTGCGTCACCTATTCCTTCTTGTTCGTTCCGCCGGGGGTTGCCTGTAGTACTCGGAATACTCCTTTTCCGTCGGGCAACCTGCCGAATGCGACGTCATCTCCTTGCTTGCCGAACGTCACCGTGTCGAGCATCCCATTTCCTCGCTCGTCCGCGTCAATCAGCATCACAGCTTCGCCAGTCCTGGACAGCTTGAAATTCGCGTGAAGGCCGGAATTGGCATTACCGTCTTCGTCGGCCCAGATGATGAGGTACGCGCCGGGCGCCAGAGTCGTGCCCTTCGGAAAGGCCCACTTGCGAGGATTATCGTTCTGATCGGTCAGGTACATCCCCGAAACGTCCACCTCGTGCTCGCTGACATTCAGCAACTCAATCCAGTCGTCGTACCCGCCCTGAGGGTCGCGTATTGTCGTCTGGTTCGCGGCCATCAGCTCGTTGATGACGACTGGCGATCCACCGGGGGTAGGCGCGGCCACCCGGTAGGTCAGCGTGCCGAATTCGGCTTTCGCCGGGTAGAATGTTGTTGTTCCCACCGAGGCCGGTGACCGCGCCTCTACATAATAATGAACCTCTGTCCCGGCAGGAAACGGGGGGACCTCGGCTCCGTAAACACCGTCGCCTGCCTTCACGTCGTTATGCATGCCGTCGTCGAACATCAACACCCGCATGAAGGGCGCCTCCCGCGCTTCCGCGTAGTACAGGACCACAGAATCCGCCTTCACCTCGCCACTTATCTTCGCAGTGACTTGCACAGGTTCAGTCGGCAGGGGACCGGCCGGATTCTCCGATGCGCCAGGCGCGACCTTGTGCGAGACCTCTTGAACCACTGGACAGGGTTTGTTGATCTCGGGATGGTTGAGCAAGAACTCCCGACGCTCCTCGACAAACCGTTTCAGGCTCGGCACCACGCCGGGACCGGGGCCACCTCCACCGTCGCCGGGTCCTCGTCCCGGACCACCGCCAGCTCGACGTCCGCCGCCAGGACCACCCACCTCGCCCTGAGAGAGTTCCTCTTTCGTGACCGCGCCGTCGCCGTTACGGTCGAGGTCCTGGATGAACCGCTGGGCCTGCTCGGGCACTTCATCCTTCGAGATCGTTCCGTCACCGTTCGTGTCGAATCGCCGGAGGATGCTTTCGGCATCAAATCGCCGCTCGCCCGCGGGCCCTTGCCCCGGGGGTCCTCCCCCGAATGGTCCTCCCCCCGGCGGGCCTCCTCCCGGTGGACCTTCTCTGGTTTGGTCCTCGACATGTCCTCGAATGAATGCCTCGTATGAGTACAGTTTTTTGGCGTCAGCCTTCACTTCTTCGGCAATGAGAGTTTGATACCTCTCGATGATCGGAGCCAGCCTCTCCCAGTTCAGCGATTCGTTGACGATGGTTCTCACATGAGCCAGGTAGCGCGCCCGCAGATGGGGAATGGACAGGAGGCGGTGGATCACAGGGCGCGAATCGTCGTCCGCGAGAGCGACAGGAGTGAGGGTGGCTCCCGATACTCTCAGTCCAAAAAACGGTCCACCACCGTACGAAAACGTCTCGTTATTGTCAATTGACACCATGTGAAAGCGCCGATAGCGGCCATCCGTATAAAGGCCGTAATCAGCGCCCCGGGTAACGTAGCCTTCATCTATGAATATGTTCTCGAGGGCGATGAGCCAGAGGGCCTGGTCCACATCGAAGATGGTATTCAGGGAAGTTTCCAGTTGCTCTTCGGGTGTTTTGTTGAGCGTCTCGCACAGTCGAATCAGAGCTGCCCAGGCCCCCGGCTCGTCCTTCGTCTTCAACTCGTAAGCCACTTTATATGCGGAAGGGTCGGCGCCGAGCCAGTCCAGGGCGCTGGCGCGGCCGAACCCCATGCCGACCTTCCAGCGAAACCCGCGCCCCGTGCCGAACCAGTCGTTCAGGAAATCGCTGTTGAATTGCTGCACATTTGAATAGACCCCCCAATTCTCGCCGTTGACCACCAGCTTCACGAAGTTTGCCTCTAACGCAGGGGTGTACTCGCGGCAAATCCGCGAGAAAAGGATTTCCCGCAAGAATGTCGGGTCTTCATGGCCATTATGGAGGTTGAGCGTCCTGTAGCCGTAAAGGCGTTGATTCTTGTCGGCGAAGTCGAGGGAAATATTGAAGGGTTTCTTTTGGGACGGTCCCATGTAAGAGGTGTTCCCTCGAAAGTGAACGCCAACTGATGGATACTTAACGCCATCAACTATGAGGTCCGCCGGCACCTCCACATCGGTTCGGTAGAAGTCGCCGAGTTCCTCGTACCAATCAGAGTCGGCAAACTGGAGATAGAGGGTGCGGAGCGTGTTGTCGTGGTAAAGGTCGGTGTTTGGCGCAATCACGCCCGTTGTGGGAGGCACCAATTTCTGCGCCGGGGCTTGCGTCTTGGGTTTGGGGGCCTCAGCCTGGCGGCCAAAAGGACCAAATCCACCGCGTCTTTGTTCCCGCACGAAAGCACGTGCGGCAGCTCTTTCCTTGTCATTGAGCCTGCCGTCGCCATCGGAGTCGAATTTGCTTACAAGCTCCGCTCGTCGAGCACCGCCGGGCGGGCCAAAGCCACCGGGGCCACCAAACCACGGGAGCGATTCTTCCCGGCTCAATTTCCCGTCTTTGTTCTCGTCGAGCTTTTTCAGGGCAGCGGGAGCATTCTTCATCTCGTCCGCTGAAATCTCCTCGTCGTTATCGGCGTCGAGTGCCGACATCAATGGTATCGCCGGGAAGCGAAAGGCGGCCCCGGGCCTGGGCATTGCTATCCCACCGGGCGGGCCAAAGCCAGGGGCGCCTCCGGGCGGACCAAAGTCGTCGGGACCACCGGGGCCGACTCCGGCGCCGGGAAAGTCGAACCGCGGACGCAATTCGTCCGCGCTTAATTTGCCGTCATTATTCTTGTCGAGTTTCTTGAGGGCCGCCGCGGCGTTCTCGATCTCTGTTGCCGAAATGTCGCCATCTTCGTCGGCGTCGAGTGCGAGCAACAGGGGGAAGGGCGGCAGGCCAAAACCGGGACCTGGACCACTTGTGCCGGGTCCCCGGTCGCCGGGTAAACCCGGAGCTGTCGGCGTGGGTTCAGCTTCTTGCTTCTTACCCGCGTCTTCGGGTTTGTTTTCCTCGGGGCCGGCCGCGTGGAAAACAGCCTTCAGGCACACCATGCACGCCAGGGCCAAAATCAACAGCAATAACAGACTTCTCGACACCTTTTTCTCCTTCCTCGGTTGCGCTGCAAATCCATTGGCGAGCCGTGGCGTCGCCCCCGGCCACATCGCCGGGTCACCGTTCCATAATTCGCGAGCGCTTCAACGCGCGCTTAACGACGGGGCGGAGTACCTTCGTTCCTTCCGTTTCAAATCCGGCCTATCCTGTAAATCCCGTCGAAAATGGCCTTGCCTTTGGCCCCCGCCCAAAGGCGGCGTGGGGATACGTCGTCCAATTTCCGAATTCATGTGCTGTGGGGCTTTAATTCGTTGGTCAACGTTTCTTGAGGGTGACGCTGATCCCGGCGGCGTTCTCACGGACAAATGTCGTTTCCAGGTCCGGACTTGTGGTGATGGCCTTGAGGAAATCCTGCATTCCCCCTGCCATACTCGTATTGTGCGCGAGAATCAGCCCGCCCGGACGGACCAGCGGCAGAAGCTTGTTGAAATAATCTATGTAGCCCTCCTTGTCGGCGTCGAGGAAGAGCACGTCAATGGGCTCCTTGAGGTTTTTTACTGTCTCGTGGGCGTTGCCCTCGACGAGCGTGACCATCTGGTCAACGCCGGCTCGCTTGAAGTTTTCGCGCGCCAGGGATGCCCGCCCGCGGTCAATTTCGTGCGTGGTCAGCTTACCGCCCGTGGTCCGCAACGCCAGGCAAAACCAGATGCCAGAGTAGCCGTTAGAGGTGCCAATCTCCACGACATGCTTGGCGCCTACCGCTTCGGTAAGGAGCCGAAGAATCCTGCCGTCTTCAGGCGCGACGTTCATCATCCCTCTCGACTGGTTCTGGTACATGTCTTCGAGAACGCCGAGGATTTTCTTCTCATCGTCCGTCCTGGGTATCGTCCGGGTCTCTACGGGCGCCCTGCTGAATCCTCCTCTCGGGGGCCCGCCTTCGCCGGGCGCGAAACCTCGCCGTGGCCCTCCCATGCCCGGGCCTTGCCTTGCCTGGCTAATCTGCGTTAGTAGCTGCCCCATCCTTTCCCTGTTGTTTTCCTTGTAGGCTTTTGTGAGGTCGTTGAGCAAACTGTCGAACGCGGGCCGAGGAGGGGGCCCAGGAGCAACGGTCTCCTCTTTAGCCTCGCCGGTCCCTTGTTCTGCCAGGGCTGCCGGCAAACTTGCCATGATCACAGCCGCGACCAGTATGGCGAGTGTAATCTTCATTGGGACTTCCTCCTTTCGAGGTCGGGTTGGCAATATTCCACTTTCGGCGTTCTACACGTTTAACGGATGCGGGTGCCATCCGGTTTAGTTACCATCGGCGGGCTGGGCACATGAAGGGAGAACCGGGCAAAGGGCTTGGCGCGCGGAGGAGAGACCGCGATAGCTATGTCGGGTCTTCGAGGCAGCCCCTCGTGAACTCAGTTAACCGGGGGACCATGAAAATGTTGGCTGCGTGGCGGTGATTCTCACGGCAGTGGTCCGCTTGGGGCGCCGACGGCGCCACGTGGCGAGACAGAGAATTGCGGCAGGGCGTTGTTATGTCGGAGCCTCCTGCAAAGGCGTAAAGACGCGCAGAGGGACTTGACTTCCGCGCGGTAAAGCTCGCGAAGGAATCATGCTTCTCAGTGCCGTCGTTACCTCCTCGGGACTCGCCACTCCGGGTCCCTCGCCCGGGAACGGCCCATTCCCCCGGGGCTGAGAGAATACGGTGCGCCTGCCTTTGGTTGCAGTGTTACGACATCGGAGCTGTGGTAATCCTTCTGCGCTTGTGTCGAAAGAATTGGGCGCCTTTGGCGTCCGGCGGTCTGCCCCCGCAGGCCAGACGATCCGGGAAACTCGCGAAAACCCCTCCGCAAGTAGCGCAAGTTCAAAGAATAGCAGCAGTTCCTCCCCGTAACTCCCTCGGCAGTCTGTCCCCGGCACAGACGTTGCTCCGTTCCTTGCCCGTCAGCGTTGCAGAGGTGTGTTTTTGCGCGCTCTCCGTGCGAGGTGTTCCCGGATGGCTGGCCGCTGAGCGCGAAGTCGTATGTTGCGTCCCGCTGTGGCGTCCTGTGTCACTTCACGCTCCGCGGCGGCGCAGGTAGCTCCTTTTCGACCCCGTGAGGCGGGGTGCTCCATACGAAGCCCTCGAGGAAATCGAACCTGATGGTGAGAGTTCTGCCTTCGGTTGCGCCACGCTCTCTCAAAACAGCAACAGGAGAAACTGCGATGAAGATAGGAGCCCTTCTGTTCGTGTGCACCGCTCTGGTAGTGTGCATTCCGGCCTGGGCGGATCCCATTGGCTACACGGAGACTTTCAACTCCGGCAGCAACATGGACTGGGGCACTGACTCAGGGTGGTGGTTCGACGAATTTTTCAGTGCCAATTACGACGAGGACGGAGCTTCGCACTCCAACACCGGGGGCTATACCGGCGGTTACAATTACACGTATCAGCCCGGGTGGACCTACTACACGTACTCCATCTTCGCAGACAGCGATGCCTCTAACGGCCTCCTTGCTGGCAACAAGGATTACAGCACCTTCCCCCGTCTCGAAGCATGCGTCAGAGCGACCAGTGGGTACGGATACGGTTGGATTGACGGCGGCTTCTTCTTTGCGAGCACTGGCGACTCAAGCACAAACCCGGTTGGAGCGGCCAACCTGACCATGTTCATGACCTACATCGGCATGGTTCCATCCGACTGGGCACACTGGACGGCGGACCTGACTCCTTCGCAATGGTGGCTCGAGCGGGGCTCGGCCGACTGGTCAAGCGCTATCAGCGACGTGGACGTCGTCGGTGTATGGTTCTGGCCGGAGGAATCCGAGGATACGGAGTTCGGGGTGGACGATTTCGTGGGAACGCCGGAGCCGGGGCTTCTGCTGACTATGGCGCCGATGGCGGGCTTTCTCGGCTGGCGCCTCCGCCGCAGGAGGCAACCCAACCGGACATGACCACCCGTAGCTCAGTTTTCCGATTTATAAATGTGGACCCTCCCCGGACAGGATGAACGGGATAACCGGGATTCTGTGAATCCTGTCAGGTTGTGCCCCAGCTCGATACGCATAAGCCCCGAGGGCGCGGCATCTCCTCAGGTACGGCAAAGCGTCGAGGGGGAACACATGCCGTGCCATCCCCCTGGTCGAAAAGAGCTCAACAACGCACTACCGTTCAACCGCAGCGGCACCCGCTTGACCGCGTCTGGCTGTATTTTGGTGGCGTCTGCCAGGCCACGGCCGGGGAATCCGACGACAACCGTTATCAAGGTCAAGGCAGAATCCGACCCCTTAAGGCCGCACGCTGTCAGGTCCGCCTCAATACCTCCTGAGCCTTGTGCCGAGACGTGGTCCGGATCTCGCCGCAAATCAATTCTACTATACGCGCTCCACCCCAGCGCTACAGCCTCCTATCCCCTCGTGGCTGCCCAACTCCCGCTGCGCCCCTCAGATGCCTTGACCCGCCTCGCCCATCCTACCTTGTTCCCCGGAGCTGCCCGGCGACGGCGTACCTCGACAGATGCGAGTCGGTGTGGTAAAATGTTATTGTTGCAGCGTTGAGAAGGGTTCACGGTGGCAGAAGGTCAGAAACGCCGGGAGCCGGGGGCTGTTTTTGGCTCGCCGCGACGGGCAGTTCCATGCCAGCAAGTTTGTTGTGTCGTCGGGCACCGGCATATCTGTGAAAGGAGAACTCATATAACGTGAAAAAGGTAAGACTTTTCGTTTCGCTTTGGGCTTGGCTGGCTATTGGCTTGTTTCTGCCCGGAGCGAATGGCGCGGTCGTAATCAATGAGATCATGTATAACCCTGATGGAGCTCAGGGGACGGACGACGATTACGAGTGGATTGAGCTTCACAACACCGGGACTACCGCTGTGAACATCAGCGGTTGGAAGCTGCGTGACGATAACCCCCAGAACGACCCGTTCATTATCCCGACCAACACGCAGATAGAGGGGGGCGGGTACATGGTTTTGTGCAGCAACGTCGGGCAGATTTACTACGCCTACCTCATTACCAACGCGGTCGGGAATTTCGGGGATGAGTTCGGCTTTGGCAACGACGGCGACACCGTTACCCTTCTGAATGCCTCTAACCAGGTGATTGACCAGGTCAGGTATAACGATGCGTATCCATGGCCGTTTCAGGCCGACGGAGACGGTCCTTCCATCGAGCGGGTGAATCCGCTTGCTTCAAGCACCGACCCCCACAACTGGGCTGCGAGCGTTCCGTCGAGCGAACACGGCACGCCGGGCAAGCAGAACTCCCTCTTCTCCGACAGCAGTGCTCCTCCCATCGTCATCAACGAAATCCATTATCGTCCGGTCTCCGACGGAGACGATTACGAATACGTTGAGCTTTACAACGCCTCCGCCGGTTCGGTGAGCCTGACCGGCTGGGAGTTTACGAATGGCATCTCCTTCAAGTTTGTTCAGCCGACGACAATCGGTCCCTTCAGCTATCTGGTGGTCTGCAAGAACAAGGAAAGAATCCAGACGGATTACGGCATCCAGAACGTCGTCGGGGATTTTGCCGAGGGGTCTTCCCTGGACAACGCGGGGGAGACGATTGTCCTGAGAGACAGCACGGGTAAGCTCGTGGATTTCGTGGCCTATAGCGACGAGCGATACTGGCCGGTCGCGGGGGATGGCTATGGTCCTTCCATCGAGTGCATCAATGTTGACCGCCCGAACAGCGATCCGGCGAACTGGGCCGCCAGCCAGTTCAGCCGCAAATGGGTTCACGTCGAGACCGCTGCTGCCTCGCCGACGGGCGACGTTCTGTATTTCTACCTCGACGGGCCGGGGGAGGCGCTCCTCGACGACGTCTCCCTCGTGCCGGAGGGCGGCGGACAGGATTTCATTCCGAACGGAGATTTTGAGGCGAGCGAGGCGGGATGGGTCAAATACGGCAATCACGGCACCTCAGGGAGGGTTACCTCGGAAGCTCATTCGGGGACAGCGTGCATGAAAATCGTCTCGACGGGAGACGGCGGCGGCGGCGAGTGGCGGAACTACGTCGGAGTCCCGCTGAACGGTCTTTCCAACGGGGAGAACTACGTTCTGTCTTTCTGGTCGAAACCTTTGAGCGGGGAGACTCGACTTACAGCGCGAGTTGCCAACGCCCGAAGCACGGAAGGCATTTGCGCGATTACAGACCTCTCCGAGAAGGGTTTCGTCTCGACGCCCGGCGCCCCGAACAGCGTGAGAAGGGATAATCTTGCCCCGCTCATCTTCCGGGTGCAGCGTTCAGTAGCTATTCCCAATCCGAGGAATCCAGTGTTTGTGACTGCTCGCGTTGTGGACGACGGCACGGTCTCGTCGGTTTCCCTGGAGTACGATGCGGGGCAAGGGTGGTCCGCGCCGATGCCCATGTTCGACGACGGCGACCACAACGACGGTGTAGCTGGCGACGGAGATTTCGGCGTGGAGCTTCCTGTGCAACCAAGCTACACGATCGTTCGGTTCCGAATTCTGGCGGAGGATGATCAGGGCGCGGTTGGAGTCTCCCCCAAACCCGACGACATGAAGTCGAGCTACGCGTACTTCTGCTACGACAACGAAGTGAAGACGACGTTGCCCATTTACTTTCTTTTCGTCAGCGATGAGAACCTCCAGCGCCTCGAAGAACTCGGCTCTCGCGATGATTATGTCCCAGGGACTTTTGTCTATACGGGGACGGTGTACGACAACGTCAGCGTCCGATGGTATGGGAGCTTTGCGGAACGTGTCGCAAATGAGAAAAAGAGCTGGAGGATTAAGTTCAATCCCTGGGAGAAGCTCGAAATCGTCAACTTTCCATACAGGCTGGACTCTCTCATTCTTCTCAGCGGCGATTATCTTGACCCGGAGCTTCGGGGGAGCGCGGGACTGAGGGAGTTCCTGACTCAACAGGTTTTCAAGTTCGCGTCCTGTGCAAACAGCGACACCCGGCACGTTCACCTCCAGCTCAACGCCTCGCGTTACGGCCTGATGCTCCAGGTCGAACGACCTGACACGGATTATCTCGAAAGAAACCTGCGAGACGTGGACGGAGACCTGTTTCAGGCAGGCAGCCTTCCGGGGCAGCCACCAAGCAACATGAGCGTCCTGCCGTCCTACGACGACTACGTTTTCGCCTACGATAGAAAGACCAACCGAGCCGAGCCTTACGACGGCTTAGTGTCATTGATCGAAGGATTGCAGACCATCCCAGATGACGAGGTGGAGGCCTTCTTTTACGAAAACGTGAACATGGATAAGTATATCCGCTACCTGGCCGCTGTAGCAATGGCGCAGGATTGGGTAAGCCCGGCACGCGACTATTACCTTTTCTTCGGAAAGTACGGCACGGCGCCCAACGAAGAATACCTCTGGGAAGTCATGCCCTGGGGCGGCGAGCACGACTGGGAACGGCCAAGCCTTCCCATCCTCAACGGCACCGTCGGTCAGAGCGAGCTTTCGCTGCCGAGTATGATGACAATGCGTTTCCTGAACAACCCGGAACTGAGGCAGGTTTTTGCCGACCGCCTGCGGCAGCTCCTCGACACCACCTTCACGGAACAGCATTTTTCCTCGGTCATAGACCTGCAGAGGGGCAGGATTCAGACGGCTGCGGATTCCGACCGCGGGTTCTGGTGGCCGGAAGCGAATTCGCTGTGGTCGCACGTTGCAGCTCTCAAGAGCAACATAGCCGCGAGGCGGGAGTTTTTGTATCGGTGGCTCGACGAAATACAGGGACCTTCGCAGCCTGTGAACGTTTCTCCCGCGGACGGTTCGCAGTACGTCTCGGTGCCGGTCACCCTCCTCGGGAGCGATTTCTCGGGCTTGCCCGGCACGGCGCACGAGGCGAGCCAGTGGCAGATTCGGTCCGAGACCGGGCTATATACTGCTCCGGTCTGGGATTCGGGGGAAGATTCGTCCAACAAGACCTCCATCGTTGTCTCGCTTGACATTTTGTCCGCCGACGCGAAATTCTTCTGGCACGTTAGATACAAGGACGACCAGGGGCAGTGGAGTCTCTGGTCGGACGAGACGTCCTTCGGCACGTATCTCGATGCGGAGACTCCGAGCATCGTCTCCGCGTTCTCCGCGCCAAACCCAAAGGACAGAATTCTTGTCGTATTCAGCGAGCCTGTTGCCATCGCTACGGCGGAAGAGGTTTCCAACTACGTCCTGGACGGCAGCGTCTTGCCCGACGGGGCTTCTCTATCCGGCGACGGGTTGACGGTTACTCTGACGGTTCCCGCTGGCGTCCAACCTTCGTCGCTGACCGTCAACAACGTCGCTGACATGGCGAACCCGCCAAACGTCATCGCCCCTGACACGATGGTCTCGGTTCAGGTCTATGCTTCCGAGACGAAGATAAACTTCCAGCCCGATTCCGAGCCAACGCCGCCCGGATATACTGAGGACACGGGCGCCGTGTTTGACAGCGGGAGGGGCTACGGCTGGACAACGGACATCACGGAGCTTGCTCAGGTCAGACACATTCAGGGCGACCCGCGGCTCGACACCCTGGTTCAATTCGGAGGAGAGGGTTCCTCCTGGGAATTTGTACTTCCCTCGGCGGGGAAATGCCGTGTAACCGCTGTGGTCGGAGACCCTGCCTCGGAGTCCATTTACGACCTTTCCATCGAGGGAGTCTGGGTGGCGAACGGGCTGTACATTCCCGCGAACACCTTCCGGGAGCTAACGGCGGAAGTTGACGTCACCGACGGGCGACTCACGCTTTACGGTGGCGACGTTTACAAGAGCACGCGCATTGCCTACGTTCACGTTCTGTCCACGGGGACCGCATTCAAGGTGTCGAGCGTGAGTTTGAGTTCCTCCGATCCTCAGTGGCTCGACATAACCTGGAGCTACGTTCCAGATAAGACCTACAGGATTCACTGGACGAGCGACCTTTCCTCCTGGAATGTCGTCGTCCCCGATCCAGCGGATACGGTGATTGACCAGCAAGCCGGGACTGTACGGTGGACGGACAAGGGAACTTCCCCCGGAATGGGAGGAGTTCCCCCCGGGCAGGCCCGCAAGCGATTCTACACGGTGGAACTACTGGGTCAGTAGGATGACGATTGTGTTCAGTTTCCGGTTGATGAAGCGCGCGGCAGCGTCCGTCGCGAGCGGCTTTGCTCTGGTCTGTGCTCTCCTCTTGTTGCCGTCTCCCGCCGACGCAGGCGTGGTCATCAACGAGATTATGTACAACAACCCCTATTCGCCGGATCAGGACAGCGAATGGGTGGAGCTTTACAACACGACAGAAGATGCTATTGACGTTTCCCTGTGGAGTCTCCGAGACGACAGCGATTCGCACCGCTTCATTTTTCCCGAATGGACTGTCATCGAGGGGCACGGCTATCTGGTCATCTGCAAGCATCCTGACCTGTTCATGGAGCAGTACCCGGGAGTCGCTGCCATCGGCGGCTTCGACTTCAACTTCGGCGACGGCGGCGACACGGTAAGGATCGTGAACCTCAACGAGGAGCTAATTGACGTCGTCGAATACAGCGACGAGTCTCCGTGGGTCAAGGCGGCGGATGGGCTGGGGGCATCGTTAGAGTGCGCGGATCCCGACGCCGACAACAACGTTTTCACTTCGTGGGGGGCGAGCCTCGAGCCGTACCCGCATGGGACGCCCGGACAGGTCAACACCGTCTATTCGCCCGGCTCGCACGACACTGACATCGTGATTAACGAGATAATGTATCATCCCGCCAGCCGTAACCCCATTCTCTACACGGAGGATCACAAGCAGCAAATCCCCGACCTCAAGAAGAACATCAAGCCTGACCTGAGGGAGTACATCGAGCTTTTCAATCGGGGCAGCGGACAAGTCAACCTTTCGGGATGGAAGTTCACGGACGGCATTGCCTTCACTTTTCCCGATGGCACGACGCTCGATGCGGGCGCGTACCTCGTCGTCTGTAAGGACCTCCAGCAGTTTGAAGCGTGCCATTTCCCGGTCGCCAACAAGCTCGGCCCGTATGACGCCGTCCTCGACAACGGCGGCGAAAAAATCGTTCTGTCGAACGCAGAGGGGGTTCCGGTTGATTTCGTCCACTATGACGACGCAGAGCCGTGGCCCGTAGCCGCGGATGGGGATGGCTATTCCCTGGAGCTTGTGAATCCTTACGAGGACAACGATAACCCGTGCAACTGGCGCAACAGCGTCGAGAACAACTCTTTCAACGGCTTGTACCCGCCGGACTACCCGGACGTTGACGAGCGGTACATGAACCCGGAGATTCCCCACGGCACCCCCGGCTCCGAGAATTCTCGCTTCTCGCTCAATAACTCGCCCTTCATTACGGACGTTTCCCATTTTCCTGTTGCCCCCGCCTCGTCAGATTCCGTCGTGATTCAGGCGAAGATCAGCGACAGCGACGGGGTTGCCTCCGCGTTCGTTCAATACCAGGTTGTCAAACCGGGTCAGTATGTTTCTAAGTTTGACCCTGAGTTCGACTTCAGCAAGTGGCCCACTGCGGAGATGAACGATAACGGACTGGACGGCGACGAGGTCGCTGGCGACGGCATTTATTCGGCTAACCTCGGCAAGGCTTCGCATCGGGAGCTGGTCAGGTATCGCACAGTGGCTCTTGATGGCGGAGGTCGCCGGGCCGAAAGTCCGTATGCGGAGGACCCGGTTCCGAATCACGCCTATTTCGTTTACGACGGCGTTCCGGATTACGCAGCGTACTATCACAATACTGGTGCGGACCGCGGCCAGAAGCTGCGAACCCACTCCAATCCGGACACGATACGCGTCTATCATCTGATCGCGAAGGAGAAAGAGATTCTCGAGGGTCAGTACCGCGAGTTTCCATTCGGAAGCTGGCCGCAGCTGCCGGAGAGGAATCGCTACCGGTGGCTGGGGACGTTTGTTTTCGAGGAGAAGGTTTACGACCACGTGATGTATCGCGTGCGGGGCGGAACTCACCGCTACGATTGGCCCAAGCGAAGCTGGAAAATCCATTTCCGAAAAGGTCATTTCTTCCGCGGGAGAGACAACGACGGCAACGAGTTTCCCAGGGAAAGGGACAGGATAATCCTCAACGCCGACCAGCACAACGAGGGAAGACCTCGCGGCGAGACCGGCATGTACCATACTCTCGCCTACTACCTCTTCAAGAAAGTCAATGTCACTGCCCCGTCCAGCACGTTTGTTCATTTCCGCATCATAGACGCTGAGAGCGAAGACGGGAGCAACCGAGCGGGGATTCAGCAAGCGGACTGGCAATACTATGGCGATTTCTTTGGGTTGTTCGTCGAGCTTGAGCCGCCCGGCGACGTCTTCCTTGAGAACAACGGCAGAGACCCGGAGGGAAATCTCTATAACGTCAAGCCGGAATCGCCCCCGGAAGGCAACCGGAAGTATTACAAACGAACCAACGTCTGGAGCGCGGATTATTCCGACGTGCTCGATTTTGAGCGGGGCTTCCAGGGTCTTCTCGGCGACAAGAGGCAGTATCTCATAGACCATCTCGACTTGAACGAGTATCTTTCCTGGCGGTCGGTCTCTTTGTGGATCGCCCATTACGACCAGGGCGAGCACAATTATTATTTCTATCACAATCCTGCGACGGACCGCTGGGAGGCGTATCCGTGGGACCTCGACAACACATTCCCCAGCCAGGTGGCGCAGGGGCTTTCCGGCGAGAGCGGCCTGAATTGGGCGGCCGAGTACGTCTGGCGAAACTTCAACGATTTTCCCGACCTCGTTCTCCTGCATCAGAATCGTCTGCGGGAATTGGTTCAGTTCATCCTCAACTCCGATTACACGATTCCTCTCGTCGAGAAATGGGCTGCCTATTGTGGGCACGTCGCGGATGCCGACGAAGACCGCTGGGATTGGTATCCAATGCCGGTTATTCCGGGCGAGCCGTGGCCGTCTGGCTGGTTGACGCAGACCGGAAGAGGCGGCACCTCCACCCAGCAGGGGCAATATCAGTCGCACTCGGCTCGGATGCAGCAGTTGAAGAACTGGATTTCTGCTCGTTCTAATTCTTCCGACCTGAGAAACCTCCCCATCGGTTACAACGATCCAAATATCCCTTCGACGCCGGTGAACGTCTCACCGCAGAGCGGTTCTATCATCTCAGGACAGGTTGCGCTGGGGTGCTCCGATTTCTCCGACCCCAATGGCGATGCCCACGAGGCAAGCCGTTGGATGGTCATTCAGGACGGAGGGGAGTGGGTTTCACCGCTGTGGGACAGTGGCGACGACGTGACCAACAAGACTGTCATTGGAGTGCCTTTGGACGTTTTTCAGGACTTCCAGACGTATTCGTGGCGAGTCAAGCATAAGGACAACACCGGGCGGTGGAGCTATTGGTCGGCGCCGACGTCGTTCAGCGTCCAGTTCGTCCTCGATAATACCGCACCCACAGCGCCGCAGAGTCTGACCGCCGAGGCGCCCGATTTCCGGACTATCGTTTTGTCGTGGTCGCCTTCCTTTGACCCCGAAAGCGGCATCGCAGGATACGAGGTTTACCGCGCCGGGAATCTCCTCGCCGCAAATCTAACCCAGCTCACTTACACCAACAGCGGCCTGACCGAGAATACGCCATATACATACCGCGTCGTCGCAGTCAATGGCGCCGGACTGAAATCCGCTGGAGCTGAAGTCAGCGTGTCCACCCCGCCGGACCTCGCCCCGCCGGCGCTCCTCTCGGCGGAGGCTGCAAGCGATAGCAAAATCATTCTCAGGTTCGACGAGCCAATTGCCCCTTCCTCGGCGGAGAACCCCGCCAACTATCGCGTCGGCAGCGGCATCAGCGTCGTTTCGGCAGTTCTTGCGCCGGACGGGCAAGGCGTCGAATTGACGACAACCGCTCTGACCTGTGGTCGAACCTACACGTTGACCATTTATGATGTGACCGACCGTTCCTCCCAGCACAATCCCATCGCGGACGGAGCGACCATCCAGTTGACTCTTCCGAACGAGTTGCAGCTTTCGGAGGTTGCACTCAGCACGGGGAGCGCTTTCGCGGTTCAGCCTTTTGCCGTCGGCAACTTTGTTTACAGCGACAGGTCAGAGTACTCCATCGGCGAGCCGATTCCGGACGAGCTTTCGGAAGGATGCTTGCAGATTCTTGTCCCAAACTCGACGACGGACCGCGGCGTGTCCTCCAATGACTACGTGACTTTCCGAGCGAACCTGCCGATAGAAGTGTGGGTTGGATACCGAACTGGGAATCCTCTCCCGTCATGGCTTGACCCAAGCCAGAGCGACTGGGAACCTACGGGCTTCACTCAGCTCGTCAACAAGAGCGATTCGACCACGAGATCCCACGACTTTTACAGGATGGCGTTTCCAGCCGGCTCCGTCGCCGTGGGAGGCAACGCCAACAGCGGTCTCAGCAGCTACATCATAGTCGTTCGCCCATTAACTGCGCCGAGTCCGGACGCGGATGGCGATTGTCTTCCGGACCAGTGGGAGATTGATTGCTTCGGGAGCACCGCAGCCTTGGCCGATGATGATGCCGACGGCGATGGCCAGTCCAACTTCACGGAATTCGTTGCCGGCACTGCTCCCCTCGACGGCTCATCGTTCTTTGTCGTCGGCAGCATCGTCAGTCAGAGTGACGAATTGACAATCACGTGGCGCACCTCGCCTCACCGATATTACCAGGTGTATTGCGCATCAAGCATGTTTGGCCCGTGGGCTCGCCTCGGCGCACCAGGCGATTCGACCGGCGGAAGCTTGATGGACACTGCTGACGGAAACCGGCAGCGTTTCTACCGGGTCGAGGTCTGGTGATCCGGTGTCTTTCAGCCAGACTGGTCGTGAAAGGCGGTCTTCGAGGACATTAAGACTCGTCGCGTCCTACGCCGATGCGGCTGAAAGGTCCAGACACGCCGTCGAACCCTTCTTCCCAGAAGAGCAGGTGTGGTGTCAGTCCCGACGAGGTCAGCTCAGCTTTTGGGCTAATGCTACAACCCTTTTGCCCAAAGCCTGGCACTGCTTTGTGACCCTCGCGTCCGGAGCGCCGATGGACACCGGGCCATAGTGGTCTCCGGCGGGAATTCCCTGAATGACCATTCCGTGAATGAGGAACGCGTTCAGGATGTCGAGAACTGTTGTCTCGTTCCCGCCGCCGATGTTGGCTGACGACGAGAAAGCGGCCCCGACTTTTCCTTCCAGTTGGCCATGGAACTCGACGCTGTCGTCGAGAAGCTTCTTTATTTCGGCCGCCATCGAACCGTAGTACACCGGCGAGCCGATGACTATCGCGTCGTAGTCGAGGAGCTCATTCGGTCTGGTTTCGTTCACGTCCTTGAGGGTCACTTCCCCGCCCGCCTCTTTTGCTCCCTTAGCGACGATCTCCGCCATTCGCTTGGTGTTTCCCGTGCGAGAATGATAGACGACGAGCACCTTGTTTGCCATTTTCGCCTCCCTTTCATAAAGCCTTGATTGTGACAGATTGCTTTGACCGCCGGCCCGTTCCGGCGCAAGTGTCAATCGTGTTTCCCGACCGCACCACAGGATACTGACACATTGCCCTTTGCCTCAATCCGAAAATTTCTCCTGGAGCACAGGTCCGCTTGCTTGTAACGGAGCTCGCAGAAAAGAGTAGGCAAGGAGACAAGACGACCGGATGGACATGACCATCTTGACGGTCCGGGCGTCTCGTCGTATTCTATGCGTCCTCTGAGGTAATTCCCTGCGAAGCTCAAGGGTTGTATCAAGGCAATGGCGGTGGTTGACTCCACAGGACTTGGGGGCTATAATAAGGAAGTCGGACTCGGGAACCAAGCTGGCGCATTCAAGGTATATTCAGGTATTGGTGTGACACGCCTGCCGTCCTGTGTGTGGTGGCGGCAGGTCCCTTATGAAACGCCGTTAAAGGAGAGCATTTTCCATGCCCTGTGGTCGAAAGAAGAGAAAAGCCAAAATCAGCAGGCACAAGAGGAAAAAACGCCTTAGGAGGGACAGGCACAAGAAAAAGTAGCCTGGACCGATAAGGGGACGATGAAATGAAATATCTTGAAATATTGAGCGGAGCAGTCGTTCTCTGCGCTGTAGCCGTACCCAACCCCTGTTTCTCCATCACCGACCTTGAGCCCCAGCTCGTTCATCCGTCGGAGATGCGGGAAGACGCTCAAAGCATCGCCGAAGCGGAACTCGGTGCGATGCTGATTCGCGCGAAGTATCATGCGAGCTCGGCAGATGCCAAGAAAGCGGAGGAGATTTATCGCGATGTCATCGCGAAATTTCCTCAGTGCGCGTACGCGTACTTCCAGCTCGCCGGTCTTCTGATGGGCGCCGACGAGACAGATACGCGAATTCAATACCTTGAGAAAGCCATCGAGCTGGATCCCGGGATGAAGCAGGCTTATGAGAGTCTGGTTCTTGCCTACGGGCTCAAGGGGGACAACGACAGGGTAATTGCCATATACAAAAAGGGCATTGAGAGCGTTGAGGACAACCTGTCCCTTTACGCCAATCTTGCGGACGTGTATGTCCGGCTGGAGAAAAACGGCGACGCGGAAGGGCTGCTTCTGGAGTCGTGCAATCGGTATCCGGCTTCGCCGGAGGCGTGGTCGAAGCTGATCGAATTCTATGCTGAGACCCGCCAGGCCGAGAAAGAGGGAGAGACGCTTGAGAAGGCTCTCAAGGCTACCAGCAACAGCCCCAGGCTTCTCCGTGACGTAAGGGGCCTATACCTGAGGCGGAAAGATAACGAGAAAGCGCTGGCTGTCCTCGTCAAGACCCTGGAGCTATACCCGGAATCTCCCCAAATGTGGGTTCAGCTCGTCCGGTACTACCTTGCCCGTAACGAGAAGGAAAAGGCAAAAGAGGCTACACAAAAGGCGATCGAGCACGTTCGATACGACGAGGAATTCTTTGCTTCCATCGCGGTCAGTTACATGAACGCGCTGGACTGGGACTCCGCCATCTCCGTTTTGAGAGAAGCCACGAAATACCATTCAGGCTCAGTGGAAATATGGAGGATGCTCGCCGGCCTTTACGAGCAGAAAGGGGACAGGGAACGGGCGCGGGAATGCTATCGGGAGATTCTTTCGATGGAGCCGACGAGGCTCCAGGAGAGAAGACTTCTGGCTTCCTCATACGTCGCCGAGAAAGATTATGGGCGAGCTATTGAGGAGTTCGTGAAAGCGATTCACCTTTTCCCGAACGACATCAGGCTGAAGGTGGACGCGGCCAACGCTTACCTCGCCGCCGGGCGCTTTGAGGAAGGCGAGAAAATATATCTCGACCTGATTAAGCAGCGGCCAGATAATTCAGATTTGTACCTTCTCCTCGCCAATTACTATTACAAGGGAGACAAACCGGAGAAGATGAACGAGACCGTCGAGAACGCGGTCAAGGTTGAGAAAGAGCCCGCCAGGCAGGCGAGGATTTACTCTCTCATGGGGCAGGCGGCTCTCGAGAAGATGGACGTTCCCACGGCAGTGAAGTTTTTCCAGGAAGCCCAAAGGCGAGACCCGGAAAACCCTGCCCACGCCTACGCTCTGGCGAGAGCCTACCTTCTCGGAGGAGACCGGCAGAGCGCGGTCGAACCTCTCGAGAAAGCCACGAAGCTCGCGCGAACGCCCAACCCCGATTGGCTTTTGACGCTCGGGCAAACGTATCGTGCACTTGGCCAAAAGGATAAGGCTGCCGAGAGCTACAGCGGCGCCATCGCCATCCTCCGACAGGCTTGCGAAAAAGACCCGAAGAATTGGGTGGCCCGGTATCAGCTTGGACAGGCCTATGAAACAGTCGAGAACGACCAGCTTGCCTCCGAAGCCTATGCGGAGACTGTGAAGCTCCAACCCGAAAATGGCGACCTCAGGTATAAGCTCGCGACGGTCTACAGCGGGATTCACGAGCATGAGAAGGCGCGGGAGCAGCTCGAGAAAGCAATAAAGCTTCCTTCCGTGAAGCCGGAGTGGTTTCTCCTGCTGGGAGAGGTATGCCGCACTCTCACTAAGAGAGAGGAAGCGGCTCAGGCGTTCGATAAAGGGATTGCCCTGGTTCGCGAAGAACTGGACAAGAACCCGCAGGACTTTCAGGTTTTGGCGGTTCTCGGCGAGGCTCAAACGCGAGCCAAGCAGTACGCGGAAGCCGTGAGCTCATTCCGGAAGGCCGTCGAGCTTGCCGGAGAAAAAACCGATTTCCGGCTTCGCGTGGCGCTGGCGAGGGCACTGGAAGGAGCGGGGGAGGTTGGGCCCGCCAGGGAGCAGTACCTCAAAGCCGCTGCGCTTCTCGAGAAAGCGGCGGAGCAAAGCCCAAATGATTCCGAGATCTACTTCCGTCTCGGATTGGTTTATCAGAACGCGGCGGATTTTCCGAAATCCTCCGAAGCTCTCTCCAAAGCGGTCGAGCTTGCCGGAGGAAGCGCTTCCTATAACTCGATCATGGCTCTCGGGCAATCGTTTGAGAAGCTGAGCAAAGCCGACGCAGCGCGCATCCACTACGAGAAGGCCTATTCAGTTCTTTCCGAGCGAATCAAAGAGCAGCCAAAGGACGCGTTTGCTCATTACATGCTCGCCAACGTCTGCGACAAACTCGAAAAGCTCGACGAGTGCGAGAAGGAATACAGGACGGTCATGGAGCTTGATCCCTTCTTCGCCTCCGCTTACAACAACCTCGGCTATACCTGGATTGAGAGAAACCTCAAACTCGACGAGGCTATCAAGCTCGTTCAGAAGGCACTGGAGCTTGAGCCAGATAGCGGGGCATACATTGACAGCCTTGGATGGGCCTATTTCAGGCAGGCCAAATTCGACGAGGCGCTTGCAGAGCTTCAGCGTTCTCTGAAGTTTGAGAACACCGACCCGACGATCTATGACCACCTCGGGGACGTGTACAAAGCGAAAAACATGATCAAAGAGGCCCTCGAGCACTGGAAAAAAGCCCTGGAGATGAATCCCCACGACGAGAAAATCCGGAAGAAGGTCGAGGAAAACCAGAAACTCCTTCCCTCCGCTGAAAAGGAAAGCCAGCCGGGTGGCGCGGGGTGATGCGCTGCTTGGCCCGAGCTAAGTCTCGCGCGGCTGATTTCCGGCCAGCCGCCGAGTAGCTTTCTCGTCGGGGACCGCGGCCAAGGCGCCAATCAGAAGATGTTTGATTATCCGAAGAAATACGATGTCATCGTCGTCGGAGGCGGGCATGCCGGGGGAGAAGCGGCCCTTTCCTCGGCGAGGATGGGGATGTCAACCCTCCTTCTCACGATAAACCTTGATACCATAGCGCAGATGTCCTGCAACCCTGCCGTCGGGGGATTGGCGAAGGGGCATCTCGTTCGGGAAATAGACGCCCTCGGCGGCGAGATGGCAAAAATAACCGACCGCAGCACGATTCACTTTCGGATGCTCAACACGAGAAAAGGCCCTGCGGTCTGGGCGCCGAGAGCCCAGACCGATAAGAAAGCCTACCAGTTTGCCTTCAAGCAGGCTCTTGAGAAGCAGGAGAATCTCGATGTCAAGCAGGCTGTCGTCACGGGGATTCTGACCGACGACGGAAAGGCAGTCGGGGTGACGACCGCGGGGAATATTCGGTACTTTGGGCGGGCTGTGATTCTGTGCACGGGGACGTTTCTGAATGGAGTCATCCACGTCGGGCTGGAGTCTTTTCCGTCGGGGAGAGCTGGTGAAGTTCCGTCCGTGGAACTGTCGGACAACCTTCGATACCTCGGCTTTTCGCTCGGCAGGCTGAAAACAGGCACCTGTCCGAGGCTCAACGCCCGGACGATTGACTTCTCTCGACTTGTGGAGCAGCCTTCAGATTCGGGCTCGGCTCGTTTCTCCCATACCGATGCGGGACCTCGCCTTGCCGACATCCCATGCTTCATAACCCATACAAACAGGCGAACTGCCGAGGTGATTCGCAACAACCTCGACCGCTCTCCTCTCTACAGCGGCAAGATTAAAGGGACGGGCGTGAGATATTGCCCCTCCATCGAGGACAAAATCGTTCGGTTTCCCGAGAAAGAATCCCACCACATTTTTCTCGAGCCGGAGGGACTGAACACCGAGGAGATTTACGTGAACGGCGCCTCGACCAGTCTCCCCTATGATGTGCAGATTGAGATGATTCGCTCCATCAGGGGGCTGGAGAACGCGGAGATCATGCGACCAGGTTACGCCATCGAATACGACTTCGCGTTTCCGGACCAGCTCAGGGCGACGATGGAGACGAAGCTCGTCGAGGGACTCTATTTCGCCGGGCAGATTAACGGGACTTCTGGCTACGAGGAGGCTGCTGCCCAGGGCTTGATGGCGGGGATCAACGCTGCCCTGAAGCTAAAGGGCGAACCACCTTTTTTCCTCGATAGGTCGGAAGCATACATCGGTGTGCTCATTGACGACCTCGTCGTGAAAGGGACGAGCGAACCGTATCGCATGTTCACTTCTCGCGCGGAATATCGGCTGCTGCTTCGGCAGGACAACGCTGATCTTCGCCTGACAAGATATGGTCACAAGTTCGGCCTCGTCGGGGACGATTTCTTCCGTTCCGTCGAGGAGAAAAGGGCAACGATTGAGTCGGAGGTTGGGCGACTCAGGACGGTTTTTGACGGCCCAAGCTCTCTCGCTCAGGTCCTAAAGCGACCCGAAGTGACCTACCAGGAGTTGAGAGGACGATTCCCCGATAAGGTCGGGTCCTTTTCCGACGAGACCGAACGGCAAATCGAGCTCGAGATTAAATACGAGGGGTATATAAGCCGCCAGAAAGAGCAGGTCGAACGCTTCCAGAAAATAGAAGGCAGGCTCATTCCTCCTTCGATTGACTACTCGACCATGAAAGGACTCCGCAAAGAAGCTGTCGAAAAGCTCACCAGACTCCAGCCCCGTTCTCTCGGTCAGGCATCCCGCATATCCGGCGTTTCACCTGCCGACATCTCCGTCCTTATGGTCTGGCTCAAGAAGAATGGTCGTTGATGACCGAGCTGCGTTCCTGGGCATACGCGAAGGACACGCGCGCTCCGCAACAGGCAAGGCGGCAGTGCTGTTGCCGGTCGCTACATGGCGCCTTCTCGGCGCAGAATGTCTTCCATCTGGGAGCAGAGCGAATCCGCTTTGTTGGCCGCCACGTCCCAAACGATTTCGTAATCCACGCCAAAATAATTGTGGACGAGTTTGTCCCTCATGCCTGCCACGGCGCGCCAATCAACTTCGGGGTAGCGCTCACGCAATTCGGAAGGTATCCTTTTGGCCGCCTCGCCGATGATTTCGACGCTGCGGACATACGCTCTTTTCACCGTCTCGTCCCGCATGAACCGTTGACGGGTAGTCGCCTTGACGTGCGCGGCGAGGTACTTCGCCTCGTCGAGAATGTGCCGGAAGTAATCAAGCGGCGAAACCGACATACTCGACCTCTTGAAGGATTTTCGGCCCGACGTATGGGCTCAACGACTCAGGCGTCACCAGCTCAACCCTCCGTCGCAGCAGGTCCTCCAGAAGGAAACATAGTCGAATGAAATTGTCGAAGGTCTTTTTCCCGGGCTCGAACTCAACCAGGAAATCCACATCGCTCCCTTTCGCCTGATCGCCGCGTGCAAAAGAGCCAAACAGCCCCAGTTGCCTTACACCGAGGGCCTCGATTGTGCGCGCGTTGGCGCGCAGGGCCCTGACGATTTCATTCTTGGATTGCGCCGGCTTGCTCACTCAACATCTTCCTTTCGCTCCAGCGCGCCCGGCCAATAGCCCCGCCGGTGGACAACACGAGCCTTCGTGCGCCGCTCAGTGCTCGTCTGCAAGATTCTTGTCGAGAAAAGCCTGCACTTGGCCCGCGGCTGCATCGTTCGTTGCGGTCTCCCGAGTCCCCCGGTTCCGTTCAGGGGGGGGTGTGGCCCCGTGGCGGACGCCTATTTTTCGCGCACTATAGGAGAATCATAGTGGGATACGCGCCGGTCGTCAAGAGGCAGCACCGCAGACGGAAACTCGTCGTCCTTGACTGGGGGCGCACCGTTCTGGCAGACTCCTGTTGTCTTTCTGAGTGACATAGGTTCGTTGAGAACAAACCTTTGGCCCCGGTTTGACAGGAGGGCAACGATGCGGAGACAAGTCGAATGGATTGACTTTACGAGCAAGAGAATCTTGGTGGCAACGCTGTTTCTCGGGTTGATGGCTGCTGCAATGTGTCCTGTCGCGTATTGTTCGTCCATCAAATGGAAGCATTTGTCCAGCAGGAATGGGGATTTGCCGGTACCGGGCGCTTCCAACGAGCAGACGGCAGCTTTGATTCTCGACGTGGACAAGGATGGCGTGAACGATTTCGTCGTTGCATGCCGCATCAAGGGACCGGCAGTGATCTGGTTTCGGCGCCAGGCCGACGGATGGAGGAGATATGTGATTGACAACGACACCCTGGCGGTTGAGGCCGGAGCGACCTCCTGCGACATTGACGGGGATGGGGACCTCGATTTCGTCATGGGGGGCGACTGGCAAAGCAACCAGGTCTGGTGGTGGGAAAATCCCTACCCCAATTACGATCCCAACACGCCGTGGAAGCGCCGATGCGTCAAAAACTCCGGTGAGAAAAAGCACCATCACCAACTGTTCGGCGATTTCGACGGCGACGGGAAGGCTGAGCTTGTCTTCTGGAATCAAGGGGCGAGCAAGCTGTTTCTGGCGGAAGTTCCGGCTGACCCAAAGACAACCGAGACGTGGCCTTACACCGCAATCTATTCCTACACCGGAGGCGAGCACGAAGGGCTGGCAAAGGCGGACGTGGACGGCGACGGGAAGTTGGACATCGTTGGAGGCGGACGGTGGTTCAAGCATGAGGGCGGAGCGAGTTTCACACCTCATGTGATTGATGATCAGCAGAGGTTCGCCAAGGCGGCCTCAGGGCAGTTGAAAAAAGGTGGCTGGGCGGAAACGGTTTTTTGCCCGGGGGACGCCATTGGCCGACTGAAGTGGTACGAGTGGGACGGCGGTCAGTGGGTCTCGCACGACCTCCTCGGCGTTGATATAGTTCACGGGCACAGTCTGGAGCTCGCCGACTTCGATGGCGACGGGAATCTCGACATTTTCTGCGCCGAGATGCATACCCCGGGCCACAAGGAGGAGGCGACGATGTGGGTTTTCTTTGGCGACGGAAAAGGAAATTTCCAAAAGACCGTAATCGCCACTGGCTACGGTAATCACGAGTCGCAGGTGGGCGACCTCGACGGCGACGGCGACGTTGACATCCTGCACAAGCCTTACACGTGGGACGCCCCGGGGATAGACGTCTGGCTCAATGATACGAGGTGAGAGGCGAAGCGGCTTCTGACATTAGAGCAAAGGTGAAAGCGGAGTGGTGATTAGGTTCTTGTTTTGCTTTGGATGGAGACTTCGGCGGTTGCAGCTCCGTGAGGGGTCTTTCTCATGCGAAGGTTCTGGTGGTCCGGCGCGGTTCGCGGTCGCGGCGCTCAAATGGCTTCTGGTGGTTGTCATGGTATGGGGCGCGGTCAGGCCGGTCTCGGCAACAGTGCTCTCGCCACATCGTGACAACCCGCGCTACTTTCAGAACGGAGAAGGCAAACCGGTGGTCCTCGTAGGCGATTACACATGGGGCACATTCTCCGACGTCAAGTACGACTTCGAGGCAATGTTCGATACACTTAGCGCGAATGGACTCAACTTTGCTCGTGTCTGGGTGTGGTGGGGGTGCGAGGAGTTTCCGGAGCGCGACAATGGCGTACACTTTCTTCCCTACCTGCGCACAGGTCCTGGCAACGCGAACGACGGCAGGAAGAGGTACGATATCACCCGGTTCGACCCTGCTTTTTTCCGGCGTCTGAGGGGCGTGTGCACGGCGGCCGAAAAAAGGGGTATATTCGTGCAGTTGACGCTGTTCGACGCATGGATGGTCAAGCACGGACACCTGTGGAGACTCCACGCTTACCACCGGGACAACAACATCAATGGCCTGGATGGCGATCCGGGTAATACGGGGGAAGGGACCGACGGGAAGCGAGGCTTCTGCTCCGTGGGCAACCCTAAGGTGATGAAGGCGCAGAAGGCTTTCATCTGCAAGGTGCTGGACGCGGTGGGCGACTTGGACAACATTCTTTTCGAGATCGCCAATGAGAACTACTACAATGCCGAGTGGGAGCGGCATCTGTGCGAGTTCATTCACGAATATGAAAAGGGTAAGCAGAGCCGGCACGTCGTCATGCCCCTCGACTTGCCGAACCACGACTACGGCGGCGTCAAAACCTGGGATGTGCAGCGGCTTCATTCGGCACTGATGAAGGCAAGATCGCTGAATCGGCCTTTGATCTTCGACACCGACGGCATCGGCAGTCCCGACGATGCAACGGTGCGGAAGGCGGTATGGACAGCATTTGTCAGCGGGGGCCACGTGAATTACCTGGATGACAGCTTGCAAATCGGAGCGCTGCACAAGGGGGATTTCAAGGGGTCCCGTCGGGAGACCATGCGCCAGCAGCTCGGCCATCTCGCGAATTTCAGCAAGCGTGTCTCCTTCTGGGAAATGGAACCCCGGGACGACCTGGTGAAGGCCGGAAAGGCCTTTGCAATGTCGTCGGCGAACGAATTCGTGGCCTACATGCCGACCGGGGGAACAGTCACGCTGGACTTGAGCAGCCTGCAGGGCAAGCTCGTGGCGCGCTGGCTTGATCCGCGCAAGGGCGAATCGGGGAAGGTGCTTGACGTAGGGGGCGGAAACGTGCGCGAGTTCCGAGCGCCGGATCAGCAGGACTGGGCGCTGTATCTTCGGAAATGCGACGCGAAGTAACGAGCGGCGCGACGGCGAGCTTCGTTGCTATGCCACTCAAGAGGAGCGGCGTGGTTGATGGGTTCACTGTACGCGACCTCGAGCTGATGTTATGGGAGGGAGTGCCAATGAAACGTTTTTCACGGAGGTTGTCGGATCGGTTTCGGGCGCTGCGGCTTGACGGGGGCAGGTTGTTCGGTCGGCTCCTCACGCCCGCCAGCTTCGATTGGAAGTGGGTGGCTACCGGGCTGCTGTTGTTGGTGGTACAAGTGGGGAGGGTTGAGGCGGTCTCCGCCACCGGGCCGCTGAGGGTGTGCGAAAAGAATCCGCGCTACTTCACCGACGGCAGTGGCAAGGTTGTTTACCTGACTGGCTCACATACCTGGAACAACCTCGTTGACATGGGGCCTTCGGACCCGCCGCCAGCGTTTGACTTCCCGCGCTACCTGGATTGGATGGAGAAGCAGAATCACAACTTCATGCGAATGTGGACGTGGGAATCCGCTACGTGGGACACGCGGGACGTTTACTCAGCTTTTGGGCCGAAGAAGACGGTTCACACCGCAGCCCCTCAGCCCTGGGCACGCACCGGACCGGGCAACGCTCTCGACGGCAAACCGAAGTTCGACCTGAAGAACTTCAATCAGGAGTATTTCGGTCGCATGCGGTTGGGGGTCAGCGCGGCGCGCGACCGGGGGATTTATGCCTCGGTGATGCTCTTCGAGGGGTGGGGTCTCCAGTTCGCTCAGGGTGCGTGGCAAAGCCACCCCTTCAACCGCGAAAATAACATCAACGGCTTTGACGGAGACCTGAACGGCGACGGGAAGGGGCTTGACATATACACCCTTGCCAGCCCGGCCATCACCGCTTTCCAGGAATCTTACGTCAGGAAGGTCATAGACACCGTCAACGACCTCGACAACGTCCTCTACGAGATTTCTAACGAGAACCATCCGCCGTCCACTCAATGGCAGTACCACATGATTGATTTCATTCACAAGTACGAAAAGGGCAAGCCGAAGCAGCACCCCGTCGGGATGACTTTTCAGTACCAGGGAGGAAAGAACAGCACGCTTTTCGAAAGTCCCGGCGATTGGATTTCGCCCAATGCCGACGGCGGTTATCGAGACGACCCGCCACCTGCCGACGGACGCAAGGTCGTCCTCAACGACACGGACCACCTCTGGGGTATCGGAGGAAATCAGGCGTGGGTTTGGAAGAGCTTTTTGCGAGGGCACAATCCGATCTTCATGGACCCTTATCAGGGCGTGGTCCTCAGCAGCCAGCTCGACCCGAAATTTGACCCCGTCCGTCGGAGCATGGGATACACGCGGAAGCTCGCGAATCGAATGAACCTCGTGGAGATGGTCCCGCGCAACGACCTCTCTTCCACGAAATACTGCCTCGCCAATCCGGGGTCGGAGTACCTTGTGTATCTTCCTTCCGGAGGGACAGTCACAGTGGACCTCTCTGCGGCGTCGGGAGCACTCCTCGTCGAGTGGTTCAACCCGACGACGGGCGAGACGGTGAAAGGCGATGAGACCACGGGAGGCGCGAAGCGCGACTTCACGGCGCCGTTTTCAGGTGATGCTGTGCTTTACATTTATGGGCGAAAAAAGTAGCGGTTTCACCAAGGGCGATCGGTTGCTGCGGCCTTGAGTGCGAAATGCAGTTCGGCTTTCAGGCAATTCATTGAGGAGGCGTCAACCATGAGCGTCAGAATCGTTGCAGTCGGCGTTATTCTTCTCTGTGTCGTCGGGACAATTGTGCTCGTCGGTTACCCCAAGACCTGCACTGCGGAAGCGGCTATTGCACCCGCTGATTGGGCGCGCTTGGCGAAGCACATCGTCGAGAAAGGCGGTGTTGTGCGCGGGTTATCGGCTGTTCTTCTGTCCGGCGACGGTGTGCTTCCTCGTGAGGTCGCGCGGTTTAGCGAGCTTCTTCTCCATGTCCTGGAACCGGATGCCTCCGCCGTGGATGCTGCAAGAAAGCTTGTTGATTCCGAAGGGCTTTACGGCAAGCGAGTTGTGGTCGAGAAGTCGCCGCTTGCACAATTGCCTTATGCGGACAATCTGATTGATGTCGTGATTTGTGCCTCGTTGTCGGACGAGCTTCTCGGAGTGGTTTCGCAGTCGGAGATACTCCGTGTTTTGAGGCCGGAGGGCAAAGCGATTGTCGGCCGCAGCAGTCTTATTCGGGGTGTGACCGGCGGACTGACCCGCTCAAAGCTGGAGGAATGGACTCGCGGCGCCAAGGGGGCGAAGGCATCCGTAGCCGAGGACGAATTCGGACTCTGGGCGGAACTCACCAAGCCCGTGCCGGAGGGGATTGACGAATGGTCTCACTGGCAGCATGGTCCCGACAACAATCCGTTCTCGTCCGACGGGGTTATTAAGGTGCCATACCTGACAAAGTTTCTTGCGCTTCCATGGTTCTCGACGATGCCTTCGATTTCCGTCATCTCCGGAGGAAGGATTTTCCGGGCTGCGGGGCACATGGCGATTCACGATCGGGAGGAGCGATACCTCAACACTCTTTATGCCTCAAACGCCTATAACGGCACGCTTCTATGGACTCGGCCCATGCCGACGG
This sequence comes from uncultured Verrucomicrobiota bacterium, assembly GCA_964482435.1. Taxonomy (GTDB): domain Bacteria; phylum Auribacterota; class JABMQX01; order JABMQX01; family JABMQX01; genus CAYZXL01. The sequence goes on from CAYZXL010000005.1 coordinate 58,176, forward strand.
GATTTCAGGTTCATCGCTCGATTTTTGTGGCGACGCCCGAGACTTTGTATTTGATGGATAACACCCGGTGCCTCATGCTCGACCCGGAGACCGGGGCGGAGAAGGACGCAATTGCGGTCCCCGCGGAAATTGCCGGGGAAGGTTACTGGAAATGGATTGCACTGGATGATGGTGTTCTCTTCGCCCTCGTCGGCGGCAAGGAGTATGAGGCAGAGGTCATCAAGCGCCATAGGCCGACTGGCGCCTGGGGATGGGAGGAGCTTTCCCGCGGTTATTACGAGAAGGATTATCCGTGGGGCTTCGGCAACGTCATCGTTGGCATAGACCCGCAGACCAAGCGAGTCCTCTGGAGCCATCGTGAGGACAAGCCGATTGATTCGCGTGCTCTGTGCATGAGCAATGGCAAGCTCTTTCTCCACAGTGAGGGTGCGTTCGTCGCGTGTCTTGACGAGAAATCAGGAGAGGTGCTCTGGAAAAACGACGACCCGAGGCTCCTTGCAGCAATCGCGGAGCAGAACGACCGAGGCCTCGGCTTCAAGACGACGCCCTATGCGATTTGCACGGACCAGTCAGTTTTCTTCGCCGGCCGAGGTAGAAAGAATGTCGTCGCCATCGCTGCGCAGGACGGGAAGTTTCTCTGGTCGCGTCCCGGCGCCTACAATGCGACCAACCTGCTTTTCCAGGGCGGGCATCTCTACGCCCACATTCCGTCGTGCACGATGATAGACCCGCTGACGGGGCAGGTAATCAAAGATTTGGGAGTGGGCAAGCGCTCCTGCGCTCGGTTCACGGGTTGCCCTGATTCGCTTTTTCACCGTGGAAGCGTGCGCGAAGGAGAGGGAACAACCAGGTACATTCTCGCCTCCAGCCAGCCGACGGTCATTCATGCGTTTCGTCCTCCGTGCAACGATGGGATTATTCCGGCGCTGGGACAATTGTTCGTGACGCCCTGGGATTGCGACTGCAACCTTCAGCTCATCGGGCTGATCGCACTGGCGCCTGCCGATGACTTCCAGTTCCGTCGTGAGGCGAAGGAATCCGATCGACTGGAGGTCTCCTCCGGGAACATTTCCGCTGTGGCCGACTTTGGCGGTTCCGCTGACGATTGGCCAACGTATCGCGCCGATAACAACCGGAGTTCCTCGACGAGAGTGAAGATAGCCGAGAAGGTCGTCAAGCGATGCGAATATCAGCCGAGCCATCCCTTCTCACCGGCCCCACCCATCGCGGCAGGCGGGTTAGTCTTCCTCGCAGGAAAGGACGGTAAGGTTCGCGCGATTGACGCGGCGAGCGGCAAGGAACGATGGGTTTTCTATACGGGAGGCCCGGTTCGTATGCCCCCAACGATATGGAACGGGCACGCCTTCGTCGGGTCGGCCGATGGTTACGTGTACGCGCTTGACGCAGCGACAGGTCGGCAGCTCTGGCGTTTCCGCGCCGCGCCGGTTGAGCGCCGGATCATGGCTTACGGTTCCGTTTCCTCGACGTGGCCGGTGAACAGCGGTGTGCTCGTTGAAAACGGCGTCGTCTATGCGGCAGCCGGAATCATCAACTTCGATGGCACACACGTTTATGCTCTCGACGCCGAGACAGGTAAAATCAAGTGGCAGAATAATGCGTCCGGTCATCTGAACCCGGATTTGATCGAGGGAGCGTCCGTCCAGGGAGGACTCGCCCTTCTCGGCAACAAGCTCCTCATGGCGGGCGGCAACGTTACCTCGCCGGCGGTTTACGACATCGCAGACGGTAGATGCCTGAACTCGCCGCCCGGTCCCGGATGGCCCTCGGCAAACCGCGGCTCGGAGGTGTGCGGGTTTCTTGGCAAGTACGCCATGCTCGGCGGAAGGAGACTCTTCACGCAGGACGACGATGTCATCACGAACTGGCAGCCGTTCGATGTTCTTAGCGGCGAAGACGTCGGCGCGAAGCTGGCGACGGAATTTCAGGGGAGAGTTCCGCCCGCCTTTGGGAGTGGAGTCGTGGCGTTTTCCGGTCGGGGGGCCCTCGTTTGTCTCGACGCCGAGAAGGTTGACCAGTGGCTGCGGAAGGAACGCACGGGAATCAAACCGCGCTGGAAAACCGACTCGATTGTCAACAGCGTGTCGGTAGTCATTGCTGGTAATGCCGTCATCGCCGCGGGTGAGTCGGGCGCCAGTTCGGGCTTGCCGACGAGGTGGTCCGCTCAGGCTTTCGACATTGCCAACGGCAAAACGCTCTGGGCGGAGCCATTAGCCTCCCCGCCTATTCCCGGCGGACTTTGTGTGGACGCAGAGGGGCGGGTCATCGTCGTGCTGGAGGAGGGGAAAGTCGTCTGTCTCGGGGCACAGGACTAACCTCGGCAGCGCCGCGCTCCGTCCTGCTCGTGGCTTCTCCGGGCGGCGGCAGGGCACATTGCCAGCAGCCGTCCCGCACCTGCCCGGTCTCCCCGGAGCGCGGACTTGCTTCGCCGAGCGCCTCCATGCCGCCGATGTATCGTGGGGCACCGTGATGCGCCAGTGCATACCCGCCCACAATCAGGTACTCGACATCATGAGCGTTGAATAACGCGAGCAACTCTCTGAAGTCTTGTTGCAGTTCCATGGCGAAGCCTTCTTGAGTAATCCACCACCGCGACGCGTTCCTCGGGCAGTCTTGACAACCCGCAAGCGACGTCGTGCCTTGGGTCCAAGGAGTCGCGCAGATTGCCTTTTCTGACCACCTTCTTCATCGTTCTTTTCCCGGCATTGCTGGTCGTGCGAAAGCGCGGCTCGTGAAGCCCAGGCTCGCTACCGCAAGACGCTCCGGATCACATCGGCATAAGCGAGGAGTGTCAGATAATTCCGCAAGGCGTAGCCGTTGCTTCGCAGCGCGTTTTCCGAGTAATCCTGGCAAGCCCTCGGGTTTGACGGATGAACTCCGTCTCGGCAGATGAGCGTCGGCACCTGATATTCGTCGCCGGGGACATCCTTGAACTTCGGCAGCGAGCCATCCCAGTCGTCGGGCCGGCGCTTCAGAATCTCCCCGAAATAGTCTATGAGAGGCACCTTTTTCTCAAGCGCTATTTTCCGGACTGCTTCGGCAAACGTGCGAGATTTTTCCAGCATCCCACTTTTGGGCGGCATGGTCGTCAGAATCACTACGCTTCCATTGTTCAGGCATCGCTCAAGGACCTCGCGAGTTTTCTGCTCGTATTCGTCGAGTTCCATCTGCCCGACGTCGTTACTGCCGAACATAATGAGCACAACCTCCGGGTTGAGCTTCTTGAGCCACTCGTTGACGTTCTCATGCGCCCAGCGGATGGTCATCATGCCCGTATTGCCGTACTCCGGTCCTTTCCAGTCCCTCCAGCACTCCGGCTTCATGTATGACTTAACGAGCTTCTGCGCGCGAGCCATTTCTGGGCTCATTCCCTTTGGGTCGTAGGCGAGAGGCGTCCAGAACGCTATGGTGACGGTGATTGAGTCGCCGAAGTGCGCGAACGTTCCGTTTCGGCCGCTGGATTTGGAATGGACCTGTTTCATCGGCTCAACCCAGTAGCTGGAACCCGGAGTCTTTTCGCTTGCTTCGAGGGTTCCTGGAGAGGAAACTGAGACAATCCCCACCAGGAGGACCAGAGCCGCGTTGAGTTGGCAAGGCCACTCCGTTTTTGTTCTGTTTCGATGAAGGGGCATGGGCCATTCGCTGGCGTAGGTTTCACTTCACCGGGGGCACGCCGAGGTCCCTGCAGATTTTTCTTGCCAGGAGATCGGAGAGTTCGCTGTGTCTGGGGACGGCGGATCTCTTGTTCTGAGCCGGGTTGGCCCACCACGAATGCCTGGCGCCTTCCCGCAGCAACTGGCATCCGTACTTCCTCAAATGCTTGAGCACCCGCTCTCGCTTCACACCGGTATGGCCTCTTCGGAGAAGTCCGTCTGTGCAGCGCGGAGAGCTTCCTCGCGATTAAGCGCAAGCGCTTCCTTCAGAGTCAGCCTTAGTGTTACCAAGAGCTCCTCGCGCGTTTTTTCCTGGCAGTTTACGCCTGGAATCTCCTCTATCCAGCCGATCCACCAATCTCCGTCCTTTTTTGTTACGGCCGTGTATGTGTTTGGCATGTGAACGCCTCCATGCGTGCTCCCTGTGTTCCCGCTGACGACCCGCTTCGCACCTTTTTGCTCATACTGAGTATAGAATAGTCTCCTATGGGAGTCAAAACGGACCCGATTCCGCGCCGTTCATAACGCCAGCATCTTCTTTGCGGCGGCGACGATTTTGCTCGCGTCCACCTTCATGTAGTTAATCATCTCGGGGGCGCCCGGTGCGGGGGCGTCGGGGAAGGCGAGCCTCTTGAATTCGGCGCCGGGGACGGCCTCGGCGACCCTTGCTATGATCTCCGAGCAGTTGCAGAAGTTATACGACCCCTCGTCGGACGTCAGGAGTTTGCCCGTCTTCTTGACCGATTCGATGATGGTTGGCATGACGCCCTCGAGCGGCGCCAGGGTCCTGGGGTCTATGAACTCCGCGCTGATTCCGTCCTTGCTAAGCACCTCCACCGCCCTGGCTATCTCGACCGTTTGCGGAGCGTACCCGACGATAGTAATGTCCTTCCCTTCCGTTCGGACAGCAGCCTCCCCGATCGGAACCGTGTAAGGCTCGTCGGGAACTTCGGGCCCCGTCGCTGGCATGGGGTAGTGGCAAAACACGACGGGGTCCACGTCCCTGATCGCTGAAATCATCAAGCCCTTCGCATCATACGGGGTCGAAGGAATCACGACTTTCAATCCGGCGAGGCGAGCGTACGATGACTCAAGCCCGGCGTCGGCGTGCTGTCCGGCCTGGAACGCCCATCGCATTGCCATGTCCGCCCACAGCACCATAGGGAACGCCGCCTGTCCACCCGTCATGTGCCGGAGTTTTCCCGCATGGTTGAACATCAGTTCGTAGGGGATGAACGTCGCCATGCTCGGGATGTGGGCGATTGCCGGAACGCCTGTTATGGACATACCGAGGGCGCCGCCGACGATCCACTCTTCGTCTATGGCGCAGAACCGCACTCGCCAGGGGCCAAACTCCGCCTGCAGGTTAATGCCCCGGTTGCTCCAGCCGGCGGCGGGTGTCTGGTACTCGTAGAGGAGGGTGAGGAGCTTGTCTCGGCGCATTTCTCCCTGGATAGCTTCCAGAATCGCGAATGACATGCTCTTTGGCATGGTAGTAACCTCCGCTTGATTGTTAGCTCGTGTGAAGTGGAACGGCGCCCTGTGCGAAGACGTTCAAGAGGCCATCTTCGGGTTTGGGCACGGGCTGAGCTTCTGCGAACTTGACGGCGTCTTCCACCGCCTGCTTGACTTCTGCAACGATTTCATCAGCCCGCTCGTCGCTGAGAACCTTTTCGCTGACGAGGAATTTTCGGAATCGCGCAATGGGGTCTTTCGCCATCCAGTCCCTCAGTTCTCTGTCGGAGCGGTAGCCAAGGCCGAATGCGCCGTCCACGCCGACTCTTGCCCCGCCAGCGCCGTAGTGGTCGTACCACCTGTAGGTTTTGCACTCGATCATGGTCGGGCCTCCTCCCGCGCGAGCCTTCTCGACGGCGTACTTCGCAACGTTGTAAACGGAAATGACGTCATTACCGTCCACGACGCGGCCTTCGATGCCAAAGCCAGCGGCTCGCTGCGCAAGGTCAGTTATGCCGTACACGTCCGACGAGCGCACCCAGATTTGAAAAGCGTTATTTTCGATCACGCAAATCCAGGGGAGCTTCCAGGCGCCAGCGGCGTTTGCGGCACTTGTGAAAAAGCTGTTCTGGAGAGAGCCGTCTCCTCCGAAGCTCACAGCCACCTGCTCGGTTCCTTTCACCTTGATACCGTATGCTGCTCCGGCCGCGAAGAGATGCGCCGCGCCGACGATCCCGTTCATGCCGAGAATCCCGAGGCTGATGTCCGTGATATGAAGGGAGCCGCCGTAGCCCTTACAGTATCCCGTGGCCTTGTGAGTGATTTCTGCGAGCATTTTCCCGAGGTCGCCGCCCTTGGCAATCAGGTGACCGTGACCGCGGTGATTGCTGGCGATGTAGTCGTCTTTCCTCAGAGCGCGGCAAACGCCGACGGCAATGGCCTCCTGCCCGACGTACAGATGCGCGACGCCTCGGAAGCCTCCTGAGAGAAGCAAGTCTTTGACTTTTGACTCCCACAACCGAATTTTGAGCATGTCCGTGTAAATGCCCACGAGCTGCTCTGCCGATAGCCCGTCGGCGTGGGTCGGGCCATATTGACCCATTGCTCGCTTTGCGATGCCAGACGAGAAGAAGAGCGTGCCCGCTCCGGCGGCGCCGAGGCTCTTCACGAAGCACCTTCGGGAGATTCGGGGCCCGTCGCGTTTTTCCTCAGCGACGGCATCGTCGCTTCTGCTGATTTGGAGTTCCTGGTTCATTTTCAGACCTCCGGTTTTGTTGCACTTTTATTCTTCGATGACCATCTGCTGCAGATATTTCGTGATGTTTTCGATACCAATCACCTCCTCCGCTTTCAGGGTCGTCCGGGCGAGAAGTCAGTCAGAGTCGCGACGGGACTTCTCGCGAAAAGTGCCCAAGCCTTTCCAGCTCTCGGGTCCGGGACAAAAGACCGAGCCTTTGTACTGGCTCATATCTCGAGAGAACTCAAGGTTCATCCTGTTCCATAATAACGCAGGAGAGGCTTTTCTTTGAAGAAGGAAGGAGTGTGGCCATTTTCTCGCGTAGAGACGGGTGATCATAGTGGCGGAATGCCGTGGCCGCCGCCACCGATTGACGGACCGCTCGCTAACCCAGCGCCACGTCGAGGACCATCATCACGACGAAACCGGCGATGAACCCGAACGTAGCCAGGTGGGCGTTGCCGTGGTAATGGGACTCTGGCACAACTTCCTCGACCACCACGAAAATCATCGCGCCCGCCGCAAAAGCGAGGGCGTATGGAAGAATCGGTCTGGCAATTAACACGGCCGCCGCACCGGCAACGCCTGCCATAGGCTCGACTATCCCTGACAATTGGCCGTACCAGAAGCTCCTGAGACGTGAGAAGCCTTCGCGTCGGAGCGGCAGCGCCACGGCGATTCCCTCGGGAAAGTTCTGAAGGCCGATTCCAACTGCGAGCGCCACCGCCGCGCCGAGACTGGCGCCGCGGAACCCCGCGCCCACCGCCCCAAACGCAACCCCGACAGCGAGCCCTTCCGGAATGTTGTGGAGAGTTATGGCGAGCACGAGCAGGATGCTGCGATGCCACGAGGTCTTGATTCCCTCAGCGCTCTCCGTCGGAAGGCCGATGTGAAGATGCGGGAGGATTGCGTCAAACCCCCGCAAGAACGCCGCTCCAGCCAGAAAGCCGACCATCGCAGGGAACCAAGCAGGGATGCTCTTTCCCTCCGACATTTCGATTGCCGGTGCCAGGAGCGACCAGTAGCTCGCAGCCACCATCACTCCGCCCGCGAAACCAAGCATCCCGTCCAGGAGCTTCTGGTTCATCTTCTTGAAGAAAAACACCCCCGCCGCCCCCAGCGCCGTCACGCCCCACGTGAAGCACGTCGCAAGGAGAGCCTGAACCACGGGATGCAGATTTCGCAGGAAATCCATTGCGTGTTACTCCCTCGGCTCGCTGCAAAACGGCTGGGACTTGGCCGTCTGACTTTTGACCGACTGGCTTGTCGGAAGGAGCTTATCACCTACTGGACAGTGCCGCGACGACGAATGGTCGCCTGTACATCAAGGGAGACATTGCCTCGCAGGTAGCTTGCGTCGTTTTCCGCGCCGCGCGATTCCGTCACGCAAAGCCTTCCATGATTCGCATGAGCACATCTTTGTCGAGGCTTCGTCCCACCAGCGGCCCTTCTTTCAGGACGGAGAAGTTCTCTTCGAAAGCTGGCCTGGCATTGCGGTAAATGACCCCGAGGGGAATGTGGTCGCCCCACTCGCGAGCCACTCTCATTGCGGCTTCCCAATTGGTGGAGTCGTGGTCAGCGGGCAAAAGGTAGCACCGCTCCTTGTACCACGCAAAGGTATTGACCTTGTTGAACGAAGGGCATGGCTGGAGTATGTCAATGAGGGCAAGACCGCGGTGAGCGATCCCCTGCCGGATCAGGTCCGCGAGATGGTCAATCATTCCCGAGAAGCCCCTCGCGACAAATCCCCCATGCATGGCGACGGCAACTGCTATCGGGTTGAAGGGGTCAGCGAAAACGCCCTCGGGCTGGGCTTTTGTGACGAAACCTTTGTCGGAGGTCGGGCTGGCTTGCCCCTTGGTCAAGCCATAGACCTGGTTGTTGTGGACCAAAGCAGTAACATCAATGTTCCTGCGAATCGCCGCGAGAAGATGATTTCCACCCTCGCCGTAGTTGCAGCCGTCGCCGCTCTCGACGATGACTCTGAGTTCGGGGTTGGCTAATTTAGCACCCGTTGCCACGGGGAGCGACCGCCCGTGCAAACCGTTGAACACGTTGGCGTTCAAGTAGTGAGGTGCCTTTGCCGCCTGGCCTATGCCCGAGACGAAAAGGACCTGATGAGGCTGCAAGCCGCTGGCAACGAGGGCCTGCTTGACCGCTCGAAGAATCGCAAAGTTCCCGCACCCTGGACACCACGCAGTCTCATATTTGCCGTAGTCTTCAATTGCTACCATTGTTCGCCTCAGCTCGTGCCCGAATCACCTGCTCAACTCGTTCAGGATTGACTCCGGCGTCAACGGAAGTCCATCGTACCGTCGAACGTGCCTCTTGATGAGAAATCCTGTCTCTCGGCGAATCAATCGCGCAAGCTGTCCTGTGGCGTTTGCCTCGACGCACACCACTTTTTCCGCTTTTTCCAGGAGCGGGAGAAACTGCTCAGGCACAAGCGGCCACACCTGCGAGAAATGAAGCGTGGCGACGTGTTGCCCATCCGACCCCAGTTTCGACGCCGCTTCGTTCACCGCCCCCTTGCTCGAACCCCAGCAGACGAGCAAGAGCTCCGGTTCGTCGTCGCCGCGCACGTCCGGCGGAATAACCTCCTGGCGAATCCCTTCGAGCTTCTTCAGCCGCTTCTCGACCATCCGCTTGCGAATCGAGAGGTCTTCCGTCAGGTGCCCGTCTTCTGTATGCTCGTCGCTGTCGGTAACCACCAGATGCCCTGTCATTCCCGGGAGGAGGCGAGGGGAGACGCCAGTTTCCGTGAAGGCGTGCCGACGGTAGGGCTTCGCGACGCTCTCCTCGTTGGCGCCGCACATGACGCGGTCCATGTCGCCCATGTCAAAAGGAAGAACTGCGCGGTAGGAGTCGGCGATGAACTGGTCCGTCAAGATGAATGTCGGGCCCTGGTAGCGCTCCGCGAGCTGGAACGCCTTGCGGGTCAGGTGAAAACATTCCTCGACGGTGCCGGGGGCGAAAACCGCCCGCGGAAATTCCCCGTGCCCAGCGTGGAGGACGAACTCGAGGTCTCCCTGCTCCGTTCGCGTCGGAAGACCCGTTGCAGGGGCGGGTCGTTGCCCGACGACGATAACCAGAGGAGTTTCCGTCATTCCGGCGAGGCTCACTCCTTCCACCATGAGCGCGAATCCGCCGCCCGACGTGGATACCATGCTCGGCGCACCGGCGAACGACGCCCCAAGCGCCATGTTAATCACGGCGATCTCATCCTCACCCTGCTCGACGATCAGTCCCATGCGCGCCGCAAGAGCCGCCAGCCCCTGTCCGATAGGGGTTGATGGCGTCATGGGGTAGAACGAATAGAACCTCACCCCGGCAGAAAGCGCCCCGAGGACAATCGCATCGTTCCCATTCATCATCAGCCTTTTCGGGGGATTCTCGACGCCGGGAAGCTTTTCGATCCGCAGCGGCTGGCCCACACACCATTCGAACGACTTCTCCAGCGCTGTTCTGTTTTCCGCGACGGTCTTGTCGTCTCGCTTTCCGAAGAACTCGTTCATGGTGCGGGCGACCAGTTCCTCGTCGAGACCGAGGAGCGAACTGACCACGCCGAGGGCGACAATGTTGGCGAACCTCGCGCTCGCAAGCTCTTTGAAAGGAACGTTGAGGCAGGCGCCATCGGATACCTTGAAGGCTTCGTCAGCAACGATTAGCCCCTGCGGGGAGAGCTGCTGCCGGTGGAGTTTCACCGTCTCGGCGTTTAGCGCAACCAGGATGTCAACAGCCTCTTGCGGGGCGACTATCTCGTCGGGGCTACAACGGATGGCGAAGGTGTTGTGGCCGCCGCGGATGCGCGACTGGTAGTCCTGGGTGATGACGACGAAATAACCGGAGCGGACGATGCTCTTCGTGAGCAAATGTCCGACGGTCACCAGGCCCTGGCCTGCTTCGCCGCCAACCAAAATGTTCAGGGCTTTCGTTGCCATAGTGTTCGGCTCGCAGATTCGCGAGTTCTCCGGTCCATAACGCGTCTTCTTTTGCTGGAGGAGCGCGCGCTGCTCGAGGCTCCGCGAGGTTTCTCGTTCAGTTCAACAATGCGAGCTTCTTGCTCAAAATCGTGATATGCGACATCTCCTGCTTGATTATGTCGTTGACCTTTTCCTTGCCGAGCCTTTCGGGCACCATGTCCCTGATGCCGAGGTAAAAGACGATGGAGTCTTTCTCCAGCCCGATCGCCATGCGCAGAATGTCCGCCAGCATCTCCTTGCCGGTGAGTAGCTCCGACGGGTCGCTTCGGATGTCGAAGACGTAGCCATCCGCCATTGCCTGCAAATACAGCGCCGCCTCTCCTTCCGGATCGAAAGTCACCGGGAGGCGCTCTTCCGACGAAAGCTCCGCCCTCATGGAGGCAAAAGTCCTCTCGTGATCGTCCTCCATGGCGGCGAGCTCGAGAAGAACCTCTCGCGTTCCGGCGTCGTCCGCACTTTTGGCTGCCTTGCGGTAAAACTTCGCGCCGTTTCTTTCTATCTGTTCCGCCATCTCGAAGATTTCGTCCGCGTTGAAATGGATGCCCATACTTCCTCTCCTCATCCTGAAAATGTCCGTTTGCCGAGGTGCTGGTCCGCCATCAGCAACCCCGGACCGGAATCGCCGACTTTCTCAAGCATCTGGACGTTCTTCAGGGCGTTCGCCTCTTCCTCGACTTGCTCCTTCACGAACCACTGCAAGAAGTTTCCCGCTGGCTCGTCGTCCTCTTCCCTGGCGAGCTTCAGCAGTTCGTTTATCTTGCCGGTGATGAACTTCTCGTGCTCGAGAGCGTCCTGAAAAGCCTCCAGCGGCGACGCCCATTCCGTCTTGAGCTGCTTGAGGTCGAGCAATTTCACTTTGCCGTCGCGGTCCTTGATGTGGTCGAAAAACTTCATCGCGTGGCCGAGCTCTTCCTGCGTCTGGACTCGCATCCACTGCGCCATCCCGTCCAGCCCCTGCGAGTGGAAATACGCCGCCATGGACAGGTAAATGTACGCCGACTCCATTTCGTTCTTGATTTGTTCGTTGAATGCTTTTTCCACCTTTTTGCCAATCATAGAAGTTGCCTCCTCCATGACAAGTGAGTGTTCCAGAATCCTTTCTCTGCGGTCTGCTCCATCCTCTAAATGTAGTCTTTTATCAGTCTCGGGTCTCCCCTTTCTTTTACAGCTTTTTGTGGCAGAACCACCAGTCGTAGGGCTCGCATTGCCTGGCTCTATCCTGCGAGGTCTTCTCATCGGATGCCGGCGGGATGATGACCCTGTCGCCGATGAGTTCGTTGTTCGGCCTGTTTGCTGGCGTCGCGACCTTGTTTTCGCTTGAGACCTGAAGCCCCTTCACCATCCTCAGAATCACGTCCTTTGCACTACTCGTTGTCGTTTTTCTGCATGGCCTCAAGTTTACACTTTAGCCAGTCCGCCATCTCCTCAATGTTTTTGCTCAGATACCAGCGTCCATTGGCGAAGACGCCGTAATCCGCTCCCGCCATTGCCGAGGCAAATCGCGCCGAGTTCGCAAAGAAAAGCCACTGCTCGACCCATTTCTTCTCGATGGCCTCGTTGAAGATGCTATCGTTCTGCTGGAGTCCCTTCGCTGCTCCTTTCTCCCAGGCGGTCATGAGTATCTTCGTTGCTGAGAGGGTCATTTCGTTCGTTGTTCGGATTGTGTTTTCGAGTCGAGCGAAGTGGCCGGTCACCCATGCCGTATCATGGCAGGCGAGGCAAACCTTCTGCATCGTCTTGATCCTCTTCTCCTGCTCTTTTGCGTCAATGAGAAATTCGGCGACGGGTTCTCCCGTAAGCTCCGTCGGCAGCGGCAGGCCGGCTTTGTTTTTGATGGCGGTGGTATCCGGGGACTTCGGATGGGGATGAGCGTAAGTCAACCCGAACAACCTCCATGCAATCCGGTCATTTATCTGGTGCGTTCTTTCCACGACGACCTCGCCGGTTTCCGTGGTGATTAAGCTGACGTGGCACACGGCGCACGTCGGCGATGCGAAATTCTTTCCTATAACCCATGGCACCGCCCCAAAGTTCCACTTTTCACCCAGGGAGGAAAAAGTGTTGCCATGCTTGCTGACCATGTAAACCTTGTAGGCGGGTACGTCCGGGCCCTCGTGGCATTCCGAGCAGGTGTACGGTTTTCTTGCCATTTCTACGGAAAACAGATGCCTTGGATGGCAGGCGGTACAGGAGCCCATACTTCCGTCGGGATTAAGCCGCCCGACGCCCTGGTTCGGCCAGCCCGAAAGAACCGGAAATTCCATCTCGCCCAAAGCCGTCTCTCGGGTCGCGGTGCCTTTCACCTCCACCGCCGCGCCATGGCAGTAGAAGCAAGAATCCAGACCGGTCTCTGCGTCGGGAGGGCTGACGGTCACCCTCGTGTCCTGGAACGAGTGGATTCCGTTAACAGATTCCATGAGGGTGTGATAGACGGGGTTGTTCTGGAGGTTCACGTACGCATGAGACATCAAATTCTGGCTGTACTGGCTTGTCTCCAGCGGATGACACGCGGAGCAATCGCTCGGCGTCACGACCACATGAACCCTGTAGTCCCCGTGCTCGAAAGTGTCTTTGTGCTTCTCGGAGTTCAGGGTGTGGCACTCGGCGCAGCCGACGACAACGTTGCTCGGGTTTTCCGGTGGCTTCTCGGCGGAGACTCTTCTTTCAAGACGGCTTTTCCTGAGGGCCTCGGCGAGAGTCACTCTGAAGTGAGCGCTCGCTTTCCAGTCCGCGACAATCCCCGGGCTGATAGACTCATGGCAGACGAGGCAGAGCTTTGTGTCATGGCTGATGCGCTCCCCCGCGCCCAGGGCAACCTCCTCGCTTCCGCATCGGCCCGTCAGCTGCAGAGAAAACAGAATGGGTATCGCAGCCCTGACAAGCCTGGGGCTTTTACGAATTGGTGAGCTCCTCACGTTATTAGCCCTTGCCAGACTCACTCCTATGCCACGAGAGGGGTGCTGCCTCAGTTATTGGGAAGCGGCGCCCGGCGAACGCACCCTCACTTTCGGCGAGAGCGTTCGGCACGGCCTCCCAAGCTAATCGCGGAATTCTCTCTTCCTTGCCCCCGCTTGGGGCGCGAACCTCCCGGCTCCACCCACGTCGTCGGTGCTTATTCTGAAGTCAACTGGCGGACCGCACCTAAGACTGCATCATAATCCGGCTCTTTCGTCATCTCCCTGACCAACTGCACGTACCGAACAATCCCTTTCTTGTCCACCACGAAAACCGCTCTCGCCAGAAGCCGCAGCTCTTTAATCAGGACGCCATACGCCATTCCGAAGAGGGCCTCACCGTGGTCGGAAAGCGTTTGAACTCGTGTCACTCCGGCGGCGCCGCACCACCGTTTTTGCGCAAAGGGCAGGTCCATGCTTATGGTGAGTATCAGGACCTCCGGCCCGAGCTGTTCCGCCTCCTGGTTGAATCTTCGCGTCTCCAGATCGCACACCGGAGTGTCAAGGGATGGCACTGATGAGATGACGCAGACCTTTCCGCGAAACGATGAGAACTCCACCGGCGAAAGCTGATTATCCTGCACGACAAAATTCGGCGCCGGCTCCCCGACTTTCACTTCATTCCCGAGCAACGTCAGGGGCTTCCCGCGCATGGTTATCATCCCTGTTCGCTCCTTCATCGAGACTTCCTCCTCTGCTCCTCCCTCATCGTGGAATATGAAGACCAGCGTCGCGTGACAAACGCCCAGAACGATCGTCGTCGCCGCCAGCCGCTTGTGCCATGGCAACAGCGCCTTCCTGTTCTTCGGCATAAACAATCCCGCGCAGGCTGTCAAAGCCGCCAGTGAAAGCGTTGCAATCCCAAACGGGACGACCAACCCGTCCCAGGCGAAGCCATGCTCCTCAGCGCCGTGAGCGAAAACGGTTCCTACAGCAGACAGTGCGATGACAAATCCAATAATCACGATTTTTGCTATGTTCACGGTGCAAGTCCCTTTCCGAAGCCTTCCCCGCGCGTTCTTGCGTTCCTTGTGCCGAGTACCCGCGGAGGCGGCACTCTGCCTCACTGCGCTGGCGCCGCAGCGTCTGGCCTATGGCGCCTATCTATTCCGTTCGCTTTGCTCTGCGAGCAGCTCATCGAGAATCTTCGTGTATTCGTCTTTGGCACGAAGCCCGGGAATCGTCCTCTCGACCTTCCCGGCAACAAAGATTTTTGTTTCTGGAATAGTGGTAACGCCGTGTTGCTGAACGAGGTTTCCGAATTTCTCAGCCTTGATGGTGACCACAACCGCGCGCCCCGCGTATTCCACCGCAAGCTCCTGCATGACTGCCTTCTGTTTCGTCCACGTGGCGGACTCGTCCGGGTAAAAGGCTGCAAGGACAATTCTGTTAGCTTCCAGGATTTCCTTTAACTCTGCCTCGCTTTTGAGCTCAATCGCGTGGCGAGGGGGCGCCAATGCGCGCTGCCTTCCGGTCGCCCATGCCAGAAAGAGGCCGACGATTGCGCCACAAATGGCCCCAGCCCGGGGGCTGCCCGTCATGGGTCAGGCGCCCCCGGCGCACTTTCCCAGATAGCCGATCAGGCCGCCGATGAGGCCTCCGCCAATCAGGCCAATGATAACTCTGTAAAGCACTCCGACCACCCCCTATCTCTCGGAGATAAGCCTCCTCGTCGAAGCTACGAACCGGCTTTCCGTTCTGTCAGCCTTCCTTGAGGACGTACTCGTCGTACTCCACTTCAAATCTCAGCTTGTGTTTTGCCTCCTCCTGGGCGAGAGCCAGGAAGGTCGCGCGCAAACTGGCATCGTCCGTCGCTTCCGCAAGGTCGCTGTATAGTCTGAAGGACGCCTTCTCCTTTTTCATGGCGAGTATGAGGGCATCCTGATACTCCATGTCCGGCGTCGGCTCAACATCCACGAGGTAATCACCAATCTTGAGGTCGAGGACCTTTCCTTCTGCCGGGAGGAGGGTCTTTCCCTGCTGGATTCCGAGCAGTTTTTCCTTATGTCCGACTTCCTCCCGGGAAAACTCCTCAAAAACCCGGCGCATCCAGGGCTTCTCGACCTGCCGAGCGAGGTCCGCGTAGAATTCGGCCGACTCCTCTTCCTTCGCAACCGCAAAATCCAGAATCTTATCAACCGAGCTGTATTTCTTCATCATTTGATCCTCACGGGCGTAAAACCCCGCCTTCGACTGTCGGGCGAGACACCTTCTCTACCAGTTTTCGCACAGCAACTCAAAGTACGCTTGAGGATGCGTGCAGGCGGGACATTGCTTCGGAGCCTCTATGCCCTGATGGACATATCCGCAGTTCCTGCACCGCCAGACGACGCTCTTTTCCTTCTTGAACACGGTTCCTTCCTTCACGTTCGCCAGAAGGCCGCGGTAACGCCGCTCGTGCTGCTTTTCGGCTACGGCGATGGATTCAAATATGCGCGCTATTTCTTCAAAGCCTTCCTCCCGCGCGACGCTCGAAAAGGAGGGGTACATTTTCCCCCACTCGTACGCTTCTCCGTCGGCCGCCGCCTGGAGGTTCTCCGCAGTCGTGCCGATGACGCCCGCCGGAAACGTCGCTTGAAGCTCGGCCTCACCTCCCTCAAGGAGCTTGAAAAATCTCTTCGCGTGTTCCTTTTCCTGGTTCGCCGTCTCCTCAAATATGTCGGCAATTTGAGCGAAACCTTCTTTCCTCGCCTGGCTGGCAAAGTAGGTGTACCGATTTCTCGCCTGGGATTCTCCGGCGAACGCCGTCAAGACATTCTTCTCAGTTTCGGAGCCTTTCAGTTTCATCACTCGCACTCCTTTTTCTCTTAACCACGTCGTGCTACTCGTCTTCTATGCAAAAGACCGACAAGCCTTCCTCTCGCACGTCCTGCGAAAGGCGCTCGCATCGGGCCCGCCTTGCCGGTCAAAGCCTCTCCGGTCCGCACCGGCGCAAAGCGGGGCTTCACCTTTGAGATTGCCTGACATCAACTCCTGCCGTAGTGCCTCGGGCTTCCGAGAAGGAACGCTCGGCTACTGCTTGAGCACGCAGACCGCTGCGGGTTCCAGGAGCCGAAGCGCGAGGCTCTCGGAAACCACAAACTCATAGTCCCGGCCCGACGGCCCAACGAACGCCGTCAGGAGGTCCTGTCCCAAGACAATAGACGCGAACTGCGTCCCGGACGCCAGGAGCACACCGCCGGAGCTGAGCGCCGACGCCTTGACTATTCCGTCAGTCACCAGGACGCCCAGATGTTCGATTTCTGTCTTGTCTCCCTGCGGATAGCGCCGGAATAGCAGGTTGTAGAGCGACGGGGCAAGCCCAAGCGCGTAGGGTCCGTGGAATCCGGCATTGTCGAGAAGAGTGGCTGCCTGAATGATGTCCCCAGCAGCCACGCCAACCTCATCCCACGGTTTCAGCTTCAGGCTTTGCGTTCCCTTTGCCGTCATTAACCCTTCCACACCAAGCGGCTTTGAGCCATGGAAAAGCAGCGCGTCTTCCTCCCTCGCGCAGGCGATTGCGGCTGCGGCGGCCACCTGAAGGTTCAGGGGAAGCCCGGTTTCCTCAAAGGCCGCGACGTCCCGGGCCGCAAGACAGAACCCGCTCTGAATCGCCGCGACGGGCGTGACCGAGCTCGCCACCACGCTGGCTCCTTCCCCAGATCCTTCCTTGATGACCCTGTCCGGGGTGGGGATGGACTTCAACCCAAGCCCGTACGGCCCCTCGACGTGCAACAGTCGCCGACCGCTCAATTGGCCCTTTGCAGCGACTGTAACCGCTTCATCAATTTTCTCCCAGACCTTCTCGGTAAATGGAGCATCTCCTCGATTCAAGAACTTCTCAGACATGTTCTCACCCTCCTGATCCTGAATATCCTTTTCTTTTGCAGCGCCTCCAGGCTCTTTGGTCTTTTGCGAGCGCTGGCCTGACCGAGGTATCTCACTTCTTCAGGTCGCCCACAGTGGGAATTTCCTTCCCCTTCGGCGCGGAGGCTCCTTCGCTCTTGAGATTTTCAGCGAGCTCGTTCACCTCCGCCGCTCCATCCGCGAACCACTTCTCTTCGTCGGGCAGCAGAATGTTGATGAGCCGCTGAAACTCGCCCGCATGAACTCGCTCCTCGTCAGCTATATCCTGGAGCACTGCTTTTGCCAGCTCGTTCTCTGTCGCGTCCGCCAGCGCCTCGTAGAGATGAACCGCCTCCTCCTCCGCTGAAAGCGTCAGCCGAATCGCCCGCGTCAGTTCCCGCGGAGTCAGCTTTCGTCCGGGCACGACCCCGGTAAATGGGTTCAGGAATTCAGGCATTTTGCACCTCCTTTCAAGAAACCGATTTTCCAAGCAAGATACTCGTTACTATCGAATTTTCCCTGTGAGCCAGAACGTCTCGTCCTCGGTTTCCGACGAGAAAGTAGTCCTCCTCTCTTCTCACGTCCTGTCGCATGGTGCTGTGGAAACGTGCACTTAGCCTACGGTGATTGTCTTGCTCGATTCCCAGAGCCCGTGGATGTTGCACAGAGCGAGAGCGTGGAGCGTCCCGGGCTTGTTGATTTTCAGCGATGCGGTTACCTCGTGATGAGTGTAAACCGGGCCCTTGTTTGGACCATCAACCGACTCGCCGTGCGCCGCGAACTCGAAGTGCCCGACCTGGAAGCTGAACTTCCCTCCCTCGGGATGGAAAAATACCGAAATCCAGCGGATGTGGTGTTCCGTGGTGTTCGGATGCGCGATTTCTTTGCCCAGCGTCACCTTGACCTGGAACAGCTCGTCCGCCTTCACTTTGTCCGGCGCCTCGATGACCGGGACGTGCTTCTCTTTCTTCCAATCCGCTTTCTGAATGCGTTCGCTAAAGTCCGCCATCGTCTTTGCTCCTTTCCTGAATAAGGATTCACCCCCACGTTAGGTCTCAACCTGCGGTCGCCCGGAGAGGATTTGACGTTTTCATTGTCGGTGGGCAGCCCGCAAGGCAACACTTCCCCACGGGCCCAGCTCCCGCCTCCGAATTTGATATAATCCGCCCAAGCGCCTAACAAAGTCAACACCTTTGCTTGGCACAGTGTTCCCCCGGTTGGTGATTTTTTTGTGGCCCCCTTCGGGACAGGCTCGGGGCGGCGAGAGCAAGGCCTCACCGCCGATGACGTTCGTTGCCACGGGCTTCGGGCTTTTTTGGACAGCGATCTTGCCCTGAGTCTCAGGGGAATCTCCGGTCCCGACCTGCGGCCCGGGCTCTCACGGCTTCCCGGACGTTGCCGAACTCGAGTCGAGCCTGGGCGCGGGGCTATGGATCCAAACCGCAAACGCTCATTAAACCGATTGTCCGGCAGTGAGCTCGCCCTCCGTCCAGACACGACGCGCCATCATCCTTCAATAGAGAACGAGTAGAGCTTCGCCCTCGTCATTCGGAACTCGAGGCGCACCGGCCTTCCGTTGAAGGAGCGGAGGTCGGACTTCCCTTGCCAGGACAGTCTGTGCCGAAGCGAATCAACGGAGACCGGAGCGCAGCTTGAGACATCGAACCCCGCGCATGGCTTTCCCTCCGGGTCAAGAACCGCCGCCCGGATTTCACCGCCTCGGCTGTCTGCGTTCACAAAAAGCTGTTCGCCCTTCCACAGGACGGGCACCGTTCGAAAATAACCTGTTTCCTGAGCCTCCAGGAAAACGAATCGGTCAACTGGCAACTCTGCAATGCCTATTGATCCGTGGCGAGTGCCAGCTTGGTCATGCAGGTCGCCGCAACCGCTGTAATACAATCGAATGTGGTCTTCAGAAACCGCCGGCGAGTTGTTTATGAAAACCATCCCGTCTTCCCAGGAGTCCCGTTCTCCCAGCGGCAAGAACACGGCCCGTTCTTCCTGCCCGCTCCGGTCAATGCTGGTTACTCGCGTCCAGCCGTCCCCAGGGCTGCGACTGAACGCGAGCTGCACGTCAATCACATCCCTTCGCCGGTCTGTGTGATACACCCACAGGAAACCGAGGTACAAACCTTTGTAAGGCAGAACCGCCATCCCATAAAAATCCGTATCGTACGGATCAATCTCATCCGGCTCCAGGACGACCTTTGGCTCGGTCCAGTGCACGCCATCTTCGCTTTCCCCGACTGCAATGGTGCGGCGCCGACGATGCAAAACCTCCCGACTGACCTTCGCGTAACACAGGAATTTCTTCGAGTAATTGTCCCAGATCGTTACTGGCACATCCCCGATTCCGGTCCAGACGGGGTTTTGCGGATGGTATGTCCAGCGGACTCCGTCCGGCGACCACGCGTATTGCAGCCCGGGGGCGGGCTTGACGTCCCAGCAAAACAGCCTGTATCGCTCAGCGTCCTTTCCGGGACGCGGGTCGAGAACAATCGAAGCCGAGTGCGTGTCCCGATAGCCCGTACTGTAAAAGATGTTGTTCTCTTTTGAGCCTCGGTATTCTATTTGCCCGAGGGAAGGCCGTGACCAATCGTGAATTCCGTCGGGAGACGTTGCGTAGCAGAGAAAGCTCCTCTCGAGCGTCGGTGCGTCGCGATCGAAGCACTGATACCACATCTGCCAGACACCCGAAGCCGGGCTTTTCAGAACAGAGCCGTACAGATAGACTGCCTTTCCCTCCCACGGCTTCTCGGCGGCGAAAATCGGATTGTCAGTCCGCCTCATTGGCTGGTTGACCTTCCGGACAATTCCTTTCATTTCCTGGATGAACGGCGCGTCGAGCAAGAGCTCATGATGAGGACCCAATGGCAGAGCGACGAAGCTGTTCTCGCCCCATGCAGAGGAAATCGCGCCTGCAACTGGTCCCTCGAGGTCTGCAAACGTGAAAAGCTCGACGAGGAGCAACGAGGTGGCGACGTTCCTCATCCAGCGTCTATGCTTGGGAACGATGCCCGCCATGCACCACCGCGTTCTTTGGACACGAATGCGAATGGGTGAAGGCGTTCCGGGACTCATCAAGCGACCTCCCGCACGAGGTTGATGTTCTTCAAGTCGGCGGTTCCAAGGCCCAGCTCCGCCGCTCGCGCGATGTGTCTCGTCGTCGGTTGAATTGGTCCGTCCATTCCTCTTTTGTGGCGCTGCAACAGGATTTCCTCGGCGGCAACCGCATCCACCGCGACAGTGTCAGTTCCGGCAATGATCCCCGCGTATTCCCAGGCGAATTCGGGCCGGTACGAAGGGCCTGCGTTGCACTGGCCCAGAATCGCGTCAACGATGACCAGCCGCGTCTTCTTATGAATGGCATCGAGGGCGTTGAGATCGGCAATATGGAGGCAATTGTCGCGGTGAAGGTCCCTCGGATTCTGGATGCTGCCGAGGTGGTTCTTCATCGAGATAGTTACCCCTGCCATGACGTGATGCCGGAACGCTGGCACGTTGATGATTGCGTCGGCCTCATCCGTCAGAATCTTCGACAGCTTGACCTTGACAGGCCCGACTGCCATCTCCCGGCATTCTCGGATTCCATAGCATCGAACGCCCTTCGCCGAATCGTTGAGTTCGTACCTGCACCGCGTCAATTCGTGGTCAAGGAAGTCGAAGATGATTATCCGGTTTTCTTCGACGCCCGCGTCCTTCAATCCTTTGACGATCGCATCGGTGATTTCGCGGTTTCCTGCGACAGGGGGATGCCGCGTGTTCACCTTGATTGCGACCCTTTCCTTCGACGAGAAAAGGGATTTCCACGCCGCCGTCGGATTTTCTTTCCCGGTCAACAAAGAAACTGCTCGATTGACCATCTCCTCCGCGATAGTGGCGCTGATTTTGCCGCCGCTGACGAGCGACGGGTTCTGAACAATCACCACCCGGGCTTTCTTTTGATGCTCTTCGACGACGTTTTCCGCCGAGATCAGGCGCGGGCAAAGAAGGCCGCCCACAGCGACAGCGGCTCTCCCGAGAAAAACCCGTCGAGAAAGGGGCGGAGAGGAGCTGTGTCCGTTGATTCTTCCTGTTCGCTCGTTTCTACGAGTTCCTGTCATATTTGTGGCCTCAAAATGAATCGTTGTCGTTCCATGCCATAATCTTCTCGCCCAGCACAGATGTCAAGTGCACTGGCAGGGCAATCGGGCATCCCGTATGGCCAGGAAGGTCTTGGTACTTTCGTGTGCTGTCGGGAAAAGAACAGCTCGGGTGCAAGCCTTCTCACTCGTCCAGCTCGTAAACGTGCGCCGCCAGAGGCGCGAAAAAATCTGTCAGCAGGCCATCCTTGACCAGAATCGTCCGATTTTCAAATTTGACCTTCACTTCCTTGGGAACTCTCTCGGGAACCCGAAACGAGGGACGATGCGGCTCGCGCGATGCGTTGACCGCGAGAAGAGTCCCCTTACCGTCGAGAACCTTCACGAGACAGTGGATTGCCTCGTTCGCAGGCTCGACGGAGACCTTCGCTTCCTCCGGCGATAGAAGAATCGGAAACAACTCCTTCACCTCTTCCCCAATCCTCTTCATGAAATGCCACCGCTCGACGAAATCGGGAAGATAGGACATGTTGTAGTAGCACCAATAGATGATCCCCTTCGCGCGGTGGACGAGCGCCAGGTACGTCATGGCGCGCGTTTCCTCGTAAGTCGGCGCTCGCCCGATAGTCCATTCGTGCGGCGTCGGGAGACGGCGTCGTCCGAGGGTGTCGTTTGCGTCTTCCGGGTCGCGGTGTTGATACCAGGCAAAGGTTTGCGGGACTGCCCAAACCGGCTTCTTTCCCTCCGCTTCCTTCCAGGCGAGGTCCATCCTTTCGCTCAATTCAGTGACCGGATTCTTCGGAATGGGATACACATCCACTCCCGCAATGTCATAGGCGTTGAGGAACGTCCGATACGAGCCTGGACGATAATGAACCGTCAGTTGCGGATGATTCGGGTCGAGCTCCTTGATTCGCCGATAGTAACCTTCCATTTCGTCCTTTTTCTCGAAGGGCAGCTCATCGTTGTTGTACCACGCGATGAGCGCCGGGTGATTTCGGAAAGTCGTGACTACGCCTTCGAGAATCTTGTCATTCCCCACCCAGTCGCCGAGCCTCGTTCGGTACGTCGCGCTCGGATAAAGATCGTTGACGCAGAAGATGATTTTCATGCCGAGGCGATGAGCCTCGTCGAGGTATTGGCGGGTGCTTGCGGTGTCCTGAGCGGTCATTCCGTAGTCGAGGACGCAATTAAAAGGGCTGTTCGCCATCGCTCTCAGGTCGTCGAGGTTCCGGCCGCCGTAGAAGCCGAGCGGGAAGAACGGCTTCCCGTCAACAATCAAGCGGTTGTGCTCGTCTATGGTGCAGTGGGATGACACCCTCAGGGTGGCTCCTTCCTCAGGAAAACCTGGCGCGGAAAGAAAAGCGATTCCGAGCACCGCGCACATTCTCACCGCCCTGAAAGCTCGAGACATGGTTCCTCCTACCGTAGATGCAAATCTCACGGCGATTCCTCCCTTTGAAGCTGTCCTTTTCCTGTCACGGCGCCTGGTGGACAGGCGTCCGGAATTCTCAAGTCCTGATTGTAGCACATTGGAGGAGCACATTCGTGAAATAGGGTCGCTTTGGGTGTGGCTGTGCTTCCGGGGCGATAGGCATTCTGCGCACCACTCACGGCCAGGGAGACCGGATTATGCCGCCCCTAAAACACAGCCGTACCGGTCGCTTTCTATGTTTCCCCTTTTGCGCCTTCAAAACCCATGGGACGCTCGGCAAGGATTCTCCAGAGGAGCCGAATGTCCGACGGCGCCCCGGAGCGCGAGCGAGCTTGACACCCGTCGTCTGGCGCGGTAGGAAGTCCCGACAGTAGAGGAGATGTTTTCCCAATAGCCTCAGCGAAGAGGATGTGAGCTATCGGCCCAGAGTCTCGGCGAAGGCAAAACCTCGGACTCGGATATGACATATTGAGCACAGGAGAGAGCGTGCCGCACCCGCAGAACCGGAAACCGAAGCGAGTTCTCCAGTTAATCGGCCCCGCCTTCATCACTGCAGCGGTCGTGCTTGGGCCGGGCAGCGTCAGCACCGCATCGAGGATGGGAGGGACGCTCGGTTACTCTCTTCTCTGGCTGATGGTCCTCGTTTTCCTGTTCATGACTTGCTATACGGCCATGGGCGCGAGGTTCGGAGCTGTGTCAAATGAATCGTTGCTCGCCGCCGTCAGGAGAAAGTACGGAGGCTGGCTGTCGGTTCTGCTTGGGATTTGCTCCTTCGCTGTGACGGCAGGGTTCCAGGGAGGGAACAACATCGGGGTGGGGACCGCGATGGAATCGCTGACAGGTTTGCCGGTGTGGGTATGGGCGGTCTTTTTCAATGCAGTGGCGCTTGCACTCATATTTCTTTCGCGGCGGACTTATAGAGTCATCGAGCGCCTGATGCTCGTTCTGGTCGTCGTTATGATTGCCGCTTTCTTCGGAACGGTCCTCAAGGCTGGGCCGAGCATCGTGAATATTCTGCGCGGTTTTGTCCCGTCCGTTCCGGCCGGGAGTTTCCCGTTGGTCGCAGCGATGATTGGGACGACGTTTTCCGTCGTTGCCGCTCTGTACCAGTCGTATCTCGTCCAGGAAAAAGGATGGCGGCTCTCGGAATACCGAACGGGCATTCACGACTCCATCGCTGGCATCGCCGCGTTAGTCTTCATCACGACAATCATCGTCATAACCTCCGCCGCCGTCATCAAGCCTAAGGGGCTGACCGTTCAGACTGCCGCGGACATGGCGAAGCAACTCGAGCCTCTCCTCGGTCAGTCAGGCAAGTGGCTCTTTTGCCTGGGGCTGTGGTCCGCCGCATTTTCGTCCCTCATCGTCAATGCAGTAATAGGAGGCGGACTGCTCGCCGATGGATTGGGACTCAAGCAGGTGATGGGCGGAACGCCCCCGAAGCTTTTGGCAAGCGTCGTGATGATGGTTGGCCTGATCGTCGCCCTCGTCTTCAAGGAAACACCGGTCAACATGCTCATTTTTCTTCAGGGCCTGACGGTTGTGTTCGTGCCGGGATGCGCCCTCGTGATGATTTTGATTCTGAACGACAGGGAAATCATGGGCGAGCACGTCAACGGCTGGGGCGCGAATGTCATCGCCGTTGCCGGATTCGCCGCTGTCTGCATCGTCG
This sequence comes from uncultured Verrucomicrobiota bacterium, assembly GCA_964482435.1. Lineage (GTDB taxonomy): Bacteria > Auribacterota > JABMQX01 > JABMQX01 > JABMQX01 > CAYZXL01. The sequence goes on from CAYZXL010000005.1 coordinate 82,490, forward strand.
CATACGACAGAACCGTCTCCCTGGTGCGAACGCTCGCGCGCTGAGCCACAGCGATTGAGGACCCCTTGCCTCGCTTCCCCTGAGATTCGAGCGCGTAGTTCCGCCGCTCGCGCGGTGCACTCCTTCGTTCCACAGTAGGGTGTTTAGAAGTCGTCTCCTCCCCGGCGCCGGCAGCTCGAGACATAGCCCGCAGGCAAAAAGACGTGTTGGCCTTCCTGGACAATGCTGCGCCTATTGAAAATCACGCTCGCGAAAGACGAAGCGCACGATGACAGGCGACTGGTCGGAGAAATCCTTGATCGCCTTGTTGTCGGTAGGAACATAACATTCCTTGAAGTTCTCGACGACCGAGCCCGGGATAAAAATCCGCCAATCCGTCGCCTCCTCCTCCTCACCCGCAACCTCCACGTAGCCCGCCGGTAGCTGTGTCGTCACGCCACGGCACAGAGCGAAAATCGCGTGAGGAGCTTTCCCGAACTCTTTCCGGGCAATACCGGCAGCCCGCTCGAGTTCGGATTGCCCATCGCCAACTGTTCTCGTCCTCAAGTCCACGTTCACCACGCCGAACCTCCCGCTCTTCCCGAAGCGGATCACAGGGGTGGGCGTGTTTTCGGACCTTTCGATCGGGTATTTGCTGAGGATGGCAGCCGAGCCCTCGGAAATGACGTTTTCTTTCTTTACCTCAAGTTTCCGGCTGAGCTCCTCGGTGAGCTTCTCCGAAGTCCCCCGGACGATAAGCACCATGAAGTTGGTCTGCTTGATGGCAGAAGCGAGCTTCGCGAAGTCCACCTTCGCAGGGTCGGCATTCTCCAGCCCCAGGTCGTAGCCGACGACGCGAAGGGGCATCGGGCCTTTTCCCAGTAGCATTAGGACCACCGTGATTCCGATGACTCCCGCAACGAACAGCCACGCCACGAAGAACCCGCTCCAGGTCCCCCGGCCCGCACCGGGAAAGTGCCACGATGGTTTTTTCGTTTTCTCTTCCGCCATTGGCTGAACTATTCCTCAAAAAGGTCTAATGCATCACAATCGGAACGCCAGCTTGAATAAGCTTGTCTTCCTCTCCGACCGGGGTGTTCAGCAGAGCATAAAAATCGTCGAGCTCCTTCTCCGATTTCCCTTTGGTCAAAAGCGACACGAGAATCATCGCCAGTATCCCAAGACCGAGGAACGCACAGAAATGCCACTCCTCCCGCCAGATGAAAGCGTCGCCGGCAATCGGTTTGACGAAATTGATGCTCTTCAAGAATTGCGTGATTCCCCAATTGCCAGACCACGCCATCTTGAAAGGCTTCTCCAGGGGCCACGTGAGGATAATCGCTGCCGCGCATGCGAAGAAGCTCGCCCACATCCCCTTGCTGTTCGCCTTTCTCCACGTTACTCCAAACCACCATGCAATCCCGAAGAGGGGAGGAATTTTCATCGAGAATATGAAAAGCGTGATGATGGACTTGGATGCCAGGGCGACGACGATGGCCCCCAAAATCACCACCGCCGAAACCACCCGGCTGGCAGCCAGGTAATGTCGTTCCGACGCACCCTTCCTCAGGTAAGGACGATAGCAGTTATTGACAAACAGCCCCGACGACGCGACCATGCAGGCGCTCAACGTGGACTGTGCCGCCGCAATAATGCAAGCGATGAAAAGCCCCACCACTCCGTGAGGAAGGAGGTCTCTGACCGTCGCAGGAAACGCATGTTCACGGTCCACAAGCGGGCTTGATGCGTACAGCGCAGCCGCAATCACTCCCGTCAGAACCCAGCCGACAGTGCATATCCTTTTCAGGAAATTCCCGTAAACCAATCCCCACCTGGCATCTCGCTCACTCTTCGCTGACCCGCACGTCCCCATCATGTGAGGGTGCGCGACTATCCCTATCAGCGCCGCGAGCATCATGAAAATCACAAAAGGTATGGTGAATTCCTGCACCGCAAAAAGGTCGAAGAACTCAACGCCGACCTTTTCGTGAAGACCGGAAAAGCCCCCGAGCTTGCTCAGCCCCGACGGGATTACTATGAACGAAAGGAGAATTATCATGAGCCCCTGGATCAGGTCGTTGATGATGGCGGCGATAATTCCCCCAAGGAGGCCGTAAACCAGAAACATTATCCCCGAAGCTATCACAATCACGGCCGCCCAGGGCGTCGGCCCGCCCGCGATGTCGAGGACGATTTTCTTAATAGCCATCAGGTTGAGGGCGTTGAGGATAGCGTAGAAAAACAGCCCATAGATGGCGAACGCGACCTCCTGGCTTTTTCCATACCTCTGCCGGAAAAAGTCGCCAGTTGTTACGTACCGCATTCTTCGCCAGATCGGAGCGACCAGCCAGTAAAACGGCGTGCAGATGAGCCAGTGGAGCTGAATCCATACCCCGGCAAATCCCCGGCCGTACCCCGCTCCCGCGACCTGAATCGGATCCTGCCCCGCCGTGCCGGCGCCGAAGGCGTGGAACATGACGAAGATTTTTTTGAACCGTCGCCCGCCGAGAAAGAAATCCCGAATCCCCTTTATGTACTTGAACGTTATGACGCCGATGAGCGCCATTGCCGTCAAGTAACCGAAGATGACAAGCCAATCAAGCCAGTTCAGTCGGTAAGCTACGGTCAGAAGGACCATTTGTCCAGATGTCTCACTGATTTGACGGATTTGGTTTTTGGGCCGCCCACTCCGACCCGAGGATTGCCGAAACGCTATCAGATGCCCCGAACCCTGTCAAGCACAACCGCCTTTTCCTGGTAATTCGTCGTCACAGGGAAGCTCACCACACAGACGGCGCAGAGCACGCAGAGGAATGTTGGACCGGATTAACAGGATTTTCAGGATTATCCTGTCCATCCTGTCATCCTGTCCAACTCCTGGCTTCTTCTCTACGAGCCTCGCCTGGGCGCTATTCAGGAAGCAGAGTCCCTCCTTCTATCGGCGGGTAATAGTATCCCATGGACTCTGCGGCAACGTCCGTCCGGTACTTCCGGTCCTGCATCAGGCAAACTCTCCGGCTCTTTGCGGGAATTGTCGTCGTGTAAATGCGCAGCTCGCCATCAAGGCTCGTGATGATTTCCTCCCGCCAGTCGCCGAGGCAATCCACTATCGCGACGACGTCTCCCTCAATCCGGTCATAAGCTTTCCCCTCGTAATCGCGGACCCTGTCCTTGAGGATGAGCTCCCTCTGCGGGTCGGCATCCCAATACACGGGCCTCGGAGAAAGCGTCCCCATGCTCTTATCGGAAAGCCGGTTGCCCTTCGCGTCATACAGCCAGTAATTGCTGCCGTCTTTTTCGCCCGCGTAGCATTCGAACCCCTGGATTTTCCCGATGACGTCGGCGCACATCCCCTGCCCGTGCACGTGCTTGCTCGGTCCATCGTAACCCCAGATAATTTCTCCGCTCTTTGCGTCAACCAGGCAGACAGGATTCTTCTTCTGTCGCCTCTCGAAACCGTAGAAGATTTCCAGCCCCGGCCGGTCCGGGTCAACGTCTGCGACATAGGCCAAATCGGGATGCCCCATCCCCAAATTCCATAGCGGCTTCCCGTCGTGGTCAATGACAGCGGCGCCAATGACCAACTCATCACATCCGTCGCCGTCAATGTCCGCCGCGTGCAACCCGTGCAGGCCCTGCCCACGATACGACTCGCTCGGGCCGCTGGATTCCCAGTACCAGACGCGCTTGAGATTCCCGTCGTAGGCTGCAATCTTGATGAGAGTATATGTTCCTCGCTGGACGATGAGGGACGGGGATTTCCCGTCGAGATACGCGACGCCCAGAATATTGCGACAATAATAGTTGTAATCGTCAATTCCCTCGCGGCTCACCCAGTCAATCCTCTTTCTCACTTGTCCGGTTTCAGGGTCGAGCACAACAAGATACTCCGGTCCGGAGGTAACTCTCCCATCCGGGTCGCGGGGATCTCCTTCCCCCGCCTTCGCATAGACCTCCGCCTTTCCGTCCCCGTCAATGTCGTACACGACGATGGGCGAATACCAGATGCCCTCCTCAATCGCCCAGCCCATATCGTATCGCCACATGAATTTCCCGCCGTGGGCGTAGGCCTCGATCTTGTATGGCTCCTCGCTTTTCTTCCAGTATCCGGGCTGCTGATACGGGTCAACGTTGAAATCCGGCTGCTTGATTAGATAATCGAGCCTGCCATCGCCATTGAGGTCCGCAACCGCCACCATCTGCGCCCGATATTTCCCCTCAAACGGAATTCGTACAAAGTGCTCGCCCTTTTGGAACTCGACCGGCGAAAACGCTTGCCCGAGCGTAGAGGGGCTGCCTTTCGCGACTACCTCGATAGCGTAACGGACCTTTTCCGCGGGCGGGGACTTGTCCACGAAATTTGTGGAGTCGGTTATCGGGGTAGAATTCAAGGGCTTCAACCGAGCACTGTCCCCCTCAGCGCGGTGCACGATGAATCCCGTGTCCTTCGGGTCGGAGCTCAGCAGCCGCCACCCGAGGTAAACCGAGCCATCCTCTTGCTTGACCGCAACAACTCCCCGGTCAAGCTTCTCGATCGCACCGCACGCGGGGGCAAACCCGAGACATATGATTGCAGTCCGATACCAGAAATGAATCAGTTTTGCATGCATCGGTCCTTCTCCCTTGTGAAATTAGAAGCTTTGGTTGTCCAACAAGCACCTGATGATTCACTGCCTACGGAGAGCAAAATACTCTCGCGCGAACCGCCGTGTCAACTGCAACTCCGGGACTCGCCCGCGCGCATCTACCCGCAGACCTGGCTGCTCTCCAGGTGGCCTCTCGCTCTCAAGCGGATACGAGGGTGTCACCCGTAGAGGACAGCGCTCCCAGTTCTGCGGTGGCATGGGCATCTTGCCCATGATGCCTCACGGGCGGGACGCCCGCGCCACAAACGTCCATCCTCTGCGCCCTCTGCGTTCTCTGCGGTAAGTTCCTCCCGAGACTGAGGGATATCGTGCCCGACGACAATTAGCTTGATATGAGTTGGACAGTGCCATATCATTCCGATTCGGCAATTCCAGCGGTCGAGGACTGAGGATGATGACGGTTCCTGGTGCGCTCGCTTTTGCTGGCGAAGTGAATTGTTCCTGCATTTGCCAAATCCCAACGCAAACACGCTGGCAAGTGAAAAATCTTGGAGGCAAAAGGCAATGGTTTGGCGAGGAGTGATTGACAAATACCGCAAATTTCTTCCTATCGGTCGCAGCGCGGAGATTGTAACGCTTAACGAAGGAAACACCCCGCTCATTCATGCGACGAAAATAAGCAAGGAGGTTGGGAGCAATCTCGACGTGTTTCTGAAATACGAAGGCTCCCACCCGACGGGTTCGTTCAAAGACCGCGGGATGACCGTTGCGCTGACGAAAGCTCTGGAGGTGGGCTGCAAAGCGACGATTTGCGCCTCCACCGGCAACACCGCCGCCTCTGCTGCCGCCTATTCCGCGAGAGCCGGAATCAAGAGCATCGTCATCATCCCGAAGGGTCGCATCGCGTTGGGCAAACGTGCCCAGGCGATGATTTACGGCGCTGTCGTCATCGAGGTCGAGGGGAACTTCGATGACGCGCTGCGCATCGTCCGCGAGCTCGGCGAGAAATATCCCGTCACCATCGTCAACTCCATCAATCCGTACCGCCTCCAGGGGCAGAAGACCGCTGCGTTTGAGATTTGCGACCAGCTTGGCGGCAAGGTGCCGGATTACCACGCGCTTCCCGTCGGGAACGCCGGAAATATCACGTCTTATTGGATGGGCTATCCGGAGTACAAAGCCGCCGGGAAAGTTTCGTCCACGCCGATAATGCTCGGCTTCCAGGCGGAAGGAGCCGCCCCCATTGTCAGAGGGCATCCCATCGAAAATCCGGAGACCGTCGCTACAGCCATCCGCATCGGGAATCCCGCAAGTTGGAAGCAGGCTGTCGCCGCGGCCAAAGAATCCGGAGGGCTCATCACAACCGTCACCGACGAGGAAATTCTTTCCGCGCAGAAGATGATTGCGTCGTTAGAAGGCGTTTTCTGCGAACCGGCTTCCGCAGCTTCCGTCGCGGGGATTCTCAAACTGTCGAGGAGCGGCTATTTCAGTTCCGGCGAGAAAAAGACCGTCGTCTGCACCCTCACCGGCAACGGCCTGAAAGACCCCAACATCGTCACCCAGCAGGTCGCCGAGCCGACGGTCCTCCCCGCCGACACTCAAAAAATCGCCGAGTTCATTGGTCTGTGACCGCTGGCAAGAGCTTAACCACAGGGACGCAGAGAACGCGCGGGAAATGGGTGGCATGGGCGTCCCCGCCCGTGATCAATGGCACCGAGTGCAGCATCCAGTCTTCAGGGAGCGACGACCATGAGAAGGATATTGGCGTCATTCGGCACCGCCCTCATCGGCGCGGTTTCCTGCCTGAGTCCTGACAGGGCACCGGGGGCGGAGGAGTACTCTTTCGTGAGGACGTGGCCGGAATTGCGCCAGCCATGGTACTTCTACGAGCCGTGCGGGGTCGCTGTGGATGCCTCGGGGAACGTCTATGTGGCAGACACTGGCCACAACCGCATTCAGAAGTTCACCTCTGAGGGGGTTCTCACGGCAAAATGGGGGAGAGGAGGGGCACGAGAGGGGGAGTTCGCCGATCCCCGGGGCGTGGCTGCGGACGGTTCCGGCAATATCTACGTCGCTGACACGGGTAACTTCCGGATCCAGAGGCTCACCTCGGATGGGGTTTTCGTCGGAAAATGGGGGAGATGGGGTAGCGGGGACACGGAATTCGGCTGGCCGTACAGCGTGGCTGTGGATAGCGCGGGGGATGTGTATGTCGCCGATGCCGAGAACAACCGTATTCAGAAGTTCAGCTCGGATGGCGTTTTCATCGGCAAATGGGGAAGCGAGGGCAGCGGCGATGGCCAGTTCGGAAACCCTTACTGGATCGCTGTGGACGGCTCAGGGAACGTCTATGTGGCAGACAGGTGGAACTACCGCATCCAGAAATTTACCTCCGAGGGGGTTTTCGTCGCGAAGTGGGGGACAAAGGGCAGCGGGGAAGGCGAGTTCTCCTATCCCTGCGGCGTGGCTGTGGACGCCTCAGGGAGCGTGTACGTCGCAGACATGTACGAGAGCTGCATCCAAAAGTTCAGTTCCGACGGCGTCTTCATCGCGAAATGGGGGAGCCGCGGCACCGGCGATGGGGAGTTCTACTGGGCGTCGGGCGTGGCTGTGGACGGGTCGGGGAACGTGTACGTGGCAGACGCCGTCAACGACTGCATCCAGAAGTTTACGCCCGAGGGGGCTTTCATGGCTAAATGGAGCAGCCGGGGCGAGGGGGACGGTGAGTTCGACGAACCAGAGGGTGTGGCTGTGGATGCGCCGGGGAACATCTATGTGACGGAGTCCGAGAACGACCGCATCCAGAAGTTCACCTCCGACGGCGTTTTTATCGCAAAATGGGGGAAAAGGGGCTTAGGGGATGGCGAGTTCCTGGAGCCCTCAGGCGTGGCTGTGGACGGGTCGGGGGATGTCTATGTAGCAGATCGCTGGAATCACCGCATCCAGAAGTTCGCTCCCGAGGGGGTCTTCATCGGGAAATGGGGAAGCGAGGGCAGCGAGGACGGCGAGTTCCTCGGGCCGTCAGGCGTGGCTGTGGACGGTTCCGGGAGCGTGTGCGTAGCAGACATGTGGAATCACCGCGTCCAGAAGTTCAGTTCCGACGGGGTCTTCATCGGGAAATGGGGAAGCGGGGGCGCCGCGGACGGTGAGTTCTACTATCCGGAGGGCGTGGCCATGGAGGTTTCGGGAAATGTTTACGTGGCAGATCGTGGTAACAACCGCATCCAGAAGTTCACTTCCGACGGGGTTTTCATGGCGAAATGGGGTGAATACGGTGGTCGGGACGGCGAGTTCTACGCCCCGTGCGACCTGGCGGTGGACAGGTTTGGGGACGTCTATGTCGCCGACATGGGCAACTACCGTATTCAGAAGTTCACGTCCGATGGCGTTTTCATCGCAAAATGGGGGAGGGAGGGGAGCGGCGATGGGGAGTTCTACTTGCCGTCGGGGGTGGCTGTCGACGCCTGGGGGACCATCTACGTGGCGGACAGGTACAACTACCGCATCCAGAAGTTCCGGCGTTCCTTCGGCTTGAGGGGCATCAGCGTCGGTGGGACGTCTGCGACTCTCGAATGGGACAGCGAAGCCGGAAAAAGCTACGCGGTCTGGGTCGCCGGCCCAACGACAAGCGGCTTTGGCTGGACCGCAGTTCCTGGCACAATCGCTGGCTCGGAGACGGGCATCACCTCCTGGACCGATGACGGTCAGCACCCTCTCGGGTCACCAGCCTCCACCATTGGCCGGTTCTATCGCGTCGAGGTGTTGCCATAGAGCCTGCACCCCGGCATAATATGAGGCCACAGGTCGCAGAGCATGCCGCGGATTCTCGTGGCATCCCGTCTCGGGCGGGACCGGCTCAGGGTCATGGGCAAGATGCCCATGCTACAAGGGATTTCCCCCTGCGGTCTCCGCGCTCTCTGCGTCCAAACAGACCGCGAATAAGGGCGCAAGCGAACAAGCCCCGAAGGGGCGAAGTAACGTAGCCCAGGGCAACGCCCTGGGGAGAGCAAAACGAAAAGGGAACCAAGCCCTGAAAGGGCGAAGTAGGCTCGCCACCCATGCCTCAGTCACTGGCAAGAATCCTTGTCCATCTGATATTCAGCACAAAGATCAGGGAACCTTTCCTGCGCGATGAGATTCGCCCTCAGGTTCACGGCTACATGGCGGCCATTCTCAAAGAGATGGGCTGCCATCCGGTTCTCATTCAGTCGGCCCGCGATCACGTCCACGTCCTTTTTTCCCTTTCGAAGAATAAGGCGCTGGTCGCGGTCGTGGAGAAAGTAAAGAAGCGCTCCTCGAAATGGATCAAAACGAAGGGAGTTGGCTACAAGGCATTTGCGTGGCAAAACGGATACGCTGCGTTCTCTGTTAGCCCTTCAAGACTCAAAGAAACGGAAGCCTACCTGAGGCGCAGGAAGAGCACCACCGCAAAGCGACCTTTCAGGAAGAGCTGTGGCGCTTTCTGAAGAAACACAATGTGGCTTACGACGAACGCTACATATGGGATTGATTCACTGCGCCCTTTTAGGGCTTCTTCGCTTTCGCAGCTGGTTTACCCAGGGCGGTGCCCTGGGCTATTGTATGGCGCCCCTTCAGGGCTTCCGGAAGCTTACGCATCCGTTTCCAGGACAGTGCAATGGGCTATACCACATTGCCCTGTCGCGGCTTACGATCTCGACGGTTAAACAACACATAGGAGGGCATTGCATGCGCAGGATTCTTTGCACGCTTGACGTACTCATCATCTGCACGTTCCTCTTCGGTAGCTTCGCCGCAGGAGCGGAAGAGAAGCAGCCGACCGTCTATGTGAGCTTCTGGTTCGATACGGAGGATTTCATCCTGCCGGCTTCCGATGATGCGGCAAAGCGCCTCGGCGAGATTTTCACTTCCCAGGGTGTCAGAGCAACGTTCAAGATTGTCGGCGAGAAAGCGAGAGTCCTGAGAGACCGCGGTCGCGACGATGTGATTCTTGCTCTCTCCAAAAACGACATTGGCTACCACGCCGAATATCACAGCATCCATCCGACGCCCGCCGAATACGAGCAGCAGCTCGGCTGGGACGATGGAGTCAAGGCGTTCATGCGGCGAGAGGGTAGGGGAGTGGAGGATTTGAAAAAAATCTTCGGTGTCGTGCCGTCCTGTTACGGGCAGGCGGGCGGGTCGTGGGCGCCGCAGAGCTATGCCGCGATGCGAAACTGGAATATCCTCCTCTATCTCGATGAGACCTCCCATGTCGGGCTGAACGGCGAGCCTTTCTGGTACTGCGGCGTCCTGAACGCGCTTAATCTCGATTGGCGAGTCACGCGCATGGGCCTCGGAGGGGAGGAGGAACTCAAGGACGGTTGTCGTCGGTTCGACAATGTCCACGCGCGACTTCTCAAAGAAGGCGGCGGGATTATCAGCATCTACTATCATCCGTGCGAATGGGTGCACGAGCAGTTCTGGGATGGAGTGAACTTCTCTCGTGGGGCGAATCCACCGCGAGAGGACTGGAAGCTCCCGCCTCAGAAATCGGCGGAGGAGACCGAGCGCGCCTTCGGCTGCTTCGCTAAATATTTAGAGCATATCCGCACGCGCCCGAACGTCCAGCTCGTCACTGCAAGAGGAATCCCCGCGCTCTACCCCGACCGAGCCTATCAGAGGCCGTTCGCGCGCGATGAGTTGCTGCAAATGGCAAAGCACATTCAGAAAGAGGTCACCTTGCTCCGCCTGGGTGACCGCGCAGTCTCCGCCGCCGAAATGCTGTACCTCCTGGCGAAGGCTCTCGCCGAATTTCATGAAGAAAGCCGGATGCTATCGGAGATTCCCCATATCGAGAGGTCAACCGTCACGCGTGGGGCTCTGACGGTCGAGCTAATCCCTGCCACGTTCGCCAGGGGGATAAACCTGAAATTCCTCTACGGCCCTTCCAGCACATGGAGCGAGACGATTCAGGAAGGGAAATTCCCCTGGAAGCGATGGGTTGCCGCCTGCCGCGATTTCCTTGAGGAAGCGGAGGACCTCGGTCGCATTCCGGCAGTGGTCTGGGTTGCGGGTAACCCGGTATCGCCGGAGGATTTCGCCGCCACTCTTGGCTGGGTCTTCGAGCATCTTTGCGAGCAGAACATCACAAGCTGGACAGGCACGGAGTTTGCCGGGTTGAGAGAAGTGCCCCTCAAAAAGGGAGAATTCACGGCCGGAAAATACGTCTCCGAGGACCGGCCGGGTCTCTGGGGCTGGGTGATCTTCCCCGAAAACTTCCGCGCCCCGAAAATGATGGAGCTCGCGCGCCTCCAGGCCTGGACCCTGAAGCCAGCGATTCTGCTCCGCCCGCCGCACGAGAATTAGCTGCCGGTGGTTTCCCGACGAGCGAAGATGGGTCCGGCGAGGGGTGAAGAAGTCCCGTTGCAGGAATTGAGCAGACCCTGCACAGCCCGGCCTTTGTGTCGTCCCCTGCGGGGCCTGGCTTACTTTGCGCTTCTGGTTCCACGGGCTGACGCCCGTGGCTATTCTGTTTCATCCCCTCCGGGGATTCGCCGAATTCCGCGCGGCATCTGCCCGGGGCATTACATTGGCTCCTCTCGGTCATCCCCTTTAGGGCCGAGATTTCCGCCGCGACGACCGCCGCGCTGCGATGTTTTCCCGGGCCCCTGGGCGGGGTACAACAATCCCTCACGGTTCCATCACGGGGCGTTGCAGCTTTGAGGCCCTCGGGAGCGACACTTCCATTGCCTCGGGCGTAAGCGCGGACCCCGAGGACACAAACCCACCCCACGCCTCCGCAGCAGGCGTGACAATGGTTCATGGTTTCGTCAGCAGGCCCTGTAGCTTTCAGCCCCTTTAGGGGCGACACTCCTGTTGCCTCGGGCGTAAGCCCGTGGATATCGAGAGGGGAGCCAAACCCCGAGCCTCCGCAGGAGGCGGCACGTTCAATCGAAGTGGTGCCCCGGATCGAACTCGATTCCGTGTTTCTCCACCGCCCGTGGCAAGTCTCTTTCATCCCGGCGAGGATTGGTAGTCAAAGACTGCTCTCAGTCTGTCTATCTCTCAGACCTGTTCTTCCTACTATCTGATTCCCGATCGCGAAACCTGCGACAGATTCGTGCCCGCAGAGGAGTGATGGCCCGCATCACTCAGACGAGACAGCTCTGAGCATCAGGGGAATCTCCAACTGACCCCCGCTAAACGTACGTAAGCCAGTTGTGGGAATCTTCGACCTCGCCCTGGACAATCCCGAAGAATTGTTTCTGGATTTTCTGGGTGAATGGACCTACCTTCCCATCGGCAATGAGTATCTTGTCCACGCTCGTCACCGGAGTGATTTCCGCCGCGGTCCCAGACAGGAAAACCTCGTCGGAGATGTAGAGAACCTCCCGCGGGAGAAGATGCTGCTCGATTCGCATGCCGAGGTCTTTGGCGATGACGAAGACGGAATGGCGAGTCATCCCCGCGAGGATGGAAGAACTCGTCGGCGGAGTAAAAATGACGCCATTCCTGACGATGAAGATGTTCTCCGCCGAACCTTCCGAGACGTAGCCGTAAACGTCCAGCACCAGCGCCTCGTCGAAGCCCTCTTCCACTGCCTCCATTTTGGCGAGTTGAGAATTCAGGTAATTTCCGCCCGCTTTCGCCAGGGAAGGAATTGTATTCGGGGCGAACTTGTTCCAGGACGACACTTTCACTGCGACGCCTTTCTCCAGTCCCTCTTTTCCGAGGTACTCGCCCCAGTCCCATGCAGCTACCACCAGGTGAATCGGGTTTTTCAATGGGTTGACTCCCATGTTCCCATACCCTCTGAAAGCGAACGGGCGGATATAGCACTTCTCCAGTTTGTTCACCCGGACCGTTTCGACGATCACCCTCGCCATCTCCTCACGTGTTACCGGGAGCGGCATCCGATAGATGCGAGCCGAATCGAAAAGCCGCGCCACGTGGTCTCGAACCCGAAATATGGCAGGCCCCTTGTTCGTCTTGTAGCACCGCATGCTCTCAAAGACGGACGAGCCATAATGCACGACGTGCGACATAACGTGCGTCTTCGCCTCGTCCCAGTCCACAAACTTGCCGTCATACCAGATTTTTCCCTGCCCGAACGTCATCTTTTCCTCCTTCGGTGAAGCGCGAACGTTCTTCCTGCACTGCCGATTACGCGCGGTATTTACTTCTCAGCATCGCGCCGCACATTTCTATTCTTCTCGGATTGGTGATAAAATGAACCCCAAGATACAAATAGATTTTTTCACAATGGCGCTTGTCCGTCAACCGTGAAAAGCTCCGCAAGGGAATCACCGTACGAAGTAAGAAACTGTCAGGATCAGTTCCTGGGCGTCTGGACCTCTGGCGGCTCAACCGGCGTCTGTGACGTCGCGCTGTGAGGTTTCCAGCGCTCTCGCCCAGGTCACCCGAGGCCGAGCTATATCTTACAACCGAATGGAGGAACATGAATCCAATGGAATGGAAAGAGTATGCAGAGAAATTGAAGAGTGTGCTGGGATTGAAGGGAAGCCCGGTAGCCGTAACCTATTCCATGAAACCACTCTCGGGAGCGGCGGAAGCTAAGGCCTGGGTCTGCCGGGCGCTCCTCGGATCGAGGGACGGCAAAACGTACTGCATCAGCAAAGAAACATCCTCCTGTGCCGGAGGGACGTGGCACCTGGGTCTCGGCCCGAAGCCCACCGGTGAGGCGGACAAAGCCCTCAAGAAATTCCTCGTCCAGGGCGAGAAGCTCTTTTGCTCCGTCGCGACATTTTACCGGGCCATGTCGCTGACAACTTCTCCTCCTACGGGTCTGGCGGATTACGCGATTTTCTCACCGCTCGAGAAAATGGAGGAGAAGCCCGACCTCGTCGTTTTCATCTGCAACCCGGAACAGGCATGCCGCCTGGTGACGCTCGCCGAGTACGCGACTGGCATTCCACCTCGAACGGAACTGGCTGGCTCGACGTGCCACATGGTCGTCGCTTATCCCATCGTCTCAGGACAAATCAACGTCAGTCTCCTCGACTACACGAGCAGAAGGATTCAGAAGTTCGCTGCGGACGAACTGGCTGTGTCCGTCCCCTACCATTACATGCACGACATCGTCGGAAGCATCGAGTCGTGCTCCGCAGGAACCGCCAGCATCGAGGGATTGCAGAGGATGCTCAGAGCGATGCGAGCACCAGGACAGTGCTAGGCAAGTATTCCAGTCACCGGCAGCGTGTCAACTTCCCGGTTGGACTGAGCAGCGCGACGCAACAAGCATCACGGAGGGAGAACTTCTATGCCCGATGCAGAAATCGGAATCATCGGTGGCAGTGGCTTGTACGAGATGGAGGGCTTTACCGACGTTCAGGCGGTCGAAGTCTCCACGCCTTTCGGCGACCCTTCCGACGAGTATATAGTCGGGCGGCTGGAGGGCAGAAAGGTGGCTTTCTTGCCGAGGCATGCGCGAGGACACCGCTTTGCCCCCCACGAGCTGAACTTCCGCGCGAACACCTACGGGTTCAAAAAGCTCGGAGTGAAGCGGCTGATTTCGATGAGCGCCGTCGGAAGCCTTAAAGAAGAGCTCCGTCCGACCGAGGTCGTCATCTCGGACCAGTTCTACGACCGGACTAAGCAGCGCAAGGACACGTTCTTCGGAGACGGCGTTGTTGCCCACGTATCCTTCGGCGATCCAGTATGCAGAGGCTTGTTCGGAATTCTCGTCGAGGCGGCACGAGAGGCCGGGGCGGTCGTCCACAAAGGAGGCACGTATGTCAACATCGAAGGCCCCGCTTTTTCGACGCGAGCGGAATCAAACACCTATCGGAAGCTTGGGTTCGACGTCGTCGGCATGACGAATCTCACCGACGCAAAGCTCGCCCGCGAAGCCGAAATGTGCTATGGGACGCTCGCCATGGTCACCGACTACGACTGCTGGAAGGAGGACGTCGAAGAAGTCAGCGTCGAGACAATCATCCGCATCCTCCAGGAGAATGCCCGGATGGCTCAGAAGATTATCAAGCTCGCTATCAGGAGAACTCCGGTTGAGCAGAACTGCGAGTGTGGCCGCGCGCTCGAGAAAGCAATCATCACCAGACCCGATTTGATCCCGGACAAAGCAAAACGGAGATTGGACGCGCTCATCGGCAAGTACATCAAATAGCGCCTCCGCCCAGAGACTCGCCGCGCGATGAACAAATCTGAGTCCCGGCGACATGGGGGGAATCACAGAAACAATGGAACCGGAAGAAGTCCTCCAGGGGACTGTCGAGAAAGTAATCTTCCTCAACGAGGCAAACGGCTACACCGTCGCTCGCCTGAAGCCTGATTCTCCCAACGAGCTTTTCGCGGTGGCTCGGCAGCGTGGACTTGCTTCGGCAATCGGGCGCTCCCTGATTGACATGGACCGCACCGGATGCGTGACGATAGTGGGGAATCTTCTTGGTGTCTCCGAAGGCGAAATCCTTCGCTGCATTGGCCACTGGGTTGTCAACGAGAAGTTCGGGGGTCAATTCGCCGTCGAGGGATACGAGTCCGTCGTCCCTTCGACGGAAGACGGATTGCGCAAATACCTCTCGTCGGGTCTCATCCCCGGAATCGGAAAAGCCTTTGCCGACCGCCTCGTTGACCGATTCGGGATGGCGACGATTGACGTCATCGAGAGAGAGCCCGAACGGCTCCGGGGAGTCCCCGGCTTCGGCCAGAAAAGAATCGCTGCTCTCCGCAAGGGATGGGACGAACAGAGGCAAGTCCGTCGAATCATGATTTTCCTTCACAGCTACGGAATCGGCACCCCCCTCGCCCTCAAGATTTTCAACAGGTACGGGAACGATTCCGTGCGTGTCGTTCAGGAAAATCCTTACAGTCTTGCTCTTGAGGTCTCGGGCATCGGCTTCATCAGAGCCGACAGGATAGCTCAGAGCCTCGGCTTCGCCCCCGATTCCATGGAGCGGGCGGAGGCAGGGATTGCTTATGTCCTCGAGCAGGCCGCCATGGGGGAGGGGCATTGCTATTTGCCTCTCCGGGAGCTTGTGGGCAAAGCGGCTGAGCTTCTGAAGGTTGACAGGTGGATTGCCGTCCAGGCCCTCGAGAGGCTCCTGGAAACAAGGTTGGCCATTCTGGAAAACATTGACCACTGCGCGGAAGTCCAGATTGAGCGAGGAGCCGAGCAACCCACGCATCTCGCGCGGCTCGTCGAGGAGGAGGAAGACGACGCCCCCGAGCACGCCGTTTATCTTAGATCGCTTCTCTGGGCGGAACGGGACGCCGCCGTAAAACTCATCCGGATGAAATCCGCTCTGTCCTCAATGCCGCCGATCAAAACCGAGCGCGCCATCCGATGGGTGCAGGAAGCGGTCGGCATCACTCTCTCCGAGGAGCAGAAAAACGCCTTTCGGCTGGCACTCAAGGAGAAAGTCCTCGTCATCACCGGCGGCCCCGGCACCGGCAAGACCACCCTCATCCATTGCATCTCGGAGGTGTGGCAGTTCAAAAAAGTTGAGTTTTTGCTTGCCGCACCAACCGGAAGGGCTGCAAAACGAATGTCCGAGCTGACCGGTGAAGACGCTAAGACCATTCACCGCTTGCTCGAATTCAGTCCAAAGACGGGGCATTTTCTCCGGAACGAAGGTAACCTTCTCGAGTGCGACGCTATCATCCTCGACGAGGGCTCGATGCTTGACATCTCCCTCATGAACAGCTTGCTGCGAGCGACTCCCGATGAGGCGACACTAATCATCGTCGGCGACGTGGACCAGCTCCCTCCCGTCGGGGCGGGCAATGTTCTCAAGGACATCATTGAGTCCCACGTCATCCCGTCGGTCAAGCTCACGGAGATTTTCCGCCAGGCAAAGAAAAGCCGCATCGTCATCAACGCTCATCGCGTCAACGCCGGTGTTCCACCGGACCTCGGTCCACCCGAAGCTGGCGAAGCAACCGACTTCTATTTCGTCGAATGTCCGACGCAGGCGAAGGTCCTCAGCGTCGTCAAGACGCTCGTTGCCGAGAGGATTCCCCAGAAATTCGGCTTCGACCCCATAGCAGACGTTCAGGTCCTCTCGCCCATGCACAAAGGCCTCGTCGGCGTCGAGAACCTCAACTTCGAGCTTCAGGAACTCCTCAATCCATCGGGCGACCGAATAATCTTCGGAGGAAGGTCGTTCAGGAAAAACGACAAGGTCATGCAGGTCAAGAACAATTACGTGAAGGAGGTGTTCAACGGCGACACCGGCACAATCGTCGAAGCCGACGAGACCCACGGCGCCTTGAAAGTCTCATTCGGTGAGCGAATCGTCGAGTATTCGCGGGCGGACGTGGACGAGCTTGTCTTGGCCTATGCCGCTTCCGTGCACAAGGCCCAGGGCTGCGAATATCCCGCGGTCGTCATCCCCCTCGTCACGCAGCATTACATGCTCTTGCAGAGGAATCTCCTTTACACCGCCATAAGCCGGGGCAAACGGCTCGTCGTTCTCGTCGGGTCAAGGGCAGCGATTGCCATTGCCGTCAACAACGACAGGGTGATGAAAAGGTACACCAACCTCGAGAATCGTCTCCGCAACCTCGCCGTTTCTTCTTGATTCCCCAACCAGACGGCGCCCTTTTTACAACTCCTTTTCCTTCTCGAACGTGTGCTCCTTGGTGCGCAGCGAAATTACCGTGAGCACGAGAAAAGCCCCGCACACCCAGAGCAGGGTCTGTATCGCTTGGGCTGGCTTCGTCGGCTCCGCGGCGAATGCGAGAACACCACCTTCCGCAGTCCAGTTCGGGATGAGACTGAGGACGTAGTGCATCAACGTCCCTTTCTTGAGGAAGACCGGGAGGTACGGAAGAATGCTTTCCCAGACGAAACAGTAGGCGAAGGCGACGATTATCGGCCGACGAAAAGTTGCCCCAAAAAAAGTGAAAACGGCGCCGTACGCAATAGCCGCCAGCACGATTATCCGCGCGTGCGTTAGAAACGGAACTGCCTTTCGGAACGACTCCACGTCGTAATCCATCCCGGCGAAAATCCAGTGCGTCACGGCAAGCGATGCCGCCAGCAGCACGCTGACGCTCACCGCATAGGCAAGGAATTTTCCGAGCACGAGCAGTTCCCTCGGCACGGGACGAATCAAAAGAAACGTAATCGTATGATCGCTCCTCTCGTCTCCAATCAGAGAAGTCCCGTAGAAAATCGCCGTCAGAATCGTCACGAAATAAACGTACAGCACCACGAACAGCCCCATGAATATCTCCTGGCTCGCGGGCCGCCTCCCTTCCTCCGGCATGACGTTTCTTAACAGCACCGCAATCCCAATGGGCACGCACGCCAGCAAAATCATGAGGAGTGTCCGTTTGCTGATGATGACGTTGCGCAACGTCATGCGCATGACCGCGGTGGTCTGATAAACCGAGCGCAGCGCGCAATTGCGCACGGGCCCGGGCAATTTCCTATCTGCGACGCTTGCCGTAACCTCACTCATGTTCTCTTCTCTTCCACTAAGTATTTGAATACCGCTTCCACAGTGTCGTCCGGCGAGGTGAGCGATTCCACCTCGATCTTGTTTGAGAGAATCACCTCCGGCAGGCGGGTGAAAAACGTGTCCGGCTCAATCGTCTCTATCAGCAGGCCGCCCGCTTCTCTTTCAAGACGGACAGAAACCACGTCCTCCCATTCTAAGAGCTTCCCGGAGAGAAACCTCGGTCTGTCGCAAGTTATGCTCACTTTTCGCGGGTATTTGTTCAGCAGCTCGCGCACTTCGTGGACGTTCCCCTCTGCCAGGACCTTTCCGTTGTTCATCACGACGATCGTGTTGGTCATCGCCTCAATCTCGTGAAGAATGTGGCTCGACACAATGACCGTTCTTCCTTCTTCGCCGAATTTCCGGATGAGGTCAATGGCGTGCTTTCGCCCGAGGGGGTCCATTCCCGAGAGAGGCTCGTCGAGCAAAAGAATTTCCGGGTCGTGAGCGATGGCCTGAGCAACTTTCAGTCTCTGTCGCATCCCCTTGCTATATGCCCCGATTCTTTTCTTCGCCTGCTCGCTCAGTCCAGCGGTCTCGAAGGCGGCGTCAGCCCGTTTACGGGCAGCTTTCGGGCGAAATCCGGAAAGCCGCAGCATCGCCGTCAGGAAGGCGAGTCCTGTCATGCCCCGGTAGAAGTTATCAATGTCGGGACAATACCCCAGAAAGCGGTGCACGGAATAGCTTCCCCACGGGCGCATCCCGCGAATCCTGACTTCTCCCTGGCTCGGCCTTAACTGTCCGGCGATGAGGTTGAGGAGAGTTGTCTTTCCTGCGCCATTTGGCCCCAGAAGCCCCGTCACGCCTGGCCTGATGGACAGCGTTATCTTGTTGACGCCGATAACCTCGCCGTACCATTTCGATAGGTCAACCGCCTCTATCGGAACGTTCGCGCCCGCCACTTTTGTGTTCTCCGACGTCATTTCACCACCTGGACTCCTCTAATTCTCCGAATCAATACCGTCGCACAGGCAAGCACGATAGCCACGAGGGCCACCAACGCCCACGCCCACGGTGCGTCATAAGACCTCTCCACTCCAAAGATTCTTTCCCCGACGCTCGTCCAGTTGTGCCGGAAAGAAACCAGCATGTAGTCATCGTTATGCGTGGAATTCCGCAAAAGGAGGGCGACAGCCGTCGAGAACACAAACACCGCTGCGCACCCGGAGGCTGCGCCCCGGACGCTCTCCGAAAGTGCCGAGAGCGCCAGAATCAGAAACGACCCGCTCAGGATAATTAGCACAGAGTACAGGCAAATTGCCCCCATTACCCACCAGTAGTGCCGGAAGTAAAGAGAATCCCCGACGAGTATCGCCTGAATTAAAAACAGAAGTATCCCCGGCACAAGCGTCACCATCGCCAGGAAAAACACCACGACCCCTAATTTCCCTAAGATATACTCGGCGTTTGTGATGGGCTTCGCCAGGTAGATTTGCAGGGCCTTAAACTTCACGTCCTTCGCAATCAAGCCTGCACCCACCACCAACAGCAGAAGAAACAAATACCGCGACTGCCATTCGAGAAACCCGCTGTAGAAACTCCCACCAACACCCGGCGGGCGGATTCCCTTGATCTTTGTGCCCGTTGCCTTCGCCATAGCGAGTATTTTCTTGCTATTTTCCCCCTCCGGAACAACGACCCTCAAGTGCGAACCCTCATCGGAACACCGAAATTCTTCTTTGGAAAGCTTGCTCACGAACAGTTGCGGGTTGCCCTCGACTTCGACCTGATAAACCTTCCCCCCCGCCTCAGGCACCGGCGCGTGCCCGTCAATCTGCCTGACGAACTGGGAGACCTTTCCGAGGTGGGTTAGCCCGTATATGTAAACCGCTCCCGCGAAGAGCGGAAACAGGGCGAACGTGAATAGCAGTCTCACCGCTTTCTTCTTGAAGGCGGTCTTGATTCCGTACTTTGTTACCACCCACCATCGGAAAGCGTGCGACTTCGACTGGCCTTCCCAGCGCTTATAGCTTTGGTCGTAAATCGGCATCTATCTCTCTTCTCCGCCTTTCACGCTCTCGACGAAAACCTGTTCCAGCGAGCTTTTCTCGAAAACGAGGTGGCGTATCTGGCTGCCGCTGTCTTTTGCGGCAGAGAAAATCTTCGCTGCTCCTTCCTCCTCGGGAACGACGACCTTAATCATCTCGTCCTTCCATTCCTTCCATTCGTATCCGTGGCTGACGAGCCGCTCACAGAAGCCCTCTCTGTTCCCTCGCACTCTGACCTCATAGACCTTTCGGTTGACTCCCTTCAGCTCGGCGATGTCGCCGTGGGTCACGACCTTTCCCCTGTTCAGTACAACGACCTCCTCGCAGACCGCCTCTACGTCCGGCAGCAGGTGCGTTGAAACGAGCACTCCAATGCCCTTCTCGCGCGAGATGTCCCGGATAAGATGCAGCATCTCCTCTCTTCCCGCCGGGTCCATTCCATTCGTCGGCTCGTCGAGAAGAAGGAGCTTCGGGTCGTGTATCAGCGCCTGCGCCAGCTTGATTCTCTGCTTCATCCCCGCCGAGAACGTCTCCACGTTCCGGTATCTCGCCTCGCCCAGTCCCACATAGTAAAGAATTTCGTGCGCTCGCTGCGTCGCGTCATCTTTCGGGATTCCGCACAGTTCCCCGAAATACGTCAGGAATCGAACCGCGCTCATGTCGGGAATCAAGCAGTCGTCCTCGGGAAGGTATCCCACAAGCTGCCGAACCGACAGCCGCTCGTTGAGAATGCTTCGCCCTAAGACCCTGCCTGTCCCCTTAGCTGGCCTGAGAAAACCGAGCAGTCCCCGGATCAGCGTCGTCTTTCCCGCGCCGTTCGGGCCAAGGAGGCCGACGGCAGGCCCCTCCACAGAAAAACTCACATCATCGAGAGCTACCGTCGCGCCATACCGGACTGTCAGTCCTTCGATCTCAATCATTTCTGCCTTTCAGCTCCGCAACTCGTCAACTTCTCCAAGATTCTACCACACTGGCGGGTCTCCCGCCCCCGACAATAGTTCTCCCTCAGTACTGCCCCACGTATTCCCGGCGGGAGGCGCTACTGGCCTGCCCTGGGCCGAGGTAATCTGCGATTCCCGACACGGGAGCTTTGGAGTGCTCAACCGCGGCTTGAGCCTTCCAAAGCGGGAGCGCAGCTCCCGCACTCCATAAGTCCCTGCGTCGGCTGGCGCAGGCAACGCCGGACTTTTTCAAAATACCCCTGCCCACGACTGAGGGAATCGTCCCTGACTCGCCCAGCCGTTCGCGCGGCATTCGGCTTCACCTCGAAGGGACCTTGGCGAGGGTTCAAGTCCACAGCTCTTCGGTAACACATTCGCCCACCGTCCAGCGCTCTGCCCCATCTCTATATTATGACGATTCTGAACCGCCTCTTCAGAGAAATTCCGCCTCGTTCGCAGGATTTGTCGAACCTCCCCTCGTTCACTTGCCCGCCGTCAGTTCTTCGCCCTCTTGTTCGACCGAGGAGGTCCTTCCCATCCCACCTCGCCCGGGCCTGCGCATCGCACCGCCCGCCAGCTAAGCGCAAGGTCCCAAATGGGGAGCAATGAATTTCAGCGTGTCGAAGAAAATGCGTCCTTGATAAGCTCGATTTCCGGAGGCCCTTTCTCGGGAAGGACGATCCCGACAAAGTCAAACCTCCAGTCCTGCTCGAGCAGCTTGTATCTATGCAAGTAATACCGAGCGGCGCGCGTCGCGTGGCGCTTCTTCTCGTAACTCAGCGTCTCAAACGGAGGACCGTGTTTCCCGGAAGAAAGCGTTCGCACTTCCACAAACGCAATCGTCTTTCTGTCCTGTGCGATGATGTCAATTTCGCCAGCCGGGCAGGAGTAGTTTATCGCGCGGATGCGGTATCCCTGTCTCCGCAGAAAATTGCGGGCGATTTTCTCACCTTTTTTGCCCAGGTCCTCGGTTTCCTTTGTCATGGCCCGCACGCTCCCACTGAGTGAGTTGCCCAGGAGGACACAACCCTGGTCCATTAGTATGCCGCGCCTTGTCTCGGGATAGCAAGCCATGTGGGCGCTCCGGTGCCGGCCGCCGGTCCATCAAGCGGTCCCTTCCTCGCTACGGAGTGCGGGCAAGGAGCCTCCTGGCGCAGGAATCTTGTTCTTCCCCTGGAAAAGGGTTGACAGCGTGCATGCGGGGCCGATAGCCTTTTCTTGTAGGAGGTAGGTGAGGAGCGTTTCACGACAGGGGAGAGGCCGGATTTACCGGAACCGCGGAGGAGCGTTGGAAGATTCCATGAACATAGCCGTCATCCACGATTACCAGCCGAACCTGGGGGGTACGACCGAGGTCGTCATCCGAATGGCGAGGGCCCTGACAAGAAGAGGGCACTCGTGCAGGCTGATCACTCACCCCGAGTCGTGGGTATCAGAGCGGGACAAAGAGAGTATCGAGCTGATCTACGCGCCGAGGTTCAGGATTACGTTCATGGAGTACATCTCCCACCACTCTGTGAAGGTGGGAAAAATCGTTTCGCTCTATGAGAAAGGCAGCATAGACCTGTGCCACGCTCATTACGCCCTGCCCTACGGGTTGACCGCGTATCTTGCCAAGCAGACCTGTGGGACTCCTTACGTGCTGACGCTTCACGGCACGGACGTTCATCGCCTTGCCTCCATTCCGTCCCTGAGGCCGGTTATGAGATTGTGCCTGGAAAACGCCGATGCGGTCACCACGGTTTGCAGGTACCTGAAGGGCCGGGCGAAGGCAAAGCTTGGCCTGCGGAATCCGATCACGGTCATCCCGAATTTCGTGGACACCGCGCGCTTTCGCAAGCTCCCGCGGTCTCGAGCCTTAAGGAGGGAATTTCGCATCCCGTCGGGGACCTCGGTGGTAACGCATATCTCTAACTACGCAGCAATCAAGAATACATTGATAATCCCGGATATCGCGCGGCTCGTGGTTCCCCGGCACCCCAAAACAGTCTTTCTCATGGTCGGCGAACGGTTAGGAGAAACCGGCTATGACCTCGAGAGGCTCAAGAAGAGGGTGTCAGACCTGCGCCTGGACCGGCACTTCCGATTTGTTGGGAGGCGAGCGGACATTCCCCGGGTCTTGAGCATATCGGAGGCGACGCTGTTGACTTCTTTGAACGAGGGGGCGCCCCTGGCAGTGCTGGAGTCGCTTGCCATGGGTGTTCCGGTAGTCTCATCGAAGGTCGGAGGGATACCGGAGCTTGTGAAGCACGGGGTGAACGGGCTTCTCGTCGAGTCCCAGAATGTTGAGAAGTATGCGGAATTCATCTTACAGCTTGTCCTGGACCATGAGTTGAGGTCCAAACTCGGGAGGAAGGCAGAGAAAACCATTCACCAGAAGTACTCAGAAGACGTGGTCGTCTCCCAATACCTGGAGTTGTACGAGTCGGTGCAGAAACGTTCCGGCAAGAGGGGCCGCGGCAGGCGTACCCGCCGTGCATAGCGGCCATCTCGCCGGGTGAATGGACATTGCGACGCTGCGCAGGGCGACAGCACCTGCGCCCGCAATGAGAGACAGCGAGGAAGGCAGTTGAATTCAAGAGGGCGAGACAGTGAAACTGAGCAGACGTGACTTTTTGAAGGGAGCGGCGGCGATTGCTGCGGCTGGATTTTTGCCCGAAAGGCGGCTCTACGCCTCGGCCGGGTGGGCGCATCGGGTCCTTCGGGTGCACAATCCGTTAGCGAGCTTCTTCGACGTGATTGACTTCCAGTTCCAGAAAGATGTGCCCGAGACCTACTACGGTAATTTTGTCAACCAGCAAATCGTTTACGAGATGTTCGATCGTGCCCTCTGTGCTTTCACCGGAGACGATAGCCCTGTCGCAGCCATGCGAAGGCTGCTCCCCTACAAACCCGGAGAGCGCATCTTCATCAAAATCAATTTCACGTGCGGATACAATCTCTGGCAGGGGAAATGGGAGACAATCAACTGGGATTTGCACTACAACGATACCGACGCTATTGCTGAACCGATAAATGCGACCATCAGGTCGCTCGTCAGAATCGGAGTCCCCCAGGAAATGATTGGCATTGGCGACGCATCTTGGTCAGAAGGGTATCCCGACTCAGAAAAGCGAACTCCTCGCCTCACACCGAACCGTGTCGCAAAAAAGATAAAAGCCGCCTTCCCCTCCGTCGTTCTCTACCGCTCTTCATTCATCCCCGACGGGAACGGAATCACCTGGACGAGCAACGACCCCAACGCAATCGTCAAGTTCCGCGACCCGCTCATTGACCGCCGCAAACAGCGCGTCACCAGCCACCGCCTCCCCGATCAGCTCATCTCCGCCCAGCACATGATAAATATCCCGCTCATGAAACGGCACGACCAGGCAGGGACAACAGGAGCCTTAAAGAACAATTTCGGGACAATCGCCAGTTGCAGCTATTTCCACGAACCTCAATACGCCGGTGAGGGCAAGCCGGGCGCGATGTTCAGCAGAGACGCCAACCCTGCGGTTGACATCTGGCTCAATCCCCACGTCGGAGCAAAGACCCGCCTCATCGTCTGCGACGGGATTTTCGGCGGATGGAACTGGGGAAACAACCCGCCCATTGGCTGGAAGCAATTCGACAACCGCTCTCCCAACTGCCTGCTTTTGGGCATTGACCCCGTCGCCATGGACAGCGTCATCTTCGACCACGTTACCGAATCCCTATCCGAGAAAGTAAAGGATTATCCTCCGCCGAACATGCTCTTCGACGCCGCAAAAGTCGGCCTCGGCCGCCACGAATCCCGCAAAACCCCCATCGCGGGCTACAAAACCATTGACTACCTCGAAATCAACCAAAAGTCCAACGAATCCAGACTCCGCAAGCTCGCTGGGTTGAAAAACAAATTCAAATCCGGCAGTAAAACGATGGAGGAAATCCGGGACCTCCTGAAAGAGTCCCAAATGGTCCCATAGTTTTTCTCCCGCGCTCCATTCCGGCGCCCGCCTCTCCGCAGGAGTCACTTCTCCCCGGCACCTTCTCGCTCCTCCTCTTCCCTTTCCACATAGATGTCCCCCACATCAACCTCGTGTTCACCCACAGGCGGAGGGGGGGCGACGATATCCAGGCTTTTCAGCCCGGGTACCATACCGGGTGGTGTAAGAGGAACAACCGTGAGCGGGTAACCACCGCTGTTGCCCTCACGCGGCACCTCAAGGACAAAGATTCCGTTCTGGGTGACGTGCGTGCCGTCCTTCGTACGTATCTCGGCGTACAGCAGGGGCTTGCCCGTCTCCCTCAGCCGGAGGCGGCCCCGAATGATGTAGTACGTCCCCAGATTTACTTCAATGTAATACTCTTGCCCCTCGACAACTTCGATCTCCTCATGATACGGTAGGTAGTACCCTGAGGCATTGACATAAAAGGCGCACGGTCCCACTGGAACGCTTTCGAAGGAGAACGCACCTTCAGAGTCGGTTGTTTTTCGGGACGCCGGTCTGCCCTCCCGGTGTATGATGGCATGCGCACCAACAATAGGACTTCGGGTCTCAGCATCAACAACACGGCCACGAATGGCGCCCATGGCGGGAAGGCGTATGACCAAGGACTCCTCCCCAAGGCGAGCATCGAGAGGTTTCAGCGGAAACGATTGTGTCTCTAGAGACAGCGTCACATGCCCTTCCGGCGGAAGGTCCTTATTCTCCCATGGGATCGCAGCTTTGGCTTCGGGATCCCAGCGCTTCACCTTTGTATCTGCCCACTGCCTGTAAGACGCGACGGGAGGTAGGGTCAGCACTGCCCGTGAAGCACAAAGATCGAAATCCCCATGCTCTCCCAGGAACAGGTTGAAAGATTGTGACGAGCTCGAATGAAAAGTGAGGTCGAAGGACGCATATTGGTCTCGCAACGGCGTCCCCTCCGCCCGCACGACCTTGCCGCGGACATAGGCTTTCTCGAGCCTGACCTGCAAACCGGAAACCGGCGCATCTTCGGTGACCGTTACCCATTCCTCCCCCAAAAAAAGTGACGCCACTGCGTTTGCTCCCCCAACCCTCTTTTGGGCTCGGATTAACCATAGGCCACCGGCCACCGCAGAAAACTCGAAGTTCCCCTCCGAGTCGGACCGCGTTCGTGCTCGGGGGGAAAATGACAACCCCCATGACTTGTCATCGGAAGCACTCGGCTCGGCCAGCTCAACCACGGCAGAACTCACCGGTCGGCCCGATTCATCGAGAACTACGCCGGCTATGGTGGTCCCTGAAGACTCCGGTTTCGGCTCCGAGGGCTTGAGACGCACGTCAATCGGGAAGCCACCCGCCAACAGAGTCTCATAGTGGTCCATCTCCGGCTGAACCGGCTCGGTGCCACGCACGCTCGCAATCGTGAATATAGCGTTACACGAACCGCTCTCGTCGTTCCAGTCTGCTCTCACGTAAAACTGTGCGTACCGTCCCCCTGTGACCGCAGGTGTCACGGGGACGGTCCTGTATTCTCCCTTCTCGTCAGCATGGTATTCGACGTCAGATACGGCGACTTTCGCGCCCGCGGCGAACTCCCCCGATGATCGAAAGATTCTGCCATGGAGGGATGCGGCCGGGCAAAAATAAAGCCGCAATTCGGACGGCTCGCTCTGTCCGCTCTCTGAAACATTGATACGCCCCCCTGAACCCATGGATGCGAAGCCGGGCATGTACTCCAAATACTCCCAGTATCCCGGAAGCAGAAGTAAAGTGAATTTGCCGTCTTGGTCCGAGATTGCTGTTTGACCGAGAGCGTCGCGAAAAAGACGACGAATCCCGGATCTGGCGTCTGCCACGATCTCGACGCCGGCAAGAGGTTGCCGAGTCACGACGTTCACCGTGGTCCCGTCAATGCGCGTAGGCGATTCGAGGTGGACATCAATTTCCAGCCCTCCCCCGTCAAGTGGGACCGGCGCCTCCTGCAACCCCATCCAGCCCTCTGCTTTTGCGATCAGGTAGAATGTCTGGGCGCCGGGAAGATGATCGAACGAAAAGCGCGCCTTACCGTCGGTGACGGTCTCCTTCTCCCACGCACAGGAAATTCGGCAGTTTGGTGCGAGGGTGACAGAAATTCCGACGGCAGGGTGGTCTTCGCCGGGACCATAGTATGCATGACCGAAGATCGTACCTTCTGGTTCCATAGTTACTTCGATCTGCTCACCCTCTGCTTCCTTCGGACGCGCCAGCAAGTACGTGTCCGCCTGGTAGTAACCTTCCGCCTCGGCCTTGACCCAGTAGATGCCATCAGCGTAAAGCGGAAGGGAGAACTTCCCGTCCTTGGAGGATGTTGCCTCAAGGGTCCGCACGGCTTCGCCAGATTCCGAGAAGACCCTTGCAGTTACCTTCGCCGCCGGAATAGCTGTTCCGTCCTTCTTCCGCACACTGCCGGGGACTGTGCCTTCCTTCTCCACCGGCTTCGCCCAACTCGCCCGACCCCAGAGCCATGTAAGTGTCTGTCCGAGGAATGCCTTCAGCTCCATTTCCTCGATCAAAGGTCCCGGGCGGAAAGGGAAGTTCCAGTGAACGACGCCGCCGTCGCCTAAAGGAATTAACCGCACCGCCGGCAATTCGGGACGCCGGAAGCAGAAAAGGGGCAAAGCTTCATCCTGCCTGGCGTAGAGAACCTTCGCTGATGGCCCCATCCATTCCTGCCATTGTCCAATCTCGAGGCCAGGGGCGATAGGATGCGAAACCAACAGCCGAACCTCCTCAGCACCTAACGGATCCGAATACGGCGATTCCGGCGCCACCAGTGTGGCAGAGCGGCTCGGCTTCAATTGGAGTAAAGCTTCCAGTTCCTCTGATGGTTTCCCGTCTTCAGGGGATGGCATAATCAGCCACCCGCCCGGCATCAGATATTCTTTCAATAGAACAACCTGCCAAGCGCTGAGGTCCCCGTCGGCCACCACAATGGTGTTCAGCTTCGGGGAAACCACGGAGAGCTTCGAGGCACTGTCTCTAATGTCGGCAGGAGGAGCAGGAGATGCATGGCCTCCGGCGTCGTCTGCCTGAACTGTCACAAACCCGCAATTATATCCCCACTCCTTCACCCACGACAGAATTGTCCTCGAGTAATTGAGCGAGCGTCCCGACATGCCTTGCCAGACGAGAACTCCGAGGCTCTTTCGAGTCTCGACGCTACGTCTTTCGGCTGCTCCGCGGCGAGGAGAAGGCTCTCGGTCAGGGGGCTTTTGGGTTCCTGGGATTCGTTCCTCGGGCGGGCGAGTGATTTTTGGTCTGGAAGGCCAGTTCGATAGAAAGATGAGGAGGGCGCAGAAAAACCCCACTACCAGCATGCCCGCAAACAGAAGTGAGGTTCGCGGCTTCCGACCCATTGCGCCCCCTGACTGAGAAAGGCGACCCGTCGCGGCGAAATGCCGGACACGGTTGCGCATTGACTGGCGCGAAAACTCTCTCCAACTAATCCTCATGTAATATGCGCCACATCCGAACCCCTGTCAAGGGCTTTTCGGTGTCGCGCGTGCGTGCAACCCAGTGGTCGGACCAACATGGGATTTCGGTTGCTGCTGGTTGGACAGGCCGCCTTCGGAGTGTGGGAGCGCAGCGCCCGCTTGCGAAGGCTCAAGCTCCGCTTGCGCACTCCAAAGCCTCGCCATCTCGTCGTGTGCCTGCCCGCGGCCAGGGGCGCGTCGCGCGAGGAACCAATGGGCCAGCCTGAGCGGCGACAGCCCAATCGCAATGCGTGGGACGACGCAAGACCAGTGTCCCTAACTACAAATCCGTGTCGCCCCAACGAGGCGCTCCTCAAAGTGACCCACCGACGCTGTCCCGCCGAGTCCTCCGTCTTCCTCCTGGGCTATCAGCGCTGGGCCAGAACAACGGCCTTTTCTTTGATCGCAATGGAACTGGGCCGCGGCTCCGGCCCACCTCAGTCGCGGACTTCGAAGTAGCGGAAGGTGGAGAGCACTGAAAGCCACTCGTCAGTTTTCTCGCCGTGCCTGGCGATGAACTCGCCGGCTGTCAGCCCCATTCGGAGAGCGTGGTCCATGTTGTCGTGGAGGAAGAGGCTTCCTCGCCCGATGCCATAAAGGTTAGCAATGGCGTCCGTGAAACGATGAACCGCCCGCAAGTTATCCTGCCAGGCGAGGTCATAGACGGGGTAAACCGCCGGAAGCCTCCTGGAGAAAACGCGGAAAATGTCTTTCTCTGACTCGACCAAGCCGAGCTCCTTGAGGTCGTCGCGGAGATGATTTAGAAGCTGCGCATCGCTCATCCGCCAGAATCGGTCTCCGACGCCACAAATAACCTCGATGCACAGCACCGTCTTCCCCTGCACGCGAACCATCAGGGGGCTGAACCTCTTCGGCTCGCTTATCCTGCCGAAGATGTATCTGGTTTCGGGGTAATAATACGTCTCGGATTGGAAGCAGAAATCCCTGTTGACGCACAAGTACAAGAACCGGATTGCCCGCCACCTCAAGGCCCGCGCACTCTCGACGACGGAGGCGGGAGGCGGTGGATTGATAAGCTGCGCGAAGTTATTGATGGGAATAGTCGAGATAAGAATCTCAACCGGAACGGACAACGTGTGGTCGCCCTTTCGCAGTGTTACCTCCTGCACGCGCTGCGACTCGACTTTGATTTCCTCCACCGAGACCCCGGTCATCAATTGGCCGCCGCAGTTCAAAAAGCGCCTCTCCAGTTCCCGAGGGATGGTCCCGATGCCATGCAGAGGATAATAGAAGAACTTCTTCTCCGGTTTTTTGGGCAGGACAAGGTCGCGCGCCATGGCAAGGGGTTTCTTAAGCGCGACGCGTATCTTTGCCGCGTGAGCGGAAATGGTCTTGGGGTCAATACCATAGACTTTCCAGGCATAAGGGGCATAGAACAGGTCGTAGATGACCTTCCCAGCGCGGCGGATCATGCATTCCTCGTAGGAAAGCCCGGCCCCGTCCTCTCGCCGTCGTCTCAGCCGCGAAGCGAGGAAGTCCGCACCGCCGCGAAAAGCCGCAGATAATCCCATCCCTTTCAGGAACCCGGCCAAGTCCGGTGGATAATTCATGTACCTGCCATTGAGACGGAGTCTTCCGTACCTTTCCCTGAGCTTGAGGTCTTCACCGACGAGGTCCCGGATCAAGCCCATTGCTTCCGGCGCGAAGGAGCGGTGGATGCGATGCGAGCCGAAGTCGTAACAGATTTCGCCTTCCGAGAAAGTATGCGCCATGCCGCCTGTGAACTCCTCCCGCTCCAGAAGGAGTACACGGCCGCCAAAGGCCTCCGCGAGCTTCCAGGCGGTGGTGAGTCCCGAGAGGCCTGCGCCGATAACTACAATTTTGGGACTGGTTGGCGATTTGGTGTTCATTCGTCATTCGCTTTCAGCACTTCTCGTCCACGAATGCAGGAATTGTGGAAGGATTTTACAGTTTGTTTGGGGAAAAACAATACTTTCTTGAGGGCGGGTGCCGCTACGCCTGAGTGGAAGGTGGGGCTTTCTACCACCGGCATCTTGTCCCGCCCGGCCGTCCTGTGCGGCGATACAGCAACGAGGAGCGCAAGTCTAATTAGGCGCGCAGGCGGAGGCACGGTGAATCCCCGCAGGGGATGAAAGAAGGTAGCCTCGGGCGTAAGCCCGGGGAAGAAGAAGCGCACATTCAATCAAGCCCGCGCAGGGGGCGACACGCCGCGCGAGTTGAATGTGGCGCCTCCTGCGGAGGCTCCGGCTTGGTTTGGTGTCTCGGGGGTCCACGGGCTTACGCCCGAGGCAATGGGAGTGTCGGCCCCTGCAGGGGCTTTCATTTCTCTCCTCGGCATCTGCCGGCGTGCGCCCGTGGCAACCCCGCCGTAGGCGGGACGCCTTGCCCGAGACCCATGCTCCGAGTCCAGCACTCAAATGCATGCGCGCCCCTGGGGGTAGGGGAGGGCGTCAAGGGCATGTGAGATTGCCACCCTCAATCTCTCTCCGCGGCCCCGCCAGCGCTCCGGCGAGGACTGGCAGGGCTGGACGATTGTTCGCTTATTGCATACGCACGACGTGAGTTACGAATTGGGGCGTCCAGGGAGGGCGCGTCAGTATGGTAATGAGACTGAATCGGGCGGGCTTGTCACTTCCTCTTTCGCAGGAAGATATTGGTTTCCATCCGCACCGAGAGCCTGCGGCTCGTCGTGAGGGGCGCCTTTGCAATCAGAGCCAACTTTACCGTCAAGACCTGACTCGACAGCGAGAAATTCACGCTCTCGACGTCGCCAAACCTGTTGAGAGCGACCTCATCTCCAGCGACCGAAGAATTTGGATCGTACCAGATGCGTGTCCCGAGTTGGTAATAACGCGAAGTAACGTCGTCGGTGTACCAGGGCGTGGGCGGGTCATTCCTGTCAACGATGTACGTTACCGAGCGGGCGTCCCCCGCCACCTGCACCGTCCCTATGTCAGCTTCGCGTAGTCCAAATCGCCCGCTTGGTCCCCTGACGACCTTTTCGATGACCATTGCCGCGGTTCGTTCGAGGCTTGCGTTTGTGGAACCTTCTCCCCAGGACCGAATGGACATCAAATAAACCGCGATAACAGCGCCGAGAAGTCCCACTGCGGCGATCAAGTGCACGACGACCTCGATAAGGGTGAAACCATTTTCGCGGCGTATTGCTCTCAGCGTCATATCTTTCAACGGTCTCCTTGGGCTTACGGTGAGGCGGGGGACCCAACCCACGTCTTCAGGTCGAAGCTCCAGGGCACAGCCCCCGCTCCCGCGGCCTTTTCCTGCCATGCAATCGTCACGGTGACGGTAGTCCCGCCGTCTTGCGGTTGCAGGGAAGTTGTCCGGGAGCACCGGACAGAATTCCCGCCGTCCCGTTCGTCAAGAGCGACATCTGTTTCGGTGCTGACGCTCGGCATCGCGGAGATGTCAACGTACCGAAGGGACTTGAGGTACTCAATGCGAGCGCTCGCAAGATTCACCGCCTGCACCCAGTGTTTTGCCCCGGTGCTGCTGAGCCGTCCGCTCATGAGCGTGGTCAGGGCGCCGCCGATTGCCATGGCGCCGATCAGACATGAGACGATAACTTCGGGAAGGTACTCCCCTTTTTGGGAGCACGCTTTTCTTCGGAACGACCTCATTTTTTCCCCTTGTTTTGTTGCGGTTTGCGCGAAAAAGCGCAAAATCCCCCACATTTCTGGGCTGCCCACCGTCTTTCTTGCACGCTGCTAACGAATTGCCTTCTCGAAGGCTTACGCTGACCGCGTAGCGTAATGCAATTCTCATACCGGAGGCACCCTCACCCTACGACTGATGAAAAATCCGGGCTTGGCAGGCAAAATGCTTCTCACACCGCCATACGACTCGCCGTTGCGTGGGGCGACCTGGCCACCGTTCTTCGAAGACAAGGCTGAACGGCCAGAGCAACGCCGGTTCAGAAAACATGATGGAGCTGATGGCAAATATGACTGAAATGAAACGGAAAAACAGGAACGAAGCAGGAACAATCCTCCTCATCACTATATGTTTCGCATTGATCCTGGCGATAGGCGCAGCCGCCTTCCTTCATCTGAGCAGGACTGAGATCCACGAGGCGAAGTTGCAGTCTCACTCCACAAAGGCTTTCTACGCGGCTGAAGTCGGGCTGGAAAAGGGCATCAAGCTGCTCAAGGAGGACTTCTATTACACCCCCGAGGGCACACAGCCCTCCTGGGCCGACGACAAAGTCTATTCGGCCACGGGATACATCCTTCTGCCGACTCTCAAGTACCTTAACCAGAGCCACCCGGACTACGAGAACGACTTCTATTCGCTCGTCGCCGAGACCAATTACGATTTGGAAAGCGACGGAAGGTATAAGTCAACGTATAAGATTGACTTGTCGAACGCCGTTGGCTGGACGGATAGAATCTGGGTCAAATCAAGCGGCAGATATTATCGGAGAAACGAGAGCGGCACGGCTTACGTCCTGGAGGCCAGGAGAACTATCCTCGCTCTGGTGCGGGCCAAAGAAATCTCACCCTGGAACAACGCCATCTTCGCCGGAGAAGGTCAGGCCGGAAGGGTCATCAACGGAAACGTGGACGTTCGCGGCTCAGTTCATCTCCTGGGCACATCGCTCTCAAGCAGCGACCTCGCCGCCGAGTTCGGCGGGAGCGGTAACATAGGGAATAACTACTCCGGAATACCCTCCGTTCTGGGGTCGAGGATACCCGGAATTCAGAAATCCTACGGGTCCGAAATTCTCGATTCTCTCGAGGCGGAGGTGAGAATTCAGCATGGCAAGCTCTCCTTGAGCGGAACTTCCTGCGTGGGCGCCCCCGATGTCCCGGGCAACGGCGTCAAGGAAACGGTCGAGGGGGTTTATATCACAGACGGATATACAGGGAACAAAGGCGAGTCAAACGTTTACTCAGACAATGGAACAAAAAACCCTTATGACCTCGACGATTTCGACATAGAGTTTCCGCGTCTCTCGGAGCCCTACGGCGGCTACGCAAGTTACATGGACTATCTCCGCGCCAACGCCCTCGTCATCACTAACGGGCAGCAGTTGAATCAGTTAAAAAACATGGACCCGACTTCCTCCTTCTCCTACTCCAGCGACAAAGGTCAGATCGGCATGGACGGCGCAGGGAACCTGATTGTCCGGGGAATAGTCGTTGTTCAGGGGGACGTGAACTTCAACAAGAAAGGAAGCAGCAAGGTCGTTCAGTACTCCGGAAAGGGAGCGCTTGTCTCGACGACGAGCGTTGGGATCAACTGCGACCTCCTCACCCGCTCCTACAGCACTTATCCGAAAACGGACATCCTCGGCGTGATGGCCGCCGACCAGGTCGTCTTCAACTCGGCTCAGATTAACGTCATGGGCGTTTTCTATGCGGAGAACAAGATTGTTTCTCAGAAGCAGACGAGCGTTACCGGAACGTTCTTCTCTAACTACTTCGACATGGGGCAGAACGTCCCCTCCATCTATCAGGTCCCGAACGTGGTGGGGAATCTTCCCAAAGGAATGATCGGCGACTTCCGCATATGGACCCTCAAAAGAGTAACCTGGGGCGAGATTTGATGAAGGAAATCCTCCTTCGTGCCCCTCACTGAGACCGCCGTCGCGCAGATCGCGGAAGCGCTTCCGGCAGCAGCTCATGTCGGAATTTCAAGCGGGCGAGCGAGTTATGTCCACAGTTCTCCTGGGTGTCAAGCTGTCTCAACCCTGTTATCTCTTGGCATGCCGGCTCGGCAGGTTCCTTCGCCGGGACCACAGTTGATTTTCACCCTACTGGTACAAAAGTTGCATTACTCTACCCCCAGGTGAGGAAACCATGCGAAAACGCACACTCAGCGAGGCTGGTATTACGCTTTCGGAGGCGGTTATTGCCCTCCTTCTCCTCGGTGTTACAGTTGCCGGGATGCTCACGTCCTTTGTCATGGGGCGGATTTCCGCCTCACATGCCCGGTATCACGCCCAGGCGATGAACCAGCTTCAGGCGGAGGCTGAGGAGCTTACCGCGGGACCTTACGAAGATGTCGGGGACCAGGCGCTGACCCAGGTGATGATAGACCCGGGTCCTGACCTCCAGGAAGGCACAAGTGACGACCTCTTCGGCGGGCTTCTCGTCGAAGTGGGCGACCGCTTTGACCTGGATGCCGATGGCGACACCACCGAGGAAGAGATAGATGTGGACGGTGATGGAGTCAACGACCCCTGCAAGCCGGTCCGAGTCAGTCTCACTCGGACGTTTCTTTCGTTCGCGGGTCCCACGTCGGTAACGGTTTCTCTGGACACACTGATTGCCAAGCGTTGAGGGCGAGTTATGGATGGGAATCGCAGAATGATAAGCTCCGCGAGAGCTTCGGCAGCGCGGCACGGCTTTGTATTGTCGGAAGTCCTCATTGCGACAATGGTCTTCGTCCTGCTCTCCGCCGTGCTGCTTGAGGTGTACCTGATGTGCATCCGCACATGGCACCGGGGAAGCGTGCAAGTTGCCTTGCAGCGTAAAGTCGCCACGGCAGTGCAGCGCATGGTCCAGGGGCACCGTTCCGCCGCCGAGACCCGGCAGCACGGCCTGCGTGAGGCCGAAGAAATCGCCGTCCTTGCGCCGCAAATGGTCGAGTTCACAAGCGGCGTAGATTCCACTAAAAGGCAGTTCTATCTCAATGGCAATGAGGTTGTTTATCGAACCGACGGAGGCGACATCCAGACCATCTACGACCCCTCGCGCTCCGAATCCCCCTGGAATACCGCGAATTACAAGACCGACCTGCAGTTCACTCAACGTCAGGATGGGACGCTTCAGATTCGCGTCGTCGGCCAGGAGCGGGTGAAGAGCGAGTGGGTCACTGCTTTCCTTGTCACCAGGGTCGCGCCGAGAAACACCAAAAAACTGGAGGAGACAAATTGATGGACCGCTGGCGTGCACTCGCCCGTCGGGAAGGAATCGCTGTGAGCATCGTCCTGATCATCGCACTGGTGCTGGCGATCGGTTCGGCCGCTTTCCTCGGCTTAACGAGCTCGGACCTCAATCAGGCCCGTCGGGACGCCGAGGGGACGCGAGCCTTCTATGTCGCGCAGGCGGGAATTGACAAGGGGATCGCTCAGCTCAAGGTGCTCTACTCCAAAGGACTGGGGCATACTGCGGAGGAACTGGAAGCAATCACTCCTCCTCCCTACGGAGGCTTCACCTTCGATGAGTTCACAGTTGCCATGGACGGGGAACCATATTCCGGCGTTCTGGAATGCGGGACGTTCAAGGGTCTCCGCGGCCAAATCCAGAAAATCAAAATTACTTCAGTTGTCTCGTCGCCGTACTTCAACAACTTGAAGGCCGGAATCAGCCAGGAAGTCGAGGCCCAGTTCATCCCTGTGTTTCAGTTCGCGATTTTCTACAATAGCGACGACCTCGAAATTCTCCCCGGCGCAGCCATGACGGTTCTCGGCCCGGCTCACTGCAATAAAGACATTTACATGGCTGCCGAACCTTCCGCATCGCTCAGCTTCGATTCTATCGTCACCTGTGTCGGCAACATCTATCACCAGCGCAAAGATTCCGACCGCCTTCTGTCCGGCCCTGTGCAGATAAAAGACGATGACGCGGTATATCAGCCTATGCTGAACCAGGACGGAACGTGGCTCGACAGCAACCACCCCGACTGGACCGTCGAGTCCCAGAACCGCTGGGACGGCAACGTCGCCTCCGCCGCACAGCACGTCAGCCCGCTGCGTCTTCCGCTTGCGACTCCGGAGCAACCGCGCGAGCTGATCGAGCGCGGCGATTCATCCGACACGGCTCAGGAGAAAACTCTCAAGTACTATTACAGGGCTGACCTGAAAATCATTAACGGCAACGCCTACGACAAGTCGGGCAATCCGGTGGACCTGAGTTATCCCGACCCGGTGGTTCCGGGCAACGTTCTCAACCCCGTCTCCAAAAAGACCTTTTACAACTACCGCGAGGGAAAGACAATCTCCGTCACCGAAGTTGACGTCGCCAAGTTGCGAGCCAGCGGCAAGTCGCCCACTAACGGCATTCTCTATGTCTCCGACCATCGAAGCGATTCTTCCAAGCAGGACGCCGTGCGCCTCGTCAACGGGAAAGAACTCCCGACCCGGGGTCTGACCGTAGCCACCGACAACCCGCTGTACATCTGGGGCGACTACAATACCGTCAACAAAAGACCCGCCAGCGTGGCTTGCGACGCCATGGACATCCTCTCCAACAACTGGAAAGATGAGAACAGTCAGAAGAGCCTGGACTACCGCGTAGCCTCGAACACACAGGTCAACGCCGCAATCGTCGCGGGGAACACTGTCACATCTCCCGGCGACTACAACGGCGGCGTCGAGAACATGCCGCGATTTCTCGAGAAATGGACTGGCAAGACGTTGAAGTATCGGGGCTCACTCGTGTCGGCGTGGGTAAGCCAGATCGCGACGGGCCACTGGGTTTACGGCGCACCATACTACACAGCTCCCAACCGCGATTGGTCTTACGACACCGACCTGAGCGACCCCACGAAAGCACCCCCGGGCGAGCCGAGCG
This sequence comes from uncultured Verrucomicrobiota bacterium, assembly GCA_964482435.1. Classification (GTDB taxonomy): domain Bacteria; phylum Auribacterota; class JABMQX01; order JABMQX01; family JABMQX01; genus CAYZXL01. Next base: position 119,389 of record CAYZXL010000005.1, read on the forward strand.
TCTTCACGGTCGAGGTCGCCCGCTGGCAATACAAGTGAGGCTCGGCGCCGGCACGTCAGCGCTGTGCCCCAGCCCCTGTTTTCGATGACCACATTCCATAAGCCGGAATTGTCGGCCTCATGTATTTTCCAGAGACGGTGAAACCCCACGCAACGTCATTTGCAGTCTGGTTAAGAACGAGAATCTCCCCGTCTTCAAGGAGGGTGAAATAGAGGTTGGGCGTCTTCGAATCAACGGCGATAATTTCTCTCGTGTCGCGCGAAACAACCGGCAGCTCCGAAAGCGTTTTTGCCAGGAAGACGAAATAGCCTTCTCTCGGCCCCTCGTCCACGATTGCGCCGTCTGCCGCGAGGATTTGCCGGTAAAGGAAGTCATCCCCCTCGACCACCCTCATCGGCGGGCTTTGCTTGGAGGCGATGACAATTCCGTTCTGCCACAGGCACCAATCTCTTATGCGCCTCAGAGTTGATATGTCCGCCGTGTGCCCCTCCATGAAAATCAGAACCTTGTAATACTTCAGCCCGCCATCGCGAATCATCCCCTCGCTCAGGTAGTCGAAGTCGAAGAAGTCCCTCAGGTGCGATGGATAGCGCAGAAAATCCTGTCCGCGGATCTCAATGTCGGTGTCGGGATAGAAGACGGCTACTTCCACCTTCGGCCTTCTCTTGCCGAAGAGCGGTGCGACCTTCAGCCAGTTTTGCTCCGCCTGAGCCGACCCGAAGATGTTCGGGAAGTAATAGTGCACTTGCTTGGCGCCGGAAGCAGCGGCGTTGTAGCACCGGCCGGCGACGGCGTTCGGGCTGACCCCACCTGCCGGCTCGAACCCGAAGTACGCACCATAAAGCCTCCCGGCAGAAGCAACCCACCGCGTCAGTGAGAAGTTGTCTGGGTACGAATCGCCTTCGTTAGTAATCCTCACTCCTCCGGCAACCGACGCAGCAACCCTGCATTGCTCTGCGAAATCCGAGCCGTGCATCGGGTCACCGTTTCCTCCAGTGCAAAGGTAGATGTCGGTCTCAAGGAAATATCTCCGGGTCGTTCTCATCCAGAACGCCGCCCAGTCGTTCATGCTGTCCTTGTACCAGTGAAGCATGTCGAGCCACGCAGCGGTTGACGGCGCGTCCTTTCGCAGAAACGTCCGAATCGTCGAGAATTGGCGGTGATTTGTTCTCCAGGCATCGTTCAGGGAGTTGATATTGCGGTATTTGTCTTGCACCCAGTTCTGGAAATCCTTGACGGCGTACGAGTCTGCCGCCCAGTACCCCTGATGAGAGTGATATTTCCCACGCGGCCCGGATGTCCAGTCTTCCCCGGACGTCGCCGGATAAATTGCTTCTCCGTAGTTTCCTGTGATGCCCAGAAGCACCGACTCAATCACCCCCATCGGCTTGTAGTGCTCGGCGAATTCCTTGATGAACCGCGAGACGCGTCCGCGGAGGTGAGGATTCCAGAGGGACTCGACGGAGCTTTGTTCGCCGTGCTCCAGGCAGACGTACTTGACGGAATCTTCGCTGTTATGAAACCAGTTGGGGGTCGCGTAGCCCGGACCGATGATGAGAAAAGGCACCCACTTGATCCCGAACGATTCGTCGAGCTTTGCAATCTGGTCGTAGAGGGAGAAATCGAATTTCCCCGGGGTCTTCTCGACGAGATTCCAGCGAACGTACGTCTCGTGGCTTGTGACCCCGGCGGCTTTCATCCGGGGGAGCTCCTGCTTGAGCTTCTCCAGAACGCCGGGCAACTCCTCCTCCGTCCCGATGTCAAATCCGCCGATTGTGACCTGCGCCCCCTCGCCGACTCTGACCGCCGATGGCGCTTTCGCCTGGGGCTTCTGTTCCAAAGCCTCCGCCGATTGCGCGACGCGTAGTGCATGCCCGAGCAAGAATAGAATGCAAATGGCGCCAACCAGCCACCCGGAGAGTCGTATCTTTGTCATGGTCCGTTCTCCCACTTCGTTCTTCGGTTTTTGCAGTGAACGTAGCAGATATGCGCCCCCCAGTCAATCACCCGCCGCAGGGCAGGTGTGGCTCTGTTTTAGCGGTATGCGGGTGCGCCTCCGTTCGGAGTTGCCGCGGGGCTACTGCGCCCTTACAGGGCTGTGAGCCTCTGCGAAGTCGTGTTGGCGTGCGCAAGCCGCTCTCGGCGCGCCGACCTCGCTTTATGGCGTCGGTCTCCAACACCCTGAAAGGGCGAAGTACACTCGCTGAAAGACAGCCACACCCTGCGCGACACGCCCCTTGCGAGAACGCCCATGCTGTGGTAGCCTCTTGCCGAGGCGGGGAGAACTGAGGAGTCTTCACAATTGCAATTACTCGCTTACCTGAGAGGGAGGGAGAGAAAATGGACGTCATGGAGGCGATTAAGCAGAGGAGAAGCATTCGGAAGTACCGGGACCGCCCGGTTGAGGACGAGAAGCTGAAGCGGATTCTTGAAGCCGGGAGGTTGGCTCCTTCCGCAGCGAACAGGCAGGAGTGGCGGTACATCATCGTCCGGGACAAGGAGACGCGGCAGAACTTGATGAAGGCCGCGAAGGGGCAGCCCTTTGTCGGCGAGGCGCCCATTGTCATAGCTGCCTGCGCCGAAACAGACAACCACGTCATGACCTGCGGGCAGCTTTGCTACCCAATAGACCTCGCCATCTCCATTGATCACATGACTCTGAAAGCGGTGGACGAGGGACTGGGAACTTGCTGGATAGGCGCCTTCTATGAGGACGAAGTCAAGAAAATCCTCGGCGTCCCCGACGATGTCCGCGTCGTCGAACTACTCACCCTGGGTTACCCTGCGGACATCCCACCGCCAAGACCGCGATTGACCGTGAGCGAAATCGTTCACTATGAGAAGTGGTGAGGGGCTTGTAGCAGCCCTCGATCTTTGCGCGGCGAGATACGCGTCTGGGCGCTGCTGGTCAAGAGGGTCATTGGGAACAAGGCCGCTGAGCCGGGTGGCGGCCTGAGTTCGGAGATGGCGCTCGGTAGCCTCCGAACCAAAAGGCAGTCAAGACCGCCATAGGCAGTAGGATTGTCACCTTCGTCACCCCCCAATCCACGCGACCGAGTCACCGTGAGTCCATCGGGACTCCCGCTTCCAAGTCGCCTGGTGGAGGAAACACAGCCAGGCTAATTCATCAGCACAGAGCGAGTTTGGCTCGGCGGAGTGACAATCCCAGGAATTGGCTCCTTCCATCGCAGCACGTTGCGAATTCTTTTTTTGGAATTTGGGCTTCAGTTTCCTCGCAATTTCTCTACTTTGGCCAAGTTCAGCGGGGGGCAATTGTTTGCACAGGTTGCCGAAGTTGTGACCATTTTTTCATCCACATCTTTCACCTCGAGGGTATCGCATGAACCGTCCCTAAATCCCCGGCAAACTGAAAGCCCAGGCGTGGAAGTTTTCAGTCTGGTCAGCTTTTCGGCAAGGTTGACTCTCAGGTAGGCGGGTGGTAACATAGCGTAGCCTCGACGCCGGGGTGGCGAAACCGGCAGACGCAAGGGACTTAAAATCCCTTGAGGGGCAACCCTCGTGTGGGTTCAAATCCCATCCCCGGCACTCCTTCAAGGGTGGCTTACGGAAATTGTGGCCTGTCCAGCGAGCAAGTTACTGCCCTCTCCCAGGAGTACCTCTGCCAGGTCGGTGGATTTTGGCGAGGATGGAATCAGCCCCCGCATCTTGCCGTCTTCGCGGAAGCCCCCCCTTTGCCGAGGCGGGCCTCGCAGCGTCAGAAGCAACTGCCGGTTTTCGGTTGCGTAACGGTATCTGCGAGAAGACGTGCCAGGCGACCCCCCGGCACTGTAATCGGCTTTGGGACGAGACATCGGCGCTTGGCCGCTATCGTCCTCCGGCCGTAGCCATCGCTTTCTGCGCGGCGTCGCGAACGTATTGTTCGGAGGGGTCGGTCCGGGTGTCGCGCAGGCGGCGATATATCTCGATTGCCTGCCTGCTGTTTCCACTGGCTATAAGCCGCTCGGCCAGGACGAGGCAATGCTTGGTAGCCTGAATTCGCTCCCAGCCCGGCTCGACGTCTGCCGCCTTGAGCAACGCACCTGCGGCGCGCCCGTCGCCAATCTTAGCCAGTCCGGCGCCAGCGGCGAGTCGGACCTCACGGTCAGGGTCACTCAGGAGCGGCAGCAACGTCCCGACGGACTGCGCGTCGCCCAGCGCTGCGAGGCTATGGACTATCACGAGTCGGCATCGGCCTCGGGCTTTCGGCAGCGCTGCCAGGAGTTGTTGAGCGGCACCCTCCCGGATGGCTACGAGGGCCATGCCCGCCGGGTCACAGAGTTGTTCATCGGTCAGGAGCTTGCCGAGGGCGGCAACCGCCTCTTTTCGACCAGCCCATTGAAGCTCCTGACAAAGGTAGGCCTTCTTGTAGGTTGGCAGATCGCTGCTTAGATTTCTGGCGAGCGTCTCACAGAATTCTGTGCGGGCTTTCTCGTCGCGGACGATCAGTGCGCGGTTCAGCACACAGTGCAGGGCATAATGTGGTTTGACGTCCTCCGGGCTGCCCGGCTCCCCGAGCATTTCAATAAGTCCCTGGACGTTCTCTCGCCCGCCTTCGAGAATCGCCGCGACAGCCTTTTCGATTTTCTCTTTGTCTATGTTCGCGGTCAACATTCCCTGGCCATCGGGATCGGGCATCTCAGCGACCAGCGATTTGAGTTTATCGGATACTGCCATGTTTGTATTCCTTTCGCATTGTCGGCACGGTTCATTTCACAGGCGCCACGGAGCTCTCATCGGCTGATAGACCAATCGGTTCGCCTCCTCGTCGCCGACGATTTGCTCCTTGACCGGGTCGTAGCGGAGGTTGCGTCCGGTGCGGATGGCGATGTTGGCCAAATGGAACAGCGTAGCCGTGCGGTGAGCGGCCTCGGCGTGTCCGCCTGCTTGCTTGCGGGTTTTCACTGCCTCTCCGAAACTGACGAGGGGCGGAGGGTCGGGCATTCGCCTGAGCTTCTCCCGGTCTTCGGGAGTGAGGTCAGCCTCGCTCACATCACGCGGGCTTTTGCGGTTATATGGCTGGCCCCATTCACCGCTGTCGAGCACGAGAGTCAGCCCGTCGGCGTACCGCATTTCGACCCAGCCCCACATTCCGCACGCTTCCGGTTGTGCCGGGGCGGCATAAACCTCGACTTCCACGGGGCTGGTATAGTCCCTGGCATACTGGTAGTTAAAACCGTCAAGGTGGTGCTGGGACATGTCGGCCAGTCCGCCGCCTTCGTAGTCCCAGTAGCCGCGGTGCGTTCCGCCAAAGCGATGCGGCTGATACGGGCGCAGTGGAGCAGGTCCGCAATACATGTCCCAGTCGAGCCATGGGGGCGGCGGAGTGACCTGGTATTGGACCATGCCGCTCCATTCTTTGACCTTTACGTCGCCGCGCTTGATGATGACCGCGGGGCACTTCTTGAGGAGGCCGCTGGCCATGAGCTTGTGGGTCTGCCGATTCGCCCCAAACCGGCCATAGGTTCCGATTTGGAAGACGCGCCCGTAGCGTTTCTCTGCCTCGACGACCGCGCGACCTTCCGCAATGAATCGCGTCATGGGCTTTTCGCACACCACGTCCTTGCCAGCCTCCATGGCGGCAATGGAAATCAATGCGTGCCAGCCCGGGTGTGTGCCAATGGCGACGATCTGGATGTCGTTGCGCTCCAGTGCTCGGCGGTAGTCCGTGAAGATTGTCCTGTTGTCCGCTCTGTCCGCAAAGCGCACGTCGCACCGCGCGAGGAGTTTTACATCGAGGCCGTGATGCCCTTTCAGGTCTGCGAACGTCCCTGGTCCTCGGCCGCCGCAGCCAATCAGGGCACCGCCGAAGGTGTCGCTCGGCGCCGGCTGCCCCGCGCCACCCAAAACGTGCCGCGGCACAATCGCGAAGGCCGTCACCGCGCCAATGGACCGTTTCAAGAACTGACGACGTGTTACTCCCTTACGCTTTCGCATATGATGCCCTCCTTCGTCACCAGATAGATTTTTCGCTGCCCCACGGACGGGAGGCGTCCGCCTGTGTGGTCCGCTGCTCTACCCGTCCAGCGGGGGCGAGTTGCCGAGGAACTCCAGCATTAGCAATACGACGAAGAATAGCAGTATTCTGCATTCCACAAAACAGTTTTCTCAGGGAAGCAGCGACGGGTTGTTCCGCTGCGGGGTGGCGGTGCGACTATTCCAGCTCGCGTATTGCGAACTGGACGATGCGGTCAACTTCCTTTGCCAGGGCCTCGTCTATAGGCTCGGGATTGTGCTTGGCCAACACACGATCTACCTCCCCTGAGAGGCGGTCGGCCATTGAGCTGCACCCCGCCGCTTCCCAGAGTTCCCACGGCTGCCTCGTCCAGGCCGGACCCGGCAGCCACAGCTCCCTGCGGAAGTGTTTAACGGTGTGTTCCTCGGCGAGATAGTTGCCGGCGGGGCCAACGGCCTTTATGACGTCGGTGGCAAGGGTCTCTGGATTGACTTCAAAGCCGCGAACGATGCGTTTCACGTACTCCATCACAGCGTCGTCCAATGCCAGCCAGGCAAGGCCGGCCGCGTGGTCGGTTCCACATATCCCGGCATGGCCAAAGGTGTCCGCCCCCGCAAGGGCGCCGAGAACGAGCGTGGCCGCCTTTTCAATTCCCGCCTGGGCGTCGAGGGTTTTTGAGTCGGTGAGTCCGACGTTGATGTACACCGGGAAACCGTAGAACCGCCCCATCTGCACCATCGCCACAGCCATCAATGCTTGCTCCGGAGAGCCGAACGAGCAGATGCTCGTGCGCGGGTCCATGATGTGGGGGATTCCGCCATAGGTTACCGGTGTGCCCGGCGACAGAATTTGAGCAACGACGATGCCCGATAGGATTTCCGCGTTCTCCTGTGCCAACGTCCCGGCGAGGGTTGCCGGTCCTGTGCCGGAGGCCATCGCCATCGGTCCGATGCTGACAGGTTGGCCGGCCTTCACAAATTCCATCAGCATGTCCAGGCCATCGCGGGGCAACTGGAGGGGGCTGATGGGCTCCAGAAACGCTTCCACCATGGGACGCGCTCGCAGGGCGGCGTCCCCTCCTGCGAGCGTGCGATATATCTCTAAGACGTAACGAGCCGTCCGGCCGTTATAGACCCACGTGCGTGTCGGTTTGGCTGTGCCCTTCACCAGCTCCGCAGTCAATACAACCTCCCGGCACGCTTCGGGGACTTCTGCCGGTTGAGCCATCGAGCCAACTATTGTGACGTTCGGCAGGGCGTCGCCAAGACGAATTGCATCCCGCACATCCTGGATCGTGGCCGGACGAAGGCGCCTGCTCTGGGAGTCAACCCACGCGCGTTGACCAGGGCTGGACATCAAAACCAGGTCATCGTAGCCAAAACGCGCCTTGCGACTGAGGTCGCGTCCGCACAGGACGTACTTTTTGCCTGCACGGGCAATGGAATCCATGACCAACTGTTCGGGGAAACGAGCGATTTTCCTGTGATTGTCAAGCTGTGCGCCGGCCTCGGCGAGGAGCCTCAGCACTTTCTCGTGGTGGACGATAACGCCCACGTCGCGCAGGATGATGAGACTGGCCTCGTGTATATCCTGTATTTCCTTGTCAGATAGGATTCTCACGTGGATTTCTGCCACAGGCAGCACTCCCCGGATGAGGTGCAGTGGAAACGGGCCAAATCGTGCCGGTGTCAGCACCCCGCAAAGCAGCCGACCTGCCGTTCACTTCCGTGACGCACTCTTTAGCCACAGGTCAATGGGCTTCTTAACGCCTTTGGGTCGGAACGGCAATGCAACTTTGCAGCCGGCGCCCGCTGACTGGTAGCTGGCATAGAGCACTTCCTGCACGATGCGTCCGTCTTCGCCGGTTGCCAGGGGTTCCTCCTTCCCGCGCACGCACCGCGCGAAATGGCGCATCTCTTGCGGAAAACCGTAATTCCAGAGTTCCTCGAAGACAGGATGGGTCCAACCCTTTGTGCTCGGTGCTTTTTCCACGGCGTAGCCGTATCCGTATTCGCTGTAAGTCGGCAGAGCGTTCCCCATGTGCAGGTCGGCATAGGTGACCCCACCTTCCCCGTAAACCTCGATGCGGTCCTCCATGCCACCGCGTCGCGCCCAACTGTCCTCGATAAGCCCGATGGCGCCGTTGGCGAACTCGAGGATGCAGATGGAATTATCCTCTCCCTTAGTCTTGTCGCCGTGGACATGTGTGGCCATCTGGCAATAGACGCTCTTGATTTCGGGCCGACCTAGGAACCAATAGCAGAAGGCAATCCCATGACACCCCATGTCCATAAACACGCCGCCGCCGGAAAGCTCCACATTCCAGAACCACGGCGCATGGGGGCCGAAGTGTTTTTCGCTCTGTTTGACAAGATACACTTTTCCAAAAGCGCCCTCGTCTGCCATCTGCTTAGCCTTGACGTACTTGGGCGTGAAGAAAAGTTCCTCGGCGTACATCAGCAGAACGCCTTTTCGCCGGCATGTCTCGATCATCCGGTCGGCTTCCTCCAGCGTCATGCACAACGGCTTTTCGCAGACGACATGCTTGCCCGCATTAGCTGCGTCAATGGTCATCTGAGCATGGAGGTAGTTTGGCGCCGCGATGGTTACCATCTCAATGTCGTCTTCAGCGAGCATCTGCTTATAATCCGTGAAGACGTGTGGGATACCATACTTCTTCGCCAGCTTCTCAGCATTGCCCGGGGTAGGGGAGGCGACGGCAACGACTTCCGCTTCATCCGGAAAAATCCGAAACGAATCAGCATGAATGTCAGCCTCGAACCGCGACCCGATAATCCCGACTTTTACTCTTCCCTTGCTGGCCATAGTTCACGTACCTCCTTGTTATCCGGACTGGTGCGTCACGTTTCTTACGGAGTCTCACCAACTGCAACGTTGCACGGCGGTCATACCGATGGTTGTCATATTACTCTGCCTGAGGCGTACGGCAACCGCCAATCTCTGCCGGTCTTCGTCCGCCTTCCGCCGCGGCACCAATGAGAATATTACCCGGCAAATCGGCTCGGGTCAAACAAGATGCCCATTGCGCTCTGGTTCTGTTTTGGTGACAGTGGGCGGTACGCGTCGGCCACGAGGCACGGCCTGTACCGTCGGCATCTCTGGCCGTCGGGCGGGCTCGCCCACAAACCCCATCACGGGGCGAGACGCCCGTGCCACGATAGCATGACCGCGCGCTGCATGACTGATGTTGACACCTTGCTTACAACGTCCCATCATTACGCGAGAAGAACGGTCTGTCAGAAGAGTGAGGCAAGCGGCTTGACCGCCGATTTAGACATCCACCATAGGAGATAATATGCACTCATTGTCTCTCAAGAGAAACATGCGCTGGTTGGTAACTCTAACGGGAGCGATTATCCTTTCCACGAATGGCGGGCACGCTGAAGAAAGGGTGACGGCATTTCCTGCGGAGCGGGCGCGGGGCGACAAACCGGAAGCCAATCTTGGCACGACGGGGGAGTCCTCTGTTAAGGTATGGGAAGAACCGCTTGTGATTCCCAGCTACAAGGTTGGTTCTCCCGAGCCCAATCCGATGTTCTATACTCACGAATCGTATCAGGGCGCGGAAAAGAGAATCTATCCCTATCCTCTCATAGATAACCTAACCCGCGTGCGCGAGGATAGGACGTACAAGGCGCTTTACCTCGAAAATGAATACGTCAAGCTGTCAGTGTTGCCGGAGATCGGCGGTCGTGTGTTCTCGGCTCTCGATAAGACCAACAATTACGACTTCTTCTATCATCAGCACGTCATCAAGCCCGCCTTGATCGGCATGCTCGGCGCCTGGATTTCCGGTGGGATCGAGTGGTGCGCATTTCACCACCACAGGAACACGACTTTCATGCCGGTTGACTGTACGCTTGCCGAAAACCCCGACGGCAGCAAGACCATCTGGGTCGGAGAAACCGAGCAGCGGCATCGCATGAGGTGGCTCATCGGCATCACTCTTTTTCCCGGCAAATCCTACATCGAGGCGACGGTCAAATTCTTCAATCGCACGGCGCTCCCGCACTCGATTCTTTACTGGGCGAACGTCGCCGTCCACGTCAAGGACGATTATGAGGTGATTTTCCCACCGAGCGTTCAAGTGGCGACCTACCACTCGAAAATTGATTTCACGTATTGGCCCATTTCACGAGGGAGGTATCGCGGATACGATTATGCCGGCCTGGACATCAATTGGTGGAAGAACTCTCCCGTGTCGAACTCCTTCTTCGCCTGGAATCTCCAGGAGGATTTCATGGGCGGGTACGACCACGGCAAAGAGGCAGGCGTTGTTCACGTTGCCAATCACCATATTGTCTGTGGTGCCAAACTATGGGAGTGGGGCACGGGGGAATTCGGGCGCATGTGGGACAGGATTCTGACGGACGAGGATGGGCCGTATGCCGAGCTGATGGTCGGCGCCTTCTCGGATAATCAGCCGGATTATAGCTGGATCGAGCCTTACGACGTTAAGGAGTTCAAGCAGTACTGGTTCCCGGTGCGTGAAATTGGTGGCTTCAAGTATGCTAACCTGAAGGGGGCTGTGAATCTCGAGCTCAAGCCCGGCAATGTCGCGGTCTTCGGTTTCCACACGACCTCAAAGCATTCCAAAGCCCGGGCGATTCTGAAGGCAGGGGACGAAGTCATATCTGAGGATGTGGTTGATATTTCTCCCGATAGGCCGTTCAAAAAAGAAGTCAGCGTTCCTGCTGGCACAAGAGAGACGCGTTTGCGAGCTTCGTTGATTTCTGCCGACGGTGAGGTCTTGATTTCCTACCAGCCTGTTGAGCCGCAGCCAGTGTCTGAGCTGCCCCGGCCAGTTAAAGCCCCGCCGAGGCCGCAGGATATTCAGACCGTCGAGGAGCTTTACCTGACGGGCCTTCGCGTCGAGCAGATTCACAACCCGCGCGTTGACCCGATGGACTACTACGAGGAAGCTCTGAAACGGGATGCTGATGATTCGCGGTCCAACATAGCCGTTGGCATTAACTATATCAAGCGTGGCATGTACGAGAAGGCTGAAGAGCATCTCAAGAGAGCCGTACGGCGAATCTCCGCCGACTACACGAGGCCGGAGAACGCGGAAGCGTATTACTACCTCGGTCTTGCCCAGAGAGCCCAGGGCAAATTAGACGATGCCTGCGACAACTTCTACCGGGCGACGTGGGATTATGCTTTCCATTCAGCGGCTTACCAGCAGTTGGCAGAACTCTCGTGCATGAGGGGGAATTTCGTCCAGGCACTTGAGGAAGTGAACGGTTCGCTTTCCAGAAATATGCTCAACAGCGAAGCCTTGAACATCAAAGCTGCCATCCTCCGAAAGCTCGGCAATCCGGGCGAGGCAAAGGCAATCGCCTCGAGAGTCCTTGCGCTTGACCCCCTTGACTTTCTTGCCATGAGCGAGCTCTATCTGGCTCAATCGGCCCTGGGCGACAGGTCGGATGCGAATGAATCGCTGGCAAAATTGACGAGGACGATGAGGAACGAGGTGCAGTCCTACCTCGAACTGGCGACTGACTACATGAATTGCGGTTTACTGGACGAGGCCATCGAGGTTCTCTCGCGGCCCGTGGAAACAAAAATGCCATTCGCAGGAACCTTTCCCCTCGTTCACTACTATCTCGGATACCTCTATCAGGAAAAGGGCATGCCCGACAAGGCGTCAGAATACTACTCCCGGGCTGCGAGGATGCCGAGCGATTATTGCTTCCCATTCCGGCTGGAGACTGTCGGGGTTCTCAACGCCGCCATCGAGGCGAATCCTTCGGACGCCCGCGCCTACTACTATTTGGGCAATCTGCTTTTCGACCTCCAGCCAGAAAGGGCTGTCGTGTGCTGGGAAAAATCACGGTCTCTCGACGACAACTTCGCCGCCGTCCACCGCAATCTCGGTTGGGCTTATTATCGGCTTGAGAACAGAGTGCCCGAGGCGATTGAGTGTTACGAGAAAGCTCTTGGCTGTAACCGGCTCGACCCGAGACTCTACCTCGAGACGGATACTCTGTATGAGATAGGCAATGTCTCGCCCGAAAAGAGGCTTGCGCTCCTCGATAAAAACCATGACGTGGTGAGCACCCGGAATGAGAGCTTTGTCCGGGAGATCATGGTCCTTGTTCTGTCGGGCAAGTACGATAAGGCAATAGACTATCTTGCGAACAACTTCTTCCACGTGCGAGAAGGAGGCGGAGAAATCCACGACGTGTACGTTGATGCCCATTTGCTCAAGGGCTTGGAGTACATGAAGGAAAAAGAATTCGCAAAAGCCCTCGCGCATTTTCAGAGGGCTTCTGAGTATCCGGAGAATCTCTCGGTCGGCCGGCCAAAGAATGACATGCGAGCTCCACAGGTAGCCTACCACATAGGCACGGCTTGTGAGGCATTGGGGGACGTTCAGAAAGCGACTGAGTTCTACAAGATGGCGGCAGACCAGCAAGACACTTCGCGCTCGCCGGAAACGCGATTCTACCAGGCGCTGTGCCTCAAGAAGCTCCATCGAGAAGGCGATGCCGCAAAGGTCTTCGATGGCCTGATTGAAAGCGGCAAGAAAAGTCTTGCGCAGGAGGAGTCATCCGATTTCTTTGCCAAGTTTGGTGAACGGGAAACAAAGCAGGCTCGCCAGGCCTCCGCCCATTTCATCATCGGCCTCGGATTATTGGGAAAGGCCCGCCACGACGAGGCAAAACAAGAATTCAGCGAGGCCGCGAAACTCAACGTAAGCCACGTGTGGGCAAAATACCAGTTGGCTGAACTTGAATAGATGACACTGGAAAAAAGGGAGTTCCGCCGTTGAGCAGTCCGCCATAGAGTCTGTGTCCGGCGATGCCGCGAATCTAAAGGCCTGACTGCTCTTACTCTTGAAGTCGAAGTCGAATCGCACGTGATTCTTGGGGCGGCCGGGCCCGAATCTATGAGGAGCTTGGTATGTACACGAAGGCAAAAGCTGTACTCGTCCTGATAGTCATCGTTGCCGTCGGACTTGCCGTTTTTTTGAGCCGTAAACGTCCAGCGGACGAGGCGGGGGTTCTCTCCGAAAAAGGCGGGTATCGGTATCTCAAGTGGTACGAGGACGGCGGCGTGGATCTGGTCACGTTTGAAGATAAAGAGGTGATCCACCTGACCAGGGACGATCTGGGGAGCATGTTCGGCCAGGGGAAGAAGCCCTTCGCCGGGAAACGGATTGCCATCACGGTCAACAACAGCGGCCCCAAAGGAGGCATATCCGGCCCGCTTTACAGATTGCGCCCGGCCTGGCAAGAGTTGACCGGGGCAAAGCTCGACATCGTGGAGATGCCCATCGCGGAGCAGCTCAATAAGACAATCACGGACCTTCGGCTCGGCGCTGGTCAGTTCGATGGGTTCATGGAAGCCGCCTGGTACATGGGCGAGTACATCACGCCGGGGTTCATCCGTGCCATTGACGACTACATCGCCGACGAGCGTTTTCCTCGATGGGACACGACCTGGCTGCCGCCCTCCCTGCGAAACCTGTACGCGTGGGGTGGCAAATGGTACGGCACACTGAACGACAGCGACGGGCAGGTGCTCTACTGGCGAAACGACATCCTGTCCGACCCGGAATGGCAGCGGAAGTACAAAACCGAAACGGGCAAGGACATGCCCTTTCCGGCGAGGACCTGGGAGGACGTGATTGACATTGCGCGCTTCTTCCACGGAAAAAATTGGGACAACAACGACCCGGAACCCGACACCGGCATCGTCATGCATTTCAAGGTCAATGAGCAGGGGATGTTCCATTTCATGTCCCTGTCGGCGCCATTCGTGGTCATGGGCGGCGACAAGGTAGATCGCGGGATAAACAACTACTGGTTTGACCCGGAGACCATGGCGCCTTTGATTGACCAGCCGGGACACGTGCGGGCGCTGGGGGTTCTGTACGAGCTGTCCCGGTACGGCCCGCGAGCGCAGTCCGCGTGGGACCTGGGTACAGCGTGGGACTGGTTTCTCAGAGGAAAGGCCATATTCGTGTTTTCGTGGGGCGACGTCGGCGCCCTCGTTCAGGACACGTCGCGGTCGAAAATAAAAGGGAGGCTGGGAGCGTCCATATTGCCCGGCTCCCACGAAGTGTATGACATGAACAACAATCGCTGGCTCAAGCTGCCTCAGCCCAACGTCGTCGGGAATACGACGGGCGGTTCCTGGCACGGCGTAATCTCCGCGAAGTCGAAGAACCCGGAAGTCGTGTACAGCTTCTACGCGCTGATGGCCACCAGGCCGGCGAGCCTCTGGAATGTCTATCGCGGCTGGACGGGCGTGGACCCCGGGGCGACCATCCATTTTCTCCCGCCGGAAGGATCGGCAGACCTTCGGGGCTACCTCGATGCGGGCTGGAACGAGAGCGACCTGCGGTTCTATTTGAAAGCCTACCACGACAACTTTTTTGCGAAGACCATGCTTCCTTATCTGAGAATCAACGGCACCGAGGAGTACTGGCGAGCTCTCGACCAGAACCTCTCCGAGACCATGATCGGCCGGCTTAGCCCGAAGGAGTCGCTCAGTCGGACCGCGAAAGAATGGGACGAAATCACCAACCGCCGCGGCCGCGATACACAGCTCAAGCAGTATCAGCGGTCAATCGGATACCGCAAATGAGATGCTCGTCTGAGAATGGTGTCCGGGAAGGACAATTGTTCTTTGCTCGACGAGCCTTCGAGGCGAAATATCGCGAGGAGACGCAGTGCACAGAGACGATCGTGTAAAGCTGCTCCTTCTCGTTCCCGCCGTGCTGTGGGTCCTCGTTTTCACCGTCTTTCCCCTCCTCTACAGTTTGAGGCTTTCCCTGTTCAATGTAAAAATTGGTAGCCCCGACGAGTTCGTCGGTCTGGGCAATTACGTTCACCTTTTCCGTGACCCGCGTGCTCGCAGCTCTGCGCTCATCACGCTGATTTTCGTCGGCTGCGGCGTTGCGGTACAGATGGGCCTCGGCATGGCGTTGGCTCTCTTGTTCAACCGTCGTTTGCCCTTGCGGGGCGTTCTTCGCACGGTGATGACCATGCCTTTGTTCGCGACGCCGATCGCAGTCGGCTTCCTCTTTTTCACAATCTTTTACGAGGAGGGAGGACTGGTCAACGGCCTCCTTCACCTGAAAGTCCCGTGGCTATCGAATCCGTACTGGGCACTGGCTTCCGTCACCATTGTTGACATCTGGCAGTGGACTCCCTTTTGCTTCCTGATATTCCTGGCGGTTCTGCAAGGGATTCCAGCGGATTACTACGAAGCCGCCATGCTTGAGACCAGGAGCGGATGGAGACTCTTTCGTTTCATCACGCTTCCTCTTCTCCAGCCGACAATCATTCTCGTGCTTCTCCTTCGCATTACGGAAGCCTTCAAGGTTTTCGACATCCCATTCACGCTCACGACGGGCGGACCGGGCACTGCGACGCAAGTCCTGACCATGTACGCATATCGCGTCGGGATGAGGTTCTTCAACTACGGATACTCGTCCGCCATTTCGGTCTTTATGTTTGTTCTCATCCTGGCGGTCATCACGACTCTGTTCAGGAGAATACGACAGACCTACGAGTAAGGGCAGCCGATGAATATATTGAAGGTCCTAAAGGCACGACGGCGCGCGAGGTCGTCGGCATACGCTCTCCTTGCCATCCTTGTGGCAGCGATGACCTTTCTGCCTTTCTATTGGGCGATCAGCCTCAGCATTCGAAACCCTGCGGAAGCATTTACGGTGAGCGGACTCGCCGTGCCTTTCGCTCAATACAAGCCGACTCTTGCGAATTGGAAAACCGAACTGGCGACCGGCGAAACGCAAAGGGCGCTCCTGAACAGCGTCGTCATTGCGATATGCACCGCGCTCCTCACCGTCGTGATAGGCACGCCAGCCGCCTACGCCATCGCCCGCTTCCGATTTCGCCGTCCGTCAAACCAGAGCATTGCGCTATGGTTTCTTTCTCAGAGAGTCCTGCCGCCGGTGGCGACCGCCATTCCATTTTTCCTGATTATGCGGTTTCTGGGTCTGCTTGACACCCGGCTCGCACTGATTCTCCTCAACACGACGTTCTGTCTGCCAATTGTCGTAGTCATCATGCGACAGGCGTTTCTCGAGCTCCCCGTCGAACTCGAGGAAGCCGCCCTCGTGGACGGGGCCAGCCATCTTGACGTCTTCTTGAGCATCTCCATGCGGCTCGCTGCTCCGAGCCTGGCGGCCGCAATGCTGATTGTGATTGCGTTCACGTGGAATGAATTCCTCGTTGCCCTGATGATTGGCACGCTGAAGGCAAAAGTGATTCCGGTGCATATGGCTGGCGCCGTGGACACCCGCGGAGTGCAGTTCTGGTTCGTGGCTGTGCGAACGCTCATTGCTATGACGCCGCCCGTGGTCATCGCGCTGCTCGCCCATCGGTACATCGTCAGAGGGCTGACCTTTGGTGCGGTGAAAGGCTGAAGCTTTTGCCCGTTTCGAGCCCTTACGAATGGCGTCGAATTTCTCCTTCGTCTTCGTCGTAGGGGCGCCGGTCAACCTGGAGCCAAGGCGACACACCGCGCATGCGTCGGCCTGGTTCTGCGAACGCTCTCAGGGAAGTAAATTCATAGGGCCGCGACCGGCATGACCGGAACCAGTGTGAATTGGATATGCTCGGCGTCAAAACCAAGAAGCAAAGGAGCCTTTCATGACTCGGAACGTACGATCTTGTGTCTTCCTGCGGATTTTTCTTTTGTTCTTCGCCATCTCGGCAGCGGGTGAGCCGGGGGGCGTCGGTGTTGGCAGCATCCTCATGGGCGTCAAAGCGCGCGAGGCACTACCTGCACAGCGCGAAACCCTCATCGGGCAAAAATACCTTCACCTGCCCGTCAAGAATGGCGCACCGAAGAGGAGGATGCGCTTTGTGGTAGGCGGGCTGACCGCGCGCGAGTTCGAGATTGAGCTCGCCGATGCACAACCTGATCTGTGGGTTTTCAGCGACGTCTCCGCCTTCAAGGGGCAACCGATGAAAATCGAGGTGGACGGCGTCTCCTCGGATTCCAAAGGCCTGACGTTAATCATCCAGGCTGACGATGTCCCCGACGCGGCCCAGTTGTACAGAGAGAAATACCGTCCTCAGTTTCATTTCTCCTCCCGCCGGGGCTGGAACAACGACCCCAACGGGCTGGTATATTACAGGGGCGAATATCACCTGTTCTATCAGCACAATCCCTACGGCCGGGAGTGGGGCAACATGCACTGGGGCCATGCCGTCAGCGCGCACCTTGTCCACTGGACGGAGCTTCCCATTGCGCTGTATCCACGTCAGTTCGGCGATTGGTGCTTCTCTGGAAGCGCGGTTGTTGACAGAGACAACACAGCCGGTTTCAAGACGGGTGACGAGGACGTCATCGTCGCTGCTTATACGAGCACGGGCCGCGGAGAGTGCATTGCTTACAGCAACGACCGCGGCCGCACGTTCACGGATTACGTCGGCAATCCGGTCGTCAAGCACGCCGGTCGCGACCCCAAGGTCATCTGGTATGAGCCAGGCGGCCATTGGGTCATGGCGGTTTACGACGAGCGAGACGGCTCCCGCGGCATCGCTTTCTACACGTCCCCGAATTTGAAAGCCTGGGAATTCCGCAGCCGCATTGACGGCTACTACGAGTGCCCGGAAATCTTCGAGCTGCCAGTGGACCGCGACAAGAAGAACACCCGCTGGGTCGTGTACGCTGCCGACGGGGCCTACGCCATCGGGCGATTCGACGGCAGAGTGTTCACCACCGAGTCTGGTAAGCACCCTTTCAACTTCGGCAACTGCTTCTATGCCTCGCAGACTTTCAACAATATCCCGCCGGAAGACAGCCGCCGCATCCAGATTGCCTGGGGTCAAATCGGCCATCCCGAGATGCCCTTTAACCAGATGATGAATTTTCCTGTCGAGCTGACGCTCAGGACGACGGAGGAAGGCATCCGCCTTTTCGCCGAGCCTGTGAGAGAAATCGAGCTTCTGCACGGAAAGAGACATGCATGGTTTGACGAGACCGTTCGAGAAAATGAGAATCTCCTGAAGGGCATTTCCGGCGACCTCTTCCACATCCGCGCCGAATTTGAGGTGGGGAACGCGCGCGACTTCGGCTTCAAGATTCGCGGCATCCCCATTACCTACGATGTGCAGGGACAGAAACTCGCGTGCAAGGAGAAGTCGGCGCCGCTGAAACCGGCCGCTGGCAGGATACGCCTCGAGGTGCTTGTGGACCGCACGTCCATTGAAATCTTCGCCAACAGCGGCCGCATCTACATGCCTATCGGCGTCATACCTCCAGACGATGACAAAAGCCTGCGAGTCTTCACCACGGGCGCCGAAACGCGAATCAATTCCTTAGAGGTTTGGGAGCTTCGCTCAGCGTGGAGGAATTGACTCCGTCGTGCTCGCCTCGCGCTCTGGGGATGCGATTTCCGGCGTCCCCTCAGTCGGCCGGTCTAGGCGAGTTCGGCAGATGCGACGACCTCCGCGCTTGTTCTGGCGCGGCAGCGTGCTGTCTTTCTGAAGGCGTTTCTGTGGCTCCGGCACGGTTTTCCTTTACGACCGTCGCGGCATCGTGATAGATAAGGAACACAGCAGGGCGGAGAGAGTTGAGAAAGTTGAACAGGAGGCTGGATTTTCACCTCGTTATCAGGAAGGAGGACGAACAGATGAGCAAGGGCAAATGTTACGTTTCAAGGCGGGAGTTCATAGGAGCCGTGGGGGCTGGTCTGGCGGCACCCCTTGTCCTCGGAGCAGCGGAGAAAGGCCGGGGGAAGACGTTCAAAGTCGGACTGATCGGATGTGGGGGCCGGGGCAGTAGCGCGTTGGCCGACAGTGTTAAGGCCGGCAAGCTCCTCGGGTTCAATGTCGAGGTGGTCGGCACGGCCGACTACTTCGAAGAGCGCGCGCGGCGCGCGGGCAGCCGTTTCGGCCTGCCGCGGGAGCGGTGCTTCGGCGGAGCCGATTGCTACAAGAAGCTTCTCGAGACAGACGTGGAGATTGTGCTGATGGCAACGGCGCCGCTGTTCCGGCCGCTGCACCTGGAGGCCTGCATTCAGGCAGGGAAGCACGCCTTCATCGAGAAGCCGGTAGCCGTTGACCCACCGGGCTGCCGCCGTGTTATCGCCGCAGGCGAACTGGCAAAGAAGAAAGGTCTGGTCATCACCTCCGGCACGGAGATGCGCCACAACTGGAGTTTCATCAATACCCACCAGGCGGTCGCCGTCGAAAAGGCATTGGGACGGCTCTATGGCGGACGCATTGCGTTTTGTATCGGACACATGTTCTATCGGGAACCCATCAACCCGAAGGAACCGGCGGACTTGATTCGCTCGTGGCAGAACTGGATCGCATTATCTGGCGACCACCTCGTCGAGCAGCACGTTCATAACATTGACATTGCCAACTGGTTCGTCGGCCACCCGCCCGTAAGCGCGGTGGGCTTCTCCGGGCGTGCCCGCCGTCCCGCTGGGGACATGTGCGATTTCTTCAGCGTGGACTTCGACTACGGCGACGGTGTTCACATCCACAGCATGTGCCGGCAGGTGAACGGATGCTGGAACTGGACGGGGCATGACTTCGTGTATGAGAAGGGACACACGTCCGGCTCCGACGGCCCGAAACCGAAAGTCTCGCCCATCCCCGCCGATTTGCCGCAAGGCCCTGACGACTCCGTGCAGGAGCAACTGGACACGCTTTACTACGTCTCGAAAGGGCAGCCGCTCGACCAGGCAAGGGCTGTTGCCGAATCCACGGCAGCGGCGGTCATGGGACGGATGTCGGCCTATACCGGCCAGCAGGTCTTCTGGGATGAGATCATGGTTGCTCCGAACAAGAAGCCCGAGTTTTTCAACCTCACGCTTAAGCCGACGGCCGAGGACTTCGAGACTGGCAACGTGGAAATCCCGAAAGAAGGCGTCATCCCGATTCCCGGAAAGCCAGCCTGAGCCAACGTGAACTGGATTAGCTTGAGGGGCCGGATGTGCCCCGTGCGGTCATCGCGCCGGACCGTAGAACGCGCTGAGGAGAAGCCGAGTCGCGATGGGTTCCTCCGAGGGGAGGGCGTCGCTTGTACGGAGCCGCTCTGGGAGAATGTGAGCGAGCGGACAAAACGAGACTGTCAGCGCTCCGCACGTGTTGACCGAGGAAGATTGCTCAGTGCGGCGGGAAAAGCCCTTTACAGTCGGCAAAGCAGCATTCGCCGGTCTATGGCACACGTGAGTGTGGCTGCGCGACCGTGGCACGGCGTCCCGCCCGCGGAAGACAATGGGCAAGATGCCATGCCGCAACAGAGGTTGTAGCTTTGTCCCGCGCGGAAGAAAAGCGCATATCCGTTCCAAACCGAGGTGTTGCACCGGTTTGGTGTGGTTGTATTCGAGGCGTGAAGCTCCTACAGGTAACGCCGCCGTCCCGGCGGCAGTCCCGAGGGCGTCTCGCCCTCGGAATCAGGGGCAGGATGCCCCCGAGACAGCCGGCAAGATGCCGGCGGTACACGGCGGCTCCAGGCACGCGGCTGTGGCAGCTCTGGTCTCGTCCCTGGGTATGCGCCCGCTGAAATACAGAGCCTCGCCTGCACCAGATTGGGCTATTGCCATAGACCGTGAGAGAAGCGATAATCTGACGGCGCAGGACCCGAGGGACGTGCGGCGCGCGCGTCTCGCCGGTAGGCAATGTCACAGAGGGCAGGATGCGCCTTTGAGGGAGGGCAAACCGTGAGAGGGATAGTCGGTTCATTCGGCGTCGTCTTGATCGGCGTGGTTCTCTGTGGGAACCGTGGGCAGTCGGCTGAGGAATATTCTTTCGTGAAAATGTGGCCGAAGCTGCCAGAGTCATGGTACTTCGACTTCCCCTGCGGCGCGGCGGCGGATGGCTTGGGGAACGTCTATGTCTTGGAGTCGGGGCTGAAGTCCGGGAACCCACGGGTCCAGAAGTTCACCTCCGACGGGGTGTTAATCGCCAGGTGGGGGAGAGAGGGCACAGGCGAGGGCGAGTTCTACGAACCCTTCGACGTGGCTGCGGACGGCGAGGGAAATGTCTATGTGGCAGATACGTGGAACCAGCGTATCCAGAAGTTCAATTCCAACGGGGTTTTCATCGCGAAATGGGGCATATACGGCAGCGGGGACGGCGAGCTGAATGTCCCGGTTGGCGTGGCTGTGGACGCCTCGGGGAACGTCTACGTGGCAGACGAAGGGAACAGCCGCATCCAGAAGTTCACTTCCGACGGGGTTTTCATCGCAAAATGGGGGAAGTGGGGCGGGGGGAACGGCGAGTTCGCCCCTCTCTGGGGGCTGGCCGTGGATGGTTCGGGCAACGTTTACGTCGCAGACACTGGGAACGCCCGCGTCCAGAAGTTCACTTCGGACGGGGTCTTCATCGCGAAATTGGGGAGAGAGGGTAGAGGGGAGGGTGAGTTCGACGCGCCCTATGGCTTGGCTGTGGACGGCTCGGGAAACGTGTATGTCGCTGACGGCGCTAACCACCGCATCCAGAAGTTCCGGCGCTCCTTCGGCATGGAAGCCGTAGGCACGGTCGGGACCTGGCCGACCATCGAATGGGATGCTGAACCTGGAAAAAGCTACACGGTCTGGGTCGCCGGTCCAACCACAACCGGCTTTGACTGGATGGCAGTCCCCGGCACAGTCGCCGCCTCGGAGACGGGCATAAGTTCCTGGACTGATGATGGACAGCACCCCCTCGGCTCACCCGCAACCGCGGTACTGCGTTTCTACCGGATTGAGCTGTTGCCATAACCCCTGACAGGGGTGATAATCCAACGGCGAACGAGAGGGATGCGGGGGAAGGGTGGCGCGGGCGGCACGTCCGTGCAGGATCGTGGGCAAGGTGCCCGTGCCAGCGCGCCTTCTGGCGGGGCTGCTCTCTCCCCGGAAAAGAAGTTGACTTATGAGGCAGTTTCTTGCCATATAGTACGCGGATGACTTTGAGCTAAGCAACGCTTTGGGGGTGAATGAGCCATGAAGACCCAAACGGCTCGAGGGACGAGCATAGTTTCCCAGGGCGATCCCCCACCCGACTCCGGTCGCGGGTTGTACCGACCGGCGACCATTTGCTTCGCAAGGGGGTAACAGGTATGAAATCTCTAAGCCCGAAATCGCCACGCGTCCTTCTCTCTGTTCAGACTGCGTTGATTCTAACGACGGTTGTCCTGACGTGTTCCACCGCACGGTCAAGTTGGGACGGTGCTGCAATCGAGCGGCAGAGGCAGACGGCAGAGACAGGGACGACCAGCGTGCTGTCGTTTACTGAGCGAGCGACTGACCCTCCACAGTTTATAGAACATCAGTTGTGGCATGGCACGAGGTGCAGCGACTGGGTGTCTGCCGCGGACATGGATGGCGACGAGGACCAGGATATCCTGGCCGTCTCATCGGACTCGAATGCGGTACTCTGGTTTGAGAACGACGGAGCCGAGAGGTTTACGCTCCGAATCGTGGACGAGTCGTTCCCTGGGGCGACGTGGGTCGGCTCGGCGGACTTCGACGGAGATAACGACCGGGACATAATTGCTGCATCATCGGAAGCCAGGGCGATGGCGTGGTGGGAAAACGAGGGGGGAGGCAAATTCACCAGGCACGTCATCGAGGCGTTGTTTGAGTTTATGTGGGGCCGAACTGCCGTAGCAGACCTGGATAACGACGGAGACACTGACGTGGCGGCAGGATCGTACTCCGGCCTTCGCTGGTGGGAAAATGATGGGAAAGGACATTTTCTGAGGCACCCTCTGGAGCCTGAAGCAAAGCTTCAGTTCCTGACAACCGGCGACATTGACGGGGATGGGTGGCAGGACATGGTCCTCGTTGCAGACGGAGGCGTTCGTTGGAGAAAGAACCTGAAAGGTGCTCAGTTTTCGGAGACCATGGGGGCTGGCACCGGTGACCGTAGCGTCGCTGTTACTGATATAGATGGTGATGGGGATGGAGATATTGTCGTCTCGGGGTTCCGAATCAAGATTCTGGAAAACATCGGCCCGGACCAATGGGGTTACTGGCAGTTCAAGGAGCGAGAGATTTGTCCCTCATTTGAGGATGCCACAATCCCATGGGCTGTTGACTTCGACGGCAACGGGGACATTGACATCGTTTGCGGCTCGGGGACGTTCGGACTCAAGCGAATATCGTGGTGGGAGAACAAGGGGCAATGGATTTTTGCCGAGCACACGATAGCGGACAATGTTGCGGATGTGGAGTTCATTCACCCGGTGGATAGAGGGAACACAAGGAATGTGGACCTGGTGAGCGTGCCCTGGCGCGGGCAATTCATTAGCTTCTGGCTCAGGAACCCCCAGGCCGACCCGCAACCGCCGGGAGATGTCAGCAACTTGACCGCCCGAACGGCCCCACACGACCAAAAGATAGAGCTGGCCTGGACCGATCCGCCAGACAACGACCTCAACAGGATTCTTCTCCTCCGCAGCACTGAAGAAGTGACGGCCAGGCCGCAGGCGGGCACCATATATTCGGACGGCGACAGCACAGGGCCTTCCGGTCTCTGGTGCAGAAACGTGGACAGAGGGCTTGGGTCTTACCTCGATCTCGGTGTTCAGCCTGAACGTACCTACTATTATAAGGCCTTCGCCTACGATAACGCAGCGAACTACTCGTCCGGAGTTCAGATTTCCTGCAAGAGCGGAAAGGACGTCACCCCGCCGTCCCCCGCTCTCTACTTCTGGGTGGAAGAGAGCGATACGCCGGGCAACTTCTACGTGCTGTGGATTCCGCCTGTGGACCGCGACCTCGCCGGTTTTCTTCTGGTCAGTGGCGATACTGACACGTTCGTGCCGCCTGTGAACGGGACTGGTTATGGAGACGGTGAGGGTACAGGGCCTGGAGGCCGCTGGTGTCGGAACTACCAGGTCACCGAATGGCCTCCCCCCGAAAGAATGTCCATCGGCACCCTTTTCATTAGCCCGGACAAGACTTCGTACCTTGCGCTTTACGCCAGGGATAGGTACTACAACTATTCGCCGGGGCTTTACGACTGTACGTCCAGTGAACTATTCCCGGTTCACGTGATTGACCGGATTGATGACCCCAAGTCTGCCCCCTCTTCGATCATTGCCCTCGACTTCGACAAAGACGGCGATGGAGACCTTCTCACGTCCGCTCCCGGCACGGAAAGAGGCATATTCCTCTGGGAGAACAAAGGAGCGGGGGGATTCGTGCGAAGTTGGGTCTGGGACCCCTCGGACACCATCCTTGTGGCCCATGACATGGATTCCGACGGAGACGTAGACATTCTGTACGCCGACCGGTACGCCTATGTGGAAATCACCTGGATCGAAAATGACCACGGCCTGTGCTTCTCGGGCAAGCATGAGGTTGACCTCTCCTTCAAGGCCTCGGCTCTGGCTGCTGGAGATTTCGATGGAGATGGGGATGCGGATGTCATAGCGACCTCGTTTTCTCCCGAATCAATGACTCTCTGGAAAAACAGCGGCGGCGGGATTTTCGTCCGGACAACTCTTTACGAAGGTGTCGTGGCATCGTCAATGAAAACGGCCGACGCTGACCTGGACGGTGACATTGATGTCCTTGCCATCGGAGATAAAGGGCTTGTCTGGTGGGTGAATGACGGCAGCGCCGTGTTTGCACCCTCCTGTGTTGATGACCAGTACGTTGGGGTCAGGTTCCTTGATGTCGGAGACATTGACCAAGACGGCGATACAGACATCGTGAGTTCAAGGTTTGATGGGCAAATCGCGTGGTGGGAGAACACCGGCAATCTCGCCTTTGAGAGACATGACCTGACGATGTTTCCCGAGGCGTGGGTCCTGCCTTATCTGGGCGACCTCGACGGCGATGGCTTCACCGACATCCTGTTCGCCACCAATTCTCGCCTGGTCTGGTGGCGCAATGATGGCACGCAAAATTTCTCCGCGTTCCCTTTTAACCGCCATGGCGTCAGATGCTGGTCTGCCGCGTCCTCCGATATGGACCACGACGGAGACCTTGACGTAGTTAGCTTTCTTGGATACGGCCTGGGCATCGTATGGTGGGAGAATAACCTGCCTCTCGACGAAAGCCCTCCTTCCGCGGTCCAGGACTTGCAAGCGACGGTGAGCACTGGCGGGACTGTAGTTCTGACATGGCAGCCGCCCGGCCATGCCGACCTCAAGGGTGTTTTCTTGGTCCGTAACACTGTGAGTTCCTTTCCAACCCCAGAACGCCTGACCTCCTACCCTGACGGCGATAACACTGGCCCGGGTGGCCTCTGGTGCAGGACAATCCCCGCGCTTGTTCGTAGCTACGAAGATTTTGACGTCGAGGCCGAGACCCGGTATTTCTATGCCGCATACGCCTGCGATGAAGTTCCCAACTATTCGCTGGGCTCCTTCGCTGATGTCGTCACGGGCGGTGACCTTACGCCCCCGGCAGCGCCATCCAGCCTCAAGGCCAGGACAGTCTTCAATGAAGTGGTTCTCACCTGGAACGACCCGGGAGACGCCGATTTCGAGGCGATTCTCATCCTCCGGAATGTTTCCGACACGTTTCCGGTTGTGCGCCCCGGTCAGAAGTTCCCGGACGGAGATTCAAGCGGCCCCGGCGGCCTGTGGTGCAGAAATGTTCCAAAGGGGCAGCAAGTGTACGTTGATTCGACGGCACTCAGCGAGGTCGCATGCTGGTACGCGGTTTATTCGTATGACGAGGTCCCGAATTATTCAGCCCCGGCCATCGTAGGAATTGTCCCAGTTCTTCTCGACTCTGACCGGGATGGCTTGCCCGACGAATGGGAGAAGGACCATTTCGGCTCGCTCGGGCAAGGAGCTTTTGGCGATTTCGATAACGATTCTCGAAGCAACCTCAGCGAGTTTTTCGGTGGCTCGGACCCTTCGGACCCGCAATCCGGCCCGGGTTTCGCCGAATCGCCGTGGCCAGCGCCGGGAGGAAACGCTCGGCGAACCGGCTCGAGCCCCTACACCGGCGCCTCCACGGACGCTTTTGCATGGACCTATTGTCCTGACAAGGCGTCGTGTAAAGGCACCGCAGTGATTGGCCCCGACGGAACAATCTACGTCGGGGCCCTGTACTGGACAGAGGCGTCCCTTTCTGTGCTCAGCGCCCTTACACAGGAAGGTGAACTGAAGTGGAAATACGAGTTTTCGGGGCAGCTCGAGCGACCGCCATCGGTCGGCAAAGAGGGGACAGTCTATGTCGGGGCTTGGACCTGGTCCGGGACGGAGGTTCATGCCGTGAACCCGGACGGGTCGAGGAGATGGCGCTCTCCTCTTATCAGCGACGTTGTGTCCAGTTCTCCGGCCATTGCTTGCGATGGGACAGTTTATTCGTTGGTCAGTTCCAAGGTTGTAGCATTGCGCGCCGATGGTACCGTGAAATGGATATTTCCGTGCCAGGGGTTTGCCGAGGGCGAGCTGGCAATCGGCAGCGACGGAACCATCTACTTCGGAACGCAAGACGGATTCTTCTATGCCGTCAAACCCGACGGGGCCCAGAAATGGCGATTCCAGGCGGACGGAGAAATCCGCCATTCCGCGGCGGTTGGGCTCGACGACACCATCTACTTCGGCACGCAGACCGGGCGGTTCTACGCGATGAGTCCGGATGGTTCGCCCCTTTGGGTCGTCGAGCAGGGTTTGGAAATCACCTCGCCGCCAGCCATTGGTCCCGACGGAACGATTTTCTACCTCAGCGGCAACGACCTCTTCGCCCGGAGGAACGATGGCTATCTGAAATGGAGGTTCGAATGCTCGTCTTCGTACACGAGTCCTCCCGTCGTTGACCGGGAAGGGCGGGTTTTCCTCTCCTCGTCATGGGACACCATTGTTGTGTCACCGGACGGCAGTTTAGAAAGGCGGCTTCGACTCCCCGGCGGCAGGGGCGTGGCCATCGGCGGTGATGGTTCGCTCTTCTTAGTGGGCGACATATTTGTTGCGGCTCTCAACAGGACCGATTCGGATGGAGATGCTCTGCCCGATTCGTGGGAGAGAGACCATTTCGGGAATCTCTCCCAGAATGCAGGTTCAGACCCGGACAAGGACTTTATGACAAACCTGGACGAGTACAGGGCAAAGACCGACCCGTTAACTCCCGACTACCAGAGGTGGGTCGAGATGCTTCGCATCCCGGGCATGGAGAGCCAGTGCCCGGCAGTCACGACGGATGCCGAGGGCAACCCGATAGTCGCTTTCGTGAGGCGGGAGGATTTCAACCGAGCAGCGTACGTGATGAAATGGAACGGGGAGCAATGGGAATACGTAGATGAGGACCCGTCCGATCCCGACGGCATCGCCGTTCACGGGACAGCCACCAACCCCTTTCTGACGACGGACGGGGCCGGGAATCCTATTCTGGCATGGGAGGAAGAGGTTAGCGTCGGTACTCGAGCCAGGAACATCTTCGTGAAAAAATGGGATGGGGAAGAGTGGACGGCCATCGGCGATTCCGCCGGAACGTACGGAATCAGCGGAAGCGAGGAGGAAGACTGCACTGATCCCGTGGTCGTTGCTGACCTTTTCGGGAAACCGATTGTGGCGTGGCGCCGGGAACCATCGTCTGGCTACCAGTATTCTGTTCAGGTGAAGCGATGGACCGGAAATGAATGGTCTGACATCGGCGGGGGCACTATGCCCGGGTACATAGGAACCCACGGCAGGAGAAACTTTGACCTTGCCGTGGATTACCGAGGCAACCCGCTTCTGGTTTGGGCGAACTATGGTGTTTTCTTGAACAGCTGGAATGGCCAGACCTGGCAGCGAATCGGCAGCACCGTTTCGGAAATAGGGACCGAACTGGAAAGCTCCATCTGCCCGCGTGTAGCGGTCAGTCCCTCAGGGCTTCCGGCTGTGGCGTGGCGGCAAAAAATGGAGCCAGGCTCAGTCGAAAAGTGGGAAGCCTACATGCGGATGTGGAACGGTTCCACGTGGGCTCCTCTGGGCAACTCCTCCAGCGGAAACGGAGTGAGCAACACCGACAGGGTGGGCAACGTGATGCTCGGTTTTGGCCCTTCTGGGCAACCCTTCGTCGTTTGGCTATGCGAGCGAGTGGTCATGGCGACCGAGAGGGTCAAGCTTTATGCCCGGGCCTGGGATGGAGCGAACTGGGTTGACATGGGTGAAGGATCAAGTTCCTCGCTCGGTGTCGGAACGCCGGGCAACGTGCGCGACGCCACAAACACCTACACCCCTGAGCTTGCGACGAACGCTTTCGGCGAAGCCTTCCTCATCTATGCAGAAGGGCAGTGGGTGGAGGGTTGGGATTCGATTGTGCTAAGAAAGTTCGGCATCAGTCCCGACGAGAAAATACGCGTGGTCACGCCCGGCGGTTTTCTTAAGGGAGATATTACGGTTCGTTTCGTTCTGCGCAATTCTCTGTGGAAACGCATGGACGCTACGGTCGAGTTCACTCTGGACGGAGGACGCACCTGGTCCGGAGCCACTCCCGGGCAGGGGGGAGAAGACCTCGTTGCGCTGCCATCCTCACCCGAGGGGATTGAACACGTTTTCGTGTGGGATTCTGCCTCGAACCTAAATCAGAATGTGAGAAACCTTGTCATACTGCGAGTCAGTGCAACCGACGGCACCGTTATAGCGAGAGGAACGACTCGCTCCTTCCACGTCGGCGCGGTGGCAGACCAGGACAATGACCTGCTCGATGACGAATGGGAAATGTCGTGCTTCGGCACCTTAGCTTATGACCGCAAGAGCGACCCCGACTTCGACCGGTGTCCCAACATCATGGAGCAAACGCTGGGCTCTGACCCGACCGATCCGCGCGACCCACAGGCGCCGCCGTTAGTGACTGTTGCCACGCCAGCCGGCACTCAGAAGGGAAATACGACAATTGGGTACAAGCTCGTGGATTACAATGGCGACCGTGGCTCTGTCGAAGTTCATTATTCCGAGGACGGAGTCAACTGGTTCCCTGCGACGGCGGCTGATGCCTCGGAGGGGACTTCAGGATTAACGACGTCCCGTCGTGGGATTGAGCATACGTTTTTGTGGAACTCCGTGGCGGACCTGCGACACACGAGTCAGCCTGCCGTTCGCATTCGCATTACACCCTTTGACACGGAGCGCGGAACGCCGGGCATCACGGGGGCGTTCAGCGTTGACAATTCTCTGCCTGATGTCGAGACGCGACTCATTTACGCCGCGGCTGACGCTGATGTCAGGGCTGCGTCTCCTGATAGCAACTTCGGCGGAGCCGAACTTGGCGTGGGCGACTTGCCAGGCGGGGACAGGAGGACGTATCTATGGTTCGATGTTGCCAGCTTGCCGCCCGGGCACGCTTCGGGGTGTGAGCTGAGGATGGACGTGCGAAGTGCTTTAGTGTTCGCCGCGGGACGCAAGGAGGCTATCCGGATTTGGAATGTAACCGGCGCGTGGGAGGAAGCCGCTATCACCTGGACTCAGCAACCCGCCATCGCTTCGACGGCCGTCGCGGAGACGCCCTTGCCAGACATGCGGTTCCCTTGGCCGACCGTCGGGCCGGTGACGTTGTCATGGCGTTCGGAGGCCCTGGACGCGCTCGTCAACAGTTGGCTCAACGGCCTGTCTAACACCGGCCTTGTTGTCGAGCTTGACATGGGCGCTGAGGAACGGTCTGGGGAGCTTGTCTTTTACAGCACCGAATCGGCTCCGCGCAGCGGGAACGCTTGCGCTCCGCGGCTTATCTTTGACCTCGAGCCGTACCCGGAAGGCACAAGGCCCGCCGTGTTCGTTTCGCCAACCGGCGCTCCCGTCACCCAGCCCCTCTATGACAATGACGAGCTCAGAGTGGAGGTGCTGACGTTTCACCTTGAGGTCAACGACGCGCAACCCGTGGTGGTGGAGTCTCTGTCGTTCTGGCTCGGGGGGACAACGGCACCCGAAGAGGACCTTGCCTGCATGAGCTTGTTCGTTGACACGAATGGGAACGGGCTTTACGACGGCGCCTTAGTGGACACGTTCCTCGGGACTGCTTCCTCGATTAGCTCAAGCGAGGTCGCTTTCGACACGCTAAGCGGGCCAATCGAGCCGGGAAGCAGCGCCGACTGGCTGCTTGTCGCAGATTTCGCCGGAAATGCCACGAAAGGGGAATACCTGACAGTGGGTCTTGCCGGGCCGGAGAACCTGGTTTGCAGGGGGCAGAATTCTGGTGCTGCGGCGATTGCGATAGTCCAGCCCGGAATCGAGCAAACGAGCAAAATCGAAACGACCTCGTTCAGGGAGGGCGAGTTCCTGGTTGATGATTATCGCAGCGGGAGCTGGCACCTTCTGAGAGGCTCTCTTGATGAGAGACTGGAGGAGTTCGTTGAAGTTCCCGAGACCAGTGTCAACCCGGAGGTCGTCGGAATTCAGGAGGACTCGGAAGGAAACGTTTATGTGGCGATTGGTCGAAAGATTTTCAGATTCACGCGCCAGGGCGCGTCAATGTCCGAGCTTTACCGCGTTCCGGATGAGTTCTCGGGGATCGGTGCATTTCTTGTGGATCGGGCGGACAACATTTACCTTTCAATGAACGATAACGAACTCTTCAGGATGAAGCCCGGAGAGAAAGAGGTCAGGGTTGCGGAAGGCGGCATTGGTTTCGACCTGATTACTGCCCTTGCCGTCAACAGGCAAAATGACGTATTCATCGCCGACTTTTGGACTCGTGAGGATTTCTCTTCTAACATTTTCAGGCTGACAAGTGCCGGCGTTCTGTCCTTCTATGTCCAGGACCTGGACGAGCAGCTTGGGGGGCAGTACTACGTAAAGTCAATGTACGCCGATGACGTGGGCAGGCTTTACATTCTGGTTTGGGAGTATGAGGGAGCGTGTAGCCAACGAATATATCGCGTGGAAGAAGACCCGGCGCATCCCAACGACCCAAGGCACATGATGTTTACGCTTCTTATGTCCGAGCCGACACAGCTTCCTTACCTCCAATGCATTGCGCTCCAGCAGAACGCCGACGGTGCCGCCGGAGACCTCTATCTCCGTGTGCTTGGCGTTTTCGGCCAGGCGAATTGGACCCTTCATGTGAATAACGTTACAAGCGCTGCTCTTCCAGTGACCTTAGGCACGTTCGAATTTCACGGTGGGAGGCTTCTGTTCCCGAGGCCCTTCTGTCGAGGCAAAGACAGCGACGGGGACGGCATACCGGACAGGTTCGAGGACTTCAACGGCAACGGCATAATCGAACCGGAACTTTTCGAGACCTCTCCACATGACAACTCCGACGCCAGTTTAGACCTCGATGGCGATGGCATGACGAACCTCCAGGAATACATTGCTGGGACCGACCCGACATTGAGCACCTCCAAGTTCAAGGTTCCATGCATTCTTTGGGGACAGTTGAGCGGCATCCTCGTGTCCTGGAAGTCCGCCGTTGGAAGGACATATCGGGTATTCTACAGCCACGACCTGGCCGCTCCGGACCCGGGCTGGCAGGCCTGCACGGCCCCCATTGCTGGCACTGGCCTGACGATGAGCTTCACGGATGTCGGCGGCGGGGCGGGCACCAGGCCGCATCCTTTGCATCCGGAGGTCAGGCAGAGGTATTACAGGGTTCTCGTAAACTATTGAAGAGCTGTGTTCCGTCGGCTTCTCCGGATGTAGGCCGGTGGGAGACGATGGCGGATAATACGTCGAAAGGCAGTTGCAGGGGAGAATGGGCTGGTGACAATAGAAACCCAGGGGAGGAAGAGCATGAAAGGCCGGAGGTGGCGACTTGGTCGGTTGCGACCGGTTTTGCTTGCTTTGCTCGTCGTGGCTTTGCCGCGAACCGCAGGTGCTCTCAGGAGCGGCTGGGAAGACCCGGCGGGCGGTTGGGACTTCGTGTTCGAGGGAAACATGTTGCCGGACGCTGCGGGGTTCAACCACGACAACGATGGCGATGCGTGGGACCAAGGGCGCGACCCCAACGCGGTGAAGGTTCAGGTAGTTGCGGGCCAGGGCGACACAGAAGATGGCTTCACGTCGGCAGCCGATGCGACAGTGTTGTTGCTCGACGACAAACAGACAACGGGCGCCAACAACAAGTTCCTGTTCACTCATGAGCTGCGGCCAAGGGGAGCCACCCCCTCGCTGTTCGAGGTCGGCGTCACCCTCATCGCGCGATGGCGACTTGTCTCGCCCTCCACGAGCTACAACAACGAATATAGTAGGGGGAACGTCGGCGTTGCTGAGGACGCAGGGAATGAACCGGATTGGGGCATAGGAGCATATTACGCCTCCGCAACCGAGATGGGCTTCGTGCCGCCTCAACTTGGCGGGCATCGCACGCGCATTAGCAGTTCCAACAGCTTCCACACCGTCTGGATGACGGCAGTCAACGACCCTGGCAACACAAACAACCTCCTCGGCAACGTGTATCTCGACGGAGCGATTTCTCCCGTAGCCTCCTTCAGCGAACCCGGATGGGACACTGGGTCCCGGGGCTGGATGGACAATGTTTACTTCGCCCTGAGTAGGGCACCCTACATCGGCGCCATGCAACTCGATTACATCGGGGCAAAGGTTGGCGTGCACGTCCCGCGCCGAGCGGGCTTGCGAGCGGAAGCAGGGCCCGACCAGGCCGCCTACGAGGGAGAGACAGTATTGCTCGATGGTACTCGCTCGAGGGAGGCCGTCACATATTCCTGGACGCAGATTGTCAAACCGGGTGATCCCGTCGTACAAATCAATGACGCCGACAAAGCGATAGCGAACTTTCTGGCGCCGAGCCTTGACCAGGGCATAGTCCTTACATTCCAGCTCACGGTCAGCAAACAGACACAAGCCGATTCTGACACGACAAAGGTTACCGTCCGGGCAGCAAATGCGCCAGTCCTTGCCCCCGCAAACGTCGAGGCGACAATAGGGCACCTTTCTTCAAGCCTGTCCTGGGACGGCCTCGTTGATGCTGACGTGTATCTGCTTGGCATAGCGAGCCAGGAGCCGGGCCACGACCAGGGCCCATACACCTGGACGCCCGTGGACGGAACGTCCTACCATCACGACAACCTTCTGGAAGGGTGGACATATCATTACAGGGTCAAGGCGAGTAATGGCTACGGGGAAGGACCGGAGTCAGAGGAGTTTTTCGTCACCGCCGTGCCCAATCTCGCCGGGAAGTCCGACGCCCACCCCTTTGCGAGGGTTCTGCCTTCGGGACAGGCTGTGGCCTTTCTGAACGACGGGAAAACGACTGAGGGAGTGTTTTACAGCAACGACGGTGTCAACTATGCCGAGCAGGATTGGTACGGGTACACCTGGGTCGCCGCTTTGGAAATAGACCGCGCTGTTTATTACTCAGGGCAGACCAGCCCTCGAGGCGGATGGTGGAAAACCTTGACAGTCCAATACAGTCAGGATGGCGGCAGCACCTGGCAGGAGCCCAGCTTTGTTGCCTTTACGCCCGATTATCCTTTCGAAAATGCTCTTGCCGTTCAGCCGAACTACAGACGATACGAGCTGACATTTCCTGCCGTCTTGGCGAACGCCCTGCGGATAGTAGGCGCTCCCGGTGGCAGTTCCTACTACACGAGCGTCGCTGAACTCGAAGTCTATGGGCCTGCGTTCGACGGCGAGGTGTATGCCTACGCGGGGCAAAATCAAACGACTGTCGAGGGGAGGGAGGTCACCCTCGACGGCACAGAAAGTCTCAACGCACAAGGGTACGCATGGCGACAGCTCATTCTTGGTGGCGAGCCGATCGTTGCCGTTTCAGGAGCAGATTCCCCAACGGCAGCTTTCACGGCGCCACTCGTCGAGGACGAGACCACACTCACTTTCGAGTTGCGGGCCGACGGTGTCGGCGGACCAAAGTGCGATAGAGTCAGAGTGCGGGTCGTGGATGACTCGCCGCCAGCCACCCCGGAGTGGATTCTGGCTGCGCCGGGGTTGAGGAGTGTCTATCTTAACTGGAAGCCGGCCCCTCGAGCTGAGAGTTATTCAGTTCTGCGCTCGGCGACCCCGGGCAGCCCACGAATCACGGTCGCCTCAGGCTTGAGGTGGAACGAGTACCTCGACGTGGAGGTGCCCATCGGCGTCCACTTCTACACCGTCGAAGCAGTCAATCCGGCGGGGAGTGCGGATAGCGAGGAAATGCCCGTTCTCTCGCTCGACTTCGCCGAGCTCGGCCTCACCTCGATGGATATTGGCAAACCTTCCCCCGGGACGACAACCTATGACCCTGCCACAGGAGTGGTTACCGTTCAGGCGGACGGCCGGGACATTGGCGATTCCTCCGACAGTTTTCGTCTCGACTACATGGAATTGTCAGGCAACTTCGAGCTTATCGTCGAGGCCGAGTCGCTTGTGGGGCCGGAGTTGTCGGGAAAAATCGGCCCAATGGTTCGGGATAACCTCACTCCGGGTTCTGTGAATTCCTACGTGTATTCGAGCGTCATGCGGGGTCTATCGCTTCAGGGGCGAACGGTCGCCAATTCCAGCAGCCACTTTGCCACCGGCATCGAGGCCCCTGCTTTCGATTTCCCCACTTTCCTTCGTCTCAGGAGACAAGGAAACATCTTTGCGGGTTCGTATCGCCGGCCCGACAGCGAGTGGCACTCATTCTCCACCAAGAGCATGGCGATTCCGGCGATGACAGACCCGGTGTTTGCGGGGGTTGCCGCAACCAGCCGCCAGTCGGGCGCGCTGGTTACGGGAAAGTACTCGCACTTTGTGATTGTGCGTCAGCCGCTCTCTCCCGGTGTGGGCTTCAGGAAGCTGCCCATTTCCTTCGAGGAAGGACAGCCAGTGAACGTGGAGCTGACAGTGGGGGCTGATCCTTCGCGCCGCCCGGAAATCCTTCAAATTGTCGAAACCCTCCCGCAGGGCACCTCCCCCATTGACACTCAAGGCGGGGAAATTATGGGAAACACGATCACATGGCGCTTCCCCGACAGCGGGCCTCAAAACCACGTAATTACATACTCGATAAGCGTCTCCGGGGAGGCGAGTCTGCCATTGACTTTCAAGGGCGAGGTAGTCTGTGGTCAAATTCGCGAACCGATTCCTGGCGCCTCGGTGCTCTATCGGTCTCCCTCTCTGGTAAGCGACGTGAGAGTTGAGATGCTACTCGCGGCGCATCTTTCGTGGACACCGAGTTCCCCGGGAGAGGGAGTTGTGGGATACCGTGTGTACCGGAGCGCCGACGGCGGCGAGTGGGAGAAAGTCGCTGACCTCTTAACTGACGCAACATGGGC
The DNA here is from genome assembly GCA_964482435.1 of uncultured Verrucomicrobiota bacterium. Classification (GTDB taxonomy): domain Bacteria; phylum Auribacterota; class JABMQX01; order JABMQX01; family JABMQX01; genus CAYZXL01. The sequence continues at coordinate 154,444 of CAYZXL010000005.1, forward strand.
GGACGTAGGCGTCACGGAAGGGATTTCGTATTCCTACAAAGTCACCGCGGTGACCGTAAACGGCGAGGAGACAAGCCTCGATCTCACGCCTCCTACTTTTTCGTGCAGCGTGACCATGGAAAGGAGGGAGTGCGAGGACTACAACTTCGGGGGTGGAAATTCTCCCGGGGGTCCGGGTGCAGACGGGTTTGCCGCTGAAAGCTCCGACGACCTCGCGGGCACGGATTTCTTCTACCAGAAAACGGGCGTTCCGAACGCCTATCGCCCGCTCGACATCGTCGAGATTGTGCAGGGAAATGGGGCAAGCGGCTGGTCTATCCGAAACGCGTCGCCCGGCGACTGGTTCCGGTACACGTTCCGCAACGTGCTTGAGGGCGATACCCGGATTGTGCTGAGGGCTGCGGCCGCCCCAGGCCCTGCGACGATCAAGCTGCTCTGGGACGAGGTCTCGCTTGGCCACATGAGAATCACAACCCCAGGAGGTCCCACTCCCTGGACGGACTTTTCTCTTTCTCCCTTTCCCTCCGTTTCCGGCGAGCACGTGCTGAGGGTCAGAATCCTCGAAGGAAGCTGCAACCTCGACCTGATTGGCATTGGCTACGACTGGTCGCACGACAACAGGCGGATTTTCTTTAGCGAAGATTTCGAGTCCTACCTTGGCCCGGAAGACATGGAATCCGCCGGATGGGCGGTTGTCAACGGGTCCGGCGACGAGAACGGTGCGTGGCAGCTCTGGAGCAGGGATGGCCAGCCTGTCGGTCTCTACGATCCCGACCTCGAGGGACTAACCCACCAGTACGCCATAAGCAACGCCGACCTCACTTTCGCCGTCGAGCTTGACGAGGAGCTAATCAGCCCCCCCGTTGATTGTCGCAACTACACGGGAGTCCGCCTGCGATTCTCCAAGAACATAAACGTATTTGAAAATGACCCCGATGGCGACCCTCAGCTTTGCGATGTGGACGTGCGAGTCCAGGATGAACAGACGTTAGCGTGGGCCGACTGGGTTAACGTCTTCCGGCGAGACCGGACACAGGGCGATGACATCTCCCCAGAAGACATAGACCTCTCGAGCATCGCTGACGGGAAGAATGTCCAACTCCGATGGCATTTCTATCAGGCGTATTATGACTACTGGTTTGCCGTTGATAACATCGTCGTCTCCGGCGTCGCACGGACAGGTGGCTTAGTCCCCATTGTCCTGGCGGGTGGTTCCGTTACTCTGCGCTGGGAGCCCTTCGGGACCGGGAAGTACACCGTTCAATACGCCGACGACCTGACCGCCCCTAACTGGCAGGACGTTCCCGGGTCGTGGCCCATCACGCAAACGTCGTGGTCGGGCGAAGTGGGTCTATCAGTGTCGAAGCGCTTTTACCGTGTCGTTAGCGAATAGGCGTTTGGAGACCCCCTGGAACGCTGGTCCCGGAAGCGCGCAGCTAAAGCCACGCACAGTGGAAGCAGGTCGTTCGCCGATTGAACGACATTGGAGGTGACAAACATGTCAGTCAGGTATGCCGTTTTGGCAACGTCAGCCTTTTTCGTCATTTCAGCGACGCGCGCGACTTTCGCAGCCAACTGGTACGTTGACGCGGCGGCTTCCGGGTCGGGCAACGGTACGACCCCGGCGACGGCATTCAAGACGATCCAGCAGGGGATAAATGCCGCTTCTAACGGCGACACTGTCGTCGTCGCGGAGGGGACTTACGTCGAGAATATCAAGTTCAACGGGAAGAACGTCGTTCTGACCAGCGCGAATCCGTTGGACCCCAACGTGGTGGCGAACACCATCATCGACGGCAATCAGGCTGGTTCTGTCGTTACCTTCGCGGGCTCAGAAAACGAAACGTGCGTCCTGCGCGGCTTTACCATTCGCAACGGGAAAGCTGAGAATGGCGGGGGAATCCTGGGCCGGGCCTCTGGTGACGTTTCCAGCAAGGCCCTCATCGAGAACAACCTCATTACGGGCAACTCCGCAGACGACGGCGGCGGCATATGTAATTGCTGGGGCACTGTCAGGAACAACACGATCACTCGCAACTCCGCCTATTCCGGCGGCGGCCTATACGGGTGCTGGTGGGTTCTTGAAGGCAACGTGATCTCTGAGAATTCCGCCACTAATGGCGGCGGGGTGGGCGGTTCCACGCTGAAAATCCTCAACAACGTTATCACAGGGAACTCCGCCGAAAGTGGCGGGGGGGTGTGGTGTTGCTCCTGGATAATCTCCAACAACGTAATTTCGGGCAATTTGGCCAAGGTGGGCGGGGGACTTGATTCCTGTGGTGGCACAATCGAGAATAACACCGTCGTCGCCAACTCGGCCGACGTGGGGGGCGGGCTTTATGACTGCCACGCCACTATCTCCAACTGCATCATATGGGGGAATGTCGCTCCTGTTAGCCCTCAGCTTTTCGAATCCCGGGAGCCAACATACTCTTGCGTTGAAAAGTGGGCTGGCAAGGGCGCGGGAAACGTGGCCTGGAACCCATATTTCGTTGACCCGGACAATGGGGATTTTCATCTCCGGCCTTACTCACCCTGCATAGACGCGGGCGACCCAGCGTCCCCTTTCGCGAACGAGCCGGAACCCAACGGCGGCCGCGTGGACATGGGGGCTTACGGAAATACCGCGGAAACCACCTCGAGGTCACCGGACACAGATGCCGACAATCTCCCTGACGATTGGGAAATGAACCAATTCGGAAGCCTCAGCGAGAGCGGCGATTCCGACTCCGACGGCGATCGCATTCCCAACACAATTGAGTACCACTTCGCCTGGGACCCGAAGACCGCCTCGCAGACCCTCGTCGAGAATCTGAGCCAGAGCAAGTTCTACCAGACAATCCAGGCCGCGCTTTCCGAGTCAGCCGAAGGAGACGAGATTGTCGCTCACCCGGGCGTCTTTGCGGAGAACGTCAATTTCTGCGGCAAAAACCTCGTACTCAGGAGCGAGGATCCATCGAACGAAACGGTCGTGGCAAGCACGATTATAGACGCAGGGCAGAAAAGCTCTGTCGTTTCATTCTCGAGCGCCGAAAATGAGACGTGCGTTGTCGCCGGCTTTACAATCCGCAACGGCCGGGCCTGGGATGGCGGCGGAATCTGTGGAGGCACCTACGACTCTCGCACTCACGCCGTCATTCGGAACAACGTGATCGCGGACAACAAGGGTGAGCAGTCCGGCAGTGCAATCGCGTACTGCAACGGCGTGATCCGGGACAATGTCATCTGCGGTAACGATGGGCGAGGCCTGGTGTTGTGCGGAGGTGAGATTCTCAACAACAAAATCTGGGGCAATCGGGGCGGCGGTCTCGCGGGTTGTCAGGGCCTGCTCCGGAACAATCTCATCTTCGGGAACACGAGCGCAGGACCTGGCCGCGGGATTTACGGGTTCGTTGGAACAATTGAGAACAACACGATCTTCGGAAATCTGCCCGAAGGACGGATTGGATATGACTTTGGTGGGGGGCTCAACGCCTGTAGCGCTGTAATCCGTAACTGCATTATCTGGGGGAACACAACGGGCATCAATGGTGTAGAGATGTACGAGTCGAGCGCTCCCACTTACTCCTGCATCGAGGAATGGACTGGCGGAGGAGAGGGGAACATCGCCTTCGACCCGTATTTCGTTGACGCCGAGCATGGGGATTTCCATCTTAGTCCGTGGTCGCCTTGCATAGACGCAGGCGACGCCTCCTCGCCTTTCTCGAACGAGCCTCAGCCCAACGGCGGCCGCGTTGACATGGGCGCCTACGGAAACACGCCCGAGGCGACCAGCAAGTCACCGGACTCTGATTCGGATGGTCTCCCTGACGACTGGGAGCTTAACTTCTTTTCGGGTTTGCAGTGGAACGCCGCGGCGGATCCCGACGGCGATCATATCTCGAACATTTACGAGTACCGTCTCGCTCGTGACCCGACCTCGGCAGCAGAGAAGAACATCGGCCTCAACCTCACAAAAGGCGCATCCTACGTGCGAATCCAGAGCGCTCTCGATGAGGCAGCCGATGGAGATGAGATTGTCGCTTACCCTGGGGTTTACACCGAGAACATCAATTTCTCGGGGAAGAATGTCGTCTTGAGAAGCTGCGACCCCGAAAGCACCTCTGTCGTGGCGAGCACTGTAATTGACGGCGGACGAATGGGCCCCTCGGTTCGATTTTCGGGCACCGAAAACGAAACGTGCGTCCTTGCGGGATTCACAATCCGCAACGGCGCCTCGAGCTACGGAGGCGGCGTCAGCGGCGGAACTGAGCAAAACCATGCACGTGTAACCGTCCTCCATAATATCATCGCGGATAACATCGGCGGCGGGGTCGGGTGCTGCGATGGCATTATCCGCAACAATGTCATCGCACGCAATTCAGCGGAGTACAGCGGAGGCGGTCTCGTCCGTTGCGACGGGATAATTGAAAACAACACCCTCGTCGAAAACTCGTCCTACTATCCGGGGGAAGCCTTCGCTTATTGCCATGGGACCATTCGCAATTGCATCGTCTGGGGCGGTCTGGAGAATGCGCAGTTTCGCGAATCGAGTCCGCCGACCTACTCCTGCATAAGAGGTTGGACCGGCGGCGGCGAGGGAAACATCAGAAGCGACCCGTATTTCCTGGACGCTCACAACGGGGATTACCATCTGGTAAACTGGTCTCCTTGCATAGACGCTGGTGACCGCTCTTCTCCTTTTTCCGAAGAACCTCAGCCAAACGGCGGCCGGATCGACATGGGCGCTTACGGCAACACGCCCGAAGCCACACCCAGGTCCGCAGACACGGACGGAGATGGTCTTCCCGATGACTGGGAGATGGCGTTCTTCGCCGGCCTTGCTCAGGGGCCGAATGGCAATCCCGATGGAGACCGCCTCTCGAACGAGCAGGAGTACCACCGTGGGCTGAATCCTCAGCAGCCTTCAGCAACCTGGTACGTTAGCGTGTCAGTCACGTCATCGGGCAACGGAACCTCATGGGAGAAGGCTTTTCAGACTATCCAGGAAGGCATAGAGGCGGCATCGGACGGCGATACTGTGATTGTGGCTCGTGGGCTTTACCCCCAGAGCATAGGTTTCGGGGGGAAGAATATCCTGCTGCGGAGCACCAACCCGCCTGACCCGGTGACAGTTGCAGGCACGATAATCCAGCTTCCGGCTGAAGCATCAGGGGTCGTTGTGCGCTTCAGCGGCACCGAAGATGAAACTTGCGTTCTGTCCGGCTTCACCATCCGATACGGCGATGGGCAGTACGATGGAGGAGGAATTCTGGGCGGGACAACTGCCTGCCGAACCGATGCAACCATCGAGTACAACACCGTAACCGGATGCACCAGTTGGTACAACGGCGCGGGCCTGGTCTATTGTGGCGGCATCGTTCGGAACAACACGATCACGCAGAACCGCGCTTCAGAAGCTGGCGGCGGGCTGGCGTATTGCGACGGGCCTATCCTGAACAACACGATCACCCAAAACTCGTCCCCAGGGTTCGGAGGCGGCGGCCTGGCCTACTGCAACGGGAACATTGAGGGCAACACAATCTCGGGGAACGGGGCCTCCGGCTTCAACGGCAGCGGTGGTGGGCTGTATCACTGCAACGGCACGATTCGAAACAACACCATTTCGAATAGCGACGGGGTTGGGCTTGCATTTTGTGACGGACTGATTGACAGCAACCTTATCTCCAATAACAGGGGTGGCGGCGTGTTTTCCTGTCAGGGCACCATCCGCAACAACACAATTTCCGGAAATGTCGCATGGCAAGATGGCGGGGGTCTCGCTGACTGCCAGGGCACGATCCAGGGCAATGTCATCCTGGGCAACTCCGCCACGGGGCAATACGGGGCGAAAGGTGGCGGGCTTTATTCCTGCAACGGGAGCATCGAGAACAACGTGATCGCGGACAACTCGGCCATCGCGGCAGGCGGCACTGGCGGCGGACTCGCCTCCTGCAACGGGACCGTCCGCAACAACACCGTCTATGGCAACACCGCTGACTACCTCGGCGGTGGGCTCCACGATTGCAACGGGACAATCATCAATTGCATCATCTGGACAAACTCAGCCCTCAATGAAACTCAGATTTCCTCTTCCAGTCAACCGACCTACTCCTGCATTGAGGGTTGGACTGGTGCGGGCGAAGGGAACATCCCATTCAACCCGTATTTCGTGGATGCGTCCAGCGGTGATTTTCACCTCAAATCGTGGTCTCCGTGCATAGACGCGGGAGACCCCGCCTCTCCTTATGAGAACGAGCCGCAGCCCAACGGAGGACGCGCGGATATGGGCGCATACGGAAACACGGCGGAAGCGACTCCGCGGTCGCCGGACACAGATTCCGACAACCTTCCCGACGACTGGGAGTTGCATTGGTTCGGCAACCTCGTCCAGAGCGGCTCGGATGACCCGGACCACGACCGCATTCCAAACCTTACAGAGTATCGCTGCGGTTGGGACCCGATTGCGGCGTCGGGAACGGTCGTTGAAAATATGACCAAGCAGCTCTTCTACCAGACCATCCAGGCTGCCCTTTCCGAGTCAGCCGACGGCGACGAGCTCGTGGTTTACCCCGGGCTTTACACCGAGAACATTAACTTCGGCGGGAAAAACGTTCTCCTCAGGAGCACCGACCCGACGGATGCTGATGTGGTCGCTAACACGATCATAGACGGCCGCGGTTTAGGCCCGGTGGCTGCATTCTCAGGCACGGAGACGGACAAATGCGTTCTGTCGGGTTTCACGATCAGAAACGGGAACTCCGACTACGGTGGGGGGATTTACGGTGCCTCGTCGGACGCCCACACCCATGCGACAATCGTGAACAACGTCATTACGGCAAATTCCGCGAAAAATGGCGCGGGGATATACAAATGCGACGGGCTCATTCAGAACAACACCATCCACGGAAACACAGCCAGTTCCTACGGCGGTGGCTTGAGCATCTGCGTCGGGGTCATTCAGGATAACATCATCTACGGCAATTCCGCCGGCGTGAACGGCGGGGGGTTATTCAATTGCGGCGATGTCATCCAGGGCAATAAAATCTTCGGAAATTCGGCCAACCAACAGGGTGGCGGAATGTCAGGCTGCTACGGGAGGATCAGGAACAACTCTATCCACGAGAATTCCGCCAATGCAGGCGGCGGGCTATCGGAATGCAACGGCGGCATTCAGAATAACGTGATAACCCGCAACTCCGCCAACCAGAACGGCGGCGGGCTATACCGATGCGACGGACCGATTCAGAACTGCACGATCTATGGCAACTGGTCGGGGTTCAGGGGAGGCGGGCTGTCTGACTGCAAGGGCATGATATGGAACTGCATAATCTGGGGAAACTGGGCCATTGAAGGACCTCAACTTTATAACTCAAGCACGCCCAATTATTGCTGCATCCAGGACTGGATTCAAGGAGGGGAGGGAAATATCTCATCCGTCCCGCATTTCGTTGATGCTCAGAACGGCGATTTCCATCTCAGGTCGTGGTCGCCATGCCTGGATTCGGGCGACCCAACCTCGCCCTATCAGAACGAGCCGCAGCCCAATGGCGGAAGAGTGGACATGGGTGCTTACGGGAATACCAGCGAGACCGTCTCAAGCTCGCCCGACCTCGACGGCGATGGGCTGCCCGATGACTGGGAGATGCATTGGTTTTCGAGCCTCAGCGAGGACGGCAACGCCGACCACGACAGTGACCGCATCCCCAATGCCGTGGAATACGGTTGCGGCTGGGATCCAACGACCCCATCTCGCACACTCGTTGAGAACAGGACCAAAAGCCGGGCGTACGAGACCATCCAGGTCGCTCTTTCCGAGTCCACGGATGGCGATGAGATTGTGGTCTATCCCGGTCTTTATGATGAAAATATCAACTTCGGGGGGAAGAACGTTGTTCTTAAGGCCATCCGTCCACCGGAAGCGAAGCTCGGCTCTCATGCAATCATTGACGGCGGAAAGCGCGGCCCTGTCGTCGTGTTCTCCGGGACAGAGGGCGATGGTTGCATCCTTGCAGGCTTCGTCATCCGGAACGGGAAAGCCTCTTTGGGCGCGGGGATTTACGGTCGGGGAACCCGCGCAACGATCCTCAACAACATGATCGTCGGGAATTCAGGCGAATCGCCAGGAGGTGTGGTCGCCGACTGCGATGGCATCCTGCAGAATAACACCGTCGGCGGAAACTCCACCCGCATGGGTGCGGCGTTAGGCGGATGCAACGGTAAAATCAGAAACTGCATCATCTGGGGGAACACGCCGACTCTTGCCGGTCAGATGTCGCAGTGCAGTGTGCCGAGCTATTCGTGCATCCAGAGTTGGACGGGAGGGGGCACCGGGAACGTCTCCTCAGACCCATTGTTCGCGGACATCAATGGGACGGACAACGACCCTAAAACATGCGACGACAACGATTATCACCTGTCCCCGAACTCTCCTTGCATTAACACGGCAACCACCGAGGGCGCCCCGAACTGGGACGTTGATGGGGAGAGCCGCCCGAATGGGGCGGAGATGGACATGGGTGCGGACGAGTACACTGACACCGAAGGCGACGACATGGCAGATTATTGGGAGATGAAATACTTCGGTGACCTCTCGCACGACGGCGCCGCTGACACCGACCTCGATGAGCTGACGGACGCGGAGGAATGCGCCTGCCGAACAGACCCCACATCAGGCGATACCGACGGCGATGGAAGCTCCGATGTCTTTGAGCTGGCTGCCGGGACCGACCCGTCGGATTCGCAGTCCATCTTTGTAATGGCCAAGGTGACATACGGGCCAACCGGCGCGGAGGTTGAGTGGTCTGTCGTTCCCGGAAAGCATTATCAAGCTCTCGTCAGCGGAGACCTTGTGACCTGGACGTTCCTCGGTAAGCCCGTCGTTGCCCCAGCCGGCGCCAGCCGGATGTCCACTGTTCACGGCCCTGCCGCGCGCCTGAGAAAGAGCTTCTACAGGGTGGAGGTTCTTCCTTAAGGCCTGCCGAATGGCCCTGTGTGGTGCTTGCTAAATAAAGCCCACAGACCCGCGCCGCCAGTTGCATATCATCGCTGGTTGAGCGAGGGCAAAATGGTGCTCCGCCTTTATCGTGACCGCCGGAATCGCTCAATCCGGTAGAAGCGCTGAGCGGAGTCCGCAGCGGGGCCAAGGGCGTGAGTTCCGTCATCCGTCCACGAGTTCAGCCCGGTGCTCGATGCTGTCGCAGCACCTGCCTGAATCCAACTGAGCAGGTCGGCCGAAACCCAGATTCGGTACGCCTTCCCTGCCATACTGCCCCACTCCACGACCCAGTTGTCGCCCTCAGTGCGACGAATAGGTTTTCCATTACTGAACTTCTGAATCCGGTGGTTATCGCTGTCTGCGACAAACACGTTTCCCCACGTATCCACCTCGATGCCCCGAGCATCCGAGAACTCTCCAGGTCCCCGGCCAGGCCTCCCCCACTTGCCGAGAAAGCGGCCTGATGAATCAAACTTCTGCACTCTGTGGTTATAGGAATCTACGACAAAGACGTTCCCCCAGGAGTCCACGGCGACGCCCCATGGGTCGAGAAACTGCCCGTCGCCCACTCCCTCGCTCCCCCACTGCTTGAGAACATTACCAGAGGAATCAAACTTCTGTACTCTGTGGTTCGAATAGTCCGAGACGTAAACGTTGCCTGACGAATCCACCGCAACGTCGAACGGCATGTCAAATTGTCCCTCGCCTTCGCCGGACGAACCCCATTTACCAAGAAACCTCCCGGACGGATCGAATTTCTGTATCTTGTCATCGTAGGTGTCAGCCACCAGAACGTTTCCGAAGGGGTCCACTGCTACGCCGCACGGGGTATAGAATTGCCCGTCATCCCTGCCCGTGGAGCCCCATTTCGTCAGAAAATGCCCTGACGAGTCGAACTTCTGCACCCTGTCGTTGTAGGCGTCCGTCACGAACACATTGCCAACGGAGTCCACCACGATGCCGTGAGGCGAATTGAATTGCCCATCACCAGAGCCAGAAGAGCCCCATTCCAGCAGGAAGTTGCCAGAGGAATCGAACTTCTGGATTCTGTTGTTTCCGGAATCCGCCACAAACAGATTCCCCGAAGAATCAGTCGTCACCCCGATAGGCCATGTCAACTCGCCGGGGGCCGTACCTCCATTGGTCACCTTCGCCAGAAAGCTCCCGGACGGATCGAGCTTCTGAACCCTGCGGTTTCCTGTGTCGGCGACATAAACGTTTCCCGACGGGTCAACCGCGATCCCAAAGGGGTCCATCAACTGCCCGTCCGCGGCGCCTGGCGAACACCATCTGGCCAGGAACTTCCCGGAAGAATCGAATTTCTGAACCCTGCTGTCATCAACAATGTAGGTATTCCCCGACGCATCCGTCACCACGCCTTTCGGGCATTGAATCTGCCCATCCGCGAAGCCAAAGGATGCAATATTTCTCAGATACGCTCCGGAGGAATCGAATTTCTGAACCTGTACTATACACGTAGAAGGTAGACAGGGGTATGGGAGGTTGAGTTACCTGAGTG
>CAYZXL010000006.1:0-155172 GCA_964482435.1 uncultured Verrucomicrobiota bacterium
CTTCCTCCTCTCGCCAGGCATGTTACACGCGCATCGAGCCTCTTCAAAAGGCCCACAAAGGCCCACATTTTCGCCTACTCCGTTTTTTACTATTGGCGCGGAGGAATGCCTTGGTTATCCAGGTTCCGTCATTTCACAGTCTGGGGGGACCGGAAATCGCCCCAGCGCAGACGCCCCCCGGCCGAAATCATCATCCGGTCGAACAGAAAGTTGCCACCAACAAACCGAGTTGTTACTATTCTTCCGAAGGCGACCGTACTCGTCATCTCACGCAGAGGTCGCCAACCACACTGAGGAGGATGACGGTGCCGTCTATTTTCTATCCGTTTGATCCAAAAAAGCCGAAAGAGATTGTTCGACGCTACGAAGGGAATCCCATTCTGACGGGCGGGGATTTTCCGGGCGACATCACCTGGGTCTTCAACAGCGGCGTGATCAAGGACCAGGGGCGGTACATTATGGTCTGCCGGGTGGAGGATTCTGCCCTTTACACCTACATGTGGGTTGCCGACAGCGACGACGGTTTTCACTTCAGGCCGCGTCCTGCGCCCGTGAAAGTCCCTCACGACAACCCGCAGTACGAGGAATATTCTCACAGGACGTATTTCGATCCGCGAATCACAAAACTCGACGGAGTTTTTTACATTGTCCACGCCGCTCACAGCAAGCACGGCTGTCGCCTGGGTCTTTTCCGAACGGCCGATTTCGAGAGGTTCGACTGGATGGGATGCATCTCAGAGCCGGATAATCGAAACGGAGTGCTGTTCCCTGAGAAGATCAAAGGACAATACGTGCGGCTTGACAGACCGAACGTCGGAGGCGGCGGTGAGGGAGATATGTGGATTTCCTACTCGCCGGACCTGATTCACTGGGGAAAGAGCAATTGCGTCATCCGCAGGGAGGATTTTCGATGGGCCTGGAAGAAGATTGGCCCGGGGGCCGTGCCCGTGCGTACGGACGAAGGCTGGCTGACGATTTTCCACGGCGTGCGGACGCAGTGCGCGCAGCATTACGTTTACCAGCTCGGCGTGTTTCTCCTCGACCTCGATGATCCGTCGAAAGTTGCGGCGAAAGCCGAGCGGGCGATCCTCATTCCGCAGATGGACTACGAGTTGAGCGGTCAAACGCCGAGCGTTGTATTCGCCAACGCAGCGATTCTTGAGGACGACGGGTCGGTGAAGATTTACTACGGGGCGGCCGATTCCGTTCAGTGTCTTGGACTCTCGACTCTCGACGAGCTTCTTGCTGCCTGCCACAACAGATGAAAATATACTGGAGGTGTTAACCGTGCATCGCGTGAAAGCGGGCACAAAACGTCTTTACGGAGGCATCGGCCTCTGCTACCATTCGGCAGCCGGTAAAGCGGCGGTTGTTCCCTTGTTCAGAGCAGTGCTCGCGGAACATAAATCTTTCCGGCGACGCGATGTCTTTCATCGTACTTTGTGACCTCAAACAGGAGAGGAGAACAACATGAAATGGAATCTGCGGTGGCGACTCAGTTTGATGATGTTCTTGCAGTTTGCGATCTGGGGAGCGTGGGTGGTTTGGCTGCCGTTTTACTTGCATGGCGGGCTCAAGTTCGATTGGCCCCCCATCTTGGCGATATTCAGTCTGATGCCTCTTGCGACCATAATCTCGCCTTTCATCGGGGGGCAAATCGCGGATAGATGGGTGCCGTCGCAATGGTTTATGGTTGTTGCCAATGGGGCCTGCGGCGTGTTGATGATTATCATGGGGTTCACGAAGTCCTTCGGCGCCATCTACGGCCTTATGCTGGCTTTTTCGCTCCTGTATGCGCCCACATTGGCGGTGTCCAACTCGATCAGCTTCCATCACCTCGAGAATGCGGATAAGGAGTTTCCGTCAATCCGGGTTTGGGGCTCGATTGGCTGGATTGTGGCCCTGCTGATCCTTGCACTCTGGCTGCGTCTAATCGGCGGAGACCCTGCCAGCAAAGGCAATGTCTGCCTCTACCTGGGCGGAATCTTCGCTGTGCTCCTTGGCGTCCTTTCCATATTTCTGCCGCATACGCCGCCCGCGAAGAAGAAGGAGAAGCCCTGGGCTTTCTTAGAGGCTTTGAAGCTGCTGAAAGATTGGCGTCTGGCGATTTTCATTATTATCGGGTTCGTCGTAGCCACCCAGCTCCAGTTCTATTATGGGTTGGTCTCCACATTCCTTGCCGAAAAAAAGATCGTAGCCTCCAAGGCCATTTATGCCATACCGGCATGGACGACTCTGGCTCAAGCGGTTGAGGCAGTCGTGATGCTGTTGCTCCCGCTCATGCTTGCACGTTTGGGCTATCGGAAGGCTCTCGCGCTTGGTGTCATCGCCTGGCCAATCCGGTACGTCATTTTCGCCATCGGCGCGCCCAAATGGCTGGTTCTGGCATCGCTCGGCTTGCACGGCTTATGCTATGTCTTCTTCTTCGTTGTGGGGATGATCTACATTAACTCCGTGGCGCCCTCCGACATCCGCGCTTCCGCGCAGAGTCTCTGGCTCTTCGCCACGTTCGGCGTTGGCATGTTCATCGGCAGCTACTTCACCGGATGGATCGCGCAGCTCTTCACAAAGACCGTCGAGGGCGTCGCAAAAACTAACTACACATGGGTCTTCCTGGTGCCGGTTTTCCTGACGGTGGCCTGCGCCGTCGCATACCTCACAATTTTCCGGGAGTCGCCCAAGCCCGTCGAGGAACCGGCGGCGGCTCCGGGAGAGAGCAGAGAGTCCAAAGAGGAGAAGCCTCAATGAAAGAGGCCATCCTCAACCTTGCTTCGCGGAGGAGATGAGCATGGGTCCTGTTCGCATTACCAGGCGGCGGTTTCTCAGGCAGACAGGCAGCGCCGCGGCGGGGATGGCTGCGGGGTTGCTCGGCACCAGATTTCCCGCCACAGCCCTTGGAGCGAATGAGCGAATCAATATCGGTTCCATCGGCTGCGGGGACAGAGGGATGGCGCACCTCAATGACCTCGTCGCGAAGTCAAAAAAGCCCGACGGGAACGTGGCTGTTATCGCGGTGAGCGACGTCTATGACGTGAGGAGAGAAAGGGCGAGGAAGATATGCGGGGGCAACGCATACAAGGATTACCGCGAACTCCTCAACAGGAAGGACGTTGATGCGGTCGTCATCGCCACGCCCGACCACTGGCACGCGAAAATGAGCATTGACGCCGCAGAAGCCGGGAAGGAGATCTACTGCGAGAAGCCGATGACTTACACCGTCGAGGAAGCGAAGGAAGTCGCAAGAATCGTCGGCGAAAAGAAGCGAGTCATGCAGGTCGGCGTGCAGAGTTGCTCGGAGGACCTCTGGTGGCAGGCTGCAAAGCTCATCAAGAATGGAGCGATAGGAAAGGTCGTCTGGACGCAATCGGGTGTGAGCCGCAACTCCATCGAGGGCGACTGGAACTATTATCGGATTGACCCCGACGCCGGTCCGCACAACATTGACTGGGATGCGTTTCTTGGTTCAGCTCCCAGGCGGCCCTACGACCCCGACCGGTTCTTTCGGTGGAGAAAATACTGGGACTACTCCGGCGGGATAGCCACGGACCTGTTCTATCATGGGCTCGGGCATCTCTTGGTGGCGCTTGGGGCTGAATTTCCGAAGAGGGTTGTGGCATCGGGCGGCATCTACGTGTTTCACGACCGCGAGACGCCTGACACTTTCCACATGATGATTGACTACCCGACCGACCATACGATTGTTCTCCTCGGGTCGCAGGCCAACAAGCAAAAGGTGCCCGAAATCATCCGCGGCCACAAGGCGACAATCTTCTTTGAGGAGAAAGCGCTGACTGTGAAAGCAGAGGAGGAGTTTGCGAAAGAAGTGGAGGAGGTGAAGGTCAGCCCTGAGCCGCGTGCCGAGCACATGGACAACTTCTTGCAGTGCATCCGGACGAGGGAGAAGCCCCACTGCAATGAGATAATCGGGTACAGAGTGATGGTAGCCATCGGGATGGGGGTCCGCGCCTATCGAGAGCAGAGGGTCATGCTATTTGATTCGGAAAAGGAGCAGGTTCTCCCCGCGTAGCGTGGTAAACCGTCGGCTCTTTCTCGTCGCGGCAGGCATGGAAAAATGGGAAGTCGGAGCGAGACCTCAAGCGAGGGAGTGAAGAGATGCAACAGAGAAAGCATCAACACATTGTCGTTGCTGTGCTCATAGCGGCGTCGTTGCTTTTGAGCGCGGGCTGCCTCCGCCAGGTGGACGTCGTGAAGATTCCCTCATCTCCGCCAGCGCTTTACCGCGTGGACTGCGCGGCGCTCGAGCCGTACACGGATTCCGCCGGGAACAAATGGATTCCCGACGAGACGTTCGCCGACGCAAAGAAATGGGGAGCATTGAACGGGATGACCGTGGACAGGCGAGAATCCGGCCTGAAAGAGATTGAAGGGACCGACGACGACGTGATCTACCTGACCGAGCGATATTCCATGCAAGGATATAAGTTCCATGTGCCGAACGGACGGTACCTCCTGAAACTTTACTTTGCCGAAACATACGACGGCATCAGCGGCGAGGGGATGCGGATTTTCAGCGTCCAGGCAGAAGGAAAGAGCATCTTAGAGAATTTTGACGTTTACAAGGAGGCCGGCGGCAGGAACAAAGCCGTCGTCAGGGAATTCGTCGTCGAGGTTTCGGACGGCTGGCTGGACATTGGCTTCGTTCCGAACATTCAAAACCCGGAAATCAACGGAATTGAAATCCTCCAGAAGTAGCCGGGGCGTTGGCGATGCCGCGTCGCTCGAGGAGACGCCGCTTCTCTAACGGGGACTATCCGAGTATTTTCGTCTCCCCGGGATTCTTGAGGCGACGAGGTACGTGCGTTTCAGCGACGACTGAATTTCGCAAGCACGCCTTCTTTTATGTCAACAGCGCCGTGGGGACAGGATTCCAGGCAGCAGTAGCACCGAATGCACTTGTCGTAATCAATGACCAATCTGTCGCGTCCTCCCGTCCGACGAATAACTTGAGGGGGGCACGCCCTGACGCAGGTCATGCACAATTCGCAGACTCTCGAATTGATCGTCGGCTTGTTTGAGATGTAGTTCCGAAGAAATCTGAACAGAAACGGCGGAATCTTGTCGCTAAACCCGCTTGGCTGGATGACGCCGTCAAAGTCAGTAACGCGCACTCCCTCAAGAGACTCGCCGACGATTTGGACCCGGTCGAGGCTGCCAACGCCTTTGGCTTGCAGATGCCCGATCCTCGTCGTGGGGACAGTCTGCGGGTCAATTCCGATGATGGAAGTCGCAACGGCATCGAGGGCAATCCCATCAGCGCTGGCTAAGAGAAGCCCCAGATGTTTCGGCTTCCCAGAACGCGGTCCCTTTGGTCCTTCCATCGCCCAGATTCCATCCATCACGTGGAGGCGCGCCGGGACAGCTGCGTAAACGTCGAGGAGCGTCGCGGAAAAAGACTCGATTTCTGGCATTTGGAGGTGGTAGTCAGCTTTCAGGAGCCCGGGGACGACGCCGAACATGTTTTTGACTGCTCCGGTGAAAGTGGTAAAGCCGTGCGTCTTGAGCTTCGACACGGAAATGATGGCGTCGGCGTCGAGAGCTTCCCTGGCGACGGTCACTCTTCTCAGGATGATACCCTCCGGGACAGAGACGTTCGCAGGAGTCGAAAGGTCTATCAGTGCCGCCCCCCATTTGGCGGCCACGTCCGTCATCCCCGTTGGGACAGCGACGCTTTCGAGCTTGGCAACGGAGGGGCTGTCGCCAATGACAGGGATACCGCCCGCTTCCTTAACCATGCGCACGATTCCGGCGACGACGGACGGATGCGTCGTGACGGCTCGGTCCGGGGAATCGCCCGCCAGAAGATTGGGCTTGATCAAGACTCTTTCCTCTGGCTTGACGAATTTCCGTATGCCGCCGAGGCAACCGAGCAGTGTGGCGAGGGCATGATAGACACGTTCCTCGTCGGAGTAGTCCGTGCATTCAACGACTGAGACTGTTGCTTGGGTGCTATGTGTCCCGATATTCATCGAGCCCGAAAAGCCATCCCTAACCGCTTATCTTCTTCGCGCGAGCCTGATCGCCTTCCGCTCCATTGTGACCGTGGGGCTCCGGGCTGAAGTTCTTTCGGAAACTAACAGGCCGAGAAAATCAACCAACTCGTGCACGCCCGGCGTCGGCCTGTGTGCCCCTTCCAGGGGCCAACCAGCCGGAAGAGCGACCTCGCCGGCGCCGCACGGCCCAATTGTAACACACAAACGCAGCCTCAAGTTTCTCGGACCTTGACACACAGTCCAGGGCGGTCGTGCCGCTCCGGGTGGACGGGCACGGCTTGCCGCCCACCGTGTTCGTGATGGAGAACTGGAAAGAGCGAATCGCTGAGGCGAGCGGATGTTGTTGACAATCGGAGGTTGTGGTATATCTGTCGTCGGTTGGGCTGCACGGTTCAGGATTTCTCGAGGGCGGCTGCCCCAATCGCGAGAACCGAGACAATAAACTTGAATTCTGTAAGAACCGGGCCTATGTTCCACAGCTTCGTTCCCAAGATCGGCATCGTTGCGGATGACCTGACCGGCGCCTGCGATTCTGGAATCGAATTTGTCACCCGTGAAAAATCCGTCCTGGTTCTCGTCGAGCCGGACTCCGAGCCGCCCCCCACCGCCGGTGAGACGATTTTCGTCCACAACACTCAGAGCCGTCATCTGACACCGGACGAATCCCACACGAGAGCCCTCTGCGCCGCGAAACGCGCTCTCTCGTCGGGAGCTGATCTCATTTTCAAAAAAGTGGACAGCGCGCTGCAAGGAAACTTCGGAGTTGAGATTGGCGCGGTCATGGACGCCACGGGCGCTTCGCTGGCTTTCATTCTTCCGGCGATTCCGGAGGCGGGGCGTGAGACGATTGACGGCGTGCAGCACATTGACGGCGTTCCAGTCGCGGAGAGCTTCTATGCGAGCGACCCGGAGCATCCGGTCACGGAATCGAGCGTGCTCATCCGAGCCGAAGACCGGAGCGGCCGAAAAGCGGGGCTGATTTCCCTCCAGGACGTCCGAGCCGGAAACACTGCCGCGGCACTGGAGAAGCTTATGGCGAAGGGACGCCAACTCATCGTCGTTGACGGTCGGTCTCGGGGAGATTTGCGTGTTGCTGTGGAGTGTCTTGTTTCTGTGCCTGAGGGAAAAATCTTCGTCGGCTGTCAGGGGCTGGCTCAGGCCCTTGCGACTGTGCTCGGTGTCGGCGGAGAGACACCCGCCGCGCTTGAGCCCCGAGACGGCCCTTTTCTCCTCGTCTGCGGAACTTCACACCCTCAGTCAAGACGACAGCTTGAGGTCGCGGCGGCCGCGGGCCAGCTTTGCGTCCTCGACATAGAGCTGAATCGGATAGCAAGCCGCCTGGGTATGGACGCGCCGACGAGAGAACTCGCAGAGGCGTGCTCGGCAACCCTGCTTGAGGGGCAAAACGCCGCCGTTCGCATCTGTGAGGAGACCGTGGGCTTCTCCGCGGACCTTCGTGAGCGCGTCCTCTGTTTCCTGTCGGGCCTTGTTGCGCGGGCAGTTGAGCGTGTTCCTCTCGGCGGCCTCGTCCTGACAGGGGGAGAGACGGCTTACTGCGTCTGCCGCTCGCTGGGCATCCGTGCGCTCAAATTGCATACACGGATAGCCCCCCTTGTGGTAGCATCCACGGTGGTCCGTGGGGGGCATGAGGGCGTGGTAGTTGTCACGAAAGGTGGTTCCATAGGTCCAGACGACATCGTGTCGAGGATCAGCAAGTTCCTTACCGGCGCATGAAGAGAGCTGGCTCGTAATGCTGGAGAGACCAAGAATCGCTATCACGATGGGAGACGCAGCCGGCATCGGACCGGAGATTACGGCGAAGTGCCTGGCTCAGCGGGAAGTGTACGAATGCTGCAGACCGGTCGTGCTCGGCGACGCACGGGTTATTGAGCAAGCGGTCGCGCTGGCAAAAGTTCCTCTTGTCGTTCGCCGAGTGAAAGATGTGCTGGACGCGGGACTCAAGCAAGGCATGGTTGACGTGCTCGATTTTCACAACATTGACGTTGAGAATTTGCGGATGGGGGTTGTTGACGCGAAAAACGGCGAGGCGGCGGTTCTCTATACAAAAGAGGCGGGGAGGATGTGCCTGGAGGGGAAGGTCGAGGCTATGGTTTCGGCGCCGTTGAACAAGGAATCCATGCGTGCCGCTGGCTACAAGTACGAGGGGCAGACGGAGATTCTCGGCGAACTGTGCGGCGCGAAGAAATACGGAATGATTCTCCTTTTAGGCAATCTTCGGCTGATGCTGTTGACAACGCACATGTCGTTGCGCGAGGCGGTCGAAAAGGTAAAAAAAGAGCGCATCGTGTCCGTCGTCGAGCTTGCCTTGGAAACCCTTCTTTTTCTTGGTCTGGATAAGCCGAAGGTAGCCGTCGCGGCGCTGAACCCGCACGCGAGCGAAGGCGGAATCTTCGGCGACGAAGAGACCAAGGAGATTGCTCCGGCGGTTGAGGAATGCTCCGCCCATGGAATGAATGTTGTCGGGCCGATACCTGCCGACACCGTTTTTGTCCGGGCAAAACAAGGAGAATTCGATTTAGTGGTGGCGATGTTTCATGACCAGGGAATGATGGTTGTTAAACTTCTTGGATTTGGCTCGGCGGTAACACTGCTTGCGGGCTTGCCTCTGGTGCGCACGTCCGTCGGGCACGGGACGGCGTTCGACATAGCGGGCAAGAACAAGGCGGATCACAGGAATCTGCTCGAGGCAATAAGAGTTGCAGCAGAAATCGCCCTGAAAAAACGGAGGAAAACCGCATGACAGACGTTGAACAGCTTAAACGTGATTTGTCGTACTACAGCGTTCTTGCCTACAACCGAGTCCTCGTCTCGTCGGCGGGGGGAAACAACAGCGCCCGAATAGGGGATTCGGACGAGTTTTTAATCACGGCGAGCGGTCTTTCTCTCGGCGACACGAAGCCAGAAAACATCATAACCATCAACGCAAAAGCAGAGAAAATCGCGGGTCCTGAGGGACTGAAACCGTCGAAAGAATCGAGGATGCACGCTGCGATTTACAGTCTCCGCCCGGACGTTAAAGCGATTGTCCACGTTCACCCGCGGTACTGCATTGCTCTATCGGTGCTTGGGGAATCCATTCCGCCGGTGACGGTCTCGGCGAAGATGAAGCTCGGAAGCATCCCCGTCCTTCCTGAATCCATGCCCGGTTCTGACGAGCTTCTGCGGGACGTCAAGAGCGTTATTCCAACTCTCGAGCCAAGCGTCCACACGCTCCTTCT
The DNA here is from genome assembly GCA_964482435.1 of uncultured Verrucomicrobiota bacterium. Lineage (GTDB taxonomy): Bacteria > Auribacterota > JABMQX01 > JABMQX01 > JABMQX01 > CAYZXL01. Next base: position 9,251 of record CAYZXL010000006.1, read on the forward strand.
TACGAGACACGGAATCATCTCGATGGGGTCGTCAATCGTGGAAGCCTATTTGCGGGCCGACCTCGTCGAGGAAACAGCCCACCTTGCGTACCTGACCAAAGTGGCCCGGCCGTGAAGAGGGAGCTGCGGCGGTGGCATGGGCATCTTGCCCATGAACGTCCAGGGGTCGCGCCAACGGCGGGATGCCACAGGTACCCAGCCGCATCTCGCGGCGGAAAAGGCTTGACACGATTTCATCTGCGCGCGATACTTCCAACGGCCTTTCTGAGAGTTTTCGTGATATTTCACAGTGGCAACCCTGTAGGTAAATTCGGGGAGGTTGGCCATGATAGCAAAGGTTTTCTGGATCTGGGGAATCGTTCTCTTCCTGGAGTTTGCCATTCCATCGTCGGCTCACTCGGTCGTCGCGGATGCGGGAGAGGACCAGTGGATTTACGGAAACGAGCAAGCCACCCTTGACGGCAGCAAGTCCATAGACGCTACCGCATTTCAGTGGACTCAGATCAAGGTTGGCAGCGAACCGACGGTAACCATCTTCAGTGCCGACCAGGCGATTGCCACGTTTGTCCCTCCGGGCAGAGAAATCGGCTATGTGCTCCTCTTCCGCCTTACGGTAACGGGCGAAACCGGGACCGATACTGACGAGGTGCAATACTTTGTCCGCGCCGTCGGTCCCACGCCGCTCAACTTGCGAGCATATCCCATTGACCGGGGAGCGGAGCTTGGCTGTCGGCTGGAATGGGACCCTGTGCCCGGCGCTGAGTGGTATGAGATTGCCTTGAAGCTCGGCACTGCGTACTTCTGGCTGTGGAAGACGGTGGAGACCCATTTCGAGTTCCTGGGGATGGCGGAGTGCACGGATGTAACTCTGCTGGTCAGGGCCATGGACAGCTACTCCGACATCGTGCCCACCGGCAATTCTCCCGGGCGCGTCCTGGCGTCGGCGGAGCTGACTTACACGGCCATGCGAAACGTGGCGTTGCCGGCCTCCCTGGGAGGCGGATATCCTCCCGTGAAGTTCGTCTGCAAGGTTTGCCCCCCGCACCCGGATCCCCTCATCGGTTACATGAACGATGGGATTCAGGACGAATGGTGGAACAGCGGCGACGGGCAGGGCAAATACGAGGATTACTGGGGGTATTTGTGGGAGCAGCCCTATTACTTCGAGCGGATTGTCTTCTATACGGGCGAGTTCTCTTCTGAGGGCGGCTGGTTCACGAGCCTGAGCGTTCAGGTTACTGATGATGGAACTACATGGACGCCCGTCCCGATAGTTGGCGTTCACGCCGCGTACAATTACACCGATAGTCCTGCTGGGGCGCAAGCTCTCACCAGGTACGACCTGATCATCCCGACGGTCAGGGGGAAGGGGATAAGAATCTATGGGAGGCCGGGCGGTTGGGGCCAGTACACTTCCATTGCCGAACTGGAGGTTTATGGTCACCAGTGCCATCCTGCCGAGACTCTGATTGTCCAGGGCCTGCGTGCGACCTACGCGGAGGGCGCCACGGCGACTCTCGACGGGACCTATTCGTTCTCGACAAGGGGACCAATCACGAGCTGGCAATGGGAGAAGGTGAGCGGCCCGGATGTGACGATCAAGGATTCGACCAGCGCCAGGGCGACGTTCACTGCCCCGATCGTTTCGTCGGACACTGTCATGCTGTTCAAGTTGACTGCCGGGGACCGGACGGAGGCGCAGAGCGATTCGTACGTTCAGATAAAGATAAAGAACCTTGTTACGACGGCGGCTGCGGGGCCCGACCAGAGAGTGTTGGGAGGGACACAGGTTACTCTCGACGGTTCCGGTTCGATGAGCACCACGGGCATCCTGGCATATCTATGGACCCAGACGGCTGGGCCAGATGCGGGAATTACGGGGAGCACGAGCGCGGTCGTCGGCTTCACTGCTCCGAGTAGGTGGAATTTCCCGGAGCAACTAAAGTTCAGGCTTGCCGTCGAGGATGGATTGGGCGGCAAAAGCAGCGACGAGGTCGTGGTGGCCGTTTACAGCTTCGCTGGCCTGGTTTCTCCGCTCGGGCCCGGATATTTCAAGGACCTTCTCCACATGGGAAAAACGGCGGCTGATAGGGTCACGAGCCCTTTGCTCATAGACTCGGACCATCTCAGTAAGTTTGGCGGGGAGACTGTTGTGAACCCGCGTCCTGGGGAGGAGTACAACTTCACCGGCACAGACGTTACTGTCTCGGCGAATCCGGCTGTCTGGACCCCTCTTCACGACGATGCCGGCTGGTTCGGGGATGAGGCACAGGACAATTTCATCCAGTACTACCACTTGTACATCATCTCGCCGGAGGACAGAGATGTTTGCTGGCATTTCCGGCACGACGAGGATATTCGCGTCTGGAACAATGGGGTTCTGGTTATCAGTCGCGATGGCTGGGATGGCGGTCTCGAAAGGACTTACTACGGTTTCGCGGCGGAGGAGACCGGATTGACGAAAGGAGTAAACTCCCTGACGTTCAAGTTCCACGAGTGGGAGGGAGGCAACTACCTGGCGGTCGGGATCACCGATCCGGCTGGGAATGAGTTCAGCGACCTGGAGTACTCGTTTGGCCTGCCCGCTGGTATGGAGGACGCATACGCGGCGAGAACGCTGCCCGAGTCGTACCAACCCTGCGACACGATTTGGGTCAGTTTATCGTTCAGGGTCAATGCCGCCAATCCTCCTGTTACCGTAGTTATCAGGGAGCAGATTCCTCGGGGGATACCGGAGACGAATGTGAATGCCCCCGGGGCGACACTGGGACACGGAGCGATCTGTTGGATGGTGTCCGGGCCAGACGTGAGGACTCGGACGCTATCATATTCGCTTACAGTCCCGCCACTGACCGTGCGAGCTCTGCGCTTCGCGGGGACTGTCTCTTACGGGACGCACGCATCGGACATTCTTCTGGACGACATCGTGTATCCTGTTCTGATGGAGCCGAGAAACCTGGAAGTCGAGATGCTCATGGCGGCGCATCTGACGTGGAATGCGGCGCTTACGGAAGGCGTCCTCAAGTACAACGTTTACCGCAGCGTGAACGGCGGCGAGTGGGAGCAGATAGCTACTACCAGCACCACTTCGTTTGTTGACTCCACGGTTACCGCCGACAACAGCTATAGCTATGCGGTATCTGCGGTTGGCGTTAACGGCGTAGAAGGGCCTCGGACATATCTGATTTCCCTGCCACCGCTTCCTCCTCCTGGGGTTTTTCAGATCAGGGAAGCGGAGGACTTCAACTGGGGCGGAGGGAACTTCCCGTGGACGGCGGCTACGACGCTCCCTGCGATCGAGGCGCCGTACTGCGAAGACGTCGGGAGACCTGAGTATTACGATTACTTCTATACGGGAAACGACTGCACCGGCTGGTTTCCGGAGTTTCCTTGCCATCGGCGTGGCGTGGACCCGGTGGCGGTTTATACCCCCGGGCCGTTCGACCCGCCAGACTTTTACTGCTCGTACATCCTGATGGACGCGTGCAACTGGTTTCGGTACGGCTTCAACGTCACGCAGCCCGGATGGATAAAGCTGTCATTCCATGTCGAATGCCGTGGCGGGGGGACAATCGCGGCGTACTGGGATGAGAAGCTTGTCGGAACCGGAAGCTTTGACACCGGCAACGCGGGTTTTTTCACGTGGGTGGCGATGGAGCAATTCGTGGAGACGGCAACCGGTGTGCATCATCTACGGGTCAAGTCACTGGCGGACGACATCGCTTTCCGTGCGATTGTGGTTGGGTTCAACTGGAGTCCTCCCAGGTGGGAGACGATATGGGCTGACAACTTCGACCAGTACGCGAGCGACGCTGACGTGAAAGTTGCGGGCTGGACTATCGAGAACGGCTCTGGCCATCCTGATGCGGCATGGCAACTGTTGGACTGCGACTGGTTCAGCTGGCAGTTCCCCGGGGAGCCGACCGGAGGACTTTTCAAGCACTTTATGATGACTGACAGCGACCTCGCCCCCGAAGCGTATATGGACGAGAGGTTGATAAGTCCGGAAATAGACTGCACCGAGCACTTGAGAGTGGAGTTGAGGTTCGTCAGGAACTACAAGACGTACAACGACCCTGAGCGTCTTCAGGTAGCGGAGGTTGACATTCGCGTCCTGGACGACGGGGCCTGGGGTGAGTGGGTGAGCCTCCTCCACTGGGACAGGAACAGCGGAGACAGCAGCGGCTGCGAGAAGGTGTACATAGCGCCTTATGCTGACGGGGAGAAGATTCAGATTCGCTGGCGCTTCTACCAGGCCAAGTGGGACTACTGGTTCGCGGTGGATGACATAAGGATAATCGGAGAACCTCGTCCTCTATGTCTCCCTCGGGTGTTCGTGAACAGGGCGGGCAACAGCGTTTCCCTGACGTGGTCGTGGCCGCCGCACGGCGAGCGTCCCGTTACGGTCGAATGCAGGGACGAGCTTACCAATGGCGAATGGCAGCCGGTGCCGGGGTCCTGCTGGCCTGCCTGGCGGTCCTCATGGAGCGGGGAAGAAACCGGGAGCCTTCGCCAGAGATTCTATCGCGTCCGGTTCGAGTGACATCTGAAGGAACCCTGCCGGCTCCGGCTCCGGAAAGAGCTTGCTGCCTTTTTACTTGCCGGTCTGCTCCCCCTGCCGTTGCACAACCACCACCCCTGCCGGACTCCACGGCTGCCCAGGCAGTTCTCCAAATGACGACCTGCAAAGGTCTTCATTCCCAACAGAAAATGTGCTATACTAATCCGTAGGAAGGAAAGGCAGAGCCGGTGAGAGGGCCGTTCAGCCCGGACCCCGGCGAGTGTCTTTCCGCAACGGTCGCCCCACAACTTGAGCCACGGGAGCCTGAAAACAGTTCCTGAGAGAGAGCACCTTGTTGCAGCCAAAATCAAATTGGATGGCCAACGCGTCACTGGTCGCGCTGGCATGCGCCTTTAGCTGCCTTCCCCTTGCCGTTTATGGTTCACCTGCGGACATCGTAATCAACGAAATTATGTACAACCCGCCGGATGACGGCTCGGGGGACGAGCTGGAATTCGTCGAGCTTCACAACAGAGGGACCGAGGCGGTTGACATCAGCGGATGGCAGCTCACTGACGGCATAACCTTCACGTTTCCGACGGGGACAATCGTGAATCCGGGGGAATACCTCGTTGTTTGCTCGGACGTGTCGGAAATGGCGTCGAAGTACGGCGTGTATAACATAATCGGACCGTTCAACGGGAGGCTCAGGAACGAAGGAGAATACTTTGCCCTGACCGACGACTCACCGGTTCCCGTGCTGATTGACGAAGTGAGCTACGGGACAGGCGGGGAATGGCCAAGCGAAGCCGACGGGAGCGGACCATCGCTTGAGTTGGTGAATCCGTGGGCTGATAACAACCTCGGGGGAAACTGGCGAGGAAGCACTCCCCCGGAGAGCAACGGCACGCCCGGCGCGCGGAACAGTTGCTATCGGGAGAATCCTCCGCCGGCCATCATGGGCGTGACGAGGAATCCCCTCGCCCCCACCTCCACACAATCGGTAACTGTGACTGCCGCCGTCCGAGACGACACGAGCGTTCAGGAAGTCCGCTTGATGTATGTCCCTGGAGACGATCCGAATGGCGCGGGACAGACCATTTCTATGAACCGGCTCGGGGATGGGTCTTATTGCGCGACGATTCCGGCGCAGTGGAATGGGACATGGGTATGGCACACGATTGAGGCAACGGATAACCTGGGCGGCATCGGGTACTGGCCGGCTGGTGCACCGACGAGAAAGGCGTGGTATCGCGTTGAAAACCTCCCGGCGACCGATAGCGAAATTGTCATCAACGAAATCATATATCACAACAGCCTGGAGATGGGCGAGGACCTTGAATGGGTGGAGCTTTTCAACGCGGGCAGCCGAACGATTGACCTCAGCCTGTGGTGCTTGAAGGACGACGAGGACAGCCACGCGTTCTATTTGCCGATGGGGACTCCCCTTTCGCCGGGGGAATTTCTCGTCATAGCTTACGACTCCGCGAGAACGATGAGCCTTTACGGCATTCAAGACGTAATCGGCGACTTCACGTTCCGATTCAGCGACGGCGGCTCGGCTGTTCGGCTGTTCAACGCGAACGGGATTCTCGTTGACCGGGTGGAGTACGGGGATTCGTCGCCGTGGTCGGAACTGGCTGACGGTCAGGGGGCATCTCTGGAGTGCGTCAATCCCTCCGCAGACAACTTGCTTTTCAGCAACTGGGGTCCCGGTTTGTCCGGGGGCAGCCCCGGCGCCCAGAACAGCATATATTCGCCCTCCAACCACGACACGGACATCGTGATCAACGAGATGATGTATTATCCCGCGAACGAGGACGACAACGGCCAATTCGTCGAGCTGTTCAACAAGGGCAGCCAGAGTGTTGACCTGAGCGGCTGGAAAATCACGAGGGGGTTGACCCACGAGTTTCCGTGGGGGACAACGATTCCGGGGGGCGGTTACCTCGTCCTGTGCATGGACGTTGCGACCGTTCAGGGAATCTATCACTTTACCGCCCCGGCGATGCAGTGGGACATGGGGAGGCTCGACCACGGCGGCGAGACTCTTGCCCTTGAGAATTCGGTCGGCACAACCATGGACATCGTGAAATACGACGACGAGGCGCCATGGCCGGTCGCGGCAGACGGGTTTGGCTCGTCCCTGGAATGCATAAATCCATTTGTTGACAACAATCACCCCCGAAACTGGCAGGCGAGCAGCGGCGAGCCATACTGGCAATTCGTCCAGAGGGTCGGAGTCGCCACGTCCGGTCTTTTAACTTTCTACATGCTCGAGCCGGGAGAATGCTTGATTGACGACGTTTCCATAACTGACCCCGGAGGGACCTACAACTACGTTCCCAATGGCACCTTTGAGACCGACGAATCCGGCTGGCAGAAGACCGGCAATCATTCCAGTTCTTACCGGGAGGCGGGACAGGGCCATTCCGGGAGAATCGCCATGCACATCGTCGCCACCGACACCGGGACAAGCAATACGAACAGCGTCAACATTTACACCGTTCCCGACCTCGTCAAGGACCAGCTCTACGTTTTGTCGTTCTGGGTAAAGCACGTGAAAGGGGGCACCAGGCTCTATTCGTGTCTCTGGAGGGGAGGGCTCGGCGGCGAGACGGTCCTGGCGGGGAGCGGGTTGCTCTGCTCCCCCGGAAGCCGCAACACGATGTATTCTCTCGACCTGCCTCCGTTCATCTCTTCGGTGGAGCACACACCGAGCATGCCCAAGCCCTCCGAGGTCGGGAAGATTGTGGCGGCGGTCGAGGACGACGTTCAGGTCGCGTCTGTGACGCTCCAGTACAAGTCCGCGCTGTCAACAACGTGGACGACCGTCGAGATGCGAGACGACGGGCTGAGCGGGGACGAAGCGGCAGGCGACGGGCTTTATACGGCGCTGACCACGACTTACCCCTCCCAGACGGTCGTGCAATACACCGTCACCGCCCTCGACAACGCAGGCAACAAGACGAGAAGCCCCGCCTCGAACGACCCGAAGCCCAATCACGCTTACTTTGTTTACAGCCAGGACATCGTCTCAAAGCTGCCGGTCTATTTCATGACCATCCCTAACATGGGGAGCATTGACCCCTGGAGCGATAACTACTACCCTGCCACGTTCATTTATCAGGGCAGGGTTTACGAGAACGTGGGCGTTCGATACCGCGGGCAGACCTCTCGCAGCTACCCGAAAAAGTGCCTGAAAGTCCGTTTCAACAAGGGCGACCTCTTCAGCACGTTTTTTGACGAGGTGAAATCCATTGACCTCAATGCGATGTGGGCGGACAAATCGTTCCTGCGCGAGAAGCTCTCTAACGATATGTTCAAGAAGATGGGCGTGGCGTACAGCGAGAGCCGCCAGATTGTTCTGTACATCAATGGGTCTTACTGGGGTCTTTTCCTCGAGCTGGAGGCGCCGGGAAGAAGATACCTGCAAAGGAACGGGCGAGACGACACGGGAAATCTCTACAAGGGCTACAACGAGGCGGAGAACATCTGGGGATTTGAAAAGAAGACGAATGAAGAAGATGGCAGTATGGCGGACCTCGAGTCCTTCCTGTGGGGGATAAACAACACGCCCGAAAAGCAAATCACCGACTATCTCAACACTTACACAAACGTTGACGAGCAGATAGCCTACAACGCCGTCAATTCGGTGATCAACAACTCCGACCAGCCGGCAAAGAACTATTTCCTCTATCACGACCCGACAACCGACAAATGGGAGATGTTCGCATGGGACCTGGACCTCACCTATGGGCGAAATTACGAGCTTAGCGGCGGCGTCTGCAACGATGTCATACGATGGGACAACCATATTTTCTTCGGGACGCGAATTCATCCGAAGAACGACGGGCCGTGGAACAGAGTCATTGACCGCTTTTTCTATCCGGAGAATAGCTCATACACGGAGCCGTTCCGGGAGAAGATGATTGAGACGACGAAATACGTGCTCGATACGTTTTTCACGCCGCCTCTGCAAAATCAGGAAATTGACTCTCTCGCCGAGCTTATCAAGGAAGAGGTGGTGAGAGATAGAGCGCGATGGGGCACGTACAGTTCGGTCGCTACCGACCTCCCGTCGCAAGTGACCATCCTCAAAAACTACATCGTCGAGAGGAGGAAGTATCTCTTCACGAACTTCCTCACTGACCGAAATGCCCCTCGTCAGCCCCGAAACGTCTCGCCGCGCGATCGGGATTACACCGTCTATCCGACTGCAAACCTTCAGGCGACCGCGTACAGCGATCCGAATGCGGACGCTCACACCGCAAGCCAGTGGCAGGTCCGCGAGGACGGGAAATACTGGAATGAGACCGTCGTGGACACCGACGAGGATGCTGAGCACATAACCTCCTACGAAGTGCCCGCTGACGTCCTCGCGCCGCTGAAGGTCTATTACTGGCGGGTGAGATACAAGGACAGCACCGGACGCTGGGGAAACTGGTCCGACGAAACCTCCTTTGCCATCGGCATTGACACGGATGCTGACGGACTGTGCGACTCGGTGGAGACAAATACCGGCGTGTACGCCGGCGCCACAAATACGGGAACCGACCCCCGAAACCCCGACACGGATGGCGATGGTCTGAAAGACGGCGAGGAGGTTACGCAATTCTTGACGAACCCCACGCTCGCTGATTCGGACGAGGACGGCTTAACGGACTGGGACGAGGTCAAAACCTATTTGACCAACCCGATCAACAAGGACACCGACGGCGACGGTCTCCCCGATGGATGGGAGGCAGCCAACCTGCTCGATGCGAAGAGTGCAATTGGACCGAACGGTGCTTCGGGCGACCCCGACGGAGACACACTCAGTAACCTTACGGAATATATGAACGGAACAAACCCGAATAACTCCGATACGGACACCGACGAGATGGACGACTTCTGGGAGATTTTCTTCGGCCTGAGTCCAACTGACGCAAGCGGAGACAACGGGGCTGAAGGGGACGCCGACCAGGACGGGCTGAACAATCTCGCCGAGTACCGCAATGGCACAAATCCGCGAAGCGCCGACAGCGATGAGGATGGGCTGGGCGACCGCTGGGAAGTCGAAAACAAACTCAACCCCAACGACCCGAGCGGAGTGAACGGCCCGGACGGCGACCCGGACGGCGACGGGATGACTAACCTCAAGGAGATGATTGCCGGAACCGACCCAAAGTCCGCTGAGTCGCTCTTTGCGGTCGTCGCCATCGTCGCCAACAATCCAGGCGTCGCTATCACGTGGCGGACTGTCGAGGGCAAAACGTATCAGGTTTACATCGGAGAGCAGCCCGGCGGCGAGTGGAGTCCACTCGGCGAGGAAATCGCAGGAACGGGCCAGGATGCCATTTGCGTTGACGAGGAAGGCGACCTCACAAAGGCTCGATACTACAAGGTCTGTGTCCGCTGAGTCGCCTCGGGTTTATGCCAGGTCGCGCACAGGCTTTCCGGAACCAAAGAGAAAAAGCTTGACAGGCAAAAACGGGCTGTGGTATTTTGCTGCTGGTTTTAGAGTTGAGCGTGTGGCTGGAGAAAAGATGGTAAAGACGATAGTCAATTTTGGTTTAATGCTCGTCGTGGTCGTGGTTCTCTGCCTCGCTCTATCGGTGCTGAGCGAGGCAGTGGGGAGAGAATCACTTGTGAGGGTCTCCAGCGCACCATAAGGAAGAAGCCAACATAAGGAATCTCAACCCACTGTCAGAGCGATAGTGGGTTTTTTGTTTTGGAAAAAAATAGCCCACCGTAAGGACATCCGGACAGGAAGGATTTGAACATGAGAAGCGACCAGATCAAGAAGGGACTGGAGCGAACGCCTCACCGTGCGCTCCTCTATGCGACTGGCATCACCGAGGGTGACCTTGATAAGCCGTTCATCGGGATAGCGACGAGTTTCAGCGACATCGTTCCGGGGCATACCGGGATGCGGTCACTGGAACGAGCAATCGAAAATGGAGTTCACGCCGGCGGAGGGCGCCCGTTTCTTTTCGGCGTGCCGGGAATCTGCGACGGCATTGCGATGGGTCATTCCGGGATGAAGTACTCGCTGCCGAGCCGCGAGCTGATTGCCGACATTATCGAGACGATGACAGAAGCTCACTGCTTCGACGGGCTGGTTCTCCTGACGAACTGCGATAAGATTACCCCCGGAATGATGATGGGGCTGGCGAGGGTTGACGTTCCGGGGATTGTCGTTACCGCCGGACCGATGCTTTCCGGGAGGCACAGGATGCGCAGGCTGTCGTTCGTGCGGGACTCATACGAACCCATCGGCGAGGTCCACGCAGGAAAGATGTCCAGGGAGGAGGCAAAGGAACTCGAAAAGAGAGCTTGCCCCGGAGCGGGCTCGTGCCAGGGGCTTTACACCGCAAACACCATGGCGTGCATCACGGAGGCAGTGGGACTGTCCCTGCCCCGCTGCGCGACGGCTCTCGCGGTCTCAGCCGACAAGGTGAGAATCGCCTACGTGAGTGGGCAGCGCATCGTGCAGCTCGTGAAAGAGAACGTTACCCCGAGAAAGATCATCACGCACCAAAGCATCGAGAACGCGATACGAGTGGACATGGCGCTCGGCGGTTCAACGAACACCGTCCTGCACATTCCGGCCATTGCCCGCGAGGCTGGTGTGGATTTGCCGCTGGAGACTTTCGATGTTATTAGCAGGAGCACACCGCACGTATGTAGAATAACGCCCGGAGGCGATTATTTCATGGAGGACCTTGAATATGCTGGGGGCATCCCGGCGGTATTGAAAGTCCTCGCGCCGAAGCTGAACAATACTCTGACGGTCTCGGGGCAGACAATACTCGACATCGCCACGGCAGCCGAGAGATATGATGAGGACATCATCCGCGACTTAGACAGGGCATACCATCCGGAAGGCGGAATCGCGATTCTTCGCGGCAACCTCGCCCCCGGAGGTGCGGTCGTCAAGCAGAGCGCCGTGCCCGAGAGCATGTGGGAGTTCGAGGGGGACGCGCGAGTTTACGATTCAGAAGAAGAGGCGATGAAAGCAATCTTAGGGAAAAAGGTCAAGGCTGGCAGCGTCATTGTGATCCGGTATGAAGGGCCGAAGGGCGGACCGGGGATGAGAGAGATGCTCTCCCCGACGGCGACTGTGGTTGGGATGGGTTTGTCCGAGTCGGTGGCTCTTCTGACGGACGGGCGGTTTTCGGGCGGGACAAGAGGCCCGTGCATCGGCCACATCTCCCCCGAGGCAGCGGAAGGAGGCCCCATAGCGATTGTCAGGAATGGCGACAGAATTCGCATCAGCATTCCAGAACGGAGGGTGGACCTTTTGATTCCCGAAGAGGAGATGGAAAAGCGGTTGGAGCAATGGGAGAGGCCCGCGCCAAGAGTGACCAAAGGGTGGCTGGCCCGGTATGTAGAGCACGTGTCCTCTGCTGGAAAAGGTGCGGTTTTCGAGTAAGATTTTAATGCCGAAACGATAAACTCACTCAAGGAGGTAAAAGGTGTCAAGCATGAAAGGCGCCGAGGTTCTTATAGATTGCCTCGTCAAAGAGGGTGTCGAGTGCATGTTCGGCATCCCCGGCGGGGCAGTTCTCGACATTTGCCATCTGATGAACAGGTCACCGATCAAGTTCATCCTGACGCGGCACGAGCAGGGAGCGGCTCACGCGGCCGATGGCTACGCCCGCTCCACCGGGAAAGTTGGAGTTTGCTTTGCGACGTCCGGTCCCGGGGCGACTAACCTTGTTACGGGGATAGCGACGGCTTACATGGATTCGGTGCCGATTGTCGCAATCACCGGTCAGGTTCCGACTCCGATGATTGGCAACGATGCTTTTCAAGAAGCCGATGTTACGGGGATAACTCGCCCCATCACGAAACACAGTTACCTCGTCAAAGATGTGGATGAGCTCCCGACCATCATAAAGGAGGCATTCTACATCGCCAGGACGGGAAGACCGGGCCCCGTCCTCGTTGACATTCCGAAGGACGTCCAGCAGAAGAGCACCGCGAAGAGGTATCCGTCGTCGGTCGAGCTTCCCGGATACAAGCCGACTTTGAAAGGACACATCAAGCAAATCCAGAAGGTCGCGGAAGCGATAAAGAAGTCGAAGAACCCTGTCATTTACGCAGGAGGGGGCGTCATCGCGTCGGGAGCGAGCAAGGAGCTTTACGAGTTGGCGCACAAGGCGAGAATCCCCGTGACGACGACGCTCATGGGACTGGGGTGTTTTCCAGAGACGGACGACCTTTCACTGAAGATGCTCGGCATGCATGGAACAAGGTACGCGAACATGGCTGTGGTGGAGACAGACCTCCTCATCGCAGTAGGCGCCAGGTTCGACGACCGGATCACGGGGAAGCTCTCGGAGTTTGCCCGGCACGCCAGAGTGGTCCACATTGACATTGATCCGTCGTCAATCAGCAAGAACGTTACCGTCCACATACCGGTTGTCGGCGACGCCAAGGAAGTGCTTGTCGAACTGAACAGAATCGTCGAGAGAGCTGATTCGGACGAGTGGCTGGAAAAGGTCAAGAAGTGGAAGGAGCAATACCCATTGACATATCAGCCAAGCAAGAACGGGCGAGTCAAGCCCCAGCACGTCGTCGAGGAAATTTACCGCGCCACGGACGGGAAAGCCATCATCTGCACGGAGGTCGGGCAGAATCAGATGTGGGCAGCGCAGTTCTATAAGTACACGATCCCGCGGCAATTTCTCTCGTCAGGCGGGCTGGGGACGATGGGATACGGATTTCCCGCCGCCATCGGTGCGCAGGTCGGAAACCCGGACAAAATCGTCTTTGACATAGCGGGCGACGGGAGCATCCAGATGAACATTCAGGAACTCGCGACGGCGGTACACAACAAGTTGCCGGTCAAAGTCGCCATCTTGAACAATCAGTACCTCGGCATGGTTCGGCAATGGCAGGGATTGTTCTATCAAAAGAACTATGCCTTCACCTGCCTGGCACAGAACGCAGAGTGCGACCAGCAATGCAACGACCCGCGCAAGGATTGCCCGGTGTACGTGCCCGATTTCGTCAAGCTCGCCGAGGCGTACGGCGCCGTCGGGATGCGAATCGAAAGGCCGGAGGAAGTTCGAGAAGCTATCGAGAAAGCGATTTGCATACCAAACACAGTGTTCATGGATTTTCGCGTCGAGAAGGAAGAAAACGTCTGGCCGATGGTTCCCGCCGGGGCACCCATCAGCGAAATGATTGACGGGGTGGAGCTATTGTGAGTTGACAATCACGTCGGGTGCGGACGAGTCCTCTCGCCGAACCCGCTGGAGAACAGTTTTGCCGAAAAAGGGAGTCAAAAATGAAACACGTCATGTCTGTGCTGGTTCAGAATAAGTCGGGCGTCTTGGCCCGAATCGCGGGCCTGTTCAGCGGCAGAGGCTTCAATATTGACAGCCTCTGTGTCGCGGAGACTCTCGACCCGACGAAATCGAGAATGACAATTGTAGTGGACGGCGATGATAAGATTCTCGAGCAGGTCAACAAGCAGCTCAACAAGCTTATAGACACCATAAAGGTTACCGATTTCAAGGGCGAGGAATACGTGGATCGAGAGCTGGTTCTCATCAAGGTGAACGTCAATTCCTCGACGAGGTCGGAGGTGATGCAGATTGTGGACATCTTCCGAGCGAGGATCGTCAGTGTGAACCACGACACCCTCATCGTCGAGATCACTGGCAACGAAAGCAAGCTCGCTGCTTTCATTGACCTGCTTCGCACGTTCGGCATCAAGGAAATTAACAGAACAGGAAAGATCGCCATGTCAAGAAAGTAGTCGGGCCGAAACACGCAAAAAGGAACAGGGAGGGTCAAAGAATGGCAAAAATGTACTACGACCAGGACGCGAATCTCGACCTGCTGAAAGGCAAAAAGGTCGCAATCATGGGTTACGGCAGCCAGGGGCACGCCCAGTCGCAAAACTTGCGTGACAGCGGCGTGGACGTGATCGTCGCGGAACTGAAGGGAACGGAAAACTACAAACGAGCGGTGGAGGCCGGGTTCAAGCCGCTTGATGCAGCGACCGCCGCAAAGGAAGCTCACATTGTCCAGATGCTCGTTCCCGACGACGTTCAGGCGAGGCTGTATAAAAGCGCCATTGCGGAAAACCTGCGAGAGAATTGCGCGCTGGTCTTCTCGCACGGGTTCAACATCCACTTCGGGCAAATCGTCCCTGCGGAATATCTTGACGTTTTCATGGTTGCGCCGAAGGGACCGGGGCACCTTGTTCGGAGGGTTTTCGTCGAGGGCGGCGGAGTGCCGGCTCTCATCGCCGTTCATCAGGACCGAACCGGGAAGGCAAAAGAATTAGCTCTCGCGTACGCCAAAGGAATTGGCGCCACGCGAGCGGGCGTCATAGAGACCACATTCGCCGAGGAGACGGAGACAGACCTGTTCGGCGAGCAATGCGTCCTGTGCGGCGGCGTGACGGAATTGGTCAAAGCAGGCTTCGACACGCTCGTTGAGGCTGGGTATCAACCCGAAATAGCTTACTTCGAGTGTTTTCATGAACTTAAGTTGATCGTTGACCTCATGTACGAAAGAGGGATTACGGGCATGAGGCAGTCCGTAAGCGATACCGCAAAATACGGAGACGTAACGCGCGGTAAGCGGATCATCACCGAAGAGACACGCAAAGAGATGAAGAGGATTCTCGCCGACGTCCGCAGCGGCGAATTCGCCAGGGAATGGATTCTCGAGAACCAGGCGAATCGGCCAGTCTTCCGGGCTCTGCTTCGGCGAGACAGGGAGCATCTCATCGAAAGAGTCGGCGAGAAACTGCGCGGAATGATGAGCTGGATCAAAAAGAAGTAGAAATCAGTTGAAAGGATTTTCGACCTGGCGTTGCCGAGGGACAAGTTCACGCTTGCTGATTATCCCGGCGTCTCGTCCACGTTCCGGAAATGGTGGATGAGGACCCGATGCCATCTCCTGCTATGCGCGCCCCTTTCGTGTTCCGGGCTTGATGCTCGATGTGTTGTTTGAGTGGAGGCGCAGGGCCAGAGATGTTTTGTCCGGCAAATCGCTTCCCATTTGCGACGAAACCAACGGAATCCGATACTGGATTCCGACCACGCGAAAGGTAAAGAAATGAGAGAAAGGATAATTATTTTCGACACAACTTTGCGAGATGGCGAGCAATCGCCCGGCGCCAGCATGGACACCAGGGCAAAAGTCGAAGTGGCGCGGCAGTTGGAGAGGCTGGGCGTGGACGTGATTGAGGCAGGATTTCCAATATCGTCGCCGGGGGACCTGGAAGCTGTGAGGGCTGTCTCCGCGGCCGTGAGCAAGCCGATTGTCGCAGCGCTGGCCAGGTCCGTTGCGGGAGACATTGACGCGGCCGCGAAGGCCGTCGAGAAGGCAAAGAAACCACGCATCCACGTCTTCCTGGCGACCTCGAAAATCCACATGCGATACAAACTGAAGAAGGCGGAGGAGGAGATTCTCAGGCTTGCGGTGGAGTCGGTGAAGTACGCGAAGAAGTTCGTTGACGACGTGGAATTCTCGCCGGAAGACGCGTCGCGCACGGAGCTGAATTTTCTGGCGCAGGTCTTCGACGCTGTCGTGGATGCCGGAGCGCTGACTGTGAATATCCCGGACACGGTTGGCTACGCCGTTCGCGACGAGTTTGGAAGTGTAATCAAGCATCTCCATGAGAATACGAGGAACGGCCGGAAGGCCGTCATCAGCGTCCACTGCCACAACGACCTCGGGCTTGCGGTCGCTAATTCCCTGGAAGCTATTGTCAACGGAGCGAGGCAAGTGGAGTGCACCATTAACGGCATTGGCGAAAGAGCAGGGAATTGCTCGCTGGAGGAGGTCGTCATGGCGATTCGCACGCGAAATGACGTCCTGAGTTTTTATACTGGCGTCAATACCCGCGAGATTATTCGCACGAGTCGCCTGGTCAGTAAAATGACTGGCATTCCTGTGCAGCCGAACAAAGCCATCGTCGGCGACAACGCCTTCGCGCACGAGGCTGGCATACATCAAGATGGCGTTTTGAAAGAGAGAACGACGTATGAAATCATGAAGCCCGCCGACATCGGATTGACCGGCAGCAGGCTTGTACTGGGAAAGCATTCCGGCAGGCACGCGTTCAGCGAGAGATTGAAACAACTCGGGTACAGCTTAAGCCGGGAGGAAGTGGACAAGGCGTTCGCGGCGTTCAAGGTTCTCGCCGATAAGAAGAAGGAGATTTACGACGAGGACGTCCAGGCGCTCATCGAGGAGCAATTGGTGACGGTCCCTCCCACGTATCACCTCGAGTACGTCCATATAACGAGCGGGACAAGCACAATCCCCACCGCAACGGTCTGCCTGAAAAAGGAGGGGGAGGTCCTTCAGGACGCCTCCTGCGGCGACGGACCGGTTGACGCAGCGTACAAGACGATAGAAAGAATCACGAAGATGCGCTGCCGGTTGATTGACTATTCTCTCCGCGCCGTAACGAGCGGAAAGGATGCCATCGGAGAAGTGACAGTCCGCGTGCGCCATCGCGGAACGGAAGTCACGGAGCGAGGAGCAAGCACCGACATCATCGAGGCAAGCGCCAAAGCTTACGTCAACGCAATCAACAGGCTGATATTTTTGAAGCAAAGGGCCCGCGCTGAGGCCTGATTGCGACGGTCCGATGTTTGCGAATGGTGGGCTGCCCGTCGCGCTGCGGTCAGCGGCTCAGGTACTCGATGAAGTAGTTTGCCAGCCTTTTCAGATCAGGACGAGCATTATCATCCTCGACGACGTGGGCGTAGTATCCCACGACGGATGACCTGCGCCCGCCGAGCCGCCGCAGAATGTCCCCCATGAGATAGTCGTAAAGCGACCGGTTTCTGTGGGGAATCTGCTCCTCGTTCACGGCGGTCTGATAGCATTCAAGAGCCTCCTCGAGGCACTCCTTCTCGGCGGAGACGAGCTCCTTGAACTTCTTGAGCCGCTCCTGAAGGCTTGCGTCGTCGCGTCCTTCCTTCTCCAACTGAGCAGTCCACTTGTCGCGCACTTCAACAAAGCCGCCTCTCTGCGCCGCCTGAGCCCCCATGAGCATCAGCTCCATTTTCTTGGGCTTTTCGGTTTCTGCGGAAACCTTCTTCTCCAGTTCTTCCAACTGAGGAAGGACCGACTCGGGGTCTTTGATGGGCAGATTGGCCGTCGCAGAGGCAGTCGCTTCGATGCGAGCGCAGTACGCTGCTCCGTGGATGGCCTGTCCGACGAAAAGAATGTCGGTTCTCGTGACCCTGTAACAGCGAGCGGCATATCGCCACTTCAGCCATGGAGGAATCTCATCCTTCTTCACCGACGAGGGGAGAGGATTATTCTCAAGCATGGACTTGAGTTGAGGCTTGTGGGCCTCACGAAGAGGCTGAGAAAACTCCCTCGCGTAAGCGGAATACAGGCAACTCGGGCAGGTAACGACCATGCTGAACAGCGGAGAAACGCCCGAGGAATACGAGCAGAAATCGCTGTCGGCGCTTTTGGCGTCTGAGAGCTGGTCTTCAAAAGTCGTCTTGGGCGCGGGAGGTGCGTCGAAACGGCCATCGCACAATGGGCACGTATAAGCCGTCTTCGCTTCCTCCTCCGCCAAGACCCAGACGCAAACGCTCAATGCCATGAGCACAGGGAACAGAACAAATCTTGTTTTCTTCATGAGAACCCCCGATGCAATCGTGTTGATTTCCCGTCGGGCGACTGCCCGATCTCCCTTTGCCTTATAATACCACCGCTGCCGAAAGGAGGGAAGGCTCCTTTTGAGACTGGTGTTTGTCCCGCAGTCTGGCACGCGGGCTGGGTGACCTGCCATGCGCGGGGCTTCTGCGCTTGCTAAGCTCGGCAGACGGCCTCGTGTCGCCAAAGGTTTGGGAAGCGGCGCTGTTGGCGCCCGCCCCCACGTTATGGTAATGTCGGACTCCAGGCGTGGTTGCAAGGGTCACCGAGCTTTGATTTGTGGGAGAGCGCTCGATAGAACCGCAAAACGTTATGAGGCGGATATGAAAGGATATGAAAGGATGATGAGAGCGCTGAGGCGCCAGGAGCCGGATAGGGTGCCGATGTTTGAGTTGATTGTGAATGAGCCGGTCATCAAGGCGCTGTATCCCGACCTTGTTTCGGGGACGAAGTACCAGAGAGGCTCTGAGGGCATCTACGAGATTCAGGCGGATTTCATAGAGAGGGAAGGCCTGGACGCGATCGTCATTTTCGAGGACATGCGCTCCGAATGGATTGACGGCGAACACTACCTGGACGAATGGGGGATTACCTGGCAGGTTCCCCCAAGCGGCATTCCATACGTCGTCGGCCATCCCATCCGGGAGGAGAAAGACCTGGACTCGTATGTTCCCCCGGACGCCGAGGCCGATTATCGTCTGGAGACGCTCCGAAAGGCCGTAAGGCGATTCAAGCACGACAAGGCGATAATTTTCTTAGGGCACGACGGGTTCGAGTTCTCTCATTATTTGAGAGGTCTTGACAATCTTTTGATGGACTACGTTCTGAATCCTTCCTTCGTAAAACGATTGGCGAGGATTGTGACCGATTACAAAAGGCGGGTTATGGAGCGAGCGGCTGAGGAGGGTGCGGATATTTTGTTGACGGGCGACGACTATGCTCACAGGCAGGCCCCGATAATGTCTCCGGCACATTTTCGCGAATTTGTTCTACCCTACCTAAAGGAGACCATTGACGTTGCTAAGGCGAAGGGCGTTCCGTTTATAAAACACACCGACGGAAACCTCTGGCCCATCATTGACATGTTGGTGGATGCGGGGATTGACTGCCTCGACCCTCTTGAGCCAATGGCGAGAATGGACATCGGCGAGGTGAAGAGACGATACGGCGACAGGATTGCCGTCGCAGGGAACGTGGATTGCGGGGAACTGCTTTCGCGTGGGACTGTCAAGGAGGTCGTCGAGGCGGTGAAGGAAACAATTGCAAAGGCGGCAGTAGGCGGGGGACACATTCTTGCCTCGAGCAACAGTATCCACCCGGCGGTCAAGCCCGAGAATTACCGGGCGATGGTTGAAGCGGGCAAAAGGTACGGGCGATACCCCCTCGACCGGAAGATGGTGGAGGAATACAAAAACAAGAATTACATTGCGAAGTATCTCAACGCATAAGATGCAGCTTTGCTATTTGCCCGAACAGACAGGACGTTGCTTTATCGGAAGGCCAAAAGCCGGAGGAACCTAATCAAAGAAGTGGTTATCCTGCGCCGGCGGCGTGGTTTGCGTACCGCGCAGCAGGAAGACGAAAAGTCTGCCACCAGCACAAATCGGCGGGGAAAAAGAAAGGATGACCATGAACAACGAGGCCATCGAGAGAGCCAAGGAGCACCTTGCGAAGATTCTTCGGGAACAGCTCGGACGCGTCGAGAGGATGAAAAAGGGAGAGGAATGGACTGACTACTCCAGGTTGAAGCCAATCATCATCGGGGTTGTTGGCGGCGACGGCATCGGCCCCTATATCGCCAAAGATGCGCAACGCATTCTGGAGTTTCTGCTGCGGGAGGAAAGGGCTTCGGGGAAGGTGGAGTTTCGTATGATTGAGGGGCTGACCATCGAGAACCGCGCGAAGCAAATGAAACCCATCCCCGACGACGTGCTCGCAGAAATCAAAAAGTGCCACGTCATCCTCAAAGGGCCGACGACAACTCCAAGAAAAGGAGACCCCTGGCCGAATATCGAGAGCGCGAACGTCGCCATGCGAAAGGCTCTCGACCTATTCGCGAACGTCCGCCCGGTGAGGATTCCGAGAGAAGGCGTTGACTGGATTTTCTTCCGGGAGAACACCGAGGGCGAGTACGTCTTAGGAAGCAGCGGAATCGAGGTGACCGAGGACCTTGCCATGGACTTCAAGGTCATCACCAGTCAAGGATGCGAGAGAATTATCCGAGTAGCGTTTGAATATGCCAAGAAAAACGGCATCAACCGCGTCACCATCGTCACGAAAGCGAACGTCGTCAAGACTACCGACGGGAAGTTTCTGAAAATGGGGCAGGAAATCGCGAAGGAATATCCGGGAATCGAATGCGACGATTGGTACATTGACATCATGACCGCAAAGCTCATTGACCCGAAGAGGCGAACGCAGTTTCGCGTGGTGGTTCTCCCGAACCTCTACGGCGACATCATCACCGACGAGGCTGCCGAGATGCAGGGAGGCGTCGGGACAGCGGGAAGCGCAAACCTCGGCAAAAGATACGCCATGTTTGAAGCAATCCACGGCACCGCTCCGAGGATGGTCGTGGAAGGACGCGCGCAATACGCCGACCCGTGCAGCATGATTCGCGCAGGGGCAATGCTTCTGCGACACATCGGTTATGAGAACAAGGGCGAGGCGTTGGAGATGGCTCTCGATATTTGCGGGCAGTTTGAGAAGAGGCTAACGATTACAGGCCGACCGGGCGGGGCGACCGGCACACAAATCGCCGATTACGTCATGGAGACCCTCCAGCAGCCCGACCTGGCCGAGCGGTGGAGGAAGTATCAAGCACAGCCGTAAAGCCCGGCGCAGCACCTAACGCATCAGTTTTCTTGCGAGGGATGAATGAAGCGTCTTGTTCTCCTTTCAGGACCGTCATGCGTCGGAAAGGGGCCGCTCCTCGCTGCGGTGAAGAGACTCTATCCCTCCCTTGCGGTGAAGCTTCGCAAAGTCCTCCTTTACAACGACAGGCCGCCGCGTTCGGGCGAGACTGACGGAGTGGATTATCGGTTCACTCGACGACAGGAGGTCGTCGCCCTTCAGGAGCGAGACGATTTCATTGTCCTGGAGGTCCGACCGGGAAACTTTCAGGCTCTCGCAAAGGAGGACGTTCAGAAGGCCCTCCGGGAGCCAGGGATTCCCTTCCTCGAAGCTTTCTACAGATTCGGCGACGAGCTCTGGAAAAGGAGGTGGCTGAGTGAAAAACGGATTCTGAGCGTCTTTGTTCCGCCGCTCAGCAGGGAAGAGGTTCTGTTTCTCAAAGAGCGTCAGGACGTCGTGCTGGAGGAATTTGTCGCCGAGGTCATGAAACGAAAGCTTCTGAGACCAACGAAAAGGCAGAAAGGAATCCTGTCTCGTCCAGACCTCGACGATGTCGAACTGCGAGCGGGGACGGCGTATGAGGAACTGAAAGCCGCCTGGCGGTACGATTACGTCATCCCCAACCACGACGGAGAAGACAGCGAGAACTGGGATCGGTTTTACTACCCAATCGGAGACGCGAGAAGAACACTCCTGAGCTTCGTTGACGTTCTCGAAGGCAAAGAGCCGCGATGTGCCGAGAAATGGTCCGCGGACTTGCTGGTTTGACGGCGGAGGACAGAGGAGTGAACAGCATAAACAGGATAGCCAGGGGCATCCTGTCAATCCCGTCTAAGAATTTCGCTCACTGGGCGGCGGGGCGACCGTCATGAACAACCCGTTGACCGAAGAACAGTATCAGTCGCGGTTGCACAAGCGGGAAGAGGACATTCGCGGGCCCTACTTTCGCGACCAGACGGCGATTATCCATTCCCTCGCGTTTCGGCGTCTCAAGCGGAAAACACAGGTCTTCTTCTCGCCGACAAACGACCACGTCTGCACGAGAATCGAGCATTCGCTCCACGTTGGGACAATCGCGGCGACGATATGCAAGGGCCTGGGTCTCGACGTGGAGATGGCAGAGGCAATGGGGCTGGGGCACGACCTCGGCCATCCTCCCTTCGGGCATGCCGGGGAGGAACTGATAGCTGAAATTGTCCGGCAGCAAGCCCCCGATTCGCCTCCTTTTCATCACGAGGTGCACAGCCTCCGAGTCGCCGATAAGCTCGCCAACTACGAAGGCGGATTGAATCTCACTTATGCGGTCAGGGATGGCATCGTCTCCCACTGCGGAGAGATTTCGGATTATCCAATACAACCGAGCAACGATTTTTGCGACGTTTCCCAGGTCGAGGAAAGGGGAAAGCGCCCGTCGTCGTGGGAAGGGTGCGTCGTGCGAATTTCAGATATGATTGCGTATCTGGGGAGAGACATCGAGGATGCGGCGAGGGCGCCCCTTCTGAAGAACGAGGACATTCCCGCAGAAATCCGACGAGAGCTTGGCACGAAGAACGGCGAAATCATCAACACCCTCGTCCTCGACGTTATCCAGTTCGGCACGCAGAGCGGGCTAATTGGCTTCTCCGAAGAGAAACAGAAACTCGTCGCAAAGCTCAAAGACTTCAACTCCGAGAACATCTACAATCACAAGGTTCTCGTCGAGTACAAGGCGTATTGCAGGCGAGTTATCAAAGCCCTTTTTGAGCACCTTCTCGAGGCTTGTGTGGAATGGCGCTCCCGGCGAGGACGACCTCCGGAGCATCATCGTTCAGTTGACAAGCAGTTCGCCTACTATCTTGACGGGTTTTGTCATCTCTACGACGAGGAAGGTGCATCCCCGGTCCAGATCGTCGTGGATTACGTCGCCGGAATGACCGACGACTACGCCCTGCGATGCTACAAGGAAATTGCCTTCCCCAAGCGAATCAGGTTTGAAGAGTGGCGAGGGGGTGATTGACCTGCCGGCCCCTGCCCGGCGATGACTACTACCCGCTTCTCGTCTGCCGTATAGACCAACGCGGGCATCTCGCCCCCGAAGCACGCATTTTTCGCGTCGGTGATCGAAAGAGAAAGAACTATTGCGACTCCTGCGTCCACGGCGTTGCCGCCAGCCTTGAGAATTTCCATTCCCACTTCTGCGGAGACGGCATTGGCCGTCGCAACAGCACCGCTCTTTCCCTCAACCGTTGGAAATCTCGTCGCCATCTGGTTTTCTTTCCGTGAAAGTGGTTATCCAATGCGATCAAATCGTCGGGCAGCTCGCGCGTCCGGCTCCCCTACTCCAGAGCACCTGCTCTGCATTCACCGCCGTTACTTTCTCTGCACGGCTGACAGCGCGGAGAGGGATGCTTCCTCGCGGCTCTGCCGTCGAGGTCGCCCTTTCCAGCCAACGGGGACGAGCTTCTCAAGCTCGGGGATGACCTTCTTGCCTTCAGGCGTGTCCGCCAGATTCTGAACCTCCTCGGGGTCGTTTGTCATATCGAACAGCTGAGGCGGATTCAGCTCAAACCAGTTGTACTTCCATCGGCGAGTGCGAATCATCCGATTGGAACTCTGGAGCGGGTGAGCCTCGTATTCCGAGAACGCCACTTCCCTCCATTCCTTTTCTTCTCCTCGCATAAGGCTGACCATCGAGCGGGCAGAAATTCCGATCGGTGCGTCAAGCCCACAAAGCTCCGAAATCGTCGGCAAAAGCTTGAACTGCTCGACAACTTCGGTGACAACCTTCCCCTTCGTAAGGCATGCCGGATTGCTGATGATAAGCGGCACGCGCACCGACTGCTCATAGAAGCAGTTCTTTCGCCACAGCCCATGTTCGCCGAGCATCTCGCCGTGGTCGGTGGTATAAACAACTATGGTGTTGTTTCTCAGGCCGAGCTCGTCGAGAACCTTCAGGAGCTTGCCGACCTCGTCGTCAATGAAGTTGACGTTTCCGTAGTAGGCAGCGCGTGCAGTCAGGATTTGCGTCCCGGTCAGCTTTGCCCACTGATGCTGCTCACGGTATTTCTGAAGGTAAACTGGCAAACGAGAGATTTCATCCTCGGTCACCTTCGGGAGACGCATTCGCCCCCGATACCTGTTGAAGTAAACTTCAGGGGAGACAAACGGGAAATGCGGGAAAATGTATGAGACCCAGAACATGAACGGGCGGTCGCGGTTCTCTTTCAGCATGCGAATGGCTGCCTGTGTCACCTGATAGTCCTGAAATGTGTCGAGCGGGTCGTCGCTCGGCCCGGCAACGGCTGGTTGGCACACCGCGCCCGCTACCCGCCTGACATCCTCGGCGGCTTTCCAGAGCACGTCGGCGCCGGCATCACCAAGGGGACGGAGTTTGAAGCCGAGGCGCTTGTCTTTGCCTATGATGTGCATCTTCCCGGAGGCGCCGGTGACGTAGCCTCCTTCGGCAAAATGGTGTCCCATCGTGTGAACGTCGTCGGGCAGCGTTGAACCGTTGTCCCAGGCGCCGAGCTCAAAACAGTACCGCCCCGTCATGAGAGCCGACCGTGACGGAACGCACAGCGGATGCTGGCAGTACGCATTGGCGAATCGAACACCCGTTGCGGCGAGAGAATCAATGTTGGGCGTCTCGACAATCGGGTCGCCGTAGCATCCGAGAACGTATGGGTTGTGCTCGTCGGACATAATCCAGAGGACGTTTGGCCGTTTCGGCGCCGCTGGTTTCTCGCCGCGTGCCCTCCTCGACGAGAGACTCAGGCCAACGACCGCAGACGCACCTGCTCGGATGAACTCCCGGCGGGTTATTTTTGTGCTGCTGGGGATTTCGTCGCGATATGTCATATTGAGCTTCGCCTCAAAGGGTTTGTTGTCGCCGTTCGAAGATGATTTCCTGTGAATCCTACCCGATCATCGGCATCCTTTCAACTGCGCGAAGCAGTCGGGAACAGTTTGCAGTTGTTCCCGGTTCTAACGTAATGAAGCGGGCGCGCTCTCGTTCCTTCACAACGGGAACGTGCATGAGGGGCCTTGTATGGCCAAGGACCGCAAGAGGATTTCGCCCTCCGGCACGAAACGGAGGGCGGAGGCGCACCGGCTTTTCCCTTGACCCCATGACCGGCTAAGCATATCTTAAATTTGAAGGACCTTCCCAGCGGGAGACACGAAAATGACGCCGAGAATCGCAAAACTGAAAGCACAGCTCAACGACAAAAAATCTTTTGTCAACTGGTTTCTCCTCGAAGAAATCAAGATGAAGTCTTACCTTGAGACGGAGGGGCTTCCACTGCCAATCCGACGAGCGAGGATGCTGGAGAAAGTGTTGCTTGAGATGCCGATTTCCATTGAGCCGAACGACCTCCTCGTCGGGACAGAGGATGACATTTTTGCCACGAGCTATGACCTGTTCAAGTCAGGGCTGGAGGAGTTTTCGGGCTACCTCGGGTACGGGGGGATTTACGGCGAGGTCGAAGGAGCATTTCCGCAGGAGCGGATTGAGCGGGTGAGAGATTTCTGGCTGAACGAGGAATATGAGCGGAGGAAAAGTTCGCTCTTCACCCCCGAGGAGCAGGCGTGGATGGATGAGGCGGTGTTCTTCGTGGAGCCGGTTACCGGGCACGCGATTCACGACGCCCCGACCGTCCTGACGGAAGGATACACCGGAATTCTCGCTCGTGCCGAGAAGAAGCTTCGGCCTGAGAGTGACGAGGAGAAACGCGTCTTTTACGAAGCGGTGCGAATCGCTCTGAAGGCGGCAATGGCTTTTGCGGAAAGATATAGCGACCTTGCGGCTTCGATGGCCAGAGAAGAGCAGGACACGCAACGCGGCCGAGAGCTGCTCGAAATGAGCCGGATTTTGAGAAAGGTGCCAACGGGGCCGGCGGAGAGCTTTTACGAGGCGGTGCAATCGTTCTGGTTGACGTATGTGATTATGCACATCGAGCAGACGCCAAACCCTTACGCCTTTAGCTTAGGAAGGGTTGACCAGTTCCTTTATCCTTACTACCGAAGAGACAGGGACGCTGGAAAAATCACGGACGACGACGCTGTTGAGCTGATACAGAACCTGTGGATCAAGGTCAACGTCGGGCGGAAGTTGTGGGCGGTCTCGCAGAATGTGGTCATTGGCGGCGTTCGCTCCGATGGGAGCGATGCGACAAACGAGCTGAGCTATTTGATTCTGGATGCGACGGACGACCTGGCGATTCCTTTGCCGACCATTACTGTGAAAGTCCATCGCCAGACGCCCACGCAACTGTTCGATCGAGCCATCAACTTTCTCCTGAAAGGGCGCGGCCAGCCAACCATCATCAACGACGACGTGGTGGTTGAGTCGAAAATGGCGACGGGCGTTTCGCTCGAGGACGCCAGAGAATCAGCGATCGCTGGCTGCCAGGAACCGCTTGTTCAGGGTGCGGAGAACGCCCGCACGACCGCGAGCTGGTTCTCGCTGCCCAGATGCCTGGAGCTGGCGCTGAACGACGGCGTCTCTCTCTTGACCGACAAAGAGATTGGTTTGCCGACGGGGACGCTCGCAGATTACTCCTCCTACGAGAAGCTTTGGCAGGCCTTCTGGAGGCAGGTTGACTTCTTTATCGAGCAGGCGGTGGATTGCGCCAACAGGTGCGACAAGCTGCTGGCGGAGCTGAGGCCGGCGCCGTTCATCTCCGCGATTATGAACGATTGCATCGAGAAGGGAGCCGACTTCAGGAAAGACGGTGCGAGATACAACTTTTCGGGCTTTCTTTGCCACGGCGTTGCCAACGTTGCGGATTCGTTTGCGGCTCTGAAGAAACTCGTTTTCGAGGAAAAGCGATTGAAGGCGGTTGACGTGCTTAACGCTCTCCGGACAGACTACGCCAACGATCCAACGATCCGTCTTGTGCTCATCAACCACGCTCCCAAGTACGGCAACGACGACGATTACGTTGACTCGATTGCTGCTGAAATCGCCCGGAGAGTCGCCGACACGGTCCCGCGATACAGGAATTCTTTCGGAGGCGTCTTCCGTCCCGGGTTCAGCACGCCTTCCACCCACGTGCTATATGGGATGAGATGCGGGGCGACTCCCGATGGGAGAAAGCACCGGGACACTTTCGCCTTTGGCATTGGACCTATGCAGGGTTACAACCGGAACGGCCCTACTGCCCTGGCCCTTTCAGTGACAAAATTCCCTCACTGGAAGGCGACTCACGGCCTTGCGTTCAGCCAGAGCTTGCCTCCGGGGGTAATCACCTGCTCGGAGGACGTCGAGAAACTCAAAGCCTTCATCAGGTCCTACCTCGACATGGGCGGGAGGTACATCCATTACAACGTGCAGGACGTCGAGACTCTCAGGGATGCCAAAGTCCATCCCGAAAAGCACCGCGACATCATCGTGCGCGTCCACGGCATGAACGCGTACTTTGTCAATCTCGACCCGCTCATCCAGAACGACATCATAAGCAGAGCAGAACACCGCGTATGACAGAGGGGCGGATTTTTGCGATAAAGAGATTTGCCCTTCACGACGGTCCGGGCATCCGAACAACGGTATTCCTGAAGGGCTGCCCGCTGCGCTGTCTGTGGTGCCACAACCCCGAAGGACTCAGCCACGAGCAGCAACTCGCTTTTTACCCCCACCTTTGTATCGCTTGTGACAACTGCTATCGAGCCTGTCTCACGGGTGCCCTTCGGAAGACGAGCACGCCCATTGAGGATTACGAGGAGGAAGTGTGCGTTCTGTGTGGGAAGTGCGCCGAAGCATGTCCCGCCGGGGCAATTCAGTTGGTCGGACGAGACGTGTCGGCCAAAGAGGTCATAGGCGAGGTCGAGAGAGACCGCCGATTTTACGAGGTTTCGGGCGGGGGCATGACCATCAGCGGGGGAGAGCCGCTTTCTCAACCGGATTTCACCTGTGAATTGCTTTCGCTCGCGAAAGCACGCCGGATTCACACAATCCTCGACACTTCGGGCCAGGCAAAGCCGGAAGACCTTGAGAGATGCCTCGATCGCGCGGACCACGTTTACTACGACGTAAAAGTTGTGGATGACGAGAAGCACAGGCGGCTCGTCGGAGCTTCCAACGTCGTGATGCTTGAAAACTTGAAGAGAGTCTGCTGCTCGGGGAAACCGCTGACCATCCGAATTCCGCTCGTCACAGGACAGAACGATTCGCCGGAAGATATTTCCGCCCTGGCTGACCTGATTGCCTCATTTCCGGCAACGACGAGTCTTCAACGAATTGAACTCCTTCCCTATCACAGAATCGGTGAAGGGAAGTACGGAAGCGTTCGGTTGGACTACCCGCTGAAAGGGCACCAAGTGCACTCGGTCGAAGAGCTGGAGTCCGTCGTCGGCGATTTCCGGGCGAGAGGCCTGACCGTTTACTCGTCTCAGCTTGATCCGCCGTCCCTCGGCGCGCGAGGGGCGAAACCTCTTTAAGGAACACATCTGGTGAGAAGTCTCCTCGGGATAGACATCGGCACCTCCAGCACAAAGACCATCCTCATTGACGTCTCGGGCAGGCTGCTGGCAAAGGCGCAGAGCGAATACGAGATTGATTCGCCGAACACCGGTTGGGCAGAGCAGCACCCTGAGACATGGTGGGCGGCGGTGAGGAGAACGGTTTCTGCGGTCGTCGCCGAAAGCGGAATTCCTCCCTGCGAGATTGCGGGAATCGGGCTTTCCGGGCAAATGCACGGGACGGTTCTCCTCGACGAGAATCGGGCACTGCTCCGACCTGCGGTCATCTGGGCTGACAGGCGGAGTCAAAAGCAGTGTCAGGCCATGAGCGAGATTCTGGGCAAGGAGCAGCTCCGGGAGCTCGCCGGGAATTCCCTCTCTCCGGGCTTTATGGCGGCAACGCTTCTGTGGCTGAGGGAGAACGAGCCGGAAACATTCTCCCGAATCGCGACGGCTTTTCTACCGAAGGATTACATTCGGTTCAGGCTTACGGGCGCCCTAGGCACCGAGGTGACGGATGCATCGAGCAGCCTTCTCCTCGACGTGAAAAGGCGAACCTGGAGCAGACAACTCCTTGACCTCGTCGGGATTTCGCCCGAGCAGCTTCCGCCGCTTCATGAGTCACAGGACGTTGCTGGCACCGTCACCGAACAGGCTGCGAAAGAGCTTGGATTGACGTCCGGGACGCCGGTCGTCGCCGGAGGTGGGGACCAGTCCATGGCAGCCATCGGCAACGGAGTGGTTCAGGAAGGAATCGCCGTTTCGACCATCGGCACCGGCGGGCAGCTTTTCACCCCGATGAGAACTTTCAAGACCGACCCTGAGCTGCGAATCCACTCTTTTTGTCACGCTGTGCCGGGAATGTGGCATTTACTGGGGGCAATTTTGTCAGCGGGGCTGTCTCTCAAGTGGTTCAGAGATAAGCTCTGCCCGGGGACCGACTACGCGCGACTTGATGAAATGGCGCGCTCGGTTTCCGTCGGGAGCGAAGGGTTGATCTTTCTTCCGTATCTTCTCGGAGAGCGCTCGCCGCACCTCGATCCGTCAGCGAGGGGATGCTTTGTCGGTTTGACCATCAACCACTCTGCGGGGCATCTCGCCCGGGCGGTGATGGAGGGCGTTGCCTTCGCCATGAAGGACTGTCTGAATCTTTTCCGCGGCCTGGGCGTCAACCCTCAACGAATTGTCATTTCCGGCGGCGGTGCCAAGTCGAGCCTCTGGCGGCAAATTCAGGCAGACGTCTATGACCGGGAGGTGATAACCGTCAACACGCAGGAGGAGGCGGCCACTGGCGCCGCGATTCTGGCGGGCGTCGGCGTGGGGATCTACCCAAGTTTGCAGGAGGCGTGCGGGGAGCTTGTCAAGCCTGTGTCGTCAACAAGCCCAATGCCGGGAAATTCTGCACGATACGCCGAGCTGTACGAGGTCTATCGCTCGCTTTATCCGGCGCTGAAGGACTTTTTCCGTGAGCTGACGAAGCTCCCGTAGGCTGTGCTCCTTTCAGCGGCGCTCTCGCCGAAAACGGCCGAGTTTCTCCTCGGTTCGGCGTCGAGCCGGTCGCCTGTGCGTCATCCGCTATTCGGCGAGCCTGACGGTCAAGAGGACTGACCTCCCGCCGATGGTCAGGACGGTCTTTGGCTTTCCCGGTTCAAGGACGACAGCCCCGCTGCCAGCGAATCCTCTTCCGCCTGTGGAGTCCTGCGTCTGGGATTCCACATCAAAGGATACGAACATCTTCTGCTGGTCGAGTTCCTTGATAATTCCGGCGATAGAGAGGCTAAGCTTGACGTCCTGCCTGTCCACGTGCACCTCGCCCCGATATGCGCTCGTGGCGCACAGAATCATCATGGAGGTGTCAACACCCTGGCCGCTCAAGCCCAGCTCCATCTGCACGTCGAGCACGACGGGATGCTCCAGCACTTCTATCTCCGGTCGAACCACCTGAACCGCGGGCGAGGTCTCTTCCGGGACAATCTCTACCCGCTGCTCGCCGATACCAATTGTCCCAATTGTCGTCAAAGCGATTCCGAGGCCGACCAATGCGATTTTTCTAATCATGTCGAACCCTCTCCTTTCATCACAAACACGCGTCGCAGAGCGCAACGCCGGTTTTTCCCGTTCGTTCATGCGTGGTCACCCAAACGCGGCACTGAGACGAACTCCCGAGCCTCCCTCCGGCGCGACGAAGGTCGGCCGGTCATTTCTTCAACTCTGATGGTTCTTCCCTAGTTGCGGTCATGACGACCGATTTGCTCCCGACGACGACGAGGGTTGTTGGTTTGCCGTTCGCAAGCAATCCGGACCCCGCCGCTGAGAAGCTCGATGTGCCGGTGTTGTCTCCGTACCTGACTTCGAGGTCGTAAGTGATCAGAAATTTGCTCTGAGCAACCTTCTCGATGGTGCCGGAGATGCCAAGCTGGAAGCTCGTCTGCTGGCCCTGCGCGCTCGACTCACCGCGGTAAGCGTTCGTCACACAGAGAAGCTTGAGCTCCTGCGCGCCCGCAAACCCCGGTTGGACGCTCACTGTTATTAGCACCGCCTCGCCAAGAGCGGAAGGCGCCGGTTGCTCACGCGAAGGGGGTGCACCTGAGGCTTTCGCCGAGCCTTCCTTTGAAGGAGCAACCGGCCGGGTCTGCGCGGCGACCAGACAGGACATCCCGACGAATAAAACAGCCGCGAAAACTTGCACCCGGGCGCATGAAACCAGTCGAGCAAGCAACCAGGATGGGCCCACGGACGAACCTCGTCCGGTTACGCGGGAATCACACGACACCCAGTCCCGCTTCGAACGAAAGCTTGATGCAATGTCGCAAGGCACGCCAAATTCTCCTCTGTCTCCGAACGTCCTGTTCAATGTTCCTCGACGCCTCCATTCACCCTCCCCGATGCCCATCTCCGCGGCCCGCATCTCGCCGTCGCCGAGCAGCATCGCTGTGTTGTCCAGGAGGAATTCCGCCGCGCAGCCGCCTGAGCATCTCAAGAGCAATCCGCTTTTCCCAAAACGCGTGACCTGCAAACGGTTAGAATATCATGCGCCATGCGTTGACCAATTGCTCCTGACGCTAAACCCTGTCTCGCCACAAGTCGAACGGGTTGGACTCGTCGGGGCTGCTCCGGAACTGTTCCCACAACCTGCGGAACCTGCTCTCGTAAATCATCTCGTAAAGGTCCATTCTGTCGGGGAACAGTTCTTCTGCCAACTCTCTGACCCTGCCTTTCTCAATCTCAATGTCTATCGCCGGATAGTCTGATATGAGGATCAAAGAACAAACTCGGTCTGCGGCTCGTCGGAGCTGCTCCATTTTTCGACGGGCGATGAGCTTTAGTTCTTCCTGTTCCTGGGCTGAAGGGAGCGCCGCGGTGTCTTTCCCGTCGGGAGGGGCAAAGCCTTCTGCTTTGACCACCTCGCCGCACTCGCAAACAATCCTCCGCCCGAATTGGAAAAGCGTGATGTCATATTGCCGATTGCAGCGGGGGCACGTTATTGCCACTCCTGAGTCTCCTCTCTCGATGGTCTTCCAACACAAAATGTACTCGCAATTCCCCTGCGCGTCAAGGCGGATTTCGCCTCCGGTGGGAGTCCCTTCCGGCAAGGGCGACGGGGCTGTTACAGGAGCACCCCGACCTCACCCAACAAGCGGGCCTGCAGGGTCTGCACCACATCTCTGCAATGTCGAAAGACGACCCAAGCGGCGCCAAGCCTGCTCCTCCTCTTTTCATCGCCGGAGCCTCGTTCGAGGCATTGCACTGCAAATCGCCCACAACGAGGGGGGCAGCTTGACACACAACCCCTGGAGCGTTCTGCCGTCGGGCTTGTGCGTGCGACCAAGCGTTGCGGCCGTATGTGTTCTGCACACACGACGGGCCGTTTTATATTGACAGCATACGGAGGCTTTAATATCTTTTCGCGCAATTAACGGGTCCCGGCCGAAAAATCCTCTCGACGTACTCGCTGGCGAAGGAATCTTTACTTGGCAGCAACAGGTTTCAAAGGAGGAATTCATCCCCCATACTCCAAGGAGGCGACGCGGCACAATGAGTTGAAGAAAGCGCCGCTTCCGAAGATGGTGCGTCTTCCGCTTCAGCAGCACATCGGGGCGCCCGCAAACCCTGTCGTGAAGCTGGGAGAGCACGTCAAGACGGGACAGCTTATCGCGGAGCCGGGGGGGTATATCTCGGCGGCGGTTCACTCCAGCGTTTCGGGAAGAGTCACGTCTATCCGCGCGTTCCCCCACCCGCTCGGGAGCAGGATGCCCGCGATAGAAATTGAGTCCGATGGTCAGGATACTTTATCGGATGACATCCAGCCCGTCGGCGACTATCTGTCGCTTTCTTCGGAGCAGATCGTCGAAGCGGTCCACCGCGCCGGAATTGTAGGGCTGGGCGGGGCCGCGTTTCCCACGCACGTAAAACTCAAGCCTCCTGAAAACGTGAGGATTCACACCCTCGTCTT
This sequence comes from uncultured Verrucomicrobiota bacterium, assembly GCA_964482435.1. GTDB lineage: Bacteria > Auribacterota > JABMQX01 > JABMQX01 > JABMQX01 > CAYZXL01. Next base: position 42,133 of record CAYZXL010000006.1, read on the forward strand.
GAACGGCGCCGAGTGCGAGCCGTTCCTGACGTGCGACTTCCGCCTGATGCTTGAGAGACCAAAGGAAATCGTCCAGGGTGCTCTGCTCCTCAAGAAAGCTGTCTCAGCGGAACGCATCATCGTCGGAATAGAAACGAACAAGCCCGAGGCGATAGAGAGCATGTCAAGGGCGGCATCCGGGCACCCCGACATTTCCGTCGAGAGCGTTGAAACGAAGTACCCGCAAGGAAGCGAGTTGCAGTTAATGAAATCGCTCACTGGCGTTGAATTGCCGAAGAGTAAGCTCCCCCTGGAGGCGGGCTTCGTCGTCCAGAACGTGGCTACTTCCCTGGCGGTCTTTGAGGCTGTGGCGAAAGGAAAGCCTCTCTATGAGCGTGTGGTTACCATATCGGGCAGCGCCGTGAAGGAGCCATGCAACCTTGTCGTGCGCCTGGGGACGCTTTTCAGCGAGCTGCTCGTGAATTCTGCCGGCCTTGCCGACAAGGCAGCCAAGGTTATCATGGGCGGGCCGATGATGGGGCTTGCTCAACACACGCTCGAGGTCCCGGTTATCAAAGGAACCTGCGGCATTCTCCTCTTTCGGGAGGAGGAAGTGGAGATCGCTGACGCTCTCCCGTGCGTCCGCTGCACGCGCTGCGAGACTTACTGCCCGGCAGGGCTCCCTACGGCGAGAATTGGACTTGCTGCGGAATTCGGGAAATTCGGAATCGCCGAGTCCCTTGCGGTCATGGAATGCATGGAATGCGGGTGCTGTTCTTACGTCTGCCCGTCGAAACGTCCGATGACCCACTACATGAGGGCGGCGAAAGCCGAGGTCATGCGAAAACGACAAGCGGAGAAAGTGGCCAGTGCAAAATAGGCTCCTGGTCGTGTCCTCTTCGCCTCATTTCCGGGCGAAAGGCTCGACGGCAAGAATAATGTTCGACGTCATTGTTGCTCTCGTCCCGGCGATGGTTGGGGCGTGGGTGTTTTTCCGCGGTCGGGCGCTCGTCGTGATTTGCGTGTCGGTGGCTGCGGCAGTCGTCACCGAGTTGGCCATGTTGCGAGTGCGCAACAGAAAGCCCAAAGCTGCCGACATAAACTCCGCTATCGTCACCGGAATCCTCCTCGCTTTTTGCGTCACCTCAACTCTTCCCTGGTGGGGCGCTGTCATCGGTTCTGCTTTCGGCATCGCAATAGCGAAGCACTGCTTTGGCGGACTTGGCTTCAACGTCTTCAATCCGGCTCTCGCGGGTCGGATTTTTCTCATGCACGCATATATTGTCCGCATGACATTGTGGACGCCGACCTATCTCGAGAGGGAGGAAAGCAGAGGCGCTCGGGTGGGGCAACCCGCCGAGGCTTCACAAAAAGTGGATGGGGAGACTTATGCGACGCCCCTCGGGAAAATCAAGGAGGGAATTCTCCAGAAGCGGCCCGCCGAGCGGATCAAGCGAGAGTTGCCGAGTTACTGGCAACTCTTCGTCGGAAACCGCGGAGGCTGCCTGGGGGAGACCTCTGCACTTCTCCTACTTGTGGGTGCGGCTTACCTTCTTTTGCGACAGGTAATCAGCCTCCACATCCCCTTGTCGTTCTTAGGCTCTCTTGCGCTCTTCGGCTGGATTTTCGGCGCAGTTCCGATGGTTGGCGGCGGGGCGTTCCGCGGAGACCCTCTTTTTCACGTTCTTGCGGGGGGAGCGGTCCTCGGCGCTTTCTTCATGGCGACGGATATGGTGACCTCACCAATGACGCCCAGAGGGAGGGTCATCTTTGGGTGCGGCTGCGGCGCTATAACCGGACTAATCCGCGTCTGGGGAGCATTCCCCGAAGGCGTTTCCTATGCCATTTTTCTTATGAACATATGTGTGCCGTTGATTGACAAATTCACCATGCCAAGGCTTTTCGGAGCGAAATTCGGAAAATGAGCGGGCGGCAAGACAGTCCTCAAAGCATGATCATCGTCCTGGCAGTGATATGCGCAGGCGCCGGACTTGCCCTCGGCGCGACATTCCTCGCCACCACCAAAAACATAGAGGCACAGCAGGTTCAGGAGCAGATGAAGGCGCGGCGGGCGGTTCTCCCGGACGCGCATCCGGACGGCTTCCGAGCAGTTGATGTGGACAGGTGCGCCTTCGCAGTAAAGGGAACGTATTATGAGGCGTACGACAAACCGCTCAAGGACGACTCGCGGCGACTCGTCGGTTATGCCCTGGAGGCGCAGGGAAACGGCTATAGCAGCGCCATCAGCGTTACGATAGGTGTTGACCCCAAGGGAGAAGTCATCCGAGGAATCAAGATCACGTCTCAGCGAGAAACGCCCGGCCTCGGCACGAAGTGCGAAGAGGTCAAAGTAGAAGGAACGCTCTGGGACGCGCTATTCGGGAAAGCGAAGCAGTCCGGGGAGTCGGAGCCGTGGTTTCAGGCGCAGTTCCGCGGAAAGAGGTCCGACAGCCTGATGAAGGTCGGCAGCAAGTACAGAGACATTGATGGACTGACTGGAGCGACCATTACCACGAATGCGGTTGCCGACGCGGTTGTCGCCGCCGTTAAGGAGTTCAAACAGAAAGTCCTGAATGTCCCGGCTGGAGGCAAGTGATATTCACGAGCGGACGCCGGGCGATAGCGCGAGGTTGTCCGACGGCGCGGATGAACACGAATCAACCGTTTCCGACGACTTTCCCTCGTCTGACGGTTTAAGCCAATCACTCGCAAGGCCAAGGAGGGTTTAAGAAGCGATGAGCAACTGGCAGGTATTCAAAACCGGCATGTTCAAGAACAATCCGGTCTTCATCGTCAATCTTGGGCTTTGTCCGACGCTGGCTACCTCCACCAGCCTGCGCGACGCGATCGGCATGGGCATGGCCGCCACTTTCGTACTTGTGGGGTCTAACGTGATTGTGTCCGCGATAAGGCGGGTCGTTCCGCAAAAGGTTCGCATCCCGTGCTACATCGTGGTGATTGCGACGTTTGTCACGATTGTGGAGCTGTTCCTCGGGGCCTACCAGCCTGACCTCTACACTGCGCTGGGCATATTCCTGCCCTTGATCGTAGTCAACTGCATCGTGCTATACCGTGCCGAAGTCTTCGCCTCCAAAAACACTGTTGTCTCTTCTTTGTTTGATGGATTTGGCATGGGCTTCGGGTTCACCCTTGCCGTTCTTCTCCTCGGGTTCATAAGGGAAGGACTCGGGAAGGGAACACTGGCGGGCTATCCGGTGATTCCGGGCTTTGACCCTGCTGTTATCATGGTGCTTCCCCCGGGAGGATTCCTGACGATGGGGTTGCTCTTAGGATTCTTTAGTTGGCGCAAGCTCAGGGCCAAGGGCAATAGGTAGCAGAAGAGCCAGGAGCTTGCTGGCCGACGAAACGCATGAGTTAGAAGGTTGAAGAGGGCAGAGATATGAGCTTCGGTCAGATTTTCGCCATCGTCATCGGCATGATCTTCGTGAACAATTTCGTGTTTGCGCGTTTCCTTGGGCTGTGTCCGTACATGGGACTGACCAGGGAAATGTCCTCCGCGATTGGCATGGGCATGGCCGTGGTCTTCGTGATGACCATCGCCTCGATGGCCACCTGGCCAGTTTACCGCTACTTCCTTGACCCTTTTGGGCTGCAGAGAATCCTCAGGACAGCTTCTTTTATTCTGGTGATTGCCGCGCTGGTTCAGTTCATCGAGATGGTGCTCCAGAAAGTGAATCCGGCTCTCTACAAGGCCATGGGGATTTACCTTCCCATCATCACGACCAACTGCACGATTCTCGGGGTCGCCGTCCTCAACATTGATACTTTCTACAAGGATGGAAAGCCCCTCTCCGGCGGCTTTATTGGCAGCATAATCCAGGGGTTTAGCGCGGGAATAGGCTTTACTCTCGCCATGATTCTCATGTCTTCGGTTCGCGAGCGAATGGAGATGGCGGACATCCCCGAGCCCCTCAAGGGCTTCCCTATCGCCTTTATTACTGCGGGCTTGATGTCCATGGCGTTTCTTGGCTTTTCTGGTTTGATAAAGTGAACGTGCAAAAGGAGAGGGAGGATTTCGTTCGATGTTCATGCTTGTCGGCGCCGCAGGCATAGGAATTCTCATCCCGTCGGTGATCGGGCTGGCGGGTATGGGGGCATTTTTCGGTTTCGCGCTGGTTATCGCGTCGAAGAAATTCAGAGTCGAGGTGGACCGTCGGGTCGAGGAGATAGCGGAGCTACTCCCGAAAGCCAATTGTGGCGCGTGCGGATTCGGGGGCTGTTCGGCGTATGCGGAGGCCCTCGCCAAAGGAGCCGTGGACGTTGGCGTGTGCCCCGCTTCCTCGAGTGAGGTTACGAGTCGGATCGCGGAGATTTTGGGAAAGCAGGCAACCGCGAAGGAAAAACAGGTCGCGTTTCTGCACTGCGCGGGGGGCAAGGTTTCTAAGAGGAGGTTCGCTTACGACGGAATTGCGACGTGCGCCGCGGCGAACCTTGTGGGGGGAGGAAACCTCGGATGCGAATTCGGCTGCATTGCCTTCAACGATTGTGTTCGCGCCTGCCCGTTTGGCGCGATAGAAATTGACGAAATCGGCATGCCATGGGTGAACCCCAGGACGTGCACCGGCTGCGGCATCTGCGTCAAGGTCTGCCCACGGAATCTTTTCGAGCTGGTGCCGGCAGACAAGACCATCTTCGTGGCCTGCTCTAATCCCGAACGCGGCAAGTTCGTCAGGCTCGTCTGCGAGATTGGGTGCATCGGATGCATCAAATGCGTCAAGGTTTGTAAGCCGGAAGCCATTGAAATGCGGGAGGGGCTCGCCGTCATCCACCACCAGAAATGCACCATGTGCGGCGACTGCATTCCGGTCTGCCCGAAGAAAATCATCCACAATTTCGCCGAGCCTCATGTCGCGCAGCGCCCCGCCAAGGAAGAGGCTGCATAGCGCGCATACCGGTCACCCGCGCGCAAGGCTTTTTCCTCTGTGAAGCAACCTCTGCTGTCTTCTTTCGTGCGTCAGCGCAATCCGCCCGGGGGACCTCCTCGATTGCGTGGTGAAAAGCACTTCAGTGGAAATAGACAGCTCTTCCGAACTTCATCTTGCACTGCCGGACAATCCCGCCTTCTGTGCCATGCCTGCTGGGCGAACCGACGCGGCACCGGGAAGGAGCCTGGGCGAATAATGGCTCCGCCAACAGCCCGCCAGCGCACCTTGTCGAGTCCACCGCGCCCCACTTCCAGGCATTGTCTCCGCGCTATGCCTATGGCACTCCCCTTTTCCCTTGACGGGGCAAGCTTCGGAAATGTAATCCTCAGTGAGATTAGAAGAGTGCTTTGACGAGAAAGGCGGGCATGACTGGAGCAGGTGACAGACAAATTGACGTCTCGGCGAACCCAGGCGGATACCGGGACGTATTGCGAGTGGCGCTTCCGCTGGCTTTGGGCACCAGCTCGTGGGCGCTGATGACGGTGGTGGACCGGATATTCCTGAGTTGGTACTCCAAGGAGGCACTGGCCGGGGTGCTTCCGGCGGGCATCACGAACTTTTGCCTTGTGTCGTTTTTCCTGGGGACGGCAACTTACGTCAACGTCTTCATCGCCCAGTACGTCGGAGCAAACCAACCGCATCAGGTCGGTCGCGTGCTGTGGCAAGCGATTTACTTCTCCATTCTGAGCGGAGTCATCCTCTTAGGCGGGATTCCTCTGGCGCGTCCACTGTTTCAGTTCGTCGGGCACGAGGCGGCTGTTCAGGAGGCAGAGGTCCAATACTTCCGAACCCTTTGTTATGGGTCTGGAGCAACTGTTCTGGGGAACGCGCTCTCCTCTTTCTTTATTGGCCGTGGCAAACCGATGGTCGTCCTGTGGGTTGACGTCGCGGCTGCCGTTACGAATATTGTCCTTGATTACGCATGGATATTCGGCCACTGGGGTTTCCCACGAGCGGGGGTTCGCGGGGCGGCTCTGGCGACAGTGGTCGCGACGGTGTTGCGATTCATCCTCTACATGGTGGTTATCTTTCTTCCCTCCCACAGGCGAACCTACGGGACTGCCAGCGGTTGGCTACCCAACCGCCATCTATTCTGGCGGCTCATGCGCTTCGGAGTCCCCAGCGGCGTCGAGTTAATGCTCGACATCCTCGGCTTTTCGTTGTTCGTTCTCCTCGTCGGGAAAATCAGCAGCCAGGCGCTGGCAGCCACCAACGTTGCTTTTAACGTCAACTCACTTGCCTTCACCCCGATGCTTGGTTTCGCTTTCGCCGTCTCGGCTTTGGTGGGACAATACCTCGGAGCGAACCGCCCCGATTTTGCCGAGCGCAGCGCGAATGCGGCGTTCCGCATCACCTGCATTTACGTCGGCGCTTTCTGCCTGCTGTATATTACTGCTCCGGGGCTTCTCCTTCGATTGTACGGTTCGAGAGAGAACCCGCATGAGTTCGATGCCATTCGTCGGACGGTCGTCATCCTGCTCCGGTTTATTGCCGTGTATTCCATATTCGACATGCTGAACATCATCTACGCTCACGCCATCAAGGGAGCTGGCGACACTCGGTTTGTGATGTTCGTGTCCGTGGGGCTTTCCTTGCCGATGCTGATTATCCCGACATATCTCAACTGCGTGGTGTTCAAGGGGAACGTCTATCTGGCCTGGGCTTTCATGACCGCGTATATCATGGCTCTGGGGCTGACTTTCTACCTGCGATTCCGCTCTGGCAAATGGAAGACTATGCGAGTCATCGAGCCGGTGCCCCGGGCACCGGGAATCGTGCCGGAATTGCCGACACCCGAACTCGACCTGCGACAGCGGGGCAGCGAACGTGACCAGGACCCGCCGGAGGGCGACGCGAACCATTCCCTCGACGGAGAATAACCCAAGACATCATCCGAAAGGATACTTCTCGGCCGGGGCAGTTAGCCAGGCGGCCCGCAGGGACTATGCTTGAGGGGCAAGCCAATGCACCGCAGCGGGCCCCGTGCAGCGCTGCTCAGGCGAAACAGGCGGAGCGGAGCCGCGGATATGAAAATCGTCATTGTTTTGCCCGTGTACAATGAGGAGAAATCCATCCCTGCGCTCCTCGAGAGAATCCGGCGGACCATGACTCCAGCCAGTCTCCCCTACTCCATCGCCGTAGTTGACGACGGGAGCACCGACGGAAGTCTTCGAACCGCTCAGTTTTTCGCCCGAACAGTTCCTCTCAAAATCATCCGTCATCATAAGAATGAGGGGCTGGGAAGAGCGATCAGGGACGGTCTTCGGGCGGCGATTCAAGCGTCTTCCGAGAAAGACATCGTCGTGACCATGGATGCCGACAATTCGCAGCCCCCGGAGCTTATTCCTGAAATGGTCAGGCGGCTCAGGCTCGGAGCCGACATCGTGATTGCGTCGAGGTATGCCGCAGGCTCAAAGTCGCTGCACGTGCCAGCCTATCGGCGCCTGATAAGCTGGGCGGGGAATATCGCGTTCAGGTGTCGCATTCGAGCAAGGCGGGTGAGGGACTACACATGCGGCTTTCGGGCTTACCGGGCGTCCATTCTGCGAAAAGGATTTCAGGCTCATCGGGATGAGTTAGTCGGTTCGCCCGGATTCGAGTGCATGGCGGAAATCCTGATCAAGCTGTGTCGGCTCGGCGCTCGAGTTGTCGAGATTCCCTTCATCCTGGATTACGGCGCCAAGCCCGGCCTGAGCAAGATGGACCTACCGCGAACCTTGCTCGGCAACATGCGCGTTCTTGCCGCTCGACACCAAGGATCCGGCAACCGGGGATTGCTCACTGTTCACCGTGGGCGGGCGCGGACCCCGGGGTCTTGAGTTCTATCCTTAGCTGCTCGCCCCTGATTTGCATGGGCTCACCTGGTACGCTCTCGTTCAATGGGATCGAAGGGCTAATCACAGTCACCCCGGCAACGGCGCCCGAGGCGGTTTCAAAGACTGTAAAATGCATTTCGGCGCCGGGAAACCCTGCCTCCTCCATTGTGGCTGGAGGAATCTCGTATCTTTCTCTGATTTGTCCGAGGCGAGTGAGATTCTCGGTGCCCCGGATGCGTTCGGTTGCCTTACCGAGGTCTTCTGGCGAAGCTGATTGCAGGTGAGCGACCTGAAGCTCGAGCCACTTGCGGATGCTCGGATTTTCTTCGGTACCGAGCCTTCCCTGGAGCATCCCGAGAAGCGCCCCACGAAGTTCCTCCGGCGTCAAACCCTCGGTGTTGATTTGCTTAAGCTGTTCAATATCCGCGAGGAATTGCTGCCTTTGGATGGGGTCTGTGATTTTCTGGGCGAAGGTTTCGGCGAGAGAGTTAAGCCGCTTCCTCATCTCCTCCGGATTCCTTGTCGCTTCAATCCGGTCGTCCAGGGGCGGGAACGGGGCTGCCTGTCGCTGGGACTCCAGGGCATTTGGCGACTCGCCTCGCGGCTCTCGAGGCTGGCTTTGCGCGAGGTTCAGCTCCCGCTGGATGGCAGACAGTGCGGCAACAATCCGCCCATACTCAGGGGTCTGTCTGAAATCCACCGGCTTACGCTCAGCGGATTTAGCAGATTCGGTGCTGCCGGGCGAGGAAGGCTGGGGCGCCGCGGCCTTGAGTGCGTCGTCGAGCTTCCGCTCGATCCCCTCGATCCTTGCCGCCAACCGCGCGACTTCTTCTTGCTGTTTTTGCTGGTTCACGGCGAGCTCTATCAGGCGCTTGTCGGATTGTTGCTTCCCGCAGCCGACAAGCAAGATGAAAAATGCTGCAACGACCAGACTTCCGAACCGGTTTATTGACATGGCGTCTCCTCCACGGTTCCTCGTGGCAACGGCCCGCAACCGAGAAAGGCGTTGTTTTGCCCCGCTTTCCAAATCCAGAGGGTTTAGACGCAATGCGGCGTGGGTTGGTTCCCTTCCCACACCGCATCGGCTGTTGGGCGCGTCAAAACGCAACGCAAGAAGGCAGGGTTAAGGTGTCGCAGGAGAAGCTGGCGCGGCCTGCCCGGGAGTTGGTGCCGCAGGGACAGTGACCTCTTCCGGCGGAGCGAGAGGGACCACTTCCGGCGGAGCGACTGGTTGTACCCCCGCGCCCGGCATGCCGCTCGGACCGGGCGTGGATTGCCAGCCAGGCCTCCCCGGGGCCTGTGGAACCGGGTAGCCTGGGGTGACACCAACACCGGGTGGAAGTCCGGTCGGGGCGGGCAGGGTAGGCGGCTCAGATGGCGAGAAAGGCGACGGCGCCACCGACGGGCCGGGTCCCGGCTGGCCGGGGACGGCTTCCATCATGCCGCCGGGGGTAATAAATGGACCAGTCGCCCCCATTGGGATGGGGCCCACCGCTCCAACCTCCAACCTTCGAATCATCTGCTCGATCACGGAGAGCTTCACGACAGGGTCATCTTTCGAGATCAGACTGACAATCCCGTAAATAGCGTCCTTCTTTTTTCTGGTATCTTTAGTGGTTGCGATAATCTGTTCCAGTTCGCCGATTGCTTCCTGGCTTTTCCTCTGCTCCTGGAGGATTTCCGTGAGCGTCCAGCGAGCGGCGTTGGTTATATCTTCCGGGAGGTTCTGTGCAATGATCGTCCTCAACTCCTGTGCCGCCTCGTCGTGCCTTCCGGTTTTCCGGCAGAGATTGACTTTCTCGAAGCGAAGCAAGGTCACAAGCCCCCGGTCTCCGAGGGATAACATTCGATCCTCGAGGTTGTAGGCCAGGAACGTCGCATAGACTCCCGTGGAGGGCTTGGTCGCAGGGGCAGTCCCCGTCGAGGCGCCTGGCTCAGAACGGTAGGACAGAGCCAGCCCCGGACTCCTGGCGAGGAACGAGGAAAGCATGTTGACCTGCGCCTCGACGTCGCCGCGTTGGAGGTCGGCCTGCAACTGCTCCTCTTTGACGCGAGCGAGTTGTTCCTCGGCCTTCTTGAGGGCCTCGGAAAGGTCTTTCATTGCTTTTTCTTTCTGCACATTGAGGTCCTGCATCTGGATCTGGAGGTACTGCACGGCCTTTTCGTAGGAGTCCTGGGCTTTAGCCTTTTGCTGTGCGAGATCTACCTTGATTTCCTTCGTGGCTTCCTTCGGCTCCTCCTTTCCCTGTTGGAGCCGTGACAGGGTCTCTTTGAGGCTTTCAAGCTCTTGCCTCAAGGCCTCATTTTCCACGCGGAGCTTCTCGACTTGTTCCACCCCGGGTTCCGGGAGTCCGGTTGCCGACCTTTCTTCCTGGGCGAGTAACAAGCTCCCGGAGAAAAGGATTGGCAGCGCGATGAGCCAGACCTTGAGAAAGGTTGCTACACGATGTGTCATGTCTCATTCCTCCTTGTCAGATTGGTTTTCGACTCAATTGCTATTGCGAGCGTCTCAGCCGATTGCAGAGCGCATTGGTTTAGAAGTCCCGGGACAAAAGGACCAGGCGAAGACCTCGCGGGCGAGTAAGGGAGCTCGAGAGACGGTGCCCGGTTGCGACCAATCACCTGCGCCACCTCTCGCACAGTTTCCAGCGAAGCGGCAGCCGCTACCGATTGTGTTACCCGCGGAGAAGGAACTCGGGCGACCGCGGGCTTCCTGTCTTTCCCGCCGGGGAAAATCGCCACTGCGCCAAAGATGCCGAGTGCGAGAAGAAGCACCGCACCGGCCCAGGCGACGCGGAGTCGTTTGACGCCCTTTACGGCCCCGGACCCGGCGAACTCTGACAGAACACGATTTTTGCCCGCCTGAATGTCATAGCCAAACCTCTCGAGGCGGAGCTTTTCTGAAATGAAAAGGCCATCGAGTCTCTCAGCGCATCTGCAAAGGCGGCTGCATGTTGTACATATGGAAAGGTGCTCGGAGAGGCGACGATTGGTTTCCGGTTCCGGCTCGCCCTCCCGGATGCTCAGGATCAGTTTCCTGACTTCCTTGCACTCCATCTTCATGTCAGCCCTCAAGTTCTCTTTGAAGTTTTTTGCATAAGCGCTTGCGGGCGTGAAAGAGACGCGATTTCACCGTCCCAAGGCCACACTGGAGTACCTCTGCTATCTCTTTAAGCGGCATCTCGTCGAAGTAGTGCATGGCAACAACCACCCGCAGCTTCGCCGGAAGTCCATCCACCGTTTTCATCAGCAGCTTCCTCTCCTCCGAATTCACCAGTTCGGCACTGGGAGAGGGATTTCCGGAACTCAGCCCAACGCTCCCATCGAGATTATCGCTCATCCGAACAAACCCCAAGCGGCGAAGCAGGCTTCTCCTCCGCCAATGTTTGCTGAAGTTGTTGAGCATGATTCGGTAGAGCCACGTGAAGACCGACGACCTGCCCGAAAAAGCATCGAATTTTCTAAACGCAGCGAGGAATGTCTCCTGGGCAACGTCTTCGGCGAGGTGGCAATCTCGCGTGAGAGACACCGCTGCACGAAATATCCTTTGGTAGTGGCTATCAACCACCTGGGCAAAGTCCTGCTTCTCATTTTGTCCGGACATTTCGTTTGGTCTCACAAGAGTTAGAGCCGCGAGCAAGCCAAAGGTTCGCTATTTTTGAAGAACGCCTGGCGGCTTTTGTTCACGTCGCCCGCGTATAACTTTTCACATGACTGCTTTTGAGGCAAGGGCGATTTCACGGAGCCAGGCCAGCAGCCCCAAGCGTGCCAGAAGAATCTCCTCGCAGTTCGGCAGCCCTTCCGGACAACCGCCTCCTCACGTGCCGGTGGCAGAGAAAAAGGATTCTTGAAGGTCGAGGGGCTGTGAAATAGAATCAAGCTTCGCCGGAGGGCAGGGCACAAATCGCCACCGGGCATTGCCGTGGCGCGAAAGCTTGTGCTCAGCCCGGACACAAGACCTAACTAAGACCGATTTTTCAATGAAAGACAGAAACAATCGCGGGAGCAGCGGCGCCCCTGGTAGTGCTTCATCGCAGGCGTATCGGAATCCAGCGAAAGGCCGTTTGCCTGCGGCTGTCCTGATTGCAGCAATTGCCTGCATCGTCATTGTGGGCTTCTTCGCCGCGCGCCAGTTCCTGCGGCAGAGAACAACACCTGAATCGGGCCGTCCGCCGACTGCACCGAGCCAGAAGCTCAAACCGATGGTCGAAGAGACCGCAGATGATTTGAGAGTGGAGGAATTGGAGGCTGGGCGGAAGGTTCTGCGGGATTTTCCAGGACGGGCGGATTCAATCCTACTCATGGGGCAGGTACATTATCGCCTCGGGAACTCGTCTGAAGCGATGAAGTACTGGGAGGAGGGGTTGAAGCTCGACCCGAAGCGAGCGGACGCCTACGACGGAATGGCGTGGATTGCCATGCGGAAAGGAGATTACGAGAGGGCTGTGGCGCACTGGCGAAAAGCCCTGGAGATAAATCCGGGGATGCCTGAAATCCGCAACGGGCTTGCTCGGGCGCTAACGGGGCTGGGGAAGATACAGGAAGCTGTCTCCGCGCTGGAGGAAGATGTCAGGATTTCGCCGAAATCGAGCATGAGCTATTTTCTTCTCGGGCAATGCTGCTTGCAGTTGAAGAGCTTTGAGAAAGCAACGGAGGCTTACAACAAAGCTATCGAGATTGACCCGGCTTGCACGAACGCCTATTACGGGTTGGCGACAAGCCTCATAAAGCTTCAGCAGCCCGACAGGTCAAAGGAGGCGATGAAAAAGTTCCAGGAACTGAAGGCCGAGGACATGAAGGTCTTAAAAGACCGGAATAAAGCCTATGATGACTTCCTCGCCATGCGCGCGGCTCTGGCGCAAACGCATGATGATGCCGGGCGCATCTACCGGAAGGAGGGAAGGATTCCGGAAGCCGAGAAGCACTGGAAGAGGGCGCTAGTCCTCAACCCGAAGAAGAGCACCTACCCTCTGGAACTGGCGGCGTTGTACGAAGCGACGAGAAGAATTCCCGACGCGATACGAATGCACGAAGAAGTCATGAAGCTTGAGCCGGAGAATGTGGGCTGCTGCCTTGCCCTCGCTTCGCTATATGACCGGGCGGGGCGATTTGCCGACGCCGAGAAAGCCTTGCGCAGAAGCATTGAGCTATTGCCAACACGCTCCTGGGGCTATCGCGACCTCGCCAGGCTTTATCTGCGGAAGGGCACAAACCTTTCCGAGGCAAAATCTCTCGCCCAGAAGGCTGTCGAACTTGAGCCTGTTGCGGCCAACTACGACGTTCTGGGCTGGGCGTTTTACGCGAACGGCGAAGTGTCGGAGTCGCTTTCGGCGATGGAGCGGGCGATGGAACTTGACCCGGCGAACCCGGACTACAGACGACGGTACGAGCAAATCCGGCAGAGGCAATAGGACGATGATTTTGACAGGAAAAAGTAACGTTGACTCATTTCTTCGGTCCCTGATTGCCCTGGGATGCGCGTCAATGGCCGTTTCTTACGCGGCCCCTGCACACGGGCAGATTATACTCCGAGACGTTACTAAGCAGACGGGTATCACCTTCAAGCACACCGACGGCGGAAGCGGAAAAAGATATGTTGTGGAAACGGTAAGTGCGGGAGTGGCAACGTTCGACTACAACGGCGATGGCCTCATAGACATCTATTTCCTCAACGGCGCTCCCCTTTTAGGGACAAAGGTCGAAACGCCTCCGAGGAATGCTCTGTACCGAAATGATGGCGGCTGGAAGTTCACCGACGTGACCGAAGAGGCTGGAGTGGGAGATACAGGGTTCGGTCTGGGAGTGGCTGTCGGGGATTACGATAACGATGGCGACCCTGACATCTACCTGAACAACTACGGTGTGAACGTGCTTTACCGAAACAACGGCGACGGGACGTTCACCGACGTCACCAGTCAAGCGGGTGTGCCGGGCGTGAATAACGAGACGCGGGTCGGAGCTGGAACGGCTTTCCTCGACATTGACAAGGACGGCGACCTCGACCTTTACGTTTCCAATTACCTGAAATTCTCCTACGACACACACGTCGCCTGCACGACAAACGGCATACCAGTCTATGCCAACCCCCGGCATTATCCGCCCCTCCCGGACACGCTCTACCGCAATAATGGAGATGGAACGTTCACCGACATCAGCGTGGAATCGGCTGTCGGCCTGCATCCGGGATGGGGAATGGGGATAGTCTGTGCTGACTATGACAACGACGGCGACACCGATGTCTTCGTCGCCAACGATGTCGCGGAGAACTTCCTGTTTCAAAACGATGGGACCGGGAAGTTCGAGGAGGTGGGGGTCATCAGCGGCTTTGCCTACGACCTGAACGGGGACGAGCAGGGGAGCATGGGCGTGGATTGCGGGGACTACGACAACGACGGCTGGCTGGATTTCTACGTAACGTCATACCAGGGCCAGCTTGCGACGCTTTACAGAAATCTCGGCGACGGCACGTTCCAGGACGTTACTCTGATGACGGGCGCCGGCGCGGGAACGCTCCCAAACGTTACTTGGGGGAATAGCTTCGTGGACTTCGATAACGACGGCGACAGGGACATCTTTATCGCCTGCGGCCACCTCCAGGATAACGTTGAGCTTTACGACGACACGACAACCTACCACGAACGCAACATCCTCCTCATGAACACGGGCGACGGGAAGTTCGTTGACGTTTCCGACAAGAGCGGCGACGGGCTTTTGGTAAAGCTGAGCAGCCGGGGAGCAGCGTTTGACGACCTCGACAACGACGGTGATATTGACGCCGTAATCCTCAATTCTCGTGAGAAACCGACCATCCTGAGAAACAACACCTCAAACGGAAATCACTGGATTCAGATTTCGCTTCGAGGTGTAAAGACGAACCGCGATGGCGTCGGGGCGAGAGCGAAGGTGGTCTCTGAAGACCTGACTCAAATGGACGAAGTCCACAGCGGGCGCGGCTATCAGAGCCATTATGGCACGAGGCTACATTTCGGGCTGGGAAAGCGAGATAAGGTTGACCGGATTGAAGTCAAGTGGCTCGGCGGCGGAACCGACATCATGGAAAGTATCCCCGCCGACCGATTGATGACGATTACGGAAGGCGGGAATCCGAATACTCGCTGAGGAGCACACGCTGGAAGAGGGTACGGCTGTGTAATCGTGGCACGGGCGTCCCGCCCGTGACCAGTTTCATGGGCAAGATGCCCATGCCACGTCGGGCCCAGTGGCGTCAGGCGCGGTCATGGGTGTCTGCTCGGTGGGCAGACAGATAGACATAAGGCCCGTTTCCGGCCCCCGCGACGGCGAGATAGTGCCCTAAGCACCCCCTCTCTGCCACGAAAATGCACCCAGACCCGTTGGAAAATACGGTCTTGATTTTCACTGCGGGGATGGTCTATGCTTTCGGCTGCCTGCAAAGGGAAGGGCAAAGTGTCCTGCGGGACGGCGTCGCCGGTGCGATGGAAACAAAGGCTCCTCCTCGACATCATACATAGGTGTTCAGCCCCCACAGCAGGTTCGTACAGGTAGGGCGAAATGAAATGCAATCGTAATCCTAAGGCCTCCGGACAGAAAGGTCTCTCTCGTTCCATCAGCCAGCCGATGAGCGTAGTGGAGGTGCAAAGAAGCGGCTTGCGGGAGTTCTTTCTGACTTTCCGCCCGAAACAGGAGCCATCCGGAGAAAGCGAATCGGTTGAGGCGTTCTACGACCGCGTTGCAGAATTCATAGCGAGCATTCGAGGCGAAATCGTCCAGGAACGCTGCTATGCAATGACTCACACGTACGCCGACATCTCCGCTGCGCGCGAGAAAGCATACGAAAAGCACGGCGTCGAATCAGAGGGGACGCTGTGCTTCGTCGGGGAGATGCCTTGCGAGCCTTCTTCGGTCGCGGGGATTCAGGTGTGGGCGGTTCAGTCGGAGAAACGGCCCTCGGTTCGCCCGCTGTTCTTGGAAGACCGCCCCGTGGGGAGAACGTTTTCCCATGAGGGCACGCATTACGTCTCCGTGGCATCACTCGGCCCTCGAATAGACATGGGAGAGGATCGGGGCTTGCAGGAACACGCAATGTCCATGTTCGAAGAGGCGAACCGAGTTCTCACTGCCAACGGTCTGAGTTACCACGATGTGGCGCGGACGTGGATATACCTCCCGAAGCTCCTGAGCTGGTACGACGAGTTTAACGCGGCTCGTCGAAGTTTCTACCGGAACATGGGGCTCCTTGACGGGCAGAAACCCGTCTGGCTGCCGGCAAGCACGGGGATTCAAGGGGATTGTCCGCTCGGTAGAGAGTGCATGATGGATTTTCTCGCCATATCGTGTCGGGAAGGCGGTGTCCTCCACAGGGAAATGCTGCTTAGTCCCCGGCAATGTGAGGCGTTCCAATACGGTTCGGCATTCTCGCGGGCGGTGGAACTGAAAGACGAGTCGGTGAGTCGCGTCTATGTGTCCGGAACGGCGAGCATTGACGAGCAGGGCAAGACCGCCCACGTTGGGGACCCTGAAAAGCAGGTCCGGCACACGCTCGTCGCTGTGCGGGAACTCCTGGCCTCCCGCAACCACAGCTTCTCGGATGCCGCCCACTGTGTTGCCTTCCTCAAGCAGCCAGAGCACGCGGCCGAATTTCGAAGGGTTGCGCAGGAGGAAGGCCTCGATTACCGCGGTGTCATTGAGACCGCTGCGGATATTTGCCGGGACGAGTTGCTGTTCGAAGTCGAGGTCATGACGATTAAGCTGCTAAGAGCGACTCGATAGAGGTTCCCGCGTTTGGAGCATCGTGTCTCGCAGCACTCCAGTGGAATTTCTCACGCCCTCATCGCCGTCTTCCATTTTCTCTCGCAAAGCAGTGCTTCTATCTGTTCGACTCGTCAGTCAGGCCAGTATTATCAGGAGGGTGAAAGGTGCTCAACAAAACAATCGCCTTCGCGGCAGGGATTGTGATGCTTCTCGCGGCGCACGCGGCTCGTCCGGTGGAGCCGAGTCGCAAGGCTGAGATGGCGCGACTTCGAAATATCGGGCGCGCACACTACGAGGAGGAGAAGTACGAGGATGCTCTGAGGACGTTTCAGCAGTGCGTTGCTCTGTCGCCCGACTCTGCCGTTGACGAAATTAACCTCGGCATCGTCTTAGTGCAACTCGGACGATACAAAGAAGCACGAGGACATCTCGCAAAAGGCGAAAAGCTCGACCAATCACTCGCCCCATACGCCTCCTACAATCGGGCTATCTCCCTCAAGCGTGAAAAGCAGTTCCCCGAGGCAGCAGCCCAGTTCGAGAAGACGCGAAAGCTCGACCCCGCTTGTCCCGACACTGCATACAACCTCGCAGTCGTCTATGAAAGCCTCGGGCAGTTGGAAAAGGCGTTCGATGAGCTCAGCCGGGCGGTCGAACTGGCGCCGGACGAAATCTCGCCCCATTACCGCAGGATGATTCTGGCGAGCCGGCTCGGCAAAAAGGAGATTGCCCTGGCGGAACAGAAGACCTTCACCGAGCTTCGCGCGGTAGATTCCAGGGCGAGAACGCCCGAGGAACTGGAGCGAAGCCTCTATACGGAGATTGTCGAGCCAGAACGGGCGCGGGTTGTACCGGCAGCTCCCGTCACAAAAAACCCGCTGGGCGTTATGTTCAAGGATGTGACGATTGAGTCCGGCCTTTCACCAGATCGGGCTGGCTCACCTTTGCTTTCGCGCCGGCCTCTCTGCTGGGGGGATGTTGACGGCGACCCCCGTCCCGATCTCCTGTTTCTGGGGCCATCACCCGATAAACCCATCGAGCTGTGGCGAAATCGCGGAGGTGGTGCGTTCGTGGAGGTTTCGGCGGAAGCCGGCCTGCGGAACCTGAATGGGCGGGCGTTCGCCATCGCTTGCGGGGACCTCGACCACGACGGAGACAATGAGCTGTGCGTCTCAGACGAAGAGGGCATTCATGTTCTCTTCAAAAGATTCGGGCCACATCCGAAAGCTACTGCGCTTGCGGCGAGCGAAAAAGCCGTGCAGCTTCTTCTGGTTGACTTCGACCATGACGGAGACGTTGACCTCTACGCGGCCACCCAGGCGACAGCTCCGAAAATGTACCGGAACAATGGGAAAGGGGAATTCGAAGCTGTGCCGGCTGAATCGGGTCTCTCAGCCGACGGAACGGCCGCCAGTCTGCTCGCTTTTATTGATTTCGATGATGACAACGACACCGATTTCTTTCTCGCGGGCGCAGGAAAACCCAATCAACTTCTTTCGAGCATGAGGATGGGAAGATTTCAGGACGTTGCAGCGAAGATAGGAGTTACCGAACCGACAGACGCTCGAGATGCAGCAATCGCCGACATCAATAACGATGGCTGGCCGGACATCGTTCTCCTCCGGCAGAACGGAGAGGTAGTCGGGCTGCTGGGAAAGCGGATAGGAGAGTTTGAGCGATCGCTGCTTGCAAAAGTGGAGCATCCCGGGGGCGGGCTGGCAGTTCTGGATTACGACAACAATGGCGACGAGGATTTGTTCGCTGCGGGGCGGCTGTTCCAGAACGACGGGAAGTTCACAGACATCACGGCTGACGTGGGTCTCGAGCTGCAAGAGCCCGAGAAAATCACTCAAGCGGCGCCTGAGGACTTCGATGAGGACGGGGATACGGACCTGGCCGTGTGCTGGAACGACGGACGGCTGGTGCTCCTCCGCAATGAGGGAGGAAATCGAAACTGCTGGATTCGCGTTGCCCTGGAATGTTTGCAGAGCAACAGGTCCGGCGTGCAGACCAAGGTGGAAGTAAGAGACGGGACCTTCTTCCAAAGAAAAGTCTCCGCGGGCCGGCCGCTCCTGTTCGGTCTTGGCGAGAGGAAAAGCCTCGACGTGTTGAGGCTCTGGTGGCCGACTGGCGTCGCGCAGAACGTCCTCTCTCCAAAAGTGGGAGAAACGGTGAATGTTCGCGAAAAGCTCGGCCCGCCGTCGAGCTGCCCGTTCGTTTACGTCTGGGACGGCGAAAGATTCTCGTTTCTGACCGATGCCCTGGACCTCGCGGCGCTCGGCGTCCCGCTCGGAGACGCCGAGTTCCTTGCCCACCGAAACAAGGAAGATGTCCTGATCCCTGGGTCGCGCATTCGTGTCAAGGACGGGCGACTGTCCATCCAGTTGACCGGGGAGCTGCGAGAATTGGCCTATATTGATCGTGCGACCTTGACGGCGGTTGACCACTCTGCGGATTCCGTCGTGTATCCGGACGAGGCCGTGGGACCCCCGGGAGACGCGGAAACTGGATTGTGCTATGTCAGAGACCTTCAGCCACCGGTTTCCGCGGCGGACGATTCCGCCAGCGCTGTGACGGAAGTTCTATCTCGTCTCGACGGGCAACATGTCACCTCATTTGGTCTCACACGGTTCCACGGTCTGGCCGAGACGCATGCTCTCTCACTTCACTTCGGCGACACGTCGGCGATAAAGCAGCCGGTTCTCGTACTGAGCGGCTGGATTGAGTGGATTGACGGAGACACGCTTTTCGCTCTCGGTCAGGGGGCAGGACCCTCGCCGCTCGGTCCTGTTCTGGAAATGCAGCGGCTCGATGGCGGCTGGGAAAAGGTCAGTGACAATATCGGCGTCCCTGCTGGCATCAGCAAAAACCTCGTTGTGGAGCTGCCCCCGCAGCTTTGCCACAAAAGCACCCGCTTGCGAATCACCACGAACCAGGAGCTCTATTTGGACCGCACCGCAATCGGGGATGCTGGGGGTCCGCAGCCGACGAAGCTCCACGCCTTGAAATTCATCGAAGCGGATTTGCACTTCCGCGGTTTCTCTAAACTCGTCCTCGGCGTGCGCGGAAAGCCCCCATGGTACGACTACGCCGCTGTCACCTCAGAGGCGCCTTACCTGCCGCAAAAAGGATTCCTCACCCGGTTCGGGAACGTCCTCCCGCTGCTTTCAAAGACGGACGACCGCCTCGTCATTTTCGGCCCGGGCGACGAGCTGACCCTGACGTTCGCGGCGCCGCCACCGCTCTCATCCGGCCAGCAGCGAGATTTCATTCTCCGGCTCGACGGCTGGATCAAGGATGCCAACCCCAGCACTTACACCGGCGATTGCGTCGAGCCGCTGCCATATCGGGCCATGAGAGGGTATCCGTCCGGCGCGGAAGAAGGCCTCCTCGACGACCCATCCTACGCGGAGTATCTCGCGCTGTACAATACACGCCCGCTGAGGCGAGACGTCCCGAACCTTCGCTGGAGCGCCGCAACCGGATACTGATGTTTCCACCCTCAGGGCGCTCCGGCGCTGCTAACGTCAGTGGAAAACGTTGAACTTGTGAAGGGGTTCTCGGCGGGGCGGTCTGTACGTTGTGCGGCGCGATCCCTGTCAGGCAGAAGAGATGATCCCCGCGCGCGCAGGCAAGCAGCGGTACGCGGGGCGACTGGTCGAGAAGCAAAACGCCCATGTGCGCAAGTGCCCATGCGACCAAGGGCAGGAAGACGCCGCGCAAATACGTCCGCAGCCAAACTGGCAAGGGGATTGACAATCGCGAATCGTGCGCTTATTCTGGACTGAGTTTATTCACAAACTGGAGGAACCTCTGTGCGACTCACGACAAAGTGCCGATATGGGACGAGGGCCATGGTCGAAATTGGCATGGTATACGGGCAAGGCCCCATCCAGCTCAACCACATAGCCGAACGGCAGAGAATATCCCCCAAATACCTCGTTCACCTGCTCGCTTCCCTCAAGGCTTCGGGGCTTGTCAAAACCGTGCGGGGGGCTCGCGGGGGGTATCTGCTCGACAGACCGCCATCTCAAATAAGGCTCATCGAAGTTTTCCGGGCCCTGGAGGGATCGCCGAGTCCCGTAGAGTGCGTGGACGACCCGAAGGCTTGCCCGCTGAGCAACCTCTGCGTAACCCGCGACCTGTGGATTCGGATTCGGGACGCAATCACCGGCGTCCTGGACACGACCACGCTTCAGGACCTCATTGACCAGCGAAGGAAGAAAGAGCAGACGAAGAAGGGGATGTACTACATTTAGTGGTCAGCAGCCTTGCCCGGTTTCTCCCCGCAGGGCCGGCGTTCTGGAGCGAACAGAACGACCTCAAAGCGGGTCACTTCTTCTTTTCCGGCTCCGGGAAGATGGGCTCTGCACCCTTAGTGTTACACTTCGGACAGACGCTGCAGGCCGCTGGCATGTCCATGGCTTCCGGTGTGTCGCCAGAGACCCAATTCTCTTCGTCGGCAGGGCTCATCAATATGCTGCGGATTTGGTCGTCCGGGACCTTCTCGCCCCGTTTTCGCTTTTCGATAAGCACTTTGGTCTGGTCGTCGTACTTGAGAATGAATCCCCTGAAAACGTTCCCGCACTGCTTGCATTTGTATTTTCTCAGGCTGACCGCCGTAGGCTGCCCGCAGTAGCGGCACTTGGTCGGGGGGACCTTATCCGGAGTACCCGCGAATTCTCTCTGGCAACTGGTGCAGTAATAAAACGCCGCCGCGAAAGGTGACGTCTTCTTCTGCTTGCCCTGTTTGACAATCAGGAAAGCAGCAACGCCAATCACAATGATTGAGATCACGGCAAGGGTACCTTGCCCGCCTCCTCTAATGGACCTTAACGATTGCATCTTACCACCTCGGTGCTTTTGGCTTCGCGATGACTCATCAAGTCTGGAACAGAGGCCCCGCCAAGCTACCTATCCGGCGGCGAGCCTATTCCACATCGAACAAACGCCTCTCAAATAAAAATAGCAAACCGGCCGCTCTTGTCAAACAAAAAAATGGTCGCGCGCAATCCCTCACTGATAGGCAAGAGCGAGTCGCAGCAAGGACAAACGATCTCTCGCCTGGGAATTACCGCTACGCGGTCACCATTCGGACGGGGACTCTTTCTCGCAAAGCCGCGAAGGACGCAAAGGAGCAAGCCCCGTGAATTCCTGGCGTCTTAGCGTCTTGGCGAGAGAAAAGACGGTTGATAGGAGGATTTTCATGGTCTCCCGGTGAACGAAGTTCATGAAAGACTGCGGTCTCTGCGTTCTCGGCGGCGAGTTCCTGCCGGGACTAACGCTTTGCCGGTTTTCGGAAATTCTTCTTGATTATGGGAGCGCGGCGCGGTATGTTAGAAAAAAATGTTGAGCGGATAGTTGAGCTGGGGCAAGTGAAACTAAAGAGGATTCAACATGGGTAAGGTAACACTGGCAGTCCTGGTACTCGCAATTGCCGCAGGCGTTTACTGGTTCTGGTGGTCGGACCAGGGCGCGAACAGTCCGATAACCGTGGAGGGGACATTTTCCATCTCCGGGATGCCGGCAATGCCTGGGGTGTCCGCGCTGCAAGGGACAATAAAGGGGAACGTGACGCTTCAGGCCGTTCCCAACAAGCTTCGGCTGACGCAGGAGTTTCAGGGTCTGCCTCTGAAGGGGTCGGTAATCGTACGCTTGGACAAACGGGTCGTTTACTTTATTGACGAGAAGAAGCGGACTTATGAGTCTCGTGATTTCGACCTTGTGGAAATGAGCCAGACGGAGCTCCACGAAGGCAAGGAAACATGGCCGAGCGAGTTCCAGAGGGCTGCTGACTGGGAGTATATCGGAAGGGACGAAGGGAAGCGCTTCTGCAACAAGCAGACGACATCAGGGCTGCCGAAGGAGCTTGTGGACGCTGCAAAGGGCGCCCCCGGCGGCACTGGCTCAGTCCTTCCGGGAATGGAAGGGATAGCGAAGAGCGCCAAAGCGGAGTTCTGGTTTACTCCTGACACACGCCTCGGCAGACGTTACTTCTCGGCTCTCAACAAGTTGACCCGGATACGACTTGCCGGCAGCAAAGCGGACGAAAAGCAGAAGAGGCCACAGTTCAAATACGGCAACCTGGATTTCTTTCCGATTCCCATGAGGGCGGTGATTTCTGCAGGCGGGATGCGGATGGAGTTGGAGGTTAAGAACCTCTCCAGGGGGAGAATAGCAAAGGATGTCTTTGAAATCCCGTCCGGTTATAAGCAGGAGAAGAGCCAGCACGCAGACGCGGGCCCGAGTAACCTGCCCAGCTACGGCCCCCAAGGACAGCCTCCCTCGGAACCTCGCATGATTATCGTCAAGCCCACCAGGACCTCGACCCCGCAGCAAACCACAACGCGCCGCCCAACCACCGTGCGCACTCCCCAGCGAACAAGTACCTGACCCAACAGAAGGTAACCCTGCCGGAGGCAGGGCATCAACACCGATCCTACCGCAAGGCTTGCGAGCCTTCCCAGAGCCAATGCTTGCTCCCCACCTTCGCGAACGCGATGGCGTATCCTCCCGTTCCACGCGCGCCTCCGCAGATGAAGGGAAAGGACCACGTGGAGGCGAGAGCAGGTGGATGCGGGGAGCAACGGTCAGCAACGGAATCGTGACGAACTTTACGCCTGCGGAGACGAAGAGGTACGTCTATCTCGGCGGGTCCGGAATAAGAGAGCTGGATAATACCTCTCCTCCCAACGCGCTGAAAGAATACGTTAGGTGTGGCTCTAACCTGGTGGCATGGGCATCTTGCCAATGTCAGTGCGTCACGACATTGCTCACGGGCGAGACGCCCGTGCCACGAGAGGTCGGCGTCCCCGTGACGGCAGGGGTCGAGCCTGTGAATCTGCCGCTGACTCGGAGCCTCACCCAGTACGTCAGGGGGCTTGACTTAGGAGGGGGGATCGGAGGTATCATTTATCAGAAGAAAGGGATGGATTATTATTACTACCACTACAACCACAAGGGGGACGTGGTGGCTCTGACGGATGGAACTGGGAAGCTCGCAGCCTATTACGAGTACGATGCGTGGGGGAATACGATGACCCAAGCCCGAAAGAGCGGCGTGGACAACCCGTACCGCTACTCGACGAAGGAATGGGACGAGAAGTCCGGCCTCTCCTACTTCGGCGCCCGGTACTACTCCCCCGAAATCGGAAGATGGACCCAGAGGGACCCACTGGGGGAGGTGGACGGGCTGAACCTATACGCGTACTGCAAAGCGGATCCAGCGGGGCGGCTTGACCCGCTCGGGCTGCAGTTCATGCCGCCGATAATATTCACGCCCTCCGAGGACCTTGCGTTCCCGGACGCGAGGTACAGGCCGGCGCCGGGCCCGGAGCGTGAGGCGAGCAAGCGATGGTGCCTGGCACGATTCGAGACGTGCCTTGGGAACTGCATTGATGCCAATAGACTCGACCTGAATGAGTTTCTCGACTGGTGGGGCATCATCCAGGTCGGAGGCAACCTGGTCTTCGGGGAGAAGGCGACACATTTGGGAAGAGGACAGCCCCTCACGAACTGGCAGCACAAGCTCTTCTGGTGGATCGGGCGAAGGATGGGCTGGGGTGAGGGGTTCATTCGTGTAGGGAGGGTGATCGGCAAGTGGGGCGTTGCGGCAACGGTTCTCGAGGGATGGTTTAAGCTCGGCGTGGAGCTGTACTGCGCCGGGGTGTGTGCCATCGATCCCGACGCTTTTTAGGCCGAAAACCAGTGGAGACCGGTGAGGGCTGCGCGTCTGCGGCCCAGTTCAAGGGAACTCGGTTCATGGCCGTGATCGAATTCCTCGCTCTCAGCGTTGCGCGGGTGCGGGCCGCCTTGTTGGTCGCGCCCGTCACAAGTGCCGACCCTCCGGTTATCGTGAGAGTGATATTGCTTGTGGCCTTCGTAGCGGTCCCGGTGCTGGCGGCAGTCCTGTGGTCCTGGCAGGCGAGACGCGGAAGGCTGGCAAGGGTTAGCACGCGCCAATCGCTGTCGCCTCGGGCTTTCTTCGATGAGTACTACGGCGATTCCGCCCTCGGTTCTGAGGAAGTGGGGGCGGCCATAAAGGAGGTTTCCGCCGTTTTGGGAGTTCCGGCAGGCGTCATTAGACCGTCCGACCGCTTTGACACTGAGCTCGCGCCCGCGCGCGGGTGGGAGTTTGATGATAGCGCCATTGAGCTTGCTTGGCGCCTGGAGCTAATGGCGAAGGAACGAGGCGTGTCGGTGGATTTGGTGCACATTCGGACCGTAGATGACTTCGTCCGGTGCTACTGCCGCCTGTTGCCAAGGGTGCCAAGCGCTGAAGAGGAGCCTGTTGGAATGTGAGTCTCGCGCGCGCGGTCGGCAGGAGGGCCGCGGAGGCCGAAGTCGGCGAAATTGCGGAACGCGGCCTGGTTGGAACGCGAGGCAGTTGGGCTCAGGCAATGGTTTCGCACTGTGTCGCGCGAAAGGTGAGATGAGTAATTCTGAGTCGGTTCTGAGTCGGTTCCTTACGAGCGGCGTGGAGAATCCGTACCGCTACTCGACGAAGGAATGGGACGAGAAGTCCGGCCTTTACTACTTCGGCTTCCGCTACTACTCCCCCGAAATCGGAAGATGGACCCAGAGAGAGCTTCTCAGGGGGGTAGATGGCCCGAACATGTACGGTTATGTCCGGAACCAGCCAACTAATCTTATCGATGCCCTCGGGATATACGGCCAGGCGACCCACGAGGACCTAACCGTGATGTTGGCGGAGCACGCGGGTTTCTCGGCAGAGCTGGCCGGGCAGGTAGGCAGGTGCAACCAGGCGGTGGACGAGAAGTGGCCGGCCGCCGGCAGCCGCACCTGGTTCGAAGCCTATCACTTCCCATCTCGGAAACAGTTGGAGACTCTCGGGTCAAAAGCATTTGGTGATTGCGATCCGTGCGCGCTGGGAGTATATCTCCATGCCCTCCAAGACTCGTACGCCCACGCGGGATTCGGAGGGTGGTCGGGCCACGCTGAGTGGCCTTGGGCAGACCGCATGGGGCTGTATCCTGAGAAGGCGTATACGATGGCTCTGCACACGTATAGTGAGCTGTACCAATTTGCCAAAACATGCCGTTGCAAGGCCGGGCTTGAAGGCCGCATCGGAGAGCCAGAAAGGTGGTCCTCCTTCAGCTGGCAGGTGCGGCGCGCCATTCGGGAGGACACTCCGTTCGCCTTCTTCCCGGGAATGATACTGCCATAGCGGGGCAGACGGTCTATGGACCCAAAGGTGCAGAAGGAACCCGTCCAAACTTGGACCGTGCCGGGCACCGCAGCTCGGGCTTGTGCTACGCTTTGGTACTTTAGCGTTAGCATCCTCGTTACTTACGCTACTTACGCCACGGCGGAGCGTAGCCGCGGGCTTGTTGCCTCGGCTCTACCAGCAGCGCTAGTGGTCTTCTATTTCGCAGGCTGGCGCGGTTCGCGCGTTCTTGCGGCGCTGCGGGGGCTTGAGGCCCGAGGTGCCTTCTGGAAGAAGCACTGGTGTGCGGCGCACGTAGGAGCCGCGGGCGGCTTCTTGTGGCTTGGGTGCTTCGTCCTCGGAACGCGGTCTCCGTCCTTCCTGCCTTTGTATGTGTTCTTCTTGCCCCTGTATGTCTGGCACGCGTGGAACCCCGGAATGGTCGCGCTGGCCGACTACGTTTGGCTGCTCGTTGGCGTAAATGGCGTGTACGTTGCGGTCGGAGCTTTGGCGGACGCGGTCCGCCGGACGACAAACCCACATCGCCGCGGGGCCCTTCTGCTCTCGGCCGGGGCCTTAATCTCTATGTTCATGGCTGCCTTCGTGGCGCGCTCGAGACAGCCCGACCCCAGCCGGCTCTATCCCTCAAGTACGGAGCTCTCGGCCGTGGTTGCACTCTACTCCGTGCTCGCGGGCGCCCTGGTGGCTCTGGCGGTCGGCACTTGGTGGCGTGGGTGCGGAAAACATCGGCATATCGACAGAGGTCCACATGCCGACCTTGGAGGGTGAGGTATCGGTTACCAGAAGAAAGGGGCGGATTATTACTACTACCACTACAACCACAAGGGGGACGTGGTGGCTCTGACGGACGGAAATGGGAAGCTCGCCGCCTTCTACGAATACGATGCTTGGGGAAACGTGATGACCCAAGCCGAAAAGACTGGTGTGGACAACCCGTACCGCTACTCGACGAAAGAATGGGACGAGAAATCGGGTCTCTATTACTTCGGCTTCCGCTACTACTCCCCCGAAATCGGAAGGTGGACGCAAAGAGACCGCCACGGAGTTGGCAGCGGTCTGAACCTCTACGCGTACGTGGGTGGCGAGCCGGTTTCCACGTTGGACACCTGCCGGACGTGGTAGGGGGCTGCTCTTCGGCCGCGCCCAAGACCCCCGTTGCGGGGCCGCCCGCGCCGCGACTGCGGACGGAATCACCCGTTCTTCTCCGTGCGCGAACCTGACTTCTCAGTTAGAGGCCGGCGCCACGGCTGCTTCGGCCGAAAATTCCGGGGAAGCCTCCGCTCGCCGTACGGAAGCTTCCCCTCTCCCCCGGGTCAACTTTGCGGAAACCACCTTGGATTTTCCGCTTTCCTCCATGGTGATGCCATAGAGGACGTCGGAGGCGGCAATGGTTCTCTTGTTGTGGGTGATGATGATGAATTGAGAGTTCCGGGCGAACTCGCGGAGAACCTCGGCGAACCGCATGATGTTGGAGTCGTCGAGCGGCGCGTCAATCTCGTCGAGAATGCAAAACGGGCTTGGCTTGACTTTGAAAATGGCGAAAAGGAGGCTGATGGCGGTCATAGCTCGCTCACCGCCGGAGAGAAGAGAAATGCTCTGAAGCTTCTTGCCGGGCGGGCGGGCGATGATTTCGATTCCGCTTTCTAAGATGTCGGATTCGTCCACGAGAACGAGGTCGGCCCTTCCACCGCCGAAAAGGCGCTGGAACATGGTCTGGAATTCTTCGCGGATTTTCTCGAATGTGTCGCGGAAAAGGACTTTGCTTTCGCGGTCGAGCCTTGCGATGGCTTTGTGGAGAGATTCCCTCGCCTCAACCATATCCGACTGCTGAGCAGTGAGGAAATCGTAGCGGTTCTTGAGAGTCTCGTATTCTTCGATGGCGCAGAGGTTGACGGGTCCCATGAGCTGGAGCTTTTGCTTCAGGTCGCCAACCCTCTCCTGGATTTGCCGCCAGTCCGTTTCGTCGGGAAGTGGAACGGCTTTCGGGTCATCGTGCCTCAAGGCGTATTCGGCCATGAGGCGCTCGTCAATGCTGTTCATCGAGAACCGAATTTCAGTGAGCTTGAGATCGAGGGCGGAGATTTCTTTTTCGCGCTCGTGGGCGGCGTTGGTCTTCTCCTTTATTTCCCACTCGAGCTGAGTGAGTTCGTCAACGAAGGCTCTTCTTTTCTCGTCGAGCTTTTCGATGGCGGTAGTGACTTCGTCTTTTTGGGTGGTGAGGGAGGCGATCGCTTTTCGGCACTCCTCGACTTCCCTGAGGAGGTTGCTGATCTGGGTTTTTCCTTGCTCGGTCTGGCGCGCGCGGCTTTCGACTTCCCTTTCGGTGAGGTCGAGTTGCCCACGCATATACTCCATTTCGTTCTGAAGGTTGGCGATTCGCTCGTCATAGGAACCTTTAGCAAGAGCGATTTCCGCGACGTCTCTCTTGATGGAGGCGACATCCTTCTCGGCACTGTCAACCGTCGCGCCGGCGAAGGAAATCGCCCGTTCCAACTCGGCATGCTGGTCGCCGACGACACGATTCTCCTCGCCGAGAGATTTCCTCTGATCTTCGAGGCGCTTCTGTTCGGACTCGGTCTGGTTTTCCCGTGCGGTCGTTTCGTTTGCCTGGCCGGTGAGGGATTGAACGGCGGCAGAAAGGTCGAGCAAATCTCTTCCTGCTATTGCGAGTCGTTCCTCGGTCCTGGAGATGAGGGCGGTCTGCTCTTCGGACTTTTCCGTGAGGCTTTTCACGGCCTCAATGGAGTTGTTTTCCCGTGCGCGGAGGTCGTTAAGCATTTCTCGTTGTTTTTCTTCCTCGGCGGCGAGGGCGGCGATGCGCGATTTCCTGCCCATGAAGCCGGGCGATGAACTGGACACTTTTCCGGCGGTGAGGACGAACCCTTTCTCGAGTTTCTCGCCGGAGGGGGCAACGAACGTCAGAGCAGAATTGCTCTCCGCGGCTAACGCCACGGCCTGTTCCAGGTCGGCAACAAGGACGGTGTCACCGAGCAAGTATTCCACGGCTTTCTGATAACGCGGCTCGAAGGAAACGGCGTCCAGGAGAGGCGGGAAGACGGAGCCCTTTTCGTCCGAAAGGTTTCGGGCGGCATCTCTCGCTCCGTTGCCGTCGCGCACTACATCAAGGGGCAGAAAGGTGGCTCTTCCACGGGCTTTGTCCCGGAGAAACCCGGCAGCCCTCTTAGCGTCCTCGGTTGTCTCGGTGAGAATCCACTGAACCCGATTGTCCAGGGCGGCTTCGACAATGGCCTCATGTCCCGGCGAGACATCGAGAACGTCCGCGACTGTGCCGACGATTCCGGTCAGTTGTGACTTTTTGCGGTGCGACTCCTGAATGACCGACTGAACGCCGGCGTCATAGCCCTCGTGTCGCTCGACAGCCTCAGCGAGAAACCGTCGCTCGGAACCAATGCCCGAAACCGCAGCCTCTGCCCGGAAAATCTCCGTGCGGATGTTCTGTAGGCCGTCCTGAGTCTCCTTCAGGCCGGCGCGAAGAGCAGCAAGTTCGTCCTTTTCACTGCGGAGTTGCAGACTAAGAGCTTCCTTGTTCTGCTGGCGTGCGTGGTGTTCCTGTTCCTTCTGCTGAAGCGCCGCAAGGGTCTCACCTTTCTGACGGCGAAGCGTGGCGAGCGTTTGTTCGTTGTGGCCGTGCCTCTCGTTGAGAGAAGAAAGGCTGGCGCGGATTTCGGTCTCTCGTCGAATGACATCAAGGAGCCGACCGGATAGGTCTCCTGACTTCGCCTCGGATTTGCGGAGTTGTGCGAGTGTTCCTTCCAGTTCGTCTTCTCTCTTTTTGAGTCTTTCAGTGCAATTTGCCCGGTCCTGACAGAGCTTGTCCAGGCTCTTCTGCTTTTCGCTTATCGCGCTGCGGAGGGCTGCGGCTTTCTGCTGCATTCCCCTGATTTCTGCCGAAACGTTTTCGGCGAGGGAACGCGTATCTGCGATTCGCTGCTCGTGGAGGGAGATGTTTCCCGATTCGCGGTCAATGCTCCTCAGGAGGTCGAGCTTTCTGGACTGCAATTCCTCGTGCCGCAACTGGGAGCTCTGAAGCTCCGCCCGTGCCTGGCGGGCGCGCGCCTCCCGCTCCTCGACCTCCGCAGCCAGTCTCCGGATGACCTCCTGGACCGCATCGCGTTCCTTCTCCAGCGACTTCATCTCCTTAGCAAACTGAGCCCGTTTGTGAAGGAGAAACCCCACCTCGAGGCCCTGGAGCTCATCGGCAAGTTCTTTGTACCGGTGGGCCTTTCCGGCATGGCGCTGAATGGAAATGATTTGCCTTTTGACCTCGCGTATCAGGTCGCCGAGGCGCAGGAGATTGCTTTCGGTTCCTTCCAGCCTTCGGAGTGCTTCCTTCTTCTCCGCCTTGTATTTGCTGATGCCGGCGGTCTCGTCGAAGAGGAATCTTCGGTCCTCAGGCCTGGAGCTGAGGATGAGTTCGATGCTGCCCTGCTGGACGTAGGAATAGGACTGAGTGCCTAATCCGGTGTCCATGAAGACCTTATGGACGTCTTTGAGACGGCAGGGTTGCTTGTTGAGGAAATACTGGCTTTCGCCGGAACGAAACAGACGGCGGGAAACGGTTACCTCGTTTCGCTGACCGTCGGTCAAGCCCTTCGCGTTGCCCAGCGTCAGATGGACCTCCGCCATCCCCAGCGGGTCCAGTTTAGCCGAGCCGGCGAAGATCAGGTCCTCCATAAGACCCCCGCGCAGAGACCTAGCGCTTTGCTCGCCGAGGACCCACCGAATGGCGTCGGAGACGTTGCTCTTGCCGCAGCCGTTCGGGCCGACAATCGCAGTAATGCCCGGCTCAAACCCGATTACCGTTCGCTCGGCGAAGGACTTGAACCCGACAAGTTCAAGACATTTGAAGTACACTCTCTATCCTCCTGCGAGTAGAGAGTGGCACTTCACCCTCTGGTCGAGCCGACAATATACCTCAAGCGACGCTTTTTGTAAACAAAAAAATCAGGGTTTTCGATAACCTCTCACTTATTGGCGGCGGAAGTCGGAAGGAAGAAGCCAGAAGTTAGACAGGATAACAGGATGGACCGGATAATCCTGAGAATCCTGTTAATCCTGTCCGAGATCCCTCTGCGGTCTCTGCGTCCTCTGCGGTGAGTCCCCCCAAGACTGAGGCCCTACGGCTTTTGTATTCGCCGCTCCAGTCTCGCGGCGTACCGTTGGCGACAGTGACTTTCCGGAACCGGTATCCAGGCCCGGGGAAGATCACAGCCCGGCGAGGACACGGTCGAGGGCGAATTTGGCTTTCTGAGCGGCGGCGGCCAGTCCGAGTTTCTGAAGTTCCTTGTCGAAGACCTCGACGGAGAGGAAGCCGTCGTAGCCCTTGTTCTTGAGGGCGCGCAACATGCCCTTCAAATCAATGATTCCTTCGCCCGGGAGAACCCTCTCCAAATCTATCTGCTGGTCGAGGGGCTTGTTAGGGGCGTCATTGATGTGGACGTAAACAATCATTTCTTGAGGCAACGCTTCGATCTGGGAAATCGTCCCGCCCGTCGTGAACCAGTGGAAGCTGTCGAAAAGAAGCCCGACGTTTGGCTGATTGATCGCGGCAATCAATTCCAGGTCCCCGTCGAGAGTGTGAATGAAGTCGTGCTTTCGAGTGCGGGCTGTAGCTGGACCAACCCACTCGATGGCGAAGCAAATTCCGACATGGCCGAGAATCTTTGCACACTCCCTCAGCCGCCGGACAACCCGGCAGGTGAATTCCGCTGCCGGCTGGTCCGTCGAGGGGGGCAGCCATGTGACGCATCGCGCGCAGCCGACTTCTCTGGCGATTGCAGAAAGACGCGGCAAATCTTTTAGCCCTTCCATGAACTTCGCCTCGTCCCTGCGAAACTCCACCGGCAGCCCGAAAGCCGCCAGCTTGACGCCCGCCCCGGCGAGCAATTTCCTGACGCCCTCAAGGGATTTCTTTTCAACCTCCTCCGCGACGGAGACGATGTTGTAGTCAACGCCGCCGAAGCCGAGTTTTCCGGCGACGGCCGCGAACTCCTCTAAGCTTTTGCTCCCTCCCGTCGTAGCGGGATTCAAACACGGAATCATTGCTGGTTTCCTTTCTTTTGTGTTTCCCGAAAGACGACTGCCTGGACGAGGAGACTCACAATCCGCCTCCTTCGATTTTTCGCCTTCTGAATTGGTCGAACGCGACAGCGAGGACGATCAAGGCGCCAATGACGATTTTCTGGACGTAATCGGAGATGCGCAGAAGGGTGCACCCGTTCAAGAGAAGCGCCATCAGGAGCGCACCTGCAATTGTTCCGGAGACCGTTCCCTCGCCCCCCATGAGGCTTCCGCCGCCAATGACCACTGCGGCGATGACCTTCAGCTCGTACCCCTCCCCAGCCGTCGGCTGGCCGCTGACGAGGGACGAGAATTCGACCATCCCCGCCAGCCCCGTGAGAAAACCACAAACGGCGTAAATCATGACGATATATGCCCCGACGTTTATCCCGGAATGCCGGGCAGCTTCGACGTTGCTCCCGATGGCATAGGAATATCTTCCCAGGCGAGTGTATCGAA
Organism: uncultured Verrucomicrobiota bacterium; assembly: GCA_964482435.1. Lineage (GTDB taxonomy): Bacteria > Auribacterota > JABMQX01 > JABMQX01 > JABMQX01 > CAYZXL01. The sequence continues at coordinate 74,328 of CAYZXL010000006.1, forward strand.
GAGCGAGACTCGCAATAATGGCGACGACAAGGATGAGAACCAGGGGAATGGGGATGACCCCGAACACATTCCCGTTCCTCAGATTCCCAAACGAGCGAGGAATGCCCTCGTCAACCGGCAATCCCTTCGTTATCACGAGCACAAGCCCGCGAAAAGCCTGCATCGTCCCCAGGGTCGCAATGAACGGCGAGATTTTCAGACGAGAAATCACGAAACCGTTGAGCAGTCCGAGCACTAATCCCGCAAGGGAACCCACAACCACTGCCACAACAATCGGAACGCCGATGCTCATCAGCAACGTCCCGCAGATGCCCCCAAGCGCCATCATCGAGCCGATTGACAGGTCAATCCCGCCGGAGGCAATCACGAAGGTCATGCCTACCGCCATAATGATAATCTGGGAGTGCTGGCGAATGATGTTCGATATGTTTTGCCACGTCCGAAAGTACGGCGACCAGATTGCCAGGACACCTCCGATGACAACCACGCTGACAAATGGCAGGAGCTTCTCGTAGGAGGTTTTGAGGATTTCGGTTCTCTCGGACGTTCTCATTACCATTCACCACTGCTGCGGGATTCAGGCTGCCTGCTCGGCGCCAAGCGCTGCAAGACGAAGAATTTCCTCCTGATTTGTCTGCCGAGGGTCGAGCTCGCCGACAATCCGCCCCCGGCGCATGACGAGGATGCGGTCGCTCATTCCGAGGATTTCGGGGAGTTCCGACGAAATCATCAAAATCGCCGCTCCCATTCGGGTCAGTTCGACGAAGAGCTCGAACACATCTCTCTTTGCAGCGATGTCTATCCCCCTGGTCGGTTCGTCGAAAACGATGACCTTTGACTGAGCAAAAAGCCACTTGGCGATGGCAACCTTTTGCTGATTGCCGCCGCTCAGCCGCAAGACTTTTTGGCGAATCGAGGGCGTCACAACTCTCAAACGGGTAACGTATTGCCGCGCGACTTCTTTCTCACGGCGAAGGTCAATCTTTCCGAAGGAAACAAGTTTCTTCAAATTGGAAAGACTAATATTGGACGAGACGTCAAGCCCCAGAGCAAGTCCGGTAACCTTCCTGTCTTCTGTCAGATAGCCCATGCCCGCGGCGATCGCCCTCGCCGGAGAAACCTGATGGATTTCCTTCCCCAGGACGAAGATTTTCCCCAAATCTATCCTGTCGAGGCCGAAGATCGCTCTTGCCAGCTCGGTCCGGCCAGCCCCGACGAGACCGGCCACTCCGAGGATTTCACCGGCCTGGAGCCTGAACGAGATGTCGTGCAGAACGCCCGCCCGCGAAAGGTGCTCGACCCGCACAATCTCCTCTCCAATCCTACCTTCTTTCTTCGGGAACATCGCCGAGAGCTCTCGCCCGACCATGTGCCGAATAATCTCCGACATCGGCATGGATGCGAAGGGGGCGGTGATAATTTTCTCTCCGTCGCGGAGGATGGTGATGCGGTCAGCCACCTCGTGCAACTCCTCGAGACGATGGGAGATATATATAACGCTCACCCCCTTCGCCCTCAAACGATGAATGACCCGGAAAAACTCTTCCGCTTCTTTCGCCGAGAGGCAGGACGTCGGCTCGTCCATGATGATGACCTCGCTTTCAGCGGCTAAGGCCCTGGCAATCTCGACGAGCTGTCGCTGCGCGATCCGGAGACGAAGCACAGTCGCAGAGGGATCAAGGTCGAAGTGGTTTTCATCCAGAAGCTGCTTCCCCTGTCGAAACAGGGACCGGCGGTCAATGACCCCGAGCTTCTTCTGGCGGAGCGGCTCGCGTCCGAGGTAGAGATTCTCAGCGACGGTCAGGTGCTGGGCGAGGGTCAGCTCCTGGTGAACCATGGCGATGCCGAGGCGGAGAGAGGCGGTCGGCGAACTGACCTCAACGGGCTTTCCTTTCCAGACGATTTGCCCCGAATCGGCTGCGTGAATGCCCGCGAGTATTTTCATGAGGGTGGATTTCCCCGCCCCGTTCTCGCCGACGACAGCGTGCACTTCCCCTTTCATCAGGTCGAAGTCAACGTCCCGGAGGACGCGGACCCCCGAGAACAACTTGTTGATTCCGAGCATCTGAAGAATCGGCTGGCTCATCTGCGCTCGAGTATTTCCGCCATCCTCTCGGCGGCCATGACCCCACCCTGGTAGTTGTCAGTTGCGACGAAGGAGACGTATTGCCCAGTATCCGCACCAGAGTCGAAGATTGTCAGGGGAATTCCTTCTTTCGCCGCCCGCTCAATGTAAGGAACAAGGGCTTTCCGGTCCGTTGGCGCGAGAACAATCCCGTCAACTTTCTGGGTGATGAAGTCCTCGACAATCCGAACCTGCTCGGCGTAATCGGTCTCCGTCGTGGGCGCTTTCCAGAGCACCCTCGCGCCGAGGTCCAGCCCGGCGGCGATGGCCCCCGCGTGCACGGTCTGCCAGAAGATGTGCACCTGGCTCTTGGGGATGACCGCGATAACCTTCTTTCCCTCGCCGGAAGTGACTTCGCCCTCTCTCTGGAGGTATTTTTTGATGTCGGGATTGAGAAGCGACTGTATCTCCGGGGTGGCGATGTTGTCTCGCGTAATCAGCGTGGCTTTGGTGGCGATGTTTTTTGGAGGAGCTTTGCCGCTCAGTTTGTCAACGACGGTCTTCACGCCCTGGTAGCCTATGTTGAAAGGGTCCTGGACAACGAGCGAATCAATCGTCCTGTCCTTGACTCCTGCCTCGAGGCTGGGCGAGGAATCAAACCCGATGAGTTTGACTTTCCCGGCAAGTCCGCGCGCTCTGACCGCCTCGAGGGCGCCCACGGTGCTCGATTCGTTGGAGGCGAAAATGCCGTTGAGGTCCGGATTGGCGGTCAGAAGGTCCTCGGAGACGGCCAGCGACTTCGCCCGGTCGGACATGCCGTATCTGGAGTCCACCACGACCATCCTTGCGGAATACTTGTTCTTGACGGTGTTCATGAAGCCGTTTTCGCGCGCAGTCGTTGAAGCACTCCCCGGAACGACTTTAATCACCACAAGCTTCGCCTTTCCTTCCGCACCTTCTTTCTTGCGGCACCCGACCGTCGGCAGGACAAGCACGGCGAGAACGATGGCAATGAGAAAGCGCTTCATAAGCAAAACCCCCTTCTATTTGTTTGCGAACGAACGGGTGTCTCCTCTATTATTCTCGGCTGGACGGCGGGAAGTTTAGCAGACAAGAAGGCCGTTTTCATTTCTTTTTTGGGCGAGGCTGCGAAAAAGGAGATGCAGGCAGGGAGAAAGTTCTCGAGATGAAAGAGAAATCTTACAAGGCTGCCATCCTTGTTGCGCCAGAGCAAATCCGCCTGGAGTCTCGCCCTGCGCCCGAACTCTCGAGAGGCGAAGTCGCGGTCCGAGTCGCGTATGCAGGCGTCTGCGGAACAGACATCGCCATCTGCTCCGGGGGATATGTCGTGCCGCTGCCCGTTGTCCTCGGACACGAATTCACGGGGCATGTGTCCGACGTGGGAGAGGATGCTCCGCCGGACCTTATCGGGAAATTGGTGACCGCGGAGATCAACAATACATGTTTGAGCTATGACCGCGCTGAAAAATGCCCGGCTTGTCGTCGGGGATTCCCCAATCACTGCACACAAAGGACGGTCCTGGGAATTGTCCGGTGCGACGGGGCTTTTGCAGAGATCCTCCGCCTTCCCTTCCGCAACGTCCACGTTCTGCCTGACACCATTTCGCCCCGGGAAGGGATTTTTGTAGAACCGCTGGCTGCTGCCATGCAGACGTTTGAGCTTTCGCCCGTCGGAGAAGGAGAGGTGGTAGTCGTGCTCGGAGTCGGAAGGCTCGGCATGCTCCTGTGCGCAGTCGCAAAAGAGAGAGACGCGAGGGTCGTGGCCGTGGACCCGAATGAGGACGCGCTCGAAAGAGCAAGGAACTTCGGAGCCGATCACGCCCTTCTCGGAAGTGCGGAGGAGGCGGCGCCGGAGGTCAAGCGGCTGACCCAGGGCCTCGGCGCCGACATGGTGATTGATGCGACGGGCAACCCGGAGGGACTCAACGACGCTCTGAGATTGGTCCGCCCTCGCGGAACAGTTGCTCTCAAGACGACGTGCGGTCTGCCATCTTCTCCGCTTGACGCGACGCCAATCGTCGTGGACGAGATTCGGATTCAGGGCTCCCGCTGCGGTCCTTTCGCAAAAGCGATTGAGATGATTAGCAACAAGCGAATCAACGTCGCGTCCCTCATCTCAAGCGTATTCCCCTTGGATGGCCTGAAGGAGGCGATAGAAGCCGCAAGACGAGAGACGAAAATCCTGGTCGCAACTTCCCACGCCGCGCCAGTCGCCGTGAAAGCCTTGGCCTCCTGACGCAAGGCATCCTGCGCAAAAGCGGTCAGCGCCCCTCGGCGGAAATCCGGCTGCGGCCCTCGGCGGACGACTCAATCCAGGCGCCGCCGAGGACAGTCTCGCTCTGGTAGAAAACGGCCGCCTGCCCGGGGGCGATGGCGCGCTCCGGCTTCTCGAAGACGACGCGAACCCGGCCGCCGTCGAGAGGAGTCACGAGGGCTTTCGTGCCGGGATGGTTGTATCGGACTTTGACGTCCGCCTGAATCGGCTCTTCGGGTGCGCTGCCCGAAACCCAAACGGCCTCTTTCGCCACAAGCTCGCTCTTGAACAATTCCTCATCCGTTCCGGCGACGATGCTGTTGTCTTCGGCGTCTATGGAAAGGACATAGAGCGGCTTGTCGCTGGCAATCCCCATTCCTCGACGCTGGCCGATAGTATAAAGAGCGATGCTTCCGTGCCGGCCAATCTCGTTCCCCTTCGTGTCGTAGATTGGACCCGGGCGAAGCTTCTCGGGAATCGATTTCGTCAAGAACGACTCATATCGGTTCTCGGCGACGAAACACACTTCCTGGCTCTCGGGCTTTCCGTGAACCTTCAGGCCGAGCTCGCCCGCCAGCCGCCGCACCTCCTCCTTTGTCATCTCGCCGAGAGGAAAGATAATCTTACCGAGCATCTCCTGCGTCAGCATGTAGAGAAAGTACGACTGATCCTTCGTCCCGTCCGCGCCTTTGCGGAGGAGAAAAGACCCGTCCTCTCTTTTCTCAATGCGCGCGTAATGGCCCGTCGCGACGTAGTCCACGTCGAGGATTTTCGCCAGACGCAAAAGCTCCGGAAACTTCAGCTCGCGGTTGCAGACGATGCAGGGGTTGGGTGTTCGACCGGAGACGTACTCGTCGCAAAAATAATCAATCACCGCCTGACGGAACTTCTGCCGACGATTGACCGCGTAGAAGCGTACGTCGAGTTGATGGCAGACCGACCTGGCGTCCTCGACGGCCTGCGCACCGCAGCAAGCATCGGCTCGTTGGGCGTCGAACTCTCGAGGGAGAAGCACAAGAGTAACGCCGAGGACTTCGTATCCCTGCTTCTTGAGGAGGGCAGCCGCGACGCTGCTGTCCACCCCTCCGCTCATTCCAACGATGACTTTCTTGCTCATACTGGGATAACCGCAGAGGTTGCTGAGAACGCAGAAGAAAAGGGACCTCGCCGAGCCTCACGGTGACTCCGGATAAGCATATCCCATGTCCACGCCGTTTTGCCCGGCGCCGCGGCAGGGGGAAGCGTCCTGAAGCCTGTAGTTGTTCTCGTCGGGGGCGACGAAAAGCGGGTCGTCGTTGATGTTCCCCTCGCCGGGGAAAAGAGGATCTCCCTGGAGGTCGCAGAAAGTTATGCTGATGTCCTCGATTGGATAGTCCGTCTGAACGGCTCGGTCGTGGTCCCAGAGGATGCAGTTGGTAACGTAGTATTTGATAACGGCGTCCGGGTCGTTGTATTTGTTCCTCGATTGGACGCTGACGCGGTTTCGGACAATGGTGACCCTGTCCGCGTAAACGTCCGTTCCGTCTCCTTTGGCAGAAATGCCGTAGTCGTTGTCGAAGATCAGACAGTTCTTGATGTGCGGCGCTCCGTAGAAGACGCTGATGCCCTTGTCGAGGAAGCCGTGAATGATGCAGTTCTCGATGACGGGCGTTGAGCTGAGGGTATCTATCCCGTCGTCGCCACCGATGGCAAAAACGGTGTTCGTGACGGACATGTTCCCCTGGCCGTGAAGGTAGAGCGGGTCGTTATCGGCGACATCGCCGCCCATGGGCATCTCGATGAAGAAGCATCTGTCTATCGAAATGTCGGTGTCAACGACCTCCATCCCCATTTCTGAACGCGCAAGGAGACAGTGCGTAAACCTCAAATTCCCGTTTGTGCTGTAGAGGCCCTTTCCGTAATTGTCCATGAAATTGGAGTAATCGAACTCGATCTCCGCGTGATTCACGCGCACAACCGGTCCTTTTGCGGTGTGCCCGGCGCCGGGCGAATCGCCGCCCCGGATGAAGAACGTGCCGCGGTAGATGGATTTAGCGGTGGTATCCGAATGCGAAATCTCTCCCCAGGGAGCATCAGGATTCGCCGCCGCAAAAAGGACCGGGTGCTCGACGGTGCCGAGGCACTCGACGGTTCCGTAAACGAAAATGGATTTCTTCGGGTCGAGGAGAATGATTGTGTCGGGATAGATTCGCAGCATAAGGCCGGCGGGAACGGTTACGTGTCCCGTCACGTGAACAATGCCGTCCGCTGGCTTCCATACGGTTAGCGGCTTGGTAAGCTGACCGCTCACTACCACCTGGGCCGACGAAGACCCGAGGCTCAGAATTACCTTTTCGGCCGTGCTGTCCTGGAAGGTCGCGGCAATCACTGCCTCGCCTTCTCCCTGAACCGTCAAAAGACCGCTTGCCACGCCGTTGTGAACGGGCAGCGTTTGCGGCGAGAGGGAGACGCCGCTGGTGGTGGACAACGCGACCTGTCCGTCCCACACCTCCAAATCCACGGAGCCATCGGGTCGGAGGATCTCGATGCGTATCGCGCTGGGCAAGCCCGAGATGGCGCAGGCAGGCATCATGGTGCGCAGACGGGGAAATTCCTGGAGTTCCTCGGAGCTTGTTATGAACAGTCCCTTCCGGGAAACCCGCGGGATGGAGAAGTACTGCGTCTCCACGTCCGGCGTGTAGGTGCTATCCGTAGCCTCCCATTGCCCCTCGCCATTGAGTACCAGCAACGAGGTCTTCTGAAAACCCGGACAGAGCCACCTGACCATCAGGTCATCCTCGACCCGCACGACGGCGATGGCTTCGTCCGAAGCGGAAGTGTCCGGCCTGCCAGCCCAGAGACCTTGTGGCAATGCCACGCTCAGGAACAAGACCACCCACGAAATCGCTGCCGCCGGCCAGAGAAGACACCTTTCTGTACGCCGGTGTGCTTGTGACATCGGATGCCGATTTGAGGCTCTGTGCGTCAGCGCGACAGGCTGCATGTTGAAACCTCTCGAATCAAATCCTCGAAAAAAGAGCGACATTTTCGTGTCTCCAAATGCCTTTTGCGAGGCCCGTGTTATTATTATACCCTATCCTCGCTCCGAAAGCCATCCCCAAAAGACGCTGACGTGGAAAGCCTCAGTCGTGTGCGGCAGAGCTTTTGCGGGATCGCAGGGTCGGGCCGCCCACGGCTGAAATACGCAACCCCAGAGCACGCGGAGGCCGCAGAGGGAAGTCTCCGTTGCCCTTTCCATTCTCTGCGTCCTCTGTGTCCTCTGCTGCGAAAATAAGCGCTACGCGGTCACCATTTGGACGAGAACTCTTTCTCCCGCCGAAGGCGGGAAGGACGCAAAGAAGCAAGCCCCATGAATTCGTGGCGTCTTAGCGTCTTGGCGAGAAAAAAGACGGTTGATAGAAAGATTTTCATCGTCTTCGGGTGAACGAAGTTCATGAGAAACTGCGGTTCGTTCCCGCCGGGACTCACGGGTCACGATGCAGGGCAGAAACGGCTTGACTTCGGGTTCGCCACGTGTGAAAAAGACACGGCGTCGAGAATCACCGACAGGTCGTTTCCACCACGACGTACTGCCGAAACCCGCCGATTAGCGGCCGGGTGATTCGGTTGACGGGAAGAAACGACGGCTGGTGGGTCATACCGCCAGCCGGTCATGTTCGACGCGAAGTTGCGGAACTCAGGAGGAGGATATGAGCAGGACAAAAGCAGTCGTATTTGCATTGACTCTCGCTATCGCGGCTATCGTTGGCGTCAGCTACCTGACGCCGCTGCTTCGAGGGGAAGAAGCCAGGGGCCGCACTTCGAGCGTCGGCACCCCGCCAACGGAAGCCTACACGACGTACAACTGGCAGCACGTCCGCATGGATGAAATGGAGCTTAGCAAGCTCGGTGGCGGCTCTGTTGAAGAGGGGTTGAACGCCCTCGGCGACGAGGGATATGAGTTGTTCATCGTCACGTCTGTAATCGAATCGGGCGGGGCTGGCTATCACTTCTTCAAGCGTCCTCCCTGGGATAAGCCGTTTCCTCGCTTGAAGCTCGGGTATAAGCGAGCGGATACCAAAGAGATTACGGAGCTGGGTGGCGGTTCGTACAAGGACGGCTTGACCAAGATGGAGAAAGAGTGGTGGGAACTCGTCGCCGTCACCGTGAAAAAGGATGGCGGCGTCGGATACCACTACTTCATGCGCCCGAAGCGATGATTGTCTTCCTGGCGGCGAGCGAACGGTTCGGGGCATTCACGTCCCCCTTCCGGCACCGCCTTCCAAGCAAGAAGTCCCCAGGAGGTGGGACATTGGGCTCTGGGGCACCGCGCCGACAGGGCAGTGCCGACCGTGGTGACGAGCGTTAACGCGCCGGCGTCGGCTGGCAGTTCTTCTTCCACCTGAAGGATGATCCCCATTCTACCTCGCAGAGACAGCCTGGCCCCTTCACCCTTTTCCGCCTTGGAATTGTTCAGTCACCCTGGTATGATCCTTAACAATTCAGAAAGCGAGTTAGGTCTGGGAGGGCGCGACTCTTGGAACGCATTCACCAGCTTCCAAAAAGGCTAATCAGTGGGGAACTGCTCTCAAAAGAGGAGGCGCTGGAGCTATGTCCCGCGGAAGGCGGAATTGACCTTCTGGAGTTGGTGTGGGCGGCGAACCGGGTTCGGGAGCACTTTTTCGGAAAGAGGGTCACCTTCTGCTCGATTATCAACGCGAAGTCCGGGAGGTGTCCGGCAGACTGTATTTTCTGTGCGCAATCGTCGAGGTATCGCACAGAGATCGAAGTTTATCCGATGATGAAGAAGCCGGAGCTTTCAGACGCAATAAGGGGAGCGGCTGTTGACGGAGTGGAGCACGTCGGGATTGTGACGAGCGGGGTCAACCCGCCGACGGGGAACGAGCTTGAGGTGCTCCTCGAATGCGTCGCGGAGGTCCTGAGAGACAGGACGGTCAAGATGTGCTGCTCGCTCGGGCAAATTGACCAAAAGCGCGCGCGGCTCCTCAAGGAAGCCGGAGTTACGCGGTATCATCACAACCTTGAGACATCGCGCTCCTTCTACAGGAACATCTCGAAGGTGATTGATTATGAGAGCAAGCTCGCCACCGTGCGGGCGGCGAAGAGCGCTGGACTGGAGACGTGCTGCGGAGGAATTTTCGGCCTTGGCGAGAGATGGGAGGATCGGGTGGACCTGGCGGTGACCGTTCGTGAGCTCAACGTGGATTCTGTGCCGCTGAACTTTCTGCGACCTGTCAAGGGAACGCCCCTGGGCGAGGCGACGCCCTTGAACCCGCGAGAAGCCCTGCGGATAATCGCTCTTGTCCGGCTGCTGCTGCCGGACAAGACGATAAAAGTCTGCGGCGGGCGTGAGTTCGTTCTGCGAGATCTGCAGAGCTGGATGTATCACGCGGGGGCGAATGGGGCGATTTTAGGCAACTATCTCACGACGCTGGGGAGGCCGCCAGAGGAGGATTTACAGATGGTCAAGGACCTCGGAATGGAGGCCGCAACGTGCCGAGAGTCTTCTGTCCTGGCGCGCACGAGTGACCTCGCATCGCAGCTTGAGAAATCTGTCGCGGAGAATCGGGCCTCTCAAAGCCAGCGTAGCGGCCCGCGCCCAACGGAACCTTCTGCGACTTCTGGACGGAGGCGTCGAGGATGAAAGGCTGGACAGCCATCGTTACAGGCGCTTCACGAGGATTGGGGAAAGCCATTGCTCTGGCTTTCGCGCGAGAAGGAACAAAGGTCGCATTGATTTGCCGCAGGAATTATGCGGATGCCCGCGATGTTGCTCGGCACATCGAGAGAGAAGATGGCACGGCGTGGCCTTACGCCTGCGACGTTTCGGATAGCGGCGCCGTCGAGCAGACGGTTGACGACGTGTTTCAGCGTGCAGGGAGCATCGAGGTTCTGGTGAACAACGCGGGCATATCGCACTCGTCGCTGCTTTTGAAGACGGATGAGGCGACATGGGACGAGGTCGTCGGGACGAATCTGACTGGCGCTTTCAACTGCACCAGGGCTGTGATTCGGTACATGCTCAGGGGAGAGAATGGGCGGATCGTCAATGTGGGTTCTGCGTCGGCGATGCGGGGGATGGCGGGGGCGGCTGCTTACTGCGCCTCGAAGGCGGGTCTGATTGGTCTGACCCTCTCGACAGCGAAGGAGTACGGGCGAAAGAATATTGCCGTCAACGCGATTCTTCCGGGCTATATGCCGACTGAAATGGGAGAAGCGATGTCGGCCGACACCAGGGAGGCAATCCTGTCGGAAAACGTTCTCGGCCGAGGCTCGACGGCGGAGGAGGTTGCTGGATTTGTCGTGCGGCTCGTTCAAATGGATGGAGTCTCGGGACAGGTTTTCAATCTCGACAGCCGTCCGTGGCTAAGGTGAAGATTAACCGCAGAGAACGCAGAGAACACAGGGACGCGGTCGTTCTTCTGTCTGTGCGTTCTCTCTGACCCCTGTGGTGAATGAAGAGATGCGTGAGAGAAAGCGAGTCGTCATAACAGGCGTTGGGGCGATAACCGCCCTCGGAAGGTCGGCCGCGGAGATGTGGACGAACATCGCCGCGGGGAAAACCGGGGTGCGATACCTCGACGAGAGTTCCTTCTGCGTGCCGCTGGGGGCGAGACCGGATTATGATGCCATTGCCAGGTTCGGGGAGATGGACCCGTGCTGTGGTCTGGCGCTCCACGCGGCGGAGGAAGCGGTGAGGGACGCGGGCCTTTCGGAAGATGAAATCCGGAGCATGGATGTCATTTTCGGGACAAGCAAGGGGGGCATCAGGACCTTCGAGGCGGCCAACCGTTGTCTGCTCTCAGCTTCTCCAGCGTCGGCTCGCTCCGCGCTTTTCTTAGCGGGTGAGCGCGCGGAAAACCGTCATGACGAGAAGGGTAACGGCCAGCGACCAGTTTCGCGGTCGTTCCTGGGCGATTTTTTGACCAACGCGGCTTGCAACCGAATTGCAGAGCATTTTGGCTGTCGAGGCGTCAGGCTCAACTTCGTGTCCGCTTGCGCGACGGGTACACATTCCATTCTCATGGCAGCGAGGCGGGTCGCGCGGAGAAGGTCTAAGATGGTGCTGGCGGGGAGCAGTGAGGCGTCGCTGACTCCACTGATAGTGGCGGCGTTCGACAAAATGGGCGTTCTCTCGCACAGGACGGAGGAGCCGTCTGCCGCCGTGAGACCGTACGATGCTCGTCGGGACGGTTTTGTGATTGGCGAAGGAAGCGGGGCGCTCGTCGTCGAATCGCTGGAATCGGCTCTCTCGCGCGGCGCGAGAATCCGAGCGGAAATAACGGGCTGGGCTTTCGGGTGCGAGGCTTACCACGTCGCCTCTATGGACCCCAGCGGCGAAAGCGTTGCGTCAGCCATCCGGTCTGCGCTTGAGAAGGCAGGATTGACACCCAAGGACCTGCACTACGTCAACAGCCACGGTACCGCGACGAGGCAAAACGATGTGGCCGAGACGAGAGCACTCAAGCTCGCTCTGGGCAAAAGCGCGTACGACATTCCAATCAGCTCGACGAAACCAATGACCGGTCATCTTCTGGGCGCCACAGGCAGCGTCGAAGCAATCATCACCGTCCTCGCCATCGAGAAGGGCTTTGTCCCCCCGACGATCAACCTCACCGACCCGGACGCCGAATGCGACTTGAATTACACGCCTCGGGTCGGCCTAAAACGAGAAATCGAGCACGCCCTGACTCTCAACTACGGCTTCGGCGGCCAGATCGCTGGCATCATTATCAGCGAGCATCACGCATGACCGAACGAGACAGTGGGCATGGCGCCGACCATGGGAGCGTAAAAGAACATTGCACGCGGCTCCCGTCACCTGGGAGGCGTCTCCGGTGCGGCGACTGCGCTCTGAAGCACCTCGGTTAGCTGGTTCCACCTTTTCGCGGCGAGGTCCCTGTCAGGCGAGCGAGGCGGGGTCACGCCGGGAAAGAAGTAGAACCTGTTAGGCTTTCGGTGGGAGCTGAAGCCCACGACGTTAGAACTGTAAACGGAAATCGCGTCCGACAGAAGTATCGTGTTCGTTTTGAACTCGTGATATTCGACCAGCGTTGGATAGTGAGAAAAAATGACCGTGGTGTGCATCAGCAGCGGTGGGTCGAGAAGAAGAATCGCGCCAGTGGTTTCCCGGAGGTAAGTCTCCGGGGTCGCCTCGCCCTCGTAGAAGGAGTCGGTTATCTTCCATCCGAGGCTTCCGCAGCAGGACGTATCCACCAGCTCAAGGAATCCGTTGACCGCAGCAAGGACACCTTCTGCTCGGGGGTTCGAGCGCCGAAACATTCGTTGAACGCCACCCGCAAAGCAGGCGAGCTCTCGAACGGACTCGGGCGGTATCTGAATCGGCCTGATGCGGCACTGCTCAGAAGCGCGGATCGCATTCAGGACCTTGCCCAGTGCTGCCGCGCGGTAGAACCTTCGTTCGCCGAACCAGTATTTCCGGTGTCCCCAGAAGTAGTATGCATCTCCTTTTCCAATTCCAATCTGCCCATAGCGAATCACAAGCGGCGGACCTCGACGAAAGTGGAGGATTATTTCCTGGTCCCAGTCGATTCCATATTTAATCCAACTGCGGGCGCTGCTGAGCGCCCGGACCAGGCGTTTAAGCAACGCAGGCTCTTTTCCGGCGAGAACCTCGCACGCTTCATTTGGGAGGACCGCGGCGACGGCATCGTCCGGGTCAACGTGCCTTTCGCGCGAGTACCTTGGCCAGAGAAGCCGGTCCGCCAGAACCACTGCCGCAACGAGAATCAGCACGCGAATGAGCTGACGCCGTTTTCCCGACGTGCGTTTCCGCATGGCGTTGTCCTGAACTCTTTGCTCGTCCCGTTTCACTACGCCGAGCAAAATGGTTCCAGTCGCGGAGGCAAGCGCAAAGAGACGCCTTCCACGGTTGCGTTTGCGTGTGCCTGTCGTGCCAAAAAGAGGGGAGGCGAACTGAGCAGAGACAATCAGAAGGAGACGCCCAGCCCAAATATCACGTGGTTCGATTCGAAAGAGGTAAACGCCGTTCCGTGTGGGACGTCCACCTCAGCATCCACGTACGTCCTCTTGTACTCAACGAATCCGAAGACATGGCGGGAAAACGAGGCCTCGCATCCGACGCCCACCCCGAACCCAACGCCATTGGTCTCATAATGAGATAGAGCTTCCCCCTCGATCACGCTCTCCGGATGGGGAATCGTTGGGCCTACGCCGACCCGAGCAACCAACCGTACCGTGCCAACAGGATTCGCCTCGCTCCGTCCGATGAGGCCGAGCCGGCCGACGACGTTCAAAAGGGCAAAATTCACCCCGTGGGAGACCTCGAAATGCTGAACGATTTCCTCCATCGGAACCTCCGCGCGGACCGGAATTCCATGGAGTGTCCCCGAAACCGAAACGGTGCGTTCGGTTTCGGCAATCGCCTTCAAATGGATGAACTCGCCCTCCAATCCGAGGAGAGGGAACGAGTTAAAGAAATAACCCAGCCTGACGCCGTAATAGATCGGCCCCTCGAACGATTGGTCATCCCAGTGGACGCGGCGGAAGCTCAAGTCCGTCCCGACGGAGGGCTGGCGGATTTGGACGTCCGAGTCTTGCGTCCAGGCTTCCCCTCCGTAAAACGATGCCGTCCACTCCGCACCCGTCGGCAGATGACAGGCGATGACAAAGGCGAGCGTCGCGAAAATCCGACTCATGGTCGCCAAGTCGCGGCTCATCTTCTATGACCTCTGCTCTTGTCGAGAAGAAAGACCATCCACGCCTTCTTCCCGCGGAAGGGGCGGGACACACTGGCTCCTTCACCGTGCGACCGGCTCGTTGGAACCGGCGTGGGCTGCTACGGCGCCATCACCCTGTAATAGCGCTTCTTGACGCCGGAAACATCCTCACTGGTCCAGCTGGTGGCCGTTGTGGGCCAGGTGCCGGGAGCGTTTGCCCATGTCCCGCTCACCAGGTCATCCCTCTGCTGCACCGTGTACTGGCCGCCTCCGAAGGCCGTCCAGCTCAAAGACACCGCGTTTCCAACCTTGCCGATGTTAGGTTTCGGCGTCGGGCGAACAACCCTTTCGCCAGAGAGCTGAACCTGGTCAATAGCGAACCAGTAATCCCACTTGGCGTCGTAGAAATGCCAGCTCAGCCTGATCTTCCTCCCGCCATATGCAGAAAGGTCCAACAGCTCAGGGCTGCTGTCGGTGCCAGTGGTGGTCGTCCTGTCCCAGCGACGCAGGTTGACCCAGTTGCCCCATACTCCGTTCTCGAAGACCTGAATGCCCACCTCCGCAACCTGGAGATGGTCAAGGTCCTCATATGCACGGTAGTTCTTGTTGAAGCTCAGCCTCAGCTTCATGTGGTTGGTGCAGTCAATGTCCTCGCTGACGAGCCTTTCATCCAAAAGCGCATCCGGGGCAAGGTCGCTGTCGGTAATCATGTACTTGTCGTACATCCCGACCAGATTGGGGTCCTGGTTGTTCAGCAGCGGTCCTTCCGTGTCCCACAGCCGCCATGCCGCGTCCGCATACCCGGAGCCGTTCTCGATAGTCCAGCCACCAGCCTTCACGTCAGCGTCCGTGCTGTAGGTGTCGAAAGTGTCGGACCAGATGACCTCTCTCGTCGGAGGCGTCCAGCCGAAACCGACACCAATCTTGTCGAAATTGAACACATCCTGGTCGGGGATTGGTCCCTGGGCTTCGACCCTGAGGAAATGTTCACCGGTGTCTTTCTCTTCGAACTGGTCGAAAACGACGTACGTGTACAACTGCCACTGCCCGGTGGGGAAGGTGGAGAAGGTCGCAGCTCCGACCGGAGCCTCGTCCCAATAGGCCGCGATGGTAGCCAGAGACTGCCCCGTCGCAACTCGGAAAACGAGCTTTATCCAACCCGGCTGCGTTACGTTGAACCCGTAGCGCCACCAGCTTCCCGGCCTGATCCATCCAACGTTGGTGTGGTAAACGTCAGTTGTGCCGTAGTCGAGGACGGTCTCGATCCCAACCGCATCAAGCGGCCGGTACGTATTCGTACCTGTTTTGTTCGGATGCCAGAAGTCGTACTGTTGCGGTGTGCCTATGTCGGTCGCCGACGGAGCTTCAATTGCGGGTATTGCCGTCCCTTTCACC
Organism: uncultured Verrucomicrobiota bacterium; assembly: GCA_964482435.1. Lineage (GTDB taxonomy): Bacteria > Auribacterota > JABMQX01 > JABMQX01 > JABMQX01 > CAYZXL01. The sequence goes on from CAYZXL010000006.1 coordinate 89,764, forward strand.
CACGGATACATCCCTCCGCCGAAGTTGAAATCTTCCGCTTCCCTGATCGTCATCGCCGGAAGCGCCGCCTCCGCCGTCGGCTCAGAGGCAGGACCTTCGGCTCCGACTGCGTTAAACGCCGATATTTTGTAACTGTAAGTGTTTCCGGAACTGACCGAGGTGTCCATGTAAGTGGTTCCGCTCAACGTGGCGATGAGCTCCCACGAGCCACTGTTAACGCTCCGGTAAACGTTGTAGCCCGCGACCCCTTCCTGCCCGGGGGCGCTCCAGCTCAGGTGAGTCACGAGGAGCATCTCCGCATCCACGTTCACTGGCGCGGAAGGTAGCTCGTAAATCATCTGATCGCCGCCGACGGGCTGGTTGGTGACCAAGCCGTACGACAGCGTTCCCGAGAATCCGACAGTCCCGGCCTGCGACGCCGGAACGCCAAGAGAGTAGGAAAGAACCCGGCTCGTAACCTGGGCGCCGCTGAAGGTCCACGTGATGAACCCACCGGCCGCCGTGCCGCCCGGCGAGACAGAAACAACCGTGAAATCGCCCGCGGGGATTTGCTCCCTGAGCGTGACGCTGCTCGGAGGCGTCCCCGGTTCGACGTGGACGTATATCTCGCCGTTGACGTTCGTCCCCGCCTGATAGCTCGTCGGGAGAACGCGCGCCGTCTTCACCGGAGTGGGCGGGTAGGCCGTGATTGCCAAGATATTGAACCTGTTGTCAGCGCTTGGCGCCCCAATTGTGCTGTCGGGGTCGCTCTCCATGAAGACGATGTCGGTCAGCGTCCTGTTGGTCTGCGCCGCGCCAAACTCAAACGCGAACAGGCCAAAGTCGGAGGTTGCTGTACCGGTTGCCCGCATCATCCCACCGATGGCGAGCGTTAACGGCGCTGGCGGCGTCCTCGGCGGAGAACCCAGATACCAGTCCTGCGAAAGGAGCAGGAACTCCTGCGTGGAAAGGTCGTTATAGACAAGCTGAACCTTCAGCTTGTCGGTTGCGCTTCCGCCGTAGCCGTTGCCGGCGCCGGTCAGGAATCGCAGCCTCTCGAACACGCCCTGCTGACCGGCCAAAGAGAACGTCGTGTCGCCATCGTCCAAAAAGACGGAAAACATGTTGACGGCGTCGAAGTCACCCAACTGGAAGTCCTGAACTTTCTTGTCAGAGGGGAGTCCCGGCCAGCCGCTGAACCCGTTCTCGATGAGGCAGTCTCCCCCATTGTCGAAGCCGTCTCCGGGCTGAGTTCCCACCGCGAGGCTCCGGATTCCATCGCGGTTGAAGATGCTGGTCATGTCTAACTTCCTCGCTTCGATACCACCATCGCGATCGAGGACCAGTATATTCAGCGTCGCCGTCGCGCTGTGCTGCCCCGCGCCATTGTCCACCGTGAACTCAAACGTCAGCGTTGTGTCCACAAAGACCGGCACTGCCCGGAACGTGGTGTTCGCCTGAGTGTCGTTGGCTATGTTCACTGTCGGCCCTGCTATCTGCTTCCACTTGAAGTTCATGCCGTGGACTGTTCCCCCGCCTACGAGATGAGCCTCTGCTCCCTCCTGGACCACCGTGTCTGTTCCTGCCGTACTGATGATCACGGCGTCGGCGTCAACCACCGTTATGACGACAGGGGCTGAGGAGCTGCGCGACTGGCTGTCCGTTACCGTCAACCGGAAAACGAAATCCGTATTCCCGATGATTATCGGCGGGCCGGAAGGCGCTGTGAAAGTCGCCGTGGCCGTGTTCGGGTTACTGAGAGTTACAGCCGGCCCTGAGACCTGCTCCCATTTGTATGTCACTGCGTTGGGCGAGTTCGTCCCGTCCAGCGTGACCAGCGCCCCTTCCTGCTCCTCTCTATCGGGCCCCGGGTCAGCCACTGCCGTCGTCGGGTCCTGGTCGGCGTAAACCTCCAACTCGGCGATAGACGTGAAGTCAGCCGAGCCTCCGGGGACACCATATATCCTCAAGCCGACGCCGTGAACTCGAGTGAAACTTATGTCGTATCTCGCGTATGCCGCATGCCCGGACATCTGGTCGGTGAAATTATAAGCCGGATAGATGCTCAAGCCCCGAACGTCTTTCCACGTCGTTCCGTCTTCCGTGTACTGGACTTTCAAGCCCGTCCACCACCCGCCATTCGTGAAAATGCCTCCTTGATAATAGACGACATGCTGGAAGTACAGCGCTTCGCCCCACGTATAGCCCCACCAGTCATCGTCCATTAGCAGGTTGTTGTACCAGCTATCGAAACTCACGCCGGTGTTCCCATCGTTCATGACCTTCGCGAGGTTCCAACCGACGTGCGGCCTCTTGGCAAAGGGCGAAGCATCCGTCCTCAACGCCAAATTGCGCATCGCTGTGTAGGTTATTTCCTGCGAAAGAGGGCCGTCGCCCCCGCCGCCACCTGGGATCGTATTCCAGCCTTTGACCGCAAAGGTCAGCGTCTGCCCTTCCGCCATGCCGCTGGTTTCTCTGAAGGGATCCGTGACCCAGTAGAAGAAGTAAAGTCCCACGTCCAACTTCAGCCCGACTCCGTATTTGTCCGCATCAATGAGAGGGTCCCATTCCAGCCTGAAGCCGAGCCCTGCGGCCCCCAGGTCCTCCGGGAACGTGCGCAGGTTGCTCGGAGCTACTGTCGGGGCGTTTTTCGCGCGAACAGTGATGACCACCGTGTCGCTGGTCTCCCCGTCCGGCGCTTGGGTTGTCAATTTGAAAGTCAGAACCGTGCCCACCGTCAGAGGCGGCGCAGTAAAATGCGAAATTCCGTTTGAGGGGTTGGCATTATCGAGGGTCACCGTCGGCGTCCCGGCAGTCTGCTCCCAGTGGTAGCTCGTCGGCCCGCCAGACGACCCGGAACCGTCAAGCGTCACCGCGTCGCCCGCCCACGCAATCTGGTCCTCGCCCGCGTACGCGCCCTTGTTGATCTCGATGTTGTCAACCGCATGAACGTTGGTATCGCCGCCGGTAGCCGCCGTAAAACCGAAGTACGCGTCGTAAGGAACGTAGCCGGAGATGGTATAGTCGAATATCTGCGTCTCCGACATGGGGGTTGCCATCGTCGGGTTGCTCATCCACATCTGCAAGTGCCCCTCGTTGAACTGGATTATTACATGAAACGGCGCCGGCAGTCCCCCCGACGTACCCGCGTCCTCCATTTCCGGGATTGTCGCGTTCGTGGTCAGGTCCGTCCGAGCAGAAGGGGTCACCTCGCTAATGGCGATGTAGTTTTCAGGCTCGGTCGCGCCACCGGAGTACGTGTCGAACCTCACCCCGTATCCGTCCAATCCGTCGAAACCCATGGAACCGCCCCCTCCACCTAAGAGCGACGGCCCTCTCACCCACGCGAATGTCATGCCGTCAGCTCCGTTTCCTCCACCAATCCAGAAATCGAACGCGACGCTGAACCTCTGGCCGCTCATCTTCTCGAACCAGAAAATCGAGCCAGTTTGGCTACCTACGGCGTCGGTCAGAAACATAGCCTGGTACGTGGCGTCCCACACGGCGTTCCCGCTCACAGTCCATTTCCCAAGGTCCGGCGACACGTCGAACCTTTCCACCACGGTTGCCATGACTGCCATTTGTGCACCAGCCAGCAGCACAATCGCCGTTAGCCCGACAAGTCCTGAGAATCGAATCGCTTTCATAGTGCCCTCCTGTGATGAATGTCTATTTCATCAAGCCGTTGCTCAATGCCGAAGAATTAACCGAACCTCATGCCTATCGCCTGCCGGTACGCCAGACGGTGGTCGTGCCACCTCTGGATACTTCTCGCCAGGCGCGACCGGCTCACATACCCGATTGCCTCCGCGGGTTGCCCGTTCCGAACAAAACCCCAGCACACGCGGCTTGTCCCACCAGACCGGGATAACGAAGTTATTGCGTCTCGTTCCGACAGTATTCGCCGACGGGAAATCATGGAAGCGAGGAGTGTCACAGATTGCACACAAAGTGAAGCAAGAGATGTTGCGAAGGGATTTGACGGTGTGGGCGGTGCGGACAGAATGCCCCACCGGCGGTTGATCATTCCGAAGAGAAACAGTCACTTGCATGGAGACGTCGCCTTTTCTCTTTCGAAGCCATCCTTATAGTATGACCGGACAATCTCCCCGTCAACTGAAAAATCCACGCCTTCGTAACCCATCGGTTACGCGCGCTCGTGAGGTCATCGCTTGACCCCGGGGCGGTTCTCGGGTCGCACACCATGCACCCAGCTCGCCCTGACCCGGTCCAGCGGGCAAGCCCTGGCGACGGAGGGCAAAGATGCAACACATGTCCCCCTGAAAAGCAAAGCCGCGAATTTCCAGACAGCGCCAAAAAGCGAACCAGCCCCCGCAAGGGGGGCTGGTCGTTTCCACCTACGAGGTCAGGGGGATTACTGCCCCATAACCCGATAGAAGAGTTTCTTGTTGCCGGAGACGTCTCCGCTTGTCCAGGTCTGCGCGCTGATTGGCCAGGTGCCGGGGGCGCTTGTCCACGTCGCGCCGACGAGGTTGTCCGTCTGCTGGACGGTGTATTGTTTGTTCCCGAAGACCGTCCAGGTGAGACTGACCTGCCCGACGGAGGGAGTGACCTTGGTTATCTTTCCCGCCTGTATGGGCAGAGGCTCTCCGGACACCCTCACCTGGTCCATGGCAAACCAGTAGTCCCACTTCGCCTGGTAGAAGTGCCATCTCACCTGTATCTTCTTCTTGTCGGCAAGCGAAGCAATGTCCACCTGCTCGGGGGTGCTGCTGCTGCCGGTGTTCCTGTCCCAGTGACCCAGGTTCACCCAGTTGCCCCAGACTCCATTGTCGAATACCCGGATGTCAACCTCCGCAACCTGGAGATGGTCCGGGTCCTCGAAGTACCTGCTGTAGTTCTTGCTGTAGTTCAGCCGAACCTTCATGTAGTTGCCGCAGTCAACCTCCTTGCTGACAAGCCTCTCGTCCAGCGTAGCATCCGGAGCAAGGTCGCTGTCGGTGACCATGTACTTGTCGTACATACCAGGCAGGTTCGGGTCCTGGTTGCCCAGTTGTCCCATGCTCCCATCCGTGTCCCACAGCCGCCATGCCGCGTCCGGATACCCGGAGCCGTTCTCAATTGTCCACCCGCCGACAGACTTGACATCAGCGTCGGAAGTGTAAGTGTCAAAGTTGTCGGACCAGATGGTTTCTCTTGGCGGCTTTGCCCAGTTGTACCCGATGGCTATCTTGTCGAAGTTGAACACGTCCGCCGCTGGGTCTGGACCTAACGCTTGAACTCTCAAGGTGTGCAATCCGGTGTTGGTCTCCTCGAATTGCTCCAGAGGAACGTACGTGAACAGATGCCAATCGCCGGTGCCCGCGAAGGTCGGGGCGCCAATCAGTGTCTCATCCCAGTAGGCGGTGAAGCTCGCTTGAGTGAGCGGACTTGCCAGCCTGAACGTCAGCTTTATCCAGCCGGGCTGGGTAACGTTGAAGGTGTACCGCCACCAGCTGCTCGGCCCTATCCACCCGATGTTGGTGTGATACTCGGTGGTGCTGCCGTACTCAAGCACCGTCTCGATCCCTATCGCATCGAGAGGACGATAGTCGCGAGGCCCTCCCTTGTGGGGCTGCCAGAAGTCGTACTGTGCGCCCAGATCAGTGGCCGAAAGAGCCTCGTTAGCAGGGACAGTCGTGCCGGCGACCCATGGCCACTGCCCGCCGCCGTAGTTGAAGTCCTCCGCCTCCCGAACGACCATCGTCCCGGGAAGCTGTGCCTGCACCGTAGGCGAGGTCTGCGGCCCTTCTACCCCGTGCACGCCGAGAGCTGAGACCGCGTAGCTGTAGTTGTTGCCAGCGGTAACCATAGAGTCAACAAACGACGTGGCGGTGGTGGAGCCTATCAGCTCCCATGTGCCGCCGTTGACGCTCCGGAAGACGTTGTAGCTGACAACGCCCTCCTGCGGAGGAGCGCTCCAGCTCAGGTGAGATGCCATCAGCATCTCCACCATCAGATACGTCGGTTCCGTGGGAACTGGATACACAAGGTTTTCGCCGACGATGTCTGCCGTAGTCGTCCCGAAGGAAACAGCGCCGGCAAAATCAAGAGCCTCCGCCCTGTCCTCCGGAATGCTCAACGAATAGGCTATGGGGCCCGTCTTGACATCCGTCCCGCTGAGAGTCCAGAGTATCTTTCCGGCGGAAACCACAGCCCCCGGTGCGACAACGTCATCCTCCGACAGGCCGGCAGGAATCTCCTCGCTGATGGTCACGGTGGTCGGCTTGTTGTTCGGATTGACCTTCAGGGTGAGTGAAACGTCCATCGTCCCGCCAAGTTCACAGGAGGCAGGCAGGTTCCTGACTGCGTACGCATCCGTGAGGACGAACGCAGTCTTTTCCTTGAGCTCTCCAAGTTTTGCCGTGGCAAGAGCGCCCCCATCGTGGCTCGTGACGCAGATTCCCACGTAATAAGGCGCCGCAATGGGAATGGTGTGCTGTGTCGGGAAGTTCCAGAGACTTCCCACAATCCAGTCGGTTCCGTCGAAGGAGTAGTAACCCACCCAGAGGTCCACCTTGCGCTCCAGCTTCAGCCAGACCGGGCCGGTAAAATTAAGCGTGCCGTTCACGAAAGGTTGATTGCCGCCTGTTCGTGCGGCCGCGCCAGCTTTCGTGGTCCTGTACTGCTGAACCATCCCGTTGTCGCGCGACACAACGAGGTCCATGAACACAGAGTCTGCATCGAGGTCCTGCCGCGCCATAAGCCCGACCTTCGTCCAGGCGTTGGGCCACGTGGCCGGAGGGTTGTCAATCCGCACGGAGATGCTGGAGAAATCACTCCCAACTTCCTTATACACGAACCGGAACCCGTCGTCGTTGTCCCAGATGTCCTCCCCATCGCCAGTGACGGTGTAGGTCTGCGTGTTGGGGTCGTAGCTCGAGGCGCCGGCGATATTGTTGGGGTTGCTGACAGTACCGGAGATGTCTCGTGCGGACAGACTCAATGGGTCTATAAGCACGCCGTCCTCTATGATGTTCTTCACATTGACAGTGATGGAATCAGTGCTGACCCCGCCAACTCCATCGCTCACCTGAAGCTGGAAAACGAAGTTCTCCCTCAAGTCCCACAGGATTGGGGCAGTGAAGGAAGGCGTCGCAGTATTTGGCACGGTAAGGGTCACAGTCGTCCCGCTTGTCTGAGTCCAGGCGTATGTGAGGCTGCCGGAGGTGGTGATGGAGCCGGTCCCGTTGAGCGTCACAAGGCTGCCCTCAAGCACTGTCTGGTCCGGGCCGGCAACGGCCGTCGTGACGAGATTCTTCACGGTGATCGTTACATCATCGGTCTTCGTTTCCGTGCCGTCTCCGGCTGTAAACTGGAAGGTTAAAAGGGTATCGGCTTCCACGCCAGGGGCAGTGAAGGTGGCGATGGCCACGTTGGGGCCATTGATAGTTACGCTCGGTCCTCCTGTCTGGACCCACTGAAGTCCGCTGAGAGGTCCCTTTTCCGAGAAGGAGTGGCTGCCGTCGAGAGTTCCCTGAGCCCTCTCGTTGACAGCAGCGTCCACGCCGTAAACCACCAGCGGACCCACCGTCCGGTCGCCGTAAACCTCCAGTTCCGCGATAGACGTGAACGTCCCCGTCCCGCCAGGCGTGCCATAAATCCTTATTCCATTGCCTCTGACCGTCGGAAAGAGAATGTCGTATCTCGTGTAGTTCCTCCTCCCGGCGGCGCTGTTTGCGAAATCGTACGGCGGGTAGATCGTCACCGCCGGGCCGTTAATCCACGTCGCGCCGCCGTCCTTCGTGTACTGGACGCCTAAGCTGGTAAACCAGCCGCCGTTTGCGGCAATGGTGCCGCCGTAGTAAACCACTCTGTCAAAGAAATGCGGCTGGTCCCAGAGGTATCCCCAGAAGTCCTCGGACTTCACTGGCCCGCCCGAACTGTTGTTGCTGACATTGAGAATCTGGTCGTTCATCCCGCCAATGGCGCCACTGGAAAACGTGTACGTTACTCCCTGGACAGGAGGAAGCGGCGGATATGCCCCTCCCGGAGCTGGAAGAGCCATGTTGTGCATCCCTGTGTACACCACGTCCACCGACTGAGCGCCGTGCAAGGAGGGATCGGTGTTAGCGTTGGGGTCGCACCGTTTGTTTTCGCCCCGGATCGCCACAATTTGTTCCTGGTCTTCTGCCAGGCCGGGGAAATCCATCCAGGTGTTCGTCGTGTTATACAGCCAGTAATACTTGTCGAGTTTTAACGCGACGTGGTATTTTTCCGCGTCGAATACCGGGTCCCATTGCACCCGGTAGCCCAGCTGCCCTGGCTGGTCTATTGGAAAAACGAAAATGTTGCTCGGAGCCACCTTCGGAACGTTCGGCGCGTAAACAAAGATTTTGACCTCGTCGCTCGCCTCCCCCTCGGTGGGAGAAATCACCGTGATTTTGAAGGTGAGAAGGAACCCGACGTCCACGGCAGGGCTATCGAACCACACCTCCTTTTGATTTGCCGAGGGTTGCAGAACAGCGGTGAACCGGTCCTGCCCTCCGGTCTGGGTCCAGGCGTAACTTGTCGCATCGAGAGGGCCGGTGCCGGTCAGTGTTACCTTCGTGCCGGCGTCAATTTTCTGGTCGGGTCCTGCGCCGGCGGTGACGGCTTTCCAAACCTCGATCAGGCACAGGTCCCCGCCGCTGTCGTTCGCCGAGGCAGGAATGTTATCCTGCTCCACAACGAGGAATCCTTGTGTCACTTCGAGAACGGGGCTTTCCGGCTGGGCAATGAACACCGGGGTCTCCTCTCCGGCTACAGGGGGGCCAACAAACGGCGGGACAACCTTGTCCTCAAACTCGACGGTCCAGAAATTTGCATTGGCGGGCGGAACGTAATCGTCAACGAGGACCACAGCCGTGCCGGCATCCCCGTCGCGAACGCGGATCGTTACGGAGTGATTCGAATTGTCTCCGTCACCGCCCGAAGCAACAAACCTGTACTTCGCGTTCTCCAAATCCACTCGGAAAAGCATTGGCGGTGTTCCGAGGGATTTCTTGACGGCAACAAGCTGGTCGTAAATCTCGTCGTCTCCGGTGTAGTCGCCGCGGTTATTGGGGCTGTCGTCCAATGACCCCGTGTAGGTGTAGCCGTGTCCCTGCGCCGCCGAGTAGGTCCAGTTGGCGCCGCTGCTCTGAGACACCTTGATGTACTGGACGCTGGGAACGTTATAGGTGGCGCGGGTCCAGTCGTCCGCGCCGAAGGCGAAAGCCTTGGTGAGCTCGTAGGCCCCAAATGCCAAATTCGAGACGCATAGAAGGATAAACATGGACAGGATAAGGCCGATCGAGAAATGGCGAGTCGTCTTCATTTTGGCACCCCCATGACGTTTTTGGTGATGAAACCTGTCTCCCGTGCAGAAAACTGCCCGCACGGCGTTCGTTTTTCTATCGTTTCTTTCCAGCGGCGCGACGGCGCGAATCGTCGTGGGAACTGAGCAAAGGGCATGGGCAAGTAATCATAGCAGATAGTCAGTCGCATGGGCTATAGCCTGGGCAGGAGATTTGAAAATCTAAACCTATGAAGACTTATAACCTGTAACCGCCCCTGCCGAAGCAGCCTTTATGGTTCGCCTCCGTTTGCGCCGACGCAGGCGTACCTGCATTCCATTTCAGCACGATTTCGCGCGTGTCAAAGAACAAATAGCAAGAGACAACTCCCGACTGTCAGTCTCCGATGGTTCTTGTACACACGCTTTCACCCTTTGTCAAGCCTTTTGTGCCCGTACCCGCAAGCCCTCACTGACGGGCGGATTGCGGGTGTCGTCCGCGGGCGGGTTGGCCGGGCATGTTGCCCCTTAACCCGGTCGCAGGCGAGGGGCCTATGCCACGCTTCCCCGCACACAGCCGGGCTGAGGGGTGCGGCTGTATTTCAGTGGGTGGCCGTGGGGGGGGTAACGCCGCCGTCTCGGCGGCAGTCGCGAGGGCGTCTCGCCCTCGCCCTCGAGGGCAGGATGCCCCCGGCACAGCCGGCAAGATGCCGGCGGTACAGCCTAACCCCGGGACTTCTGCCAGTTCCCTGGTTCACCAGGGCCCACACCTGAGGCCCATGTTGGCCAACGCCGGGAACCCTCCCACCACTGAAATACAGCGGCACCCGGGCTCAGCCGCCATTGCGGTGGGCGGGGGAATTCGGTATAATAATTGCAGGATTGTACGTAGAGCATCCCCGAAGTGGCTTTGACTGCGGTGGACAGCCGGGAGGCGATTTCATAAAGGAAACCTGATGAAAAAACTTGCGATGAGTTTTGTTCTTTGCTGCCTTTGCGTGACGTCTTCGGAAGGCATCGTTATCAATGAGATTATGTACCACCCAACCGGCGACAACGAGGCGGACCTCGAGTGGTTGGAGCTGTATAACGATGACGTTGTTCCCTTAGACGTCGGCGGGTGGTCTTTCTCGAAAGGAATCAGCTACCAATTTTCGGAAAACATCGTTCTGGCAGGGAAATCCTACGTCGTGGTCTGTGCAAACAAGATTGCCCTGATGGGGATATATCCCATAACCAAGGATAAGCTCTACGGCCCCTTCGAGGGACGGCTTGACAGCGGAGGCGAGCAGATTGCTCTCGTGGACAAGCTGGGAGCGGTCATGGCACACGTCCACTATAGGGACAGGGACCCCTGGCCGGCTGGAGCGGACGGGACAGGGTTCTCTCTGGCTCTCATCAATCCCGACCTGCCGATGGACGAAAGCGAAAGCTGGGCGGTCAGCGCCAAGCCCCTTGGAAGCCCTGGCCAGCCGAACGGCTTCGAGGAGGAGACGACCATCACCGACACTCCCCTTGTACAAGTGGGGGAATTGTGGAAGTACTTCAAGGGCACGGAACCTCCTTCGGCAGACCCTCTCGGGTGGACTGAACCCGATTTCGATGACTCTACCGAGAAGTGGCTTTCCGGTCCGACAGGCATAGGATACGGCGACGGCGACGACGCCACAGAGGTTACGGATATGCAGAACGCCTATCGCTCCGTTTTCTGTCGTAAAAAGTTTGAGGTTACGAACGTTTCCTCCATAGACAGCGTCGTGTTCAAAATTGCTTACGACGATGGATTCATAGCCTTTCTCAATGGTCCCGAACAGGAAATTGGCCGAAAGAACATGGGGAATACAGGGGACGTCTTCACTTACAACATGGAGGCCACGACGAGCGTCGGAGACCTTCCGGAGTCGGCAGAATTCAACGTTCCGAAATCCTATCTGCGAGAGGGGACGAACGTCCTGGCGGTTCAGATTCACAATTACGGCATAGGCAGCAGCGACCTTTCGATGATTCCATCTCTCTCCAGCCGAAAGGTCAAAACCAGCGGCGGCGTAACGCCCATGCCCGTGGTCATCAACGAGTTTCTGGCCAACTCCAGCGGCGAGACATTTGTGGAGCTGTTCAATAATAGCAACGCGGACATGGACATCGGGCTGACTTATCTCAGCGACGACCCGCTGAACTTGATGAAGTACCAGATTCCGGCGGGCACCGTCATTAAGGCCTGGAAGCCCGCGTCTTTCAGCGAGACGGCCATGGGCTTTCCGCTGCCCCAGGGAGATGCGGCGATTTATCTCACCACGCCCGACGCAGCGCGGATTATTGACGCACAGGCTTACGCAACCGAGCGACTGGACATGAGCCGCGGTCGGTATCCCGACGGGGAGGGGCGCTGGTACACCATGCACACACCAACCCCTGGCGAGCCGAATGAGATTTCGGTCAACACCTCCATCGTCATCAACGAACTGATGTTCCATCCGTATGAGAACGACGATACCCTCGAGTACATCGAGCTGTACAACCGGGGAACCGAGGCAGTGGACATGTCCGGCTGGAGTTTCGATGAGGGAGTGGATTTCGTTTTCCCCATCGAGACGACGCTCGATGCAGGGGATTATCTCGTCGTCGCGAAGAATCAGGAGACTATTGCCCAGAAGTACGCCGTATCCAACGTCATCGGAAATTTCGGCGGAAACCTCGAGAACGAAGGCGAGAAAGTCGAACTTGTTGACGCCATAGGGAACGTTGTGGACGAGGTTCGCTATTCCGGGGGAGGACGATGGCCTATCTGGGCCGCGGGATGGGGATCGAGCCTTGAGCTGATAGACCCGCGGCAGGACAACAGCTCGCCTTCCGCATGGGCCGCCAGCGACGAGAGAAGCAGGGCAGTCTGGACTCGCATCGAGTACAGCGGCCAGTTCAGCGGAGGTGAGTCGGAATTTCACTTCTTCCTGATGCATCGGGGGGAGTGCTTGATTGACGACATCAGCATGAAGCGCGGTGGCCAGGAATACATCCCAAACGGTTCTTTTGAATCGGGCACATCGGGCTGGAAGATCGAGGGCAACCACATCCAATCGTCCATCTACACTCAGGAGGCGCGCAGCGGTGCGAGGTGCCTGAAGATCGTAGCCACTGGCCGGGGAGACACCGGCGCCAACAGGATCGAATGCGACACCACCACTGCCCTGAGCTCAGGCCAGACCTACACGATTTCGTTCTGGGTCAAGTGGCAGAGAGGAGTTGATTTGATTTACACGCGGACCCATAGCCAGGGAGCGCCGCGGGCAAGTCGGATTCCGATGCCCTCTCCTCGCGGGACGCCCGGCAAGCCAAACACCGTTTACCTGTCGAATCTCGGCCCGGTTATCTGGGATGTGACCCAGAAGCCGATTGTCCCGAAATCCGCCGACTCCGTCAGGATTACGGCAAAAATCAGCGATTCGGACGGAGTTACGTCGGTCACCTTGTATTACAGGGGAGACAACGACGCAAACTACAACAGCGTCCAGATGTTCGACGACGGATCGCATAACGATAGACGGGCAGGGGATGGACTCTACGCCGGGGAAATCCCACCCCGAGGCAGCATTGATTTGATGAGGTTCTACATCGTCCCCCAGGACGCGCTCTCTGCAACTCAGCGGTTTCCCGCCATGGACGGAAGGTTTTGCCTGTACCAGATTGAGAACACCCCTCCCTCGACGAAGCTCCCCATTTATCGCATTTTGTTGTCGCGCGAGGCCGACCAGCAAATGCGCAGCCAGGTTCGGCTGAGCAACGAGCTTGCCGACTGCACGTTCGTCTTGAACAACACCCAGATTTACTATAACTGCGGCGTTCGCACCCGAGGCAGCGGCTGGACAAGAGGCACCCACCCGTCAAATCAGTACCGAATTGAGTTTAATGCCGACCAGCCTCTCCGGGGAGTTCAGGAGGAAATGAACCTCGACTGGGACAACGCCGACGGCACCAAGCAGCACGACTGGACAGTACATCATCTACTGCGCAAGCTCGGGGGCGTTCCGACGAGCTACCATAAGTACGTCCACGTGCGGTTTAACGCAAATTTCACAGCCCTGTCAGTAGAAGTGCAGAAGGTGGATGGGGCGTACGCTCGGCACTACTGGCCTGATGACGCCCAGGGGAACCTCTTCGAGGTGGACGACCGCTTTGAATGGACCGACAGTTGGAACCACGGCAACTGGGACGCCTACATGCGCTGGCTGGGCGCCGATAAGGAGAAATATCGCTGGAATTTTGAGTTACGAACGAACGAAAAAGAGGATGATTACTCCGGCCTCCTCGACTTCATCTCTTTCATGGACCCCGCGAGGACAAACAACACCACTTTCGATGACCAAGCCCTGGGTGTTCTCGACGTGAGTGAATGGCTGAAAGTGCTTTGCGTCAGGTTCCTGGTGGACGATTGGGATACCTACGGCTACAACCGCGGAAAGAACGCTTACTTCTATAAGCCCCTTCATCGAGGAGACGGCACGCCCCAGGACCCACCGCGGGACGGCAAATGGGCTCTTATCCCCTGGGACAGCGACCTGACTTTCAACAACGCGAGCGCCCCCATCGTTAGCGGCCAATTCACCGACATTCAAAGAATGATCAACAGGCCCCAGTTTCAGCGACTGTACTACGGTTACTACCTCTGGCTCATTGACGGTCCTTTCAGCCGGGCACAGATAGACCCCGTTCTCGACAGAACGTACCAGGCCGTGGCCAGCGAGCCGGGCGCGCCGAGCGGCCCCGACGGAATGAAGAGCTTCATCACCAACCGCATTTCGGCGATTCGCTCGATGATTCAATCTGACGCGAAATTCGCCATCACGACGAATTCTGGCATGGACTTCGAGGTTCAGGTGCCGCAGGTTACCCTAGAAGGAGTCGCGCCCTTCATTGCTACGACGATGAACGTGAAGGTCAACGATGGACCGGACGAGCCCCTCAAGGCGACTTGGCTCGACTCGAAGCGCTGGCGGGCGACATTCTCTCTGGGGCCGAGCATAAACCGCTTCGTTGTGACGGGACTCGCTGTGGACAACAAGGTAGTCGGAACTGCCAGCATCACGGTGACCTGGGGGTTGAGTCCCACAACTGATACCGACAACGACGGGCTCTTCGATAGAGAAGAAGGCGAGGTTTACCACACGGATTACATGAATCCCGACACCGACGGCGATGGACTAACCGACGGGAACGAGGTGCACGTATATTTCAGCGACCCGACCAAGAAAGACACCGACGGCGACGGCCTCACCGACCCGGAGGAAGTGATCACTTACCTCACAGACCCCAGGAAGGCGGATACCGACGACGATTCACTCCCGGATAAATGGGAAATCGAGAATCAGCTCAATCCGAAAGTCGCAGATGGCGACGACGGAGCAAACGGCGACCCGGACGCTGACGGGCTAACCAATTTGGCCGAGTACCAGAGCGGAACAAATCCCCGAAATGCCGACACTGACGGGGATGCCATGTCCGACCCCTGGGAAATCCAGTGGGGCTTCAACCCGAACGTCGGCACCGGACCGGATGGACCGGATGGGGACCGCGATGGCGACGGACTGACAAACCTCGGTGAATATCGCAACGGCACCAATCCCAGCAAGGCTGACAGCGACGACGACGGACTGAACGACCTCTGGGAGGTCCAGAACAATCTCGACCCCAACAGCGGGCAGGGCAATGACGGCCCGGATGGCGACCCCGACGGTGATGGCCTGACGAATCAGGAAGAGTTTGCCTACGGCACCAAGCCCAAGAGCAACGACTCCGATTCCGACCAGATGGACGACCGCTGGGAGATTCAGAACAACCTCGACCCGACGAGCAGCGAAGGAGACAATGGCTCCGCCGGCGACCTCGATGGCGACGGGCTGACGAACCTGCGGGAATACCAGAGCATGACGAAGCCCAACAACCGCGATACCGACGACGATGGAATGGATGACTTCTGGGAAGTCGAAAACGGCTTAGACCCAACTCAGCCAACGGGAGACAATGGACCCGACGGCGACCCCGACGGTGACCAGATACAGAATCTGAAAGAATATCAATACGGGCTTGACCCGTG
The DNA here is from genome assembly GCA_964482435.1 of uncultured Verrucomicrobiota bacterium. Classification (GTDB taxonomy): domain Bacteria; phylum Auribacterota; class JABMQX01; order JABMQX01; family JABMQX01; genus CAYZXL01. The sequence continues at coordinate 105,087 of CAYZXL010000006.1, forward strand.
GACGCCTAACACGGACACCGACCAGGATGGCTTGAGCGACCTGTGGGAAATCACGTACGGACTCAGCCCGACAAGTCCTGACGGGAATGATGGCGCCGGGGGCGACCCCGATGGCGACGGCCTGTCGAATGCCGATGAGCTTCAAAAGGGGACAAGTCCTGTCAATCCCGATTCAGACTCCGACGGAATGAACGACGGATGGGAAGTCCAGAACGGCCTCGACCCGGCGAGCAATGTGGGCGACGATGGCGCGACCGGCGACCCCGACGCAGACACTCTGCTGAACAAAGAGGAATACGACCACAACGCCAACCCAAGAGACCCCGACACCGACGATGATGGGATGGGAGACGCCTGGGAGGTTCGGAACGGCCTCGATCCAGCCAGCGCCGAAGGAGAAAATGGACCGGACGGCGACCCCGACGACGATGGAAGCTCCAATATGGAGGAGATGATAGCCGGAACCCTGCCGCTCTCCGCAGAATCGGTTTTTGCCGTGGTATCCATCGGCAATAACGGCTCTTCCATCACCATCACGTGGTCAACGGTGGAGGGGAAACGGTACAGGATTCTCGCGGCGGACACCATAGACGGGACCTGGACGCCCATCGCCGCCGACATCGTGGGAACGGGACAGCCAGCCCTCTTCGAGGACGGCGCAGGCGTTTCTCAAGGGAAGGCGTTCTACAAAGTGGAGGTGTATTACTGAGCGGGGGGGCTTCCCGAAGAGTGCGGTCCGTGCGGTAGGTCAATCGGGCTTCCGGGGCGACTTACGGGCCCGGCGACGCTTCTTCTCCTCGCGCGACCCGAAAACGGCAATGAAAGTCTCGACCATCTTCGCGCAGTCGTCACACACCTCCGGCGTCTGGTCGCGGAGCGCCCTGGCGATGCGGTTGAGGGGCCTGCTCCTCTGCTCGTTGAGCAGCTTGGCGTAGCCCTGCGGTTTGACGACCTCGCCCTCGTAGAACGAGAAGGAGGCGAGGGTCTCTATTTCATCGGGCGTGATGTCAGGGGGTTTCACGTCCGACTTGAGAAAAGCCTGGAGGTTGTCCGGCAGAGACTCCATAGGGGGCGAAACGTAGCCGAGGTCTTTGAGCATCTCGAGCAACGACATCCGGAGGGCAGCCGCGATTTTTATCAGAGTATCGATTTTCGGTAAGCCCCTTTCCTCCTTCGATAGCCGCGATATGTGAGCATCTGAAATTCCAGCCTCCCTCGATAGCTCACTTTGGGACATCCCTTTCTCTTTCAGCTTTCGCAAGACGTACGCGCCGAACTTCGTCATCGCAACTCCCTCCTCTTATTGCCCGCGCTTTCGCGCGCTGCCTGCCTTCGGGGGTCAAGCGAACACGCAAATCTCTCCGCCCGACGAAAGAGTTCACTGCCCCGCCGTGCGTAGTTTACTGCAAGAAGGGAACGTGTCAAACAAAAATCTACAGAAAAGACGCCCCCTCACTTTCAGGCGGATATGGCGCTGTCGTGCGGACACAGTCGCGCCTTCTTGCGGTGGCAGGGCCATCTTGCCCATGATCCTCCACGGGCGGGACGCCCGTGCCACGGTGCGGCACGCACGGCACTGAAGCCTTTCAACATCCCCCTGCCCAGAGGAGCCCGCAGGACACCATCCGCAGCCGCTCTACCCGGGTGGTTCGCAAGGCAGAGTACGGCGGGGAGTGTCCGCGCTTTAACGGAGGTCCGGTGGGTCAAAAAATGTCAACGACTTCTTCTCTTTCCGCACCGTCGTGGGAGGGCCGTGACCGGGGTAGATGACCGTCCCCGGCGGGAGAGAAAAAATTCGCTTGAAAATCGAATCCTTGAGTTGCGAGGTGGACCCGCCCGGTAAGTCCGTTCGTCCGACGGCGCCCCCCTCAAAAAGGACGTCACCGCAAAAGAGAACGTCGTTGATGAGGTAGGACACGCTGCCGGGGGAGTGACCCGGCGTATGAATGACCCGAAAAGATAAGCCGCCGACGCGGATTACCTCGTTGTCCCGGAGAAGGCGGTCCACAGGAGGCAGGGGTTCCCCTTCAAGTCCGACAAATGCCAGTTGCTCAACCACGGCGTCGTAAAAAGGAAGGTCTTCCCCGTGGCAGCAAATCTCTGCAGAGGTCCTTTTCTTTATCTCACCAACGCCGCCGATGTGGTCCCAGTGGCAATGCGTGATGAGTATCTTGCCGACGGAGAGCTTCAGAGACGAACAGCGCTCTAAAATGATTTCCGCGTCGGCGCCGGGGTCTATGACGACTCCCTCCGCCGACTCGCCTTCCGCGACGAGATAACAGTTGCACTCGTTAATGCCTACTGTGACGCTTTCGAGGATCATCCCGGCGGTCGTTCCTTCTTCTGTCGGGAGGCCCCTCCCGGCGTGGGCGGCCCGCGTCGGGGCGGTCAGTTCCGCCTGAAGGGCCCAGCGCGTCCCGACGGCTGAGATTGATTCTGCCCCGGTCGTCAATATCGGTGACCTTGACCATGATCTCGTCGCCGAGCCTGACGATGTCCTCGACCCGTTCGACGCGGTGGTCCGCAAGCCTCGAGATGTGGACAAGCCCCTCTTTCCCCGGGAGAATCTCCACGAAAGCCCCGAAGTCAACGATATTCTTGACGGTGCCGCGATAAACTTTTCCGACCTCCACCTCGGCGGTAAGACCCTGGATAGCCTTGACCGCAGCGTCGGAGGATTCCTGGCTCGTGCTGGCGATGGTGATTTTGCCGGAATCCTCAATGTCAATGACGGCGCCGGTGCTGCTTGTGATGCTGCGGATGACGCTCCCACCGGGGCCGATGACCGCGCCAATTTTTTCAGGATTAATATGGATGATTGTAATCTTCGGGGCGTACACGGAGACCGACGGACGCGGCTTGTCAATCGCAGCATCCATAATATCAAGCACGTGGAGACGGGCTTTTTTCGCCTCCTGAAGAGCCTCCGCCATGATTTCTCGAGTTATCCCGGCGCCCTTGATGTCCATCTGGAAGGCGGTGATGCCCTGGCGCGTTCCGGCGACTTTGAAATCCATCTCGCCGAGGGCATCCTCAATGCCCAGGATGTCAGCCAGGATTACGTGGCGGTTTTCTTCCTTGATCAGCCCCATGGCGACTCCGGCCACGGCAGCCGACACAGGCACTCCCGCATCCATGAGGGCCAGAGAGCCCCCGCAGACCGTCGCCATCGAGGAGGAGCCGTTCGACTCCAGAATGTCGGACGTGATTCGGATGGTGTAAGGAAAAGTCACGTCGTCAGGAGTGACCGCCGTCAAAGCTCGTTCTGCCAGGATTCCGTGCCCGATGTCCCGCCGGCTCGGCCCCCGTATCGGCTTGACCTCTCCGACACTGAACGGCGGGAAGTTGTAGTGAACCATGAACCTCTTTGACTGTTCGCCGATGAGCGTGTCGCGGCGTTGCTCGTCGGAAACCGTACCGAGAGTGGCGATGGCGAGGGCTTGCGTCTCGCCGCGAGTGAACAGCGCCGAACCGTGCGTTCGGGGAAGAAGTCCGACTTCGCAGGCAATGGGTCGGATGTCCAGCGGCCCGCGCCCGTCCGCTCTTCTGCCCTCCTTGAGGATGAGCTCCCGCACGCGCTTCTGCTGAACCTCTCTGAAAGCCGCATCAATTTGTGCTTCCGTGTAGAGAGGACTTTCCTGCTCCGCGACGAGCTTATTTATCAAGCGTTCTCTCAGTCCACTGACGGCCTCGTTTCTGGGGGCCTTCTCTCGAATGGTTATGGCCGGGACGACGTCTTCCCCGACCAGCCCCTCGACGGCAGCCATCAAGTCCGGCGGCACAGTCAGGAACGACCGCTCAGCTTTCGGCTTTCCACATTTCTGGCCGAGCTCTCGTATGGCCCTGGCCACTTCCTTTACCGCGGCATGGCCGAACATGATAGCTTCCAGGAGCGTCTCTTCCGAAGCGAACTTCGCCCAGCCTTCGACCATAGTAACGGCTTCTTCCGTCCCAGCTATGACAAGGTCGAGGGCAGAGGTCTCCATCTGCTGGTGCGTTGGGTTGACGACGAGGGTTCCATTGAACTTGCCGACTCGAACCATGCCAATGGGACCCCCGAAGGGAATGTCAGAAACCGTCAGAGCCGCCGAAGCGCCGACCCCCGTCAGGATGTCCGGGTCGTTCACATCGTCGGCGGAAAGAACCTCACCGACAATCTGGACTTCTTCCAGCATGCCTTTCGGGAAAAGGGGCCTGATGGTACGGTCACCAAGCCGGCACGTGAGAATCTCCTTCTCCGTCGGTCTCCCCTCGCGCTTGATGTAGCCACCGGGGAAACGCCCTGCCGCCGACGTCTTCTCCCGGTACTCGACGGTGAGAGGGAAGAAATCCACTCCTTCCCTGGGGGTATCGGCGATGGTAACTGCGGAGAGCACAATCGTGTCACCATACCTGACGGCGACAGACCCGTTAGCCTGCTTTGCCATTTTACCGGTCTGAATGGTCAGTTCTTTTCCCCCGACCCAAACTGAAATAGATTCCAGCATCGTTCCTCCATAAAAAGTTTTGACGACCCGCCCCTCTTCCTTGGTCATCAGAGACGAACCCGCGACACACAAGCCCCGACCTCTCCGGAAAGAACCTTCTTCCGGACGAGGGGCATCGCCCGAAAGGAGTTCAACCCGGGTAATGAAACGGTGATCGTGGAGTCGCCTCTAATGATCAAGGGAAGAAGTTTTGTGGCGGGTTGTACGGGTTCATTTGCGTGAGCCCATGCCCAGCCTCGTTCCATCGAACAAACCGGTGGACTCATCGTCTCAAGTTTAACTTCTTCAAAATAGCCTGGTATCTCTCGTGGTCCTTCAGGCTGAGGTAATCGAGAAGTCTTCTCCTTCTCCCAACCAATCTCAACAGGCCTCGTCGAGAATGATGGTCCTTCATATGCTGCTTGAGATGCTCCGTTACTTCGTTGATGCGCTCGGTCATGATAGCAATTTGCACGTCCGAAGAGCCTGTGTCCTTTTCGTGAAGTTGAAATTCTTTTGTGATTTCCTGCTTGCGCTCTTTTGCGAGTGCCATAAATGCTCTCCTGGTCTATCCGCGAAAAGCGGTTGATTTGCTTTTCAATCCTTTTGAGTCTGTTGGTTTCTGATTTCGTATTGTAGCGCGAGCCCTCTCGTGAATCAACAATTTCCGTCGCGTGCCAGTCGGGGTCGTTTCTGCGCTACTTTCCGCGACGAGCGGCAACCCATTCGTCCCTCAAAATAACGTCTGACTTCGTCAATGTCCAGCTTAATTTGACTGGCCAGCTCGCCCAGAGTCGCGAACCGCCGGTCATCCCGCAGCGAGCGATGGAAGACTACTTCGATCCCCTTTCGGTAAATGGGCCTTGCGAAGTCAAGTATATGCACCTCCAGCACCGGCAGGGGAAGTTCTCCGTCGGCGAAGGTGGGTCTCCGGCCGATATAGAGAGCCCCGGCATATTTTGCACCGCTGACAACGACCTCCACCGCATAAATGCCCCCGGGGGGAACCACCTGATCCATCGGATTGATGTTGGCGGTGCGAAATCCGAGCCTCCTGCCGACGGTTCTTCCCCGGACAACGTGGCCCATTATCGAATATCGCCGCCCGAGAAGGGATTCGGCGGTGGACAAATCGCCCTCCAGAATGCTCTGCCGAAGCATCGTGCTGCTGACGGGCACGCCTCCGACGAAAACCTCGTCCACGATTTCCACCCAGTAGCCGAGCTTTTCCCCCATCCTCTTCAGGAGTTCGGGAGTCCCTCGGCGCCCCTTGCCGAACCTCGACCGAGGTCCCACGACAAGTCCGGCAACCCTTAACCTCTTGTGCAGTATTTCAACCACAAAATCGGTTGGACGCATGGACGCTAAATTGTCGTTAAGCTCCGTCAGAACACACGCACCAACGCCCAGTTCCTCGATGAGCCTCAGCTTGTGGGGCGTGCAGGTCAGAAGCGGAGGCGCGCTCCCTCGCCCGACGGAGCTGCGAGGATGGGGATCAAAGGTCATCACAACGCTCGTCAGCCCCAGGCCAGCCGCGAGCTCGACAGCCCTTCTGATGACTGCCTGGTGCCCGAGGTGAACGCCGTCGAAGGTTCCTATCGTCAAGCAGCAACGCCGACGAAACGGAAAGACCTTCGGAATGTCTCTAATGATTCTCATCCTTCACAATCAGCCGATCATGATTGGTCTGCGCATGAGGTCGTACGCGGTCTCAGGCGGAGGTTCATCAACTTCTGTCGGTCCGCGCCCTCCTCTCCATGGCCACATCCACAGGCAGCAGCATGGGAGCGACCTTCTCTCGGGGCATCGCCTGGAGCATCTCAAGGGGGCGAGCATCGCGGAAAAGAAACGACCCCGACCGAAGCCGGCAAAGACGCAGCATGCACCCACCCGGCCCCAACTTTTCTCCAATATCTGCACAGAGCGTGCGAATGTACGTTCCCTTCGAGCATTCGACGAGGAACGTCACCTCCGGCGGATTCAGCTCGAGGAACTCAAGCCTCTTGATGATGACGGTTTTCGGCTCCCTCGGGACCTCAATCCCCTTTCTGTGGAGCTTGTAGAGTCTGCACCCTTTGACTTTTTTCGCCGAGACCATCGGGGGAATCTGCTGAGTCTCCCCGCGGAACTGTCGAAAGACTTCCTCCACCTCCTCCTCGGAAAAGGGCGGGCATGGCTTTTCGGAAAGAACCTTTCCGTCCATGTCCTGAGTGTCGGTTACTACACCAAGCAGGAGCGTCGTAAGGTAAACCTTATCGTCGTTGATGAAATACTTGACGGTCTTCGTGGCTTTCCCGACGGCGAGGACAAGGACGCCCGTCCCGATGGGGTCGAGGGTACCGAGGTGACCGATTTTGTGGAAGCGAAGAACTCGCCTTATCCTCTCCACTACCCCGTGGGAGGTGATGCCCGGAGGTTTATCCACAATCAAAAAGCCATTCAAAAATGAAGAGGGGGTCTCTCGAGACACTGCTATTCTATCCTTTGGAGGACGTTTCTTCGGCGGCCGAACCGGAAGCAAAAGCGTCGGCTCGGCCCAATTCGCTGGCAACCGCTCTGAGGACCTGTTCCTGGACAAACTCCATCGGGCCATTGACCGTACAGCCGGCGGCGGTGGGGTGTCCTCCTCCCTGAAAGAGTGCCGCCACACGCTCTACCTCCACGGCCTTTTTCTTCGACCGCAGACTCACCTTTACTTTTTGCCCGTCGCCTTCCTGCTTGAACAAAATGGCGACCTCAACGCCTTCAAGCTCCCTCGGGAAATTCACGAAACCCTCTGTCTCCACGAGAGACCCGCCGACTTTCCGGAGCATCTCCCTCGTGACCCACATGAACGCTGCCCTGCCGGAGCAGCACCGCTGGAGCGTCGAGAGCGCTTCGCCCAGAAGCCTGTACTTCTGGAGAGAATGGCACGCATAAACTCGATCTGCCACCGCCGCGGCATCGGCTCCAAGTTCCACGAGCTTCGCGGCTGCTGTCAGGGAAGAGGATGTGGTGTTGGGAAATCGAAACGAGCCGGTGTCCGTAAGTATGGCCGTGTAAAGGGCAGTAGCCATCTCGGCTGAAAAGGCATAGCCTGCCCTATCGAAGAGCCAGAAAAGCATTTCCCCGACGGAGGAAGCCTGCGGGTCAACCCAGTTGAGAGTCCCATGGGTAGTATTCCCAACGTGGTGGTCAATGTTTATTCTCTCCTTCGAATCCGGGACCGTGCTAGAGAGAGACTCAGGAAGACGAGATTCGCACGGCGTGTCCAGGATGAACACCACGGCCCACGTTTTGGTCGGGCTCAGTGACCGGAGCATCTCCTCCCGCGCAACAACAAAACGATATTCCGGCGGTATATCGCCGGGAAAAAGGACGCAGGATTTTTTCCCCAGTCCGTCCAGGGCTCGACGAAGAGCGACGAGGCTGCCCAGAGCATCTCCATCGGGATTGACGTGAGTCAGGAGCAGAAACTCCTGATTGTCCCGAATGACTTCGATAATTCTGTCCTGTATCAGCTTAGCGTCCGGGGGATTCATTTCAGTTCGGCGTCGCCCTGAGTCTCCTTGTCCGCGTTGCCGCCATGAGTCTCGTCGCGGTGCTCCCGGCTTTCTCTGATTTCGGAGAGGAGTTCAGCGATTCGCATCGAATGGTCAATAGAGGTGTCCAGTTGGAAATTCAGCTTCGGCATATACCTCAGCCTTATCCGACCGGATAGTTCCTTCCGGACGAATCCGGCTGCCGCGTTGAGAGAACGCAGCGATTCCTGCCTATGCTCCTCGTCGCCTAAGACGCTGACTCGCACAAGGGCGCTTCGGAGGTCGCTCGTTACCTCCACGTCGCTGACGGTGACGAAACCGACCTTCGGGTTTCTGATTTCCCGGCAGAGGATGTCTGCGATTTCTCTCTTGATTAACTCGCCCACTCTCAGCGTTCTCTTTGTGGACATGGGACTCTCCTCTCCATCCTGCGAGAAGGTTTAACCCGAAACCAATGGCATGCCGCCCTGCCGCGCAGAACGTCGGCTCAAAACATAGTCATTTGAAAATCCACGACTTCGACCTGCCGACACGATTCAATGAAACTCACCACTTCCGACAAGACACGGTTGGTAAATGAGTTGGCGGTGCTCAGATGCGCGATCCCCAACAAACAACTCTGTCGGCTGGATAGGTGCGAGATTTCCGAAACGGAAACGTTGAAATTATTTCTTATCCTGTCCTTGATGCTTTTTACTACCATTCTCTTGTCTTTGAGGGACGAGGCGCCGGGTATCCGCATCTCCACTTCCAACACGCCAATGGTCATGCCAGTCGCTTGTCACATTCTCGGAGGCCTCCGGTTGCCCCTTAGCACTGGAGCCTCCCGGTTCAGAGGGTTTGCGGTATTTCTTCTATGACGTAGAACTCAAGAATATCCCCTTCCTGTATGTCCTCCTGTCCCCTCAGCTTGATGCCGCACTCCATTCCGCTCCTGATTTCCTTGACATCGTCTTTGAATCTCTTCAGACTCGCCAGCTCGCCTTTCCAGAGTTGCTGGTCGCTGCGGAGAAGCACCGCCTTGGCGCCGGTCTGGACTTTCCCATCCTTAACGTAGCACCCGGCCACACGACCAACAGCCGAAGAGACAAAAACCTGCCGAATCTCGGCTCGGCCGATGAACACTTCCTTCATCTCCGGCGGTAAAAGGCCTTCCATAGCTCGCTTGATTCTGTCAATCGCTTCATAGATGATGTCGAAGCTCTCTATGACCACGTTCTCCTCGCGCGCCATATCAGCAGCAGAAGGGCTCACCTTGCTGTGGAAGGCGACTATGAGGGCTTCCGAAGCCGCCGCGAGGATAACGTCGGAGTCGTTAACGTCGCCGACGCCGCCGTGAATGATTTTGAGGGAGACTTTCTCCGTGCTCAGTTTCTCGAGGGATTGGGAGAGGGCCTCAACAGACCCCTGGACATCCCCCTTAATGATAATTTTCAACTCCTTCTTTTCCTGCCCGAGTTCCGTTTTGAAGAATTCCTCGATTGTCAGCTTCCTCAGCTCCGCGACATCTGGCCGGCGGACTTGCTCCTGCCGCTGGCGGGCGGTTTCTCTCGCTTCGCGCTCGGACTCGGGGGAGGTAACTTCCAACCCGACCGGGGGAACACTGTTAAAACCGAGGACTTCCACGGGAGTGGAAGGACCTGCCTCGCTGAGCCTGTTCCCGCGCTCGTCAAGAAGAGCGCGGACTTTCCCGTAGCACTCTCCCGCCAGGACATAGTCACCCACGTGAAGAGTGCCGTCCTTGACCAGAACTGCCGCGACCACCCCTCTTCCGGCAGAAAGACTTGACTCAATCACCACGCCTTTCGCGCTGCGCTCCGGATAAGCCTTGAGCTCCATCATCTCCGCCTGAAGGAGAATCATCTCGAGAAGATGCTCGACCCCATTTCCGGTGAGTGCCGAAACCTCCGCACAAATCACGTCGCCACCCCATTGCTCCGGGGTGAGGCCACGTTCCGTGAGTTGCTGGCGCACTCTATCCGGAGAAGCCGTCGCCTTATCGGTTTTGTTGATAGCCACCATTATGGTGACCTCCGCTTCTCTGGCGTGGTTAATTGCTTCGACGGTCTGGGGCATTACTCCATCATCCGCGGCTATCACGAGGACACATATATCGGTAACGTTGACTCCCCGGCGCCTCATCTCCGTGAACGCTTCGTGTCCGGGGGTATCCAGGAAAATAATCGAACGGTCGTCCGCCGAGACCTTGTACGCTCCAATGTGCTGTGTTATGCCACCGACCTCTCCGGCGACAACGTTGGTTTTGCGAATCGCGTCGAGGAGAGAGGTTTTTCCGTGGTCCACGTGCCCGATAAAGGTGACCACAGGCGCCCTGGGAACAACAACCTCCTTCTTTTCTTCTACAACGACTTTCTCAGCTTCTTCAACCTCCGGCGGCGCCGACGCCTCCACCTCGGGAGAGGCCGGAAGGGTCTCAACTGCTCCCTGCGTTGTCTCGCCTGCCGGACCGGGCACCTCGAAAACCACTTCGCGCCCCAGCTCATGGGCGAGAATCTCGACGGTGTCGCGGTCCAGCACGTCGGTCTGGATTATCTTTAACCCGAGTCGCTTGCAGACGCGAGTCAGCTCCGCTGGCTCAAGGCCCAACTTCGGTGCGAGGCTGCGAACCGTCAGGAGCCGCGTCAGCCTGACCGCTGCCGGCGCCGAAGGCTTCTTCGCCCTCTTGATCTTGGCGGGTTTAGCTGGTTTCTTGACGGCCTTTTCGGCTCGTGGCCTGCCAACGCGTTTGGGGGGAGGAGGCGCTTTTTTGGCTTTCGGTTTCCTCCGGACAACCGGCCTCAACGGCCGAACGGGCCTGGTAAATTCCTGACGAAGCCGTTCGGCGATGTCATCAGGAATAGCGGAGTTCGGGGACATGATGATGAGTCCCATGATCTCGCACTTTCGTGCAAGCTCATCGTCCGAGACTCCAAGTTCCTTGGCGAGTGTGCTTGCTCTCCGGCCCAACACTATCCTCCCTGGACCGATTCCTTTGCGGCTTTCAGGAGTTTCTCGGCGGTCGCCTTGCCAAAACCGGGGAGTTTTTCGAGGTCTTCCTCTGAGGCAGCGGCGATGGCGTCCACACTTGTGTAGCCCGCCCCTTCCAGAACTTCAAGAGTTTTCTCGCCCACCCCCGGCAGCGAGAGAATTTCCTGCCGCTTAATCTGCCGTAATTCTTCTATTTTCTCTTCCGAGAAGATGTCCACCTTCCAGCCGACCAGCTTGTGGCTCAGACGGGCGTTCTGCCCCTTCTTCCCGATGGCGAGAGAAAGTTGGTCTTCAGTTACGACGACAGTCACGCTTTTCCCGGCTTCGTTGACCTCCACTCTCTTCAGCTTGGCAGGGCTGAGGGCGTTCTCGACGTACTTTGCGATATCCTCGCTCCACTTGATGATGTCAATCTTTTCGCCGTTGAGTTCCCGAACGATATTCTTGACCCTTGCCCCGCGCAGTCCGACACATGCGCCCACGGCGTCAACTTTCTCGTCGGTCGAAAGGACGGCGATCTTTGTTCGGTGGCCGGGCTCTCGCGCAATCCCCTTTATCTGGACGACCCCATCGGCTACCTCCGGGATTTCCAGCTCGAACAATCTCTCCACAAGCCCCGGATGCGTTCGGGAAATTATGACCTCCGGCCCTTTGATGGAATCCTTGACCTCCGTGACGTAAGCGCTGATTCGGCTTCCGACAGGATACCTTTCACCAAAGCACTGCTCCCTCGCGGGAAGAATCGCTTCTGTCCTCCCAAGGTCAACGGTCACCAGCCCGTAGCTCTGACGGCGGACCGTGCCCGTTACCAACGTCCCGACGCGGTCTTTGAACTCGCCGAAAACCAGGTTCTTCTCCGCCTCCCGCAGTCTTTGAATTATGACTTGCTTCGCCGTCTGGGCGGCAATCCTGCCGAAATCGTGCGGAGTTACTTCGACCCGGATGAGGTCCCCCTCCTTTGCATTGCTGTTTATGGCGACGGCCGTCTCAAGGGAGATCGTGTCTGGAAGGTTATCACCGGCGCCGGAAACGATCAGAACGTCCGCGAAAACGTGCATGCCGCCGCTGCCGCGGTCTATCTGCACGACGAGATTCCGGGCCGATGGTAGCGTCTTTTTCGACGCGCTTAGCAGAGACGACTCCACTGCCTCCAGGATTGTGTCCCTGGAGATTCCTTTTTCCCGCTCAATGTAATCGAGAACCGTCAACAGCTCGCCATTCATCCCTCTCAACTCCCCTCGCTTCTGACAATACCTTAAACAGAAAAGAGCGGGCTTCGGCCCACTCTCTGTTTTCAGAACAGCGAGTTCGTTAAGTAAGTTACGACCCGCTTGGGTCCTTTGTCAAGAAAAATTCCCGAAAGATGGTAAGGCCTCGCTTGCGGGCAACACGGGCGTGTTGAGCCGCCCCAGTCTGGGCGAATCCGTTTCGATCGAGCGCGGACGCCTCACGGGTTTTCGAGAATGCGGTAGAAGCGGCGCACGACAAGGGAAGGGGGAAGGCCGGTGAGGGAGCCGTCGTCAATCCAGGAGGTGGTTTGATTGCCGGAGGAGGGGAAGGCCTCGACGGCGAGGGTCCAGGTCAGAAGGTCGTCGGAGTAGAAAATGGAATAAGTCCTCTCGGCGAGGGAGCTCCAGGCGAAGGTCGTCTCCACCGGACCCGGCCCCAGCGTCAGCTCGTTGATGTGGTACTCATACGCCCCCATGTCCACGGTTGGGCTCTTCCCGCCATACATAATCCTGTGCGTCCCGACGACGTCCGTCTCGGGAAGGCCCGGGGCACCATTATCGCCTGCGTCTATGCAGGGCGACTGCGGCCGGAGCCCGAAGTTCAGAGTGAGTGGGTCAGCAAATTGAGGGTCTGCGTCAATGTTGCCCTCCCCTGGCCAGCCTCCCTCCACGTTGCTGTACAGTATTTCGACGGAACCGAAGCGGACGTCGGCCACGGCCTCTTCGGTGTCCCAGATCAGGCTGTTGCTGACGGCGATGTGGCTGGGCCACTCGCCGTAGCATGTGAGCCCAAAGACATTGCCCCAGAGGGTGCAGTTAACCAGAACGGGGTTGCGGGTAGCATAGGACCGGACCGCGAAGCCGTTGGCGCGCAGGATGCAGTTGCTGACGACAAGTTGCGAGTCGCCGTCGACGTTGCGGGCATCGACCCCCCAGAGGTTGCAGGAGATGCGGCAGGCGCTTATCCGGGCCCGGGCCCAGCCCAGGCAGAGTATAGCCCTTTCGTTTCCATGGATGTCGCAGTGGCGGATCTCGCCTTGAGAGGAGTCCAAGTTGACAGCGGTCGCGTTCCCTGTGAAGACGCACCCCTGGACGCGGAAATCGCGGCACTCGGCGAGGACCAAGCCGGTATTGTTCCCAACGAAGGCGCAATTCGAGATGAGCACACTGTCGTCCTGGCCTATATAAAGCCCGCCCTGGGCGTCAGCGATGGTGAGGTCGCGGATGTGGGTCCCATTGGCCCCCACGACTAAGTACCAACCGGCTCGGGTGAGAGCCCTGACGGTGGTTGCGTCGACCTCGGCGCCGGCCAGGACCATATTGTCCTTCAGCCAGACGGTGCCGAAATAGTCCCCGGGGCCCAGCATCACCGTATCGCCTGGAAGGCCCCCGTCCACGGCGGCCTGAACACTCCCCCCTGCGGGCACGTGAATTATTGCTGCCTGCGCGTGGCTGAGGATACATAGCGCCACGGCCAGCCTGGCGCCACCCAGGTAGAACGCTGCCAGTACAACAGACGACATCCATACCTTGTTCATGTTCGGTCCTCCTGTTTATTCTTTCCAGCACGATAGGGAGGCGACGTAAACGAGTCTTGGTGCGTTTGGATCGTCATTGACTTTAACCTCCACTCCTATGTCCCACGGGAGTTGCGTCTGCGCGGAGAGAACGTTGAACCGTCCCCAGACGTAGCCGGCGTAGCAGTCGCTTTGGTTTGGTATATCAACCTCTGTGATTACAAAATTCTCCCAGCTTATGCTGAACACCGCATTCCCCGGTTGGCCCGTATAGCTGGCATACGGGATAACATCCGCCGCGCCGACCGGTTGGCCATTCGTGTAAGCGAGAAAACCGATTCGATGGGTGCCTTCAGAAAGGCTCACCCTCTGCCACGCCTGCTTGTCCTCTCCGTTGTGCAGTTGCCCGAGATCGTCCACGTATTTTGTCTCGTTTCTGCATTTAATGGAGTACGCGTCGCTGCGGAGGGAGGACTGGAACGTTTGCAGCCAGGTTCCGTCTGGAGTCCACTCCTGAACCTTGCACCCGAACCAGCAGCCGGAAATACTGAAAGCGCGAGGCTCAAGTATCTCATAGGTGCCCTCCTTAACGCTTTGCAAGACAAAAGCCGCCAACCCCTCAGGGCTGCGCCAGCGCCACCGGTCACAATATATCGGACCGTGTTGGTTTTATCGTTCCTGGCCCTCTCATAGATATGGCCATGGCCTGCAAACACCATCTGCGCGCCTAACTCTCCCCCCACAGAGTTGCAGGACGAGAAGTGCGGTCGCGGTGAGAAGCACGGAGACACAGATTGCCGCCCTCCTGACTTTTCCCCTTTTCATTTGTGCACCCCCTTTTCTTCAGGAGTTACTATAAGGCTACTTCAGCACATCTCACCTTGATATTAGTGCGCTCGCCTCAGCCCAAAGTCAAGAAGTTTTCTTCGCAATACGAATTTCCCCCACGACCCGCGTCCCTCGCGAGCCCCCAAACATCCCCTCGTTTTGTGCCAAGCGAGAATCACCTTGCGGAGCTGCTGCGCGCAGCCGGGACGAGGGCGTAGAGGTCCATGTGACTGCCAAAAGTCAGGATTTCGTTCTGCCCGTCATTGTCGGCGTCAAGAACGAGCACCCCGTTGGCCCGCCTCCCTTTAAGGTCGCCTGAAAAAACGAGGTTCCCACCTCTGTCCATGATCAGGAGAGAGTCAACGGTCACCGCGACAATTTCCGGAATCCCGTCCCCGGATACATCTCCCCAGGCAACGCCTTGCCCTTCAGGAAACGGGATTGTCAGCAGCCGCGATCCGTCGAGCTTCTGGACGACTACTCCCTCCGACGTGCACAGGAATAGCTCCAGGTCGCCACCGCCGTCGTAATCCCCGATGTCGTATCCCTTAGGGTTAGCAGCGCAGAGAAGCTTCCCGTCGGGCGAGATGACCCGCAAGCCGTCCGCCTCGACAATGACCTCCTCTTTTCCGTCCCCGGTGCAGTCGCGGAAGTAAGCTCGCCTGACGATGCCGGTGTCCTGTTCCCACCTGGGTTTGCCATCGCTGCCGAGGAGGACAATCTTGCCGCCGGCAGCCATGAGATAGTACGTCATCCCGAGACCAACGTCCTGCTTTTCCACGACAACGAGAAATTCGTCTTTCCCGTCTTTGTCGAGGTCAAGCGGTCGCACGTCCTGCACTGCGGGAGGTGCGGGCCATCGCCCCTCCTCGCTGCTCTTTTTGTCGGGGATGCCGCCCAGGTCGTAAATCCATACGTTCTTCCCTTCCCTATCCCGAAGGAAGACCTTTCTCCTTGTGGCAATGAGCTCGTTCCCCGCCGACCGCCCGCAGGAGAATTCGATGGAGTCCGATTCCCTCGACATTCGACCGCGGTCATGCTTCGGCGTGTATTCGGCTTGAGAAACGACCTTCCCGGATGTGTCAATCCACATGCTCCGGGCTGTGCCGTAGAACTGGCGCTCGTAGGCAAATATGAGCTTATTCTCGTCTTTCTGCCGGAAGTCAACGTATCTGGCACGTGTCTTTAGCTCCCAGAGAACATGGAGGTCAGGGCTGAGGGGGCGCAGCCCATTGTCCGTTCGCGACACTATCTCCCTTCTCCCATCCCCGTTCAAATCCCAGGCATAAACCTCCCTCGCGTATAGCGAGTCGCAGGCACCTTTCCGGACGAGGCTCCAGGGTATTTCTGCTGCTGGCTGCGCGGCCCGAGAACCGAGCTTTTTCGCGCACACCTCTTTGACGGTAACTGTTGGCTTGTCGGACGTATGGAGACGGAGGGTAAGGTCCGTGAAGACTTTCGCGTCGGGAAATCTCTCAAGGAGATTAGTGAATAACTGCCGTGCTTCGTCATTATTTGCGATTTCCTCGCAGAGCAGCGCGAGATAGGTCATGGACTGCGGATCGAGCCTGTCGAAAGACGCGCGCCGGAAGGCGGCAAGTGCTTCCTTCTTCTGGCCCATGCCGTAACGGGCAAAACCTCGAACAATGTCAGCCTGCCGCCAGCCGCTTTCCTCGCACGCCTCGATCGCCTCCTTGAAGCGGCCGAGCTTCACAAGGGCGCAGGCCTGTATGATGTTCCCGGTTCTTCGGCGCGGGCGGAACGGCAGCTCGTACTTCTCGAACAACTCGAGGGCCCTTTCATACATCCCGAGCCGATAATACGCCCCGGCAGCAGCCCACATCGCGTCAACAACGTCCTGCCGAGTCGCACCGCCTCCGGAGCCCGGCTTCTGGGCTTGCGATTCCATCTTCTCGTACTCGGCGACAACGGCCCGGTCATTTCCGGTTTCGGCAAGAGCGTAGATCAACTGCCGGCGCGCCTCTCTCACCGCGGCCAGGTCTTTCGACTCCATGACCTTGCGCAAAGCGTTCACTCTCTCCTGCCCCCTCAGCTTGTCAGCGAGGATTTCCACCGCCCGCGGACCCTGCGGAGATGCCAGGAATTCCCGGAGACTCTGCTTGAGCGCGGCGGCATTCAGGGATGGCTCGCTGCGGCTGGAGCGGGTCACGCGACATACCGACCCCACCAGGACGCCGGGCCCCGCGCTTGACGGGTAATCCATCAGGCGGTAACGCACCTCATCCCACCAAATAGGATTTTTCGAGAAAACCATCGTCATTTCTTCGCCGCAGTGGCTCAGGCGCACCTCTGCTTTCCCGTCTTTGGTGGAGCATTCCTGAACGATTCGGTGATTGCCAACTCTGTGGCACGTTTTCCCTAACCTCAGCGGGAAGCAAGGAAGATGGAACGGCGCGCGACCGCCCGTGCCTCGCACGCGGTAGGGATCGAACGGAAAGCGCCCGCCGAGGCTCGCTTCGACGAAGTTGGAGCTTTCCTGGTCAAGGTAGAGGATGACGTCGGGCGTGCCGCCGGAAGGGTCAATCACCTGGCGGAGTGAATGGCAGAGCTTTCCACCCTTTTGCTCTGGCGATTCCACGCACGCAAACAGCCGCTGCTGGCGGATAGCCCCCGCGAAATATCCCCTCATGGCCGCCGCGTCCGAGTCAATGGGGCCGAGGCTGTCAACTTCCATCTCCCAGCAGTCTCCCTCTTTCCAGTGCGGCGTATATTCAGGCAGTGGTTCTCCTTCAGGACGTTTCAAATGAGGAGCTTTGTCCACGATTTCCGCCAGCAACTTCTCCTCCTCGCCGAGCGGATTGCAGTCCATGTGAGTGAACTCGAAGAGGCACTTCCGGAGCTTTTCCGCCGCCTCGTCGAGGCGCCCCGCCTCAAAATCCTCGGTCGCAAGGGCGGACAGGGCACTGTAGGCCTGGCCATAGCGCGGATATTCCTGAATGATTTGCTTGCGGAAGGAGGAAGCTTCCTGCGGATTGGTCTTCGTAACGAGATTCGCCACCTTAAGCATGGCCCAGGGACGCTCTACGGTTTCCCGAGGCAGCTTGACGATTGCACGGCAGTATTTCTCTTTCTCGGCGTTTGTGAGGTCGCGTGCTATCTCGGTTACGACATGGGCAAAGTGCTTCCCGTCCGGGAACTGCTCCAGGTATGCCCGGAAGAGGTTTTTCCCCTCCGCCTTTTCTGCGTCGGCCCGGTAGTATTGGGTAAGCTGCGTAGCCTTTGCGTACAGGACTTCCCCGGCGGCTGGCTTCCCCCGAAACCTCTCCATTGCGGCGTCGAGGATTCTGAACCCCTCCTCGTTCTCGCCAATGACGAAACACCCCTCTGCCCGGTTGATCAATTCCTCGACTTGTTTTCCCTCTTCCGATGGCTGACCGATGCACGCAACGGCAACGAGAAGGCCAAGGATAGTCAGCATCAGCTTTATGAGGCACCTCATCGTGCTGTCCTCCTCTCAAGATACGGCAGTGCAATCGTGGCACGGACGTCCCGCCCGTGGAAGATCATGGGCAAGATGCCCATGCCACGTGGGCCGCCGCGGTCTCCGGCCCATCGTGCGCGCCCGCCCCGCAGAGAGACGGGGGGCTACAAGGCCGGTTCGCATGCCAGGCGACGCGCGAGCGCCATTTTCGGGCAGACTGGGGGCGCGAGGGTCCTCACCGAGATTGTGCCTTCCACTGACGTGTCAGGCCGTGGGCTATCAGGGCATGTGGCTTTTCGGCCGGTCCTCCGGGCGCATACGCCCCCCCTGTGATAGACTCCGCCGAAATGGGAACGTTCCGCGGATTTTCGCTCTCGGCCCGAGCAAACCAGAAACCTGCTTCACGACGAGGGTGCAAACCCGGCCAGCCCCTCCTCGAATGTCTTCGCCGACTTCTCGGCAATCCTTGGCATCATGCCGGAAGCAGCAATTTCCCGCCTCCTAAAAGTCCCCTCGCGTGAGCGGAAGCGACAGCCCGGATACTCGATCCTGGCTCTGGCTACACGAACTCATTGATTCGGCGGAGGATGGCCCCGCGGCGCGAGGGCCACACCAGGGTGGCAGTCACGGTGACTCCGTTGTGCGCGGTCTCCTCAGTATCCAGAACGACTCGCCAGCACTGAGCGTCATCGCCGAAAAATCGTCCGCCTCGTCATCCCACCATTTCCCATCGTACCCTTCGCCTAAACCGTCGAGGAGGTACGCCGATGCGTAGCTTTGAGTGCTTGCGTTCCATTTCCAGAGCATGTCAGCTTCTTCAGCAGTCGGCCCGCCGGCAAGCGACGCTGCAATCACATCGCCTATGCAGCCCGAACTGCCGTTGAGCCTGCTATCAGCGGGAACCAGGGGCACGGAGATCATCGTAAACCCGTCCTTGACGGGGAAGACCTTGACGAAGCCGACGGGATTGGTGTAGATGCCAGCGGATTCCACTCGATAAAATCGCTGCGTGGTTTCAGCAGCGACAATGTCCGACCACATGAGGTCAGTAATCGGCCAGGTTCCTGGAGCATTCTGCCACGGCTCGAGGACGAGGTCATTTGTCCACTGAACTGTGCATCGCCCGTCGCCAAACTGGGGCCATCGCAGCGTCACGACATCTCCGTCTCTGGTCATGATCACCCTCGGTGTGCTCCCAAACTCATACGCCCCCATGTCCACTGTTGCGTTCGCTATTCGCGGATTCCCGTCGAGGTCAACCGCATCCGACATCCAATCCTGGTTCTGGCCTGCGTCAATACAGGGCGAAGAGGCTTGAAGGCGATAGTTATTGTCGTCATATGTCTTCGGGTCGTCATCCGGCCCATCCGGGTCAACGAATTTGGGATCGTCAGCAATGTTCCCCTCTCCGCCGCCCGTCCAGCCCTGAATGCACGAGTAGCCCGGTAGGGCGGAGTTGCTCGGCTCGGAACCGCCCGCGGCCGCATTTCCCCAGATGATGCAGTTGAGGATTATCCCGCTACAGCCGCTAAGGCCGCCGCCCTCAGGAGCCGAGTTGCCGGAGATGAGGTTGTTCTGGACGGTGCCGTAACACCAGTATAAACCACCTCCGGCGTCCCCTGCGGTATTACCAGAGATGAGGTTCCCCTCGATCGTCCCGGAACAACCCGTCAGCCCTCCGCCATAGTCGCTGGCGATGTTCCGCGAGATCCTGTTGTTCCGGATGGCGCCGTCGCAGCGACGCAGGCCCCCGCCGTCATGGCCCGCGGTGTTCCTGGAGATCGTGTTGTCCTGGATGGTGCCGCCGCAGTCGGCCAACCCTCCGCCGTCCCATCCGGCGGCGTTCTCCGAGATGGTGTTCTTCTGGATAATGCCGTTACACCTGTGCAGGCCGCCACCATAGGTGTAGGCCGAGTTTTCCGTGATTGTGTTGTTCTCGATGGTGCCGCCGCAATCATCAAGCCCCCCGGCGCCGTAGCTCTCAGCGGAGTTTCGCGAGATTGTGTTGTTCTCGATGGGACCGTCGCAGCCGCACAGCCCGCCGCCCGCCTGGTGGGCCGAGTTCGCGGTGATCCTGTTGTTCTGGATGGGCCCGTCGCACCACATCAGCCCCCCGCCTACCAGGCCGGCGGAGTTGGCGGATATGGTGTTGTCCCGGATGATGCCATCGCACTCGAAGAGCCCACCGCCCCCGACGGCAGAGGCGTTTCGCCAGACTGTGTTGTTCTGGATGGTCCCATCGCAATCGTACAGGCCACCACCAGCGTTCCTCGCCGAGTTCTCTCTAATTGTGTTGTTGCGGATGATGCCATGGCAGAAATGCAGTCCACCGCCCAAACTGGCCGAGTTGTTGGCAATAATGTTGTTCTCGATTGTGCCATCGCAGCCAAAGATAGCACCGCCCGACTCGGCGTGGTTGCCGGTGATCACATTGTTCTGAATGGGGCCCGTGCAGTCGGCCAGTCCACCACCTGACCCGCCTTCGTCGGGGCGCCCCTGGGCCGTGTTCCCCCGAATCGCGTTATTCCGGATCACCCCGGCACAGCCATATATTCCGCCGCCGTCGTAAGATACGTTTCCCTCGATTATGTTGTTCTGGATGGTGGCGTGTGTGCCATTGCCACTGACCCCGCCGCCACTGCCGCCGTTGCCGTTGCGGATCGTGAAGCCCGACAGCATGGATTGTTCGGTCTCCGACCCCGCAAATAGGACAGCGGGGCCGAGTTGGTTTCCGTCAATGACGGTGTGCTCAATGGCATACCAGCACGCTGGATCGGTGCTCCGCAGGACGATGCTCTTGCCTTTAAAATTGATATTCTCAAGGTAGATTCCCTCAAAAACGACGATTATGTCGCAACCGGACGCGGCATCTATCCCTTCCTGGATTGTCTTGAATGCTGCTTCACAGGATAGCCCATCGCCGGATCGAGGGACCTTGCCGTCCACGTAGAGTATTAAGCAGCTGGGGTACTCGTACGCGCCCATATCCACGATACGGTTCGCGATTCGCCGGTTACCCTCGAGGTCGGCGACCGCCTCACGTGGGACTGCCGCGTTGTCGCCAGCGTCAACACAAGGTGAGCCGGGCCGCAGATGAAGGTCGGCGCCGACCCACACATCGTCCGAAGGGTCAAAAGGTGTTCCCGAGTCCTCCCGATGCCCGATCGAAACAAATAGGGGGTCGGCGTCAATGTTGCCCATTCCCTCAAAGCCTCCCTGGATATCGCTATACGTGATCGAGGTTGCCAAGCCTTTCTCAACAGTTACCTTGCCGCCCGGATTCCCCCACACAATACAATTGCGGACGGTAAGGCTTGCGTACCAACAGTAAATTCCGCCCGGCCCGCCGTTGGCCGTGACAGTGCAGTTGGTGATTTGCGCCGTTCCGGAACCACAGCATACGCCGCCGTAGCCGTTACCGTAGATCGCGCAATTGATGATGTTCAAGGTGCTTCCGTTTTGGCTGACGATGGCGGCGCTGTCGGCGCTTGTGATCGTGCAGCGGTCAAGTGTCAGCCTGCTGGCGTCGCACCAAATGGCCTCGTACACACTGTCAGTGAAGCTGCAACCGGTGATCGCAGCGGAGCTGTCGCTGAGGAAGATTCCGGCTCCCATTCCTCCCAGAGCCCGGTTGCCGGTGAAGGTGCAGCCTGTGATCGTCAGGCTGCTCCCCTCGAAGCAGGCGATGCCGCCGCCAACGGACTCATCAGAAGTGCCACCGATTGTGCAGTTGGTGATGGTCAGGCTGCTGTTGCGGCAGTAGATGCTGCCGCCGTCAAAGTAGGCAAAGTTGCTAATAATGCAGTTGGTGATCGTCGCGCTGATGCCTTCGCAAAACATCCCGCCGCCGCCATGGGAAGACCCTCCTGCAAAGTTGCCCGTTATTGTGCTGTTGCTGACGGTCCCGCCACATTGATGCAACCCCGCACCTTCCCAAGCAGCGTTTCCACTGATCGTGTTGTTCCGGATCGTGGCGCGAGTGCCATACCCGCAGATTCCCCCACCAAAATAGGCGCTGCCGTTCCGAAGAGTGAAGCCGGTCAGGACGCAGGTCTCATCCTCCGTGCCGGCGAAGGCGACAACCGACCCTTTCTTATCTGCGTCAATAATAGTGTTGGTGACCACGCTGGTGTCGAGGGGGTCGGTGCTGGTCAAGGTAATGCACGCGCCCCGGAACGTGATGTTCTCCAGGTAAGTACCTTCGGCGACGATGACCGCGTCACGGTCCGCGGCAGCATCTATCCCCTCCTGAATCGTTTTGAAACCCGTCTCCCAGGACGTCCCGTCGCCGGACACGGCCACCGAGTCGTCCACGTACCATGTGGCCGCGGTCGCCCCCTGGCAAACCACGGGGAAAACCACAGCCGCGACTATCCTCACGACATCTCTCATTTTTGGCCCCTCCCCTGAGGTTGTCCGCTCCTCCTTCGTTTCCCTGCGAAAAAGTGCCGCGGAGACTCCAAGCATGTTCAATTTAGCGCGCGTATGCAGGAACGTCAATATGAAAGGGGCGTCTCGCCCTCGGAGATCCAGGCAAGGTCCCCCGAGTCAGTCGGCAAGATGCCGGGGGTACAGCGACCTCGCGGCTATTTCAGGGCCTTTCGCCGGTATCGGTCATACTTGTCGAGGACGTCCTTTATGGAACTGCGGAGGCGGGGTGGGAGAACGGGGTTACGGTAATTGTCGGTGGCTTCACGGACGCTTCTTTCGGTGAGGCAATAAGCCGCCACGAGCAAGGGGGTCACGTCCCTGACACTGTTTTTGGTGGCTTCTTCGATTTCTTTTTTCAGCTTGGCGAGATACCACGCGCCGATTTCTGCGTTGTCTTTCGGATGCCACAGTCCCGGGACAAGCCGCATGCGGCATATATTACACACTCCCCGAACGGGATATACGATTCCCTTGTGGGGGGGATATTCTTTGTTTATGCAGACGTAGCCGAACTCGTAATCGGGGTTCTTCTTCTTGACCTCTGCCTTGTACTCGCCAACTCCCTCCTGAGGCACCTGAAGGAGTCCAACTTCCCCGTTCTCCCCCATCGTGTAGTAGTTGAAACGCCCCCTTGCGTCCGCGACAGCTTTCAGAAGGGCGAAAGGCAGCCCGTACTTGACTGCCTTCTCCACTAAGAGGCCGTCGTAGCGGTGCGTTCTCCAGTTGTCGTAGGTGAAAAACGAACCGATGGAGAACGCGACTATCAGCACGGACAGCGATATGAGAACAGCCAAACGCATCGGAACGATTCCCCCCGCCTTTTCGGCTCATTTCCGGGGATGGTACGAGTTCAATTCTTTGCGCTTTCGGCAGCGGGTTCGTCCTGCGGCGGGCGAATCCACCTGCCCGTTTTCGTAAACTCCCAGAGCATCGCCAGGAGCGTGGTCTCGTCGGGCGCCTCAAGAGCGAGAGCCCCTTTGTCCGCCCAACCTAACCACATGACGACGCCATCCGCCACAAGGGAACTGTAATCCTTCCCCTCGACGGTCCGGAATTTTTTTCCCTTGCACTTGCCTTTCATCACCTCTGTGTAACACGAGACGAATTCCTCCCTGTCCTTCTCGGTGTCCCATGCCGTGACCCAGGCGAGAATCGTCTCGTTTGTCCCTTCGGTGCGATAGACTTGAAACCTGTCCCCGCCCCATCCCTTCGATGGCCTCGCCGCACGGATGGAGCCGAGGAACTCCGTGAAAAGGATTCCAGTGTTCAGCTCCCCCAGCACGTTGTCCTCCAAAAGCTCCCATTTCCGGCCCGCGAGAGAAGACAGATCAGGCAGTGGAATCGGAATCGGGTCCTCCCTTGTGTCCAGATATTTCTCCGGGTGAAGAATCTGCTCGCTGGACTGCGGCGGGTCTTTGTACGCCTGGTTCACCGCCTCCCAACC
The DNA here is from genome assembly GCA_964482435.1 of uncultured Verrucomicrobiota bacterium. Taxonomy (GTDB): domain Bacteria; phylum Auribacterota; class JABMQX01; order JABMQX01; family JABMQX01; genus CAYZXL01. The sequence continues at coordinate 128,953 of CAYZXL010000006.1, forward strand.
ACCTTTGCGGAAAAGCCGCGTAACGAATTTGCTCCCTTCCGAGTAAGGGAAAAGGAGGTTCTTCCGTATGACGCGGGGCGCTCCCGCCAGCTCTTTCTGCCCCACGGTCAGGGCGGCGAAGATGTCTCTAAAACCCAATCGTACCCCTTCCGTAGCGTACTGGGTGAAGACAAGCGTCGCGTCCCCTTCCAGCAGGCTCAAGGCTGCCATGGCGCGGTCGTCGTTATCCCTTATCTCCAGCGGAAGCTTGCTTATGTCGAAATTCTGGTCCTGGAGCGCGTGAGTCAGCTCGTGAACCATCAGCACCCTGTGGAATTCCTCCGAGAAAGGCAGGTCTTTGATCGAATAAAGTTTTTTCTTTTTCTGGTCGTAGAAGGCAGCGAGCTGCTCGCTGTAGAGAGCAAGAATCGTCTCCCGCAAATTCAGACCCGCTTCGATCAATCCCAGCTTCGCGTAAGCCACCGAAAGCCGCTCGAGCTTGTCACCCGGGAACTCTTCGTTCATGTAAGTGTTGATAATCTCTCGCACCCCCGACTCGTCGGTCAGTTGATAATCCACCTCGCGTTGGAACTTGAGACCGCGGATGCGGGAAGTCGCCCCCTCCAGTTCCGCCAGTTTCTTTTCGGAAAGAACCGCTCCCTGGGCTGCCGTCTCTGCCGCTGGTGAGCGTTCCCCGCTGGCTGCGGAAGCCAAGAATGCAGAGAGAACAAGTAAGACAACTGTGTTGGCTATGACTTGTCGCTGTTCCCTACGGGACATCCTCATGCTGTCTTTCTACGCCTCCTTTCTGCAAAGCGCATCGCGTTTTCGCGCGCCGCCCGCGGGCCGGCGAAACGGGCGCCACCCCTCAACCAGCGCCGGTCAGCTCCCAAGCACCGATCTGACTTTCTTCCTGTATTCCTCGATTTCGTCGCTGCCGGACAGGACGCCTATCTCCAGAGACATGCTAACTTTTTCGCCCGGCTCCAGTTCCTTCAGCGTCCCTGCCTTTCTCTCCTGTGGTCGTCCCCGGAGGAGGCTGCTTGACGGTTCGACGCCGACGACATACGCCCCTTCCCCCATCATCTTCCACTGGACGAAGTGAGGGAGCGTATCAGTCCTATACTTGACGTACAGCCCAAGACCAAGACCATCGTTGATGAGGGCCCCGTAAGCGTACCCTTCCGGGTCAGGTTTCATCTTGTGAAAATACACCTTCTCTCGATAGCCAGCGACCGGGTCGGACATGACGCCGAATTCTTCCTTCCCTTTCTCGGCTTCGTCATCGCGCGGCGAGACCGACACCGAAGTGGAAATCAGCCGGGTTCCCGAATCAACAAGCGGGAAGCCGGCGTTAATATGGTACAAAATCATGAATGGGCACTTCTCAAAGGCAGTGTTCTCGACGAGGTCGTCAAGCCAAAGTCCAGACTCGCCGAGTCGGGCGGAAATTCTCCGAGTGAGGGTCAGGTTCTCGCCAAACAAAACCGCTTGTCTGACGATGCCTTTCAGGAACATAACATATTCTTCGCCCTGCCATTCCGAGTCCACGGAGACTTCTCTCGCCGGAATCGTCGAGAATCTTCCGTGCAGTCCGAGGCTTTCGCTCCCGTCCTGGCACGGCGCACCGGCGTGCGTCAACCCGCACGTAGTCAGAAGACCTCCGTGAAAAGTCCTCAGCCAGCCGAGCCCTTCCGGCTCGTAAAACGCCGGAGCGACCTCCCCGACGGGTGACCGCCATGCCAGCGACATTCCCCGATAGCTCGCCGCCGATATGTCCATCCCTCTATCAGGTAAGACGGTGAACTCGAACCCCGTGCCAGTTCTGAAGTCAACCGCGCGAACGCCTTTCTCCGGGCCGTCGGATAGCTCGTAGGCTCGTGTCCCGCCGACTTGCGAAAGATTGCCTATTCTTCGCGTCAGTTCCTGCCTCGAGTACTTCTTTCCGAATAGCTCTGGCATGGCTTTCTCCTCGGCTTTCTGCTCAACGCGCCGCACGCCTCCGCACCGCTTTCCCCCCTCACGACGACTCAAGCTATGCAAGGGGAGCGGTCATCGCGTATAATGTACAGAAGTTCCGACGTCAGGTCAAGTCGAGCGCTCCGCCGGGTGTGGCTGTATTTCCGGGGCAGGGGGTGGATGAATCCCTTGTTCGAGAAGCCCGCCTGAAGGCGGCTTGAGTGAGGGCCGGGCCGGAGCGCCGGACCACCAGCTAAAGCAGGTGGCTAAAAGGAGTGCCGGCTGAAGCCGGCAGTGTCCCTAAAGAGCTGCTTGGCGCGGCACCGAAAGCAAGCGGCGCGATATGCCCCGATTACTCAGCCACGAGCGCTCCGCCGGGGTGTCGTCGCTTCGGCCATATTAGCGGAATCTCCTATGCAATTGATTACTCGGTTCAGGACAAACGTTATTGCGGTCGCGGCAATTATTGTCGCCGCGACATGCCTGGTATCTACACCGGCTGCGGGTAGCTCCGCTCCAGGGGGGAGGCCAGCCGAGAAGGTCGTTTACCTCGTCCCCGACCTCCCGACGTTTCTTTACTACCTCAGCACCTGGGATGGGAATCGGCGATTCCCGATTTTCATGACCCGCAACAGGTATTTCGAGAAATTCGTCCGGGCCTACAAGCCGGATCGGATTTTGAGGTCCAGTTCGAAGAAGATGAACGGGATTGACGAAGACCTCCTCCGGGCGGCGGTGTGCGCTGCGTGGAGCGAGGAAACGATTGACGACCTCCCTCGCGGCCTCTCGAGACCCGAGTTCAAGGGGCGCCTTGACCGGGCAGGGGCAAAGCCCAATGGCATCGTCCTGACAAAGCCGGACGCGGCACAGCTTCCGGCAGGGCTGGCTCTTGCTGCTGCTCACCGGCAGGCTCTCGACTTCCTCGGTCTTCCGTCCTCGATCGAAGGGATGAAGCCCACTGCCACAATGTCCTCCGAGCAAAAGGAGTTGGTCAGAAAGGAGATTATCAAAATCATCGAGCGATGGGGCTATCGCTACGAGCAGCTCGGCGACGACATAGACTACATCACTCTCGCCCTCGATCTCCCCATGGCCTATATGGGCTCAGATGCCGTGAAACGCACCAAGCAGCTTTTATGCCTCGACGACGGGATTAACAGGCTGACTCCCAACGGCTCGGTTCCTCCCACTGTGGATAAAGGCGAGGCAGTCAGTGAGGCGGGCAGCCAACCTTCCTCCGCAGCGCAGGGCCTCCCGGACAAAGTCATCTCCGGTGAGAAGTCAGGCGCCAGCGCGCTTCCCCGCGGCGACTGCTACGCCTACGTCGGCAGGCTGCTGGAAGCCGATGAAGGGATGGCTCTCTACCAGGCGATGTGCAGCATCTTCCTGGGAGCGAGCAAAGCGCTTTATTTCGACCGCTGGCCCGAGGATTGGGGGCTTCGCTGCCAGGAAGGCTGGTGGGTCATGCAGACCAGAGTCCATTCCATCCTCGTGAAAAAGAGCGACTCCTCAATCGCAAAATGGAAGCAGCTCGTCGGCAAACTCAATCCTTTCGGCTTCGTCCACGTCAGTTCAGCGGGCGGGGCAAGGCAGTGGGGCGACGGCAAGGTCTCGGATATTCCGGAGAGCGTGCCCACAATCGTCTATTTCGCCCACAGCTTCTCCGCGTCCAACCCGTACGACGAGACAACCGTCGCCGGAAGATGGCTGAGAAACGGCGCGTACATCTATTACGGGGCAATCTCGGAGCCTTTCGGCCAGTCCTTCAACGCCCCCAGAACCGTCGCGGTCTCAGCCGTCGCGGGCGACCCACTTGGCAAGGCGTTTCAGTCAAAGGAGATGCTCCACCCTCGCTTCACGTTCTCCTGGAAACAGATTTACATTGGCGACCCACTCCACCGCATGGTCTTTCTTGATGACCCGAACGAGACCCCCACCTCCCGGAAGTTTCGGCAGGCGATGCGTACGATTCGCCAGATGAAGCTGGGATCCGCCATTGAGACTCTGGAGGAGGCTCTGGAGTCGGCGAAGGACGCCGCGGAACGAGACCGCATCTGGAAGGTCTTAGTCAAAACGTTTCGGCTGAAGTTCTTTGCCCTTCGGACGAGGAGGGAACCGCTGGAGTCCCAGCTCGGCATCTTTTTCACTGATTGCTGGTACAACGACACTCATCACCCGAGCGGCGAACCGACCAGCGCTGTCGTATTCAACAAAAGGCTGAACCTGTTTCAGATTGAGGTTCTTCGCCTCTACACTGGGCTTTACCGGACAATCGAGAACAAGCCCCGACTCAAGGAATATCTCGCTGCCGAGATAGCTAAGATGAAAAAGGACGCCGCATTCGCCAAAATCTGGCTCTGTGCCGGGCCGTTCAGCAAGTCCGACGAAGAAAGCCCCGAAAACCCATTCGACCCGCGAAAGCTCCTCCGCCTCGCCGCAACATGGGAAACACGCTCGGCAAAAATCGGTTGGCAGGCCGCCATGGTCAATCCCGACGACAACCGCCTCAATATCGCAGACCTTTATGAGGGCAGCGACTCGGTGATTTACGTTGCCTGCTTGCCGGTGTTTGAGAAAAACAAGCCGACACCGGTCCGCCTTCACGTTGCGGCGACCGACCGCCTCGAGGTATGGGTGAACAACGTTGTCCTCGGCTCAGTCTCCCCGGCGGGCGGCGCAGAGCTCCGTGAGGGAAAACTCGATTTTAAGCTTCAGCCCGGCGAGAACCTTTTGTTTCTGAAGGTCTTTCGCAAAGGAAAGGCTTGTTCTCTTTCGGCGAGGCTGACGGACCCCAACGGTGAATTTATCGAAGACCTTTCCTTCGGAGACGTTGTCGCCCGGCTCAGCGCCTCCGGCGTCAAAATTGACCCGGAGAAGTACAAGCCGAGAACAGGAGAGGGAAGGCGAACGCCTCAATAGGGGCAGCGGAGTGCTGCTCCCGTGGATCGGGCAGGGCCTGCGGGAATCGCCACTGCGGCGGAATCGGTCACGAAAACTGAGGATTGACAAATCATGCTCGAGGAAATGAAAGAACTTATCTGCAAACTGAATCTTGAGCTTCCACGGAACCGGCTTGTCGCCTGGACAAGCGGAAACGTCAGTGGAAGGGATGTCAAAAGCGGGTACGTCGTCATTAAGCCAAGCGGCGTCCTTTACGAAGACCTGACGCCGGACAAGATTGTCATCGTTGACCTCGAAGGAAACATTCTCGAGGGTAAGATGAAACCCTCCGTTGACACGCCCACGCACCTTTACGTTTACCGGCACATGCCGCGGGTCAATGGCATCGTTCACACCCACTCCAACTACGCGACCGCCTTCGCGGCTCTTGGGCGACCGATTCCAGTTTATCTGACGGCAATCGCAGACGAGTTCGGCGGGGAGATTCCATGCGGCGGTTACGCTCCGATAGGGGGCGAGGACATTGGAAAGGAAATCGTGAGAACCGTCGGCGATTCGCCAGCGGTCTTGCTGAAGAATCACGGCGTTTTCACTTTGGGGAAAGACCCCCTCAGCGCCCTGAAAGCCGCGGTTACCGTCGAGGATGTCGCAAAGTCAGTCTTCCTGTCGCTCTTGCTCGGAACGCCCGAGGAGATTCCTCCGGACGAGGTGCAGCGTTTGCACGAGAGATACGTTCGGAGATATGGACAGGTGGGCGAGTAATGCTCTAAGATGAATTGCGTCACTTGTGTGCTCACCAAATCGGGCTTCGATGTGTGGGCCACAGAGAAAGGACCCAGAACCGATACGAGAGGCTACGGATGAAAACCAGAGACGAAATTCTGGAGGCTCTCAGGGCAATGAAGCCCGAACTGAAGGCCGGGTACAATGTGAAGACCCTTGGCATCTTTGGGTCGGTCGTGCGCGGAGAAAGGCGCCGCCGGAGCGACATTGACGTCCTGGTGGAATTCGACCGACCGATTGGATTGTTTAAGTTTCTGGAATTGGAAGAACTCCTCAGCCAACGACTGGGCGGCAAGGTGGACCTGGTGTCTAAAAAAGCGCTGAAACCGGAAATCGGACGGTCGGTCCTGGAGGAGGCGGTGTTCACGTGAAGAGGCGAAGCTACCGAGATTACGTGGCAGACATCCTGACCTGCTTTCAAGAGACACAGGAGTTCACGCAAGGTCTGGACCTTGATACTTTCGCTCGAGACCGTAAGACGGTTTATGCCGTGATTCGCAGTCTGGAGGTTATGGGCGAGGCGGCCAGGCACATTCCAGCGGAGGTTCGCCAGCGATACCCTGGTATACCATGGAAGCGCATGACCGGTATGCGTGACAAGTTAATTCACGAATACTCGGGCGTTGACCTGGAAATCGTCTGGGGTGTAGTGAAGGAGGAATTGCCGCCGCTGAGACCCTTGCTCGAACAACTCCGTCAGGAACTGGAGGCGGAATAGAACGTGTCCCGCGTTTACCTGCAAGAGATGGTGGACGCCATCCGGTTTGACGGCTTGCCGAAGCCTTACCGAAGGTACTGGTTCGATGACGTCGGGGAGTTCTGCACATCCGTCTTGGCCCCCAATGAATCAAAACGGCGCTGTGCCGACACCGGCCCCTAACAACGGCATCAAGCTGAGGGCGGTTCGTGCCGCAGGTGGCGCCGGAGCCGTTGTACCGACCGAATCGGTTTTTGGCACAAGTCAAAGCTCGTGAGTAGGAGAGAAACACTCACATGACAAATGGCCACTTAAGGTTCGGAATCGCTGTGCTGCTGGCAGGGTCTCTGGCAATGATCCTCTTTGGCTGCCGGAAAGAGGAAGGCGAGTCAAGGCCGGAATCCGAAGAACCGGCAGCGGCCCCGCCCGATAAAGGGGGCGCGGCGGCATACGAAGCTCTCTTACCGAACGAAGCCGTGCTGGAGGGATGGGAGTTGAGCGGGTCGGTCAAGGTGTATCCGGGAAAAAAGCTGTACGACTCCATTGACGGAGCTGCCGACAGGTTCTTTCAATATGCGTTCCGCGAACAATACGTCGCCACGTACAAGCCAAAAGTGACGGATAAGACCATCACCATCGAAGTCTATGACATGGGGACCGCGGACGACGCCTTCGGCATCTTCTCCTGCCACGACAACATCATGTCCGGGCACACGAACGTCGGCTTATCTGCGACAATCTCGGAAATGAATCTCGACTTTTGCCAGGGGAGCTATTTCGCGAGACTCCTCGCGGCGGGATTTGACGGGGGCGAAGGCGAGAAGCCGCTCCGAACCTTCGCCGAGACCATCGCCAGGAATATCCAGCCTCCTGCCGAACTCCCCGGGCTCGTTAAGCGTTTGCCGAAGGGGTACGTTGAGGGGACAGTCTTGTTTTTCCACACGCACAAGACCCTCAACGAGAGAAGATACGTCGCGGAGGAGAATGTCCTGGAGTTGACCGAGAAAAACAACGGGGTTCTCGCCGCATACGCTTCCGAAGAAAGGAAGAGCGACGACATCACCTTCAAGGTCGAGAAAGACGTCCTGTTCCTCATCGAGTACCCCGACAAAGACAAGGCCCAGTCCGCGAGGACAACCTACATCAAGCATGTTGAAAAGCTCGTCGAGGATTCTCGCGCCCTGGGGCAGCCGGAAGGCGACGTTCTTCAAGTCATCGGCCCTGCGCAGGAACCACTCGAGCTTTACCAGCTTTATAAGGGGCAGGGCGAAAAACAACATTTGACAACCCTTATGCACCTGTTTCGCAATTTCATCTTCGGCGTTTGGGAGATTTCGGACGCCGGCAAAGCGAAAAGCCTCCTCAAGAGCGTGCACGACAATCTGGGGTTTTGATTGGTCAGGGAGAAGGATAGCAATGCCACAGAATATCAGCAGAAGAACGTTCATCAAGACGGCGAGTGCGGCCGGTGCCGCCTTTTACACCTTTGGCATTCTCGGTTGTAAGAAGAAACAGCTCGCTCCCCGCGAGCTTCGCCAGAGTTCTATGACTGATAGGATTGTCGTCGGGAGAGGCGATGACATTCGGACCGTCGTGCGAACCGTCATCGAAAAGCTCGGCGGGATGCCCGCCTTGGTCCGGAAGGGTGACATTGTTGTCGTTAAGCCGAACATTGGCTGGACGACTCCTCCTGAGCTTGGCGCATGCACCAATCCCGAAGTCGTCGCGGCAATCGTTGAGCTTTGCTATGAAGCTGGTGCCTCGAAGGTCAAGGTCTTCGACAGGGGGTGCAGGGATGACCGAATCGCCTACCAGAGGAGCGGCATTGCCGCCGCGAGCAAAAAGGTCGGGGCAGAGGTCTCATTCGTTGAGAAGGCTCGCTTCTGCGACGTGCCCATGGAGAGGGGCAAGAAACTCAAGAGCTGGCCCATCTACGAGGACGCCGTCAAAGCGAACGTGCTAATCAACGTTCCGGTCGCAAAAGTCCACAACGCCACCGCGCTGACCCTCGCCCTCAAAAACCTCATGGGCACCGCGGGCGGAGACCGGGGCGCCTGGCATCAGTCTCTCCATCAGAAAATCGCCGACTACTATACGGTTTTGCCGTGCGACCTGGGCGTTCTTGACGCTTACAGGGTTATGCTCACGAACGGGCCCTCTGGCGGAAATCCGAGAGACGTCAGGCTCGTCAAGACCATCGTCGCCAGCACCGACCTTGTTGCCCTCGACGCCTTCGCGGCGAAAGAATTCTTCAACAAGACTCCCCAAGAGGTGCGCCACATAAAATACGCCAGCGACCTCGGCCTCGGAAAGCTTGATTTCGCCGACCGCGTGTTGCGCATTTGAAAAATGTCGCCGGGAGCGGCCCTCAGCACCAAACCGGGGGAATCTCCGGGTTCGCACGCCTTCCGGCATTGTCGCCTCACCTTCGGGAAATGCCCAACCGCGCCTTAGCTACTCGACGGAGTTACCGCACTCACTCGCTCATCGGGAGCTCTTTCACGGCGATCTCCCGTCCTGCGGCTGTCTCCACGGAGTAAGCAATCCAGAGACCGCCCTTCTCATCGTAGGCGGCTGATGGAAAGCGCGGATTTCCGTCGGAGATTACCGTCTCCGAATTCGTCCAGCGAGCCTCGTTTTCCTGGAAATCTGCTTTCTTGAGCACCCAGCGGTCGCCCTTCTCATTCTCAGCCCACACCAGCGTGAGCTTGCCTTTGGGACTCACGGCGAAGCCTGGCATGCAGACGTTCGCCACGTCGCGGCTCTGCTGGTGCACCTTTGGAGAGGGAGCTTCTGATGCCAGGTCGCGCTGGCAAACGCAAAGGCTCTTTCGGTTACTCGATGCCAGGTGGTCCCAGGCACACCAGACACGACCTGCACGATCAACGGCGATTGCCGGAGTGGTGTCAATGTCGTGTCCGCTCACGACGCGCGGTCGGTCGAGATGAAGGTCCGCCCCGACCGAACGAACAAATATCGTCGGCTCGCTCGCAGTTTGAGGATAACCCCTCGGGCGGTGATAGTCCCAGCTCCAGGCAATCAGCGCACCGTCCCTGAAAACAGAGATAGCGGGGTCGGTATGGTCTTCGTAAGTCGGCACGTCCGTCGGGCTGACCCGGACCTCGTTCGACCATCTTGCTCCATCATAGCGCCGAACGTACACTTCTTTATCGCGAGAGAATTGGCCCATCTTATGCCACTTGTAGTAGGCGGTCCAGATTCGCCCTTCGCTATCGCACGTCATCCTTGCGTGCATGGCGTCATCGTCGGCATCTGTGATTCGATTCGGAGCGATTGGGTCCGAGGGATTTGCGAGGGAGACGACGAAGATGTTGTAGTTGCGTCCCTCGGAGTTGCTGGTCCAACTGATCCAGATGCGACCCACCCGGTCAACCAATGCGCAGGCGTCGTACTCATCGGCATCCGTCACCGCAACGGCTCGGTCAGCGGACCATTTTCCGCCGTCGAATACGCGCAGAAATACGTCGCCCTTTCCATCGCGGTCGGAGGTGAATACGAGATAGACTCGTCCGTCTGGACCACACGCGAGCGACGGGAAGCGCTCCCGCTTCTTTGACTTCTCAGTCTCGCCGTTGCGCTCGAGAGTAGCCGACATGTAGAAGATGCCATCCCGGAGCGCCGCGCGTGCCCGTATCGGCTCGCTGAGCACTCTGGTCAGCAATGGGTTGATTTCGTTTGTCTCCCTGTCAAGCAGACTGGTCTTGGAATAGAGCACTTTTCCCCTGGAGTCGAACAGCATGAGGAAAGCCCAACCGTCGCGATTGTGTTGTCTCTCAAAGTTGCGATTTACGTCGAGAAGGTGAACGATGGGCAGACGATAGTGCTTTTGAAATTCGAGTGCGCTCAGTTCGTTCTCGCCGGAAATGACCCGGATGACCTGCAAACCTTTGGGCTCGTAGTGCGCTGCGAACTCGCCAACCTGGCGAGCTTCCTGCTGGCAGCCCCCTCACCAGCACGCCCCGAACTCCAGAAAGACCGGGACCCCAGCGTAGTCTGCCGAAGAGACTTTTCGGCCAAAAACGTCGGACAGTTTAAACTTGACGGACTGCGCACCGCCCAGTTCCGGGGCTTTCTGGGCGGCAGCAAGCCCCCCGACAAGACAGCAGCAAGCGGAGGAAATGCAGAACAGAACAACACGTCTCGCAGACTTTGTCGCTTTCATGATGTCCCCCTTTCTTTCTCATCGGTGTCCTGAAAAGACGCTATCTCCGTGCCCGCACACGTGTCAACGGAAAAGCGGCACGCGTGGAATCCCCCAGTTGTTGGCGGCGGATGTCCTGCGTACCCGCCGGACCCCACGGCTGGCGTCGGGGAGACCTGACCGCAGAGGACGCGAAGAGCGCGTAGAGGGGTGACTCCATCGCGGCTTCGGCGCCGCTGCATCGCGCTCCGTGCCCTCTGTGTTCTGCGTGGTGAAGGACTCATCTTCCAGTCGGTCGTTGGCGTTGTCGGAGCGGGTCTCCAAAAAACATTTTAGAAACGCGGCTGAACAGCTCAAAAATCTCAAAAAGGGCCTTGACAGGAAACAAAGCTGTAGTAATACTATCAAATGTTTAGCATTATAACCTTAACCGAGTCAAGACCAAAGAAAGGAGCCTGGATGACACGGAAAAAAGAAAAGCTACTGACCAATCTCGAGATGAAGCTCATGAACATCGTCTGGAAACTGGGAAAGGCCACCGTCAAGGACGTGAAGAAGGCTCTCCCCAGGCGAAAGCCCCTTGCCTACTCAACTGTCCTGACGATGATGCGGATTCTGGAAAGGAAGGAGTTCGTTCGCCACGAGACCGCCGACAGGACGTACGTTTATTATCCGATCGTAACTCGCGACGAAGTGATTCACTCGACCCTGCGCCACTTGTCGGACCGTCTCCTCGATGGCTCCGTGGAGCTTCTGATGATGAACCTCATAGAAAAAGAGAAGTTGCGTCCTGACGAACTGGCAAGGCTGAAAAGACTCATCGAAGCGAAGGAAAGGGAGGAAGGAAAATGAGCGCGTTGATACGTTTGGGCGAGGTAGTTTTTCCGCATCTTCTGGATGCGGCATGGAAAGGGACGGTACTGCTGATGATTGTCATGGGGACCTCCAGCGCTCTCGGCAGGACACGACTCGTGACGCGGTACTGGCTCGCGGCTTACACGTTTCTGGGTCTTCTGATTCTGCCGATTGCCTCGTTTTTGGCAAGAGACCAGGGCATTGCTCTTTTGCGGACAGCCGCGCACCCCGGCGACATTTTGCCGACGAACAAGAACGCGGTTGCGCGAGGGGAATCGGTCTTGACCCCGCCAGGAGGCTTGACGAGGAAGGCAGAAGATACCGCAGACCTCGGGGGCCTCACGGAAGAGCCGGTTAAGGCCGAATCCGATGTAGGGGCCTCGGATCTCCGAGGCGCGGAGGCGAACACAAGCGGGCCCCTTCCGGCAGTACTGACTCAGCCGAGAACGGAAACCTATACTCCCGCTGGTGACGCGAACCAACCGGGGCTTTGGAAAAGCGCATCCGCCGCGAAGCGTTCTTTGGGGACACAGCCCGCCGGAGTGCACTTAACAATGGGCACATTCCCATGGCGCGGGGTCATCGGCCTGGCGTGGCTTGCTGGCTGTATGGTCTTCCTTTTGAGGCTTTTGGTTGCGGGGATGTCCATCTCGCGGATTTGCCGAGCATCTCCCCCGTTTTCCGATGCCGCACTTCTCGAGCTGTTCGAGGAGGCAAGAGCGTCTGCTGGCGTCAAGTCACGGGCGACTCTTCGCTCCTGCAAGCGTATAGACTCGCTGGTCTCGCTGGGAATCCTGCGGCCATCCGTTCTTTTGCCCGAATCGTTCGGCTGCGATGTGCCGCCGGAACAGATTCGTCCTCTCCTCCTCCATGAGCTGGCTCACATTCATTGGAGGGATTATGCCGTCAACGTTCTCCAGCGTCTCACGGAAGCATTCTTCTTCTTCCACCCACTTGTCTGGCTGATGAGCCGGCGGTTGCGACACATGCGGGAAGAAATCTGCGACGACTGGGTGCTTGACCACTATTCCGAGAAGACTGCCTACGCGAGAGCGCTCATGGAACTTGCCGGAAGAAGTCTTCGTCCCGGGACCAACCGCCTTGCAGCCCTCGGCCTTTTCGGCCGCTGCGCCCTGATCCGGAAGCGCATCGAGCGGATTCTCGCCTCGGGGAAGCGGCCCGCCGCCAGGCTCAGTTTAAGAACCGCCCTGGCGCTGCTTTCTGTGTCCCTTCTCATTGTGGGTGGCTTGTCTTTCACGTCTCTTTCCGCGCGCGCCGTAGAAGAAGAGTCCGTGGCAAAACAAGAACCGCCGCCACCGCCCATTTTAGAGGGGGACCAACTAAAGAAGGTGACATTTGTCAAGACGGCGCCGCGCTACAGCAGGTCTGAGCTTCCGCCGCTGCCGGTTTTGCTTATGAGCGACGGGCGAGCGATGGTGCCGGGCCAGCGGATATGGTCGGACACCGGCCTCGACGTCTCGGCAGGGCAGATTGTCTCTGTCTCGGCAGGAGGACAGATACGCGGCTGCAACCAGCCGCCCAGCAGTTGGGCGTTCGGGCCGTGGGGGCCTGAGGGGACATTATGCGGAGAACAGGGGCAGCAGTCCGACAAGGCGTGCGCCCTCATCGGGAAAGTCGAGAACGGGGGAAACCGCGAGGAGTTCTACATCGGCAATCAAATGTCCTTCAAAGCCCCCATCGCAGGCAGGTTCTACCTCGGAGTCGCGGACATCTTCCACATGGACAACGAGGCTGCATTCGTTGCCGGGGTGAAGGTTGATGGCAAGCCCGTAGATTTCAAGAGCCTCGTCGCGTCAAAGGAGACCGCTCCGGCGGGGAGCGCAGACCCGGCATCAAGCCCGTCCGAGACGGGAAATCCGTCAGTTGATGTGGAGAAGGTCCCCGGAAAGCTTGTTTTCGTTGGAACCTACAACCACAGCAGCCGGGGAAGCCCCTACGGCACGAGCAAGCAGTGGATCAAGCAGGACGATGAAGGAGTGGTAACGGTCTTGACCACTCTTCGCCAGGACACCTACCTCGCACGCGGCGACAAAGAGAACCGGGTCGTGGAGTACAAAATAAGGGTTGAGGACGACAGTTACAGGCTCGACATGTCCATCCAGGCGACGAAGGTCCTATACAGGCAGAAGATGCCGGGCGAGGAACAGAAGACATTTGAGCTTTCCGTCCCGGAAGGTGCCCTGTTTGACCCGAACACAAGGCCGGACCCGTATTGTGCCACCGTCATTCTTCTGAAGCATCTCGACCTGAAGAAGGGGGAAACCAAGGAAGTAACCGCCTACGACCGGGATAATTCGGGTGTAGGCATGGGCACATACACCTTCCGAATCGAGAACAGAGGAAAGGAAGAGGTAACAGTCCCCGCCGGGACCTTCGAGGCAAGCCATCTTGTCCTGACTCAGCTCACGACTGGAGACACATGGTACAAAAAACGCGCCGGGCACGTGACCGACTTCTGGGTTCTCGACAACGGCGCCTTCGTGAAAATCCTGAGGCACCGAGAGCCGTACGAGGTGCAGCTCGCCGAATATACAAGCCCTTCGCCCCTGCCGGAACTGAAGAAGCCCGCGGCGCCAATGGCAAAACCAGAGATAAGGGTTCCCGCCTTCGACTTAGACAAACTTCCCGGAAGGGGCGTTTTCGCGGGAACCTACAAGCACAGCAGCGGTGGGCGGTCCTACGGCATCGGCAAGCAGTGGATCAAACGGAACGAGGATGGCGCTATAACAGCCATAACGGAACTTGATGACACGACGTATATCGCCTTCGGCAGCAAAGATAGCCGTATCACCGAGTACAAGCAGATGCCGACGGGCGCCCCGGGCGCGGAAACGGTCTTGGCTTTTGAGCCAGGCAAGGTTGTTCTGACGGAACGGAGCCCGGGCAAACCCGACAAGGTGAGCGAGGTCCTTGTCCCGGAGGGCTACCTGTTCGATCCCAATACAAGGCCAGACCCGTATTGCGCTGCGAACATCCTTCTGAGAGGATTTGCCCTGAAACAGGGAGAGGCGAAGCAGGTCAATGCCTACGACTGGGACAACTCAGGTAAGGGCATGGCGACCTACACGTTCAGGGTAGAAAACAGAGGAAAGGAAGAGGTAACAGTCCCCGCCGGGACCTTCGAGGCGAGCCACCTCGTCCTGACGCAGCTCACGACCGGGGATACCTGGTACAAGAAGCGCGCGGGCCATGTGACCGACTTCTGGGTTCTGGACAACGGGGTGATCGTCAAGGTCCTCAGACACAGAGAGCCATACCAGGTCGAGCTCCAGCTCGTTCAAGCGGCCGATCCTGGGTTCTGGATGGGACTGCCTACCGGGGGACAGGCGGCACCCCCTTCACCGGCCGCCGCAAAGCCGCCGTCGGGCCCGGAGCAGGCGACAGCGGAACCGGGAGCGGCGATACCAGCGACAGCACCAGCAAGGGAGGGGTACGCTCAAGGAATCGAAGGGGTACGCTTCATGAAAACCCTTCCCCAGTACAAGGGGGAGGAGCTGCCGCCCATGCCGGTTCTGGTCATGGATGATGGCCGGGCAATCGTGCCAGCCCAGCGGATATGGTCGGACACCAGCCTCGATGTGGTTGAGGGGCAGACCATTGCGTTTTCGGCCGACGGGCAGGTAAGGGGCTGCCACGCCCCCGTGGGCGATTGGGCAATGGGCCCGTGGGGTCCGGAAGGCACGCTCGCGCCAGGGACGCCGTATCAGGGCAATAAGGTCTGTGCCCTCATCGGCAAAGTCGAGGGCGGCGGGAAAGCCGAGGAGTTCTACGTCGGCAAGGAATTGAGCTTGAAAGCTCCGAGCTCGGGAAGGCTGTACCTCGGCGTCTCAGACATCTTCCATATTGACAACGAGGGCGCCTTCGTCGTTGACGTGAAGATTGACGGCAAACGCGTTGACTTCAAGAAAGTTGAATTTGCGAAACCCGCCGCCGAAGAAGCGAAACGCCCCGCCGAAGAAGCCAAAGCGACCATCGGCGCCTTCGTCAACCTCGATCCGTACGTCAACTCGCCTCTGCAAGGTCTCCAGACCATGGCAGGCAACGACCTCCCATTGAATCCGGGGGAGCAGCGCATCGCCGACGTTGTCTTCCGAATCGGAAAGGGAGTCGTTCAACTTCGGGGGCCTATCCTCGAAGAATGGGCGCCGGGCAGATTTCCCAGTGAGGTGAAAGGAATAAAGGTAGGGCTGAAATTTGGCAGGCTCCACATCCTCCATGCGACAGGCTGGGGAGCCGGGCCGCACCCGATTGATGAGGGCAGCCACATCGGAACTTACGTCGTCCACTATGACGACGGCTCAACAACGGAGATTCCCATCAAATACGGGAATCACGTGAGAGACTGGTGGGCCACTTACGGCGACGCAAGTGAGGTGTCCGAAGGAAAAGTTGCCGTCCTCAACGGGCGGCGGCTCTTCACAATGGCCTGGGAGAATTCCCACCCGGACAAGGTTGTGAAAGAGATTGACTATGTCTCCACGGGAACGGTTTGCGCGCCCTTCCTCGTGGCTATTACTATGGAAGGAGAAGGCTTGGTGGCCCCCGCGCGCAAGTTCGGGAAGAGGGCGGTCGTGGCGGCGGATAGTTCCGGCGACACGACTTCGATCCAGGAAGCCATAGATGGTGTGGACGAGCACGGGACCGTGTCGGTCAAGCCCGGCACGTACCGTGAACACCTTGTCGTTTCAAAGCCGGTCTCGATAGAGGGAGCGGGACGAGACGTTACACGCGTCGAGACGACAGCTGAGCAAACCGCGGTCACCATTCGCTCGTGCAGGGACGTGGTTCTGAGGGGCCTCACAATTGTCTCGGGAGTGCCGCTCGGTGAACAATCGGGCCTTGTTCTGATGGAGGTGCAGGACGCCGACGCATCCGTGGAAGAATGCAATCTACTATGGGCACAGTTCGGAATAACCATCTCCGGCAACTCCAATGCCCGCATAGACAAATGCCTCGTTGCGGCGATATGGGGCACAGGTATTGCAATTGGAGAACTGGCATCGGCGACCGTGACCAATTGCGAGGTGAGGAACTGCTACCACCGCTGCATAACTGTCAGAACGAAAGGCGAAGTGCGCATCGAGAACAACCTCATTTCCGGAAGCGCCTGGCATGGCATCCGGTACGACCATTGCTCGCCGACTATCGTCGGCAACATCGTCAGCAATCATGCCCGTTGTGGAATCTATGCCAGCGGCAGCGGCGAACCAGTAATCGCCAACAATCTGTTCCTGCGAAACGAGATGTCGGGAGTTGCGACGTGCGCTCGGACCAATCCTGTGATCAAAAACAACACTTTCGCAAGGAACGACCGAGGCGCTCTGGAGATGGACATAACGACCCGGCCGCTCGTCGAAAACAACATTTTCTTTGGCGAAAAGGTTGCCGCTGCCAGCTTCGTGACGAGCGGTTCCCTGGAGTTCCAAGATTCCGCTCCGCCTTTAGAGTTCTCGCACAACCTTTTGTGGCAGAACGAGCAGGAGGCAAGCAGGGTGTCTTTCACCGAGCCGACGCTCAGAGTTGACCCACTTTTCGTGGACGCAGCCGCCGACAACTACAATCTGCGTCCCGATTCCCCAGCTCGCGGCGCGGGAAAAGATGGGGCGGACATCGGGGCGAAGCTGACCATCTCCGTCAAATCACAATACCCAATCACGCCGGAAGAAAAGCTGATAATCCCCGACAGCGATTCCCGCGACTGGACGCTCTGGAAGAAAGCCCTGGCCTCCCCTCCTTCCAGGGCGGCAAAAGTTGAAGCGCCCGGCCCGGCGCCAATAAAGCAGGTCGAGGTCATAATAGACGTAACGAAGGCGGGAGACTTCGTAATCGGTGGCAGCCAGAAGGCTGCTGAGGAGGTTAGCGAGTTCTTCCAGCGGGTCGCAAAGGAACAACCTGACGCCCGCGTCATCGTGAGGGCTCACTGGGAAGCTCCTTACAGGGGTGTGCTCAAAGTCCTCGAAGCCTGCGAAAAAGCTGGTATCTCGATCGTTTCACTGGCGACCACGACCGTTGAGCCGGAAAGGGAGAAACCTGAGACCTCCGCGCCCCCGCCTGCTATCGCTCCTCAGGAAGTGAAAGCAGACGAATACAGTCCTCCAGATTTCGAAGGTTACTTTCCGGATGACCCCGAAGGCGCGAGGAAGCTCGATGCGATGGGGGAAATGGCGATATTTCAGTCCACGCTTCCGGACGAGGAGCTTCTGGAGGTCGTTCGGAAGGGGCTTCGCAGGACGAGTCAGCGCTGGATTCTGCGTGCACTGGGGAATCGCTACATCTGGGGCAAGTATCCGCAGAACCCGAAGGCGATTGAGATTATGTACCACGCCACGGATGGGCCTGATATGTCAAATGCCGTCTATTTTGGCCTTTCCGTGGTCCAGGAGAAATCGCCCTCAATCCTGAGGGCGCTTGTAGATATATGTATGCGCTCGGACGACCCGAATGTGCTGAGCCGGGTCGCCTGGGGGACGAAGTCGCAGCGCAACGAAATCCTTCCGTACGTGGCCCCCTATCTCAATGCGAGCGATGAAAAAACAAGGGAGAAGGCCCGTATCGTCGAGCAGATTCTCAAGGACGAGCTTAGTGCATGGTCGTGGGCAAGAGATAAGGCGCTGGCAAGAGCGAAGGCGCTGTTCACGGACAAGTTGCCAGAGATCAAGGAAAAGCTCCTCAATGGAGACTCCGAGACCAGAAGGGGAGTCATCAGGCTCATCAACGACAACGCGATTGTCCTGATCATGGACGACTCATTCATTGAGGCGTGGAAGACGTGTGCGAAGGACCCGGATTGGACAATCCGGAATCAGGTTGCCCGCACCTTTGGCAACAACTGGATATGGGGTGCGCCGGAGCAGAAGCCAGAAGCGATTGACTTGATGCTTGACTTGTCCAGAGATGAGGTCAGGGAGGTGCGCTACAACGCCGTGTACTTCGGGCTGTCAACCGTGCGAGACAAGAGCGACGCCGTTGTGAAACGGCTCGTGGACATCGCCATGGAGGACCGCGAACCCAACATGTACCACCGTATCTGCTGGGGATTGAACGGAAGCCAGGCGATCGCAGCCAAAATCCTTGAGAGCTATATGGATCGCCACGAGACCGACCCCAGGTTGGCATCAGCCGCATTCAGTTGCTATCAGGACATCGTGGGAAAACCGCCTCCCCGTTCGGTGCCTCCGGCGAAATAGCCGTCTGTGCGCCACCGTATCCCGCTGGCGCGCTGCCCCGCCCAGACACGAACCTCCCATGACCGATACTCACAAAACTGAAAACGGGGCAAACAGGAGTCGCGGAATCCTGCTCACCCTGTCCATCCTCTCATAGAAAAATACGTGACCGAATTCATGAATCAGAGCACTCAGTCGCTCCGGCGAAGCCCTCTTTGACTACCCTCACGGATTCTCCAGGACCCGGTAGAAGCGCCGGGGGACGAGGAAGGGCGGAACGCCCGTGAGCGTGCCGTCGTCTGTCCAGGAGGTGGATGTGTCGCCGGAGGAGGGAAAGCTCTCGGCCGCGAGATGCCAGGTGAAAAGGTCGTCACTGTAAAATATGGAGTAGGTTTTGTCGGCGAGGGAGCTCCAGGTGAAGGTGGTTTGCTCGGGGTTCGGGCCTGGGGTCAGGTCGTTGACGTAGAATTCGTACGCCCCCATGTCAACCGTGAGGCTCTTCCCGCCGAACATGATTCTGTGCATCCCGGCGATGTCGGTGTCCGACAAGTCCGGATCGTTGAACCCCGCATCAATGCACGGCGAAGTCGGGAGGAGGCGGAAGTCCCCGTTTTCGGGATGCAGGAACTGTGGGTCTACGGCGAAGCTTCCCTCACCGAACCTGCCCTTGTCGCCAGGGACGCAAGAGTAGGTTGGGCTGCCCGGGAGTTCGCCCGGATACTTGGTGCCAGCCCTGGGCCAAATGATAGAGTCGTGAACCCTTCCGGTGAAGCCGATGACCTCAGCCCCCGGATATGGCGCCTCGTTCCATGCGATTGTGCTGTTGAGAATACTCCCGCCGCAATAAGCCAGACCACCGCCACCCCCTTTACCGGCCGAGTTGCCATGAATCAGCGTGTTGCGCATGATGCCGTCGCAGTAAGCGACTCCCCCGCCGGATTCTCTTGCGGAATTCCCCGTGATGACGCTTCTTTCGATTGTCGCGCGGGTGTGCCGTTCCGAGGTCCCGCCACAAATGCCCCCGCCATGTACTGCACTACCATTGCGAATGATGAAGCCGGAGAGAACGCATTTCGCACTTTCGCCGCCCGTAAACCAGACGATAGGTCCCTGCTCACCGCCATCCAGGATCGTCGGCGACGGCCCCTCTCCGTTCTCCGGCTCGGCGCTGCGCAGGATGACATCGGTACCACAGAATCGGAGAGTCCCCAGATACGTGTCGGGCGCCACGATAATCTCCTCGCCATCCACAGCGAGGCATAGGCCCTGCTGAATTGTTGCGATGTCGGAAGGCACGCGGACTGTCCTCGGGGGCGTTGGGCAGAGCGAGTCGCTTCCGCGCAGGATTTCGAGTCCGTCGCGAAGGCCGTCCCCGTCGCTGTCGAGGTTGTGGCTGTCTGTTTTTGATGCCAACTCGCTGTCGTCGGGGAAAAGGTCGCCGTCCGAGTCAGCAGAGGAGCCGTACTCATAGCATCCCATATCTATCCGCTCTCCGAAGAGCCGGCAATTGCCATCGAGGTCTTTTTGCGGCCAGGCGAACCAGTAGAAGTTGACACCGCTGTCTATGCAGGGAGACCCGGCCTGAAGGCGGTAGTCGCCTCCGGCAGGGTCAATGAATAATGGGGCCTGCTCGGTATTCCCGATGCCCCCCATCTCTGAGTTTTGCCATTCCTGGATGCAACAATAGGAGGGAACATTCGATTCGTACACCTGGTCTCCCAGCCCGCCAGATTCGTTCCCCCAGATAATGCAGTTGCGGATTTGGCCGAAGCACCCGTAAAGCCCTCCCCCCTCCTCCAGAGCGTGATTTCCGGTGATTGTATTATTCTGGATGACCCCGTGGCATTCGCCCAGCCCTCCGCCATATATCGCCGAGTTGCCCGCTATTAAGTTGTTCTGGATGGTGCCGTGGCAGCTTCCGATCCCGGCGCCATTCCCGTATTGAAGGGTGTTGTCCGTGATGATGTTATTCTGGATAGTGCCATGGCATTCATAAATCACGCCGCCGCGTCCACCGATGTTTGCGGTAATCACGTTGTTCTCAATCAAGCCGTCGCAATCGGCAATGCCGCTGGGGAGCTTGCCCCCCGAATTCCCGAAAATGATGTTTTCGGTGATGAGGCCGTCGCAGGACACCACGGCCCCCTGAAAGTTCGCCGTAATGATGTTATTCCGGATTGTGGCGAGACTCTTCTTGCTGTAGCCCAGACCGTAAATCCCACCTGCGTACCGGTCATATCCGCCGACACGGCCTGGCTGACCGTTCCGAAGTGTGAACCCGGCCAATACGCACGTCTCATTCTCATCTCCGGAGAAAACCGCGACGGGAGCGACGTTGTTGCCGTCAATGATGGTATTGGCGACGCCGCTGGGATTAGATGGGTCAATGCTGCGAAGAACGATGTTTTTACCGTTAAAGTTGACGTTCTCGACATAGGTGCCCTGGGCGACGATGACGGTGTCCCCGTCCAGCGCGGAGTTTATCCCTTCCTCGATAGTCTTGAGGGCCTTTGACCAGGAGGTTCCGTCGCCGGAGGTCGGAGACGAACCGTCCACGTACCATGTCGGCGCAGCCGTCGGATTGTGCCCCCAGCGGTACTCCAGCATATTCGAGACGAGGTCCTTATCGGGGTCGTCGGCCCCGCCCTGGATGAGAGTCCCGAAGAATTCCGTCTCCCAATCGTCCGGAAGCCCATCGTGGTCGGTGTCGGCCGAACGCGGCGTCGCCTCCGACGTATTCCCGTAAGCCCCCATGTCAATGCGGTCTCCGTTCGGCTCAGGCTCGTTTGAATACGGAGAAGAGGGATCGCCAGCGTCTATGCAGGGAGACCAGGTCGAAAGATGATAATCGCCCTCGTCGGCGTCGACAAAGTAAGGATAGTAAGCGATATTTCCAATTCCGCCTTCTCTCCAATTCTCTACGCAGCTATAGGATGGGACGCTGGAATTCCAGACTTGACCCTGATAGCCGGTGTTCGCCCAGACGATGCAATTGCGGATCGTGCCCTTGCAGCCGGAGATTCCCCCGGAATTCCCTGACACCGTGTTGTTCTCAATCGTGCCCTGGCAAGAAGATAGCCCGCTCCCCCTGTTGTCGGCGATGACGTTGTTGAAAATGGGGCCATCGCACCCATACAACCCGCCGCCCGCCCAGCCTGCCGAGTTCCCTGAGATAGTGTTGTTGGAGATGGCGCCGTCGCACTCGTACAGTCCCCCGCCGTATTCGTCGGCCGTGTTCTCGCTGATGATGTTGTTCCGGATAGAGCCCTGGCAGATAGCAAGTCCGCCGCCGTCCACATAGTCACTGGAGTTGCGGCTGATGACGTTGTCCGAGATAGTGCCATTGCAGGCGTACAATCCGCCGCCTGACCGCCCGCTTGAGTTCTCGACGATTTCGTTGTTGAGGACCGCCCCGTCGCAGTAGGCGACCCCGCCGCCACAGTATTCCGCTGAATTTCCTTTAATGACGTTGTTAGTGATGGCGGCATGGGTGTGGTTCGCCTGAGTCCCGCCGGAAACTCCCCCGCCATAGATGCCTGATCCGCCGGTTATGGTAAAACCAGACAGGACGCACGCCTCGCTCTCGCTGCCGAAAAAAGAGACGACCGAACCCATGCCAGCGCCATCGAGCACGGTGAAATGGATTGAGTCGGGGAACTCCGGCAGCCAGCTCCGCAAGACGACATCCGCCCCGCAAAAACGAAGAATCTCCTGATATTCCCCGGGGGCCACGACGATCTCGTCACCATCTACGGCGAGGCAGAGAGCCTCCTGGATTGTCGCAACGTCTGACGGCACGTTGACTATTTTGGGAGGTGTCAAGGCGAGCGGATCGCTTCCGCGGAGCATCTCAAGGCCATCGCGGAGACCGTCGCCATCAGTATCCTCGTGTTCCGGGTCGGTTCTGGCTTCGGCCTCGTCCACGTTCGACAGGAGGTCGCCGTCGGTGTCGGCCCCAGCGCCGTACTCGTAGCAGCCCATGTCCACTCGCTCGCCTGCAAGGCGACATAGACCGTCAAGGTCGTGTTGCGGCCAGACGTCCCCGTAGAAGTTCACGCCGGCATCTATGCAGGGCGAGCCAGCTTGAAGATGGTAGTCTTCCGCTTTCTGCTGAAAGAGAGGGTCCCGGTTGATATTCCCCTGGGAGCGGTCGGGCCAGCCCTGGATACAACTGAACGATGGAGCGCTGCACGAGTGGAGCTGTTGCCATTCGTGGTTCGTCCAGTTGTCCCAGATAATGCAATTGCGAATAGCGCCGGCGCAATAAGCCAGGCCGCCCGCCTCTTCCCCAGAGTAGTTTCCAACGATCGTATTGTTCTGAATAGTCCCATCACACTCAAGTAGCCCCCCGCAAACACTGCCGGTATTGAGCACGATGGCATTGTTCAGGATCGCGCCATCGCAGTCAGAGGCCCCACCCCCGCCGTTATGGGAAATGATGTTCTTTCGGATGACACCGCTGCACTCCAGTAGTCCACCCCCACCATAGTTGGTGTGGTTTGTCGAGATCGTGTTGTTCTCGATTATCCCGTCGCAGTGATACAGCCCGCCGCCCGCCGTGGCGCTGTTGTTTGTGATGGTGTTCCTCTGGATTAGCCCATCGCAAAAAGCCAGCCCTCCCCCGTAACCGTCCGAATCGCTCCCGTAGGCCACGTTTCCCGTAATTACATTGTTCCGGATAGTGGCTCGAGTCTGGGCATCCCAGGTTGCACCAAGGATGCCGGCGCCGCACCCGTTCATCGTCATTCCATTCTTGATGGTAAAGCCCTCAAGGACGCAGGTCTCATCCTCCGTCCCGAGGAAAGTAACGACGCTTCCGGCTTTGTTCCCGTCGAGAATGGTGGCGGCGACCACATGGCCATCGAGCGGGTCGCCGCTGCTGAGCCTGACGTTTTTGCCTCTGAAATGGATGTTCTCAAGGTAAGTTCCCCCAGCGACGATAACGGTGTCCCTGTCGAAGGACTCATTGATTCCTTCCTGGACGGTCTTGAATGGCTTTTGCCAGGAGCCGTCGCCCGATGACGCCACCGTCCCTTTGACGTACCACACACCGGGCCCCACAGGGTTTGTGCCTCGACGATATTCCTCAAGGTTTGATACCCCGTCGCCATCCGGGTCATCCGCTGCCTTGTAATAAAGCCCGTGGAGGAAGTGGTCCTCCCAATAATCCGGCAGAAGGTCCTGGTCAAAATCCAACGACGCGGAAACCGCCTCCGGGGTGTTTCCGTACGCCCCCATATCAATTCGTCCGCCGTTTGGCTCTGGCTCGTTGGAGAAGGCGGATGCAGGGTCACCAGCATCAATGCAGGGTGACCAGCTCTGCAAGCGGTAATCCCCTGCGGCAGGCTTAACGAAATGGGGGTAAAAAGAGATGTTGCCGATGCCTCCTCCTTCCCAGTTCTGAATGCAGGAGTAGGACGGCACGGAGGACTTGTACAGTTGGGGCGCCTCCAGGGCCACGTTTCCCCAGATGATGCAGTTCCTTATCGTGCCCGTGCACTCGCATAATCCGCCGCCCAAGCGCGCCATGTTGTTCGCAATGGTGTTGCTTTCGATGATGCCATCGCAGTGATACAGGCCCCCGCCCTCATCGGCTGAGTTCTCGCAAATGGTGTTGTTCACGATCAGTCCCTCGCAGAATTCCAGTCCCCCGCCGCGAGTGGCCTTGTTGCGAGTGATCTGATTTCCCCGAATCGTGCCATGGCAGTAAGCCAACCCGCCGCCCGTGTTCTCTGAGATTCTATTCTCCAGGACCTGGCCCCCACAGAAGTAGAGGCCGTAGCCCAAGTTCCCGGAGATTGCGTTGTTCTGGATGATGCCGTAGCACTCAGACAGGCCGTTGTTCGAGTTGCCGGTGATTACGTTGTTCTGGACCGTGGCGTGAGTCGGCCCTCCCGTCGCCCCCCAGCCGTGAATCCCGTTTGCTCCACTGCGGATGGTGAACCCGGAAAGCACGCATGCCTCGCTTTCTGTTCCGGCGAATGTTACGACGGTCCGCCACCCGTCGCTTTCGATAACGGTCTTAGCCACGACCGCTGGGTCGGCGGGATTGGTGCTATGGAGGACGATGTCCTTTCCACCGAAGTGAATGCTCTCCCTGTAGGCGCCCTCTGCGACGATGACGGTATCCCCGTGCGAAGTCGCGTCTATTGCCTCCTGAATTGTCTTGAGAGCCGTCTCCCAGAAACTTCCATCGCCGGAGACTGCCATTGATGCGTTCACATACCACAGGCCCGCGGGAACTATCGGATTGAGGCCGCGACGGTACTCTTCCAGATTGGAGATCAAATCCCCATCAAAGTCGTCGTTAGCTCCCTGAACAAGCTGCTTGAAGAATTGCATCTCCCAGTCATCCGGAAGTTGGTCGGAATCGGTATCGGGCGACCGCGGTGTCGCTTCCGAGGTGTTCCCGTAAGCTCCCATGTCTATTCGGGCGCCGTTCGGCTCTGGCTCCTCCGAAAAGGGAGACTTCGGGTCGCCTGCGTCTATACAGGGAGACCAGCTTTTGAGGTGATAATCGCCATTAGCAGGATCGAGGAAGTGAGGGTAGTACGCCATGTTTCCCTCTCCGCCCTCAGCCCAGCGCTCGATGCAACAATAGGTTGGCTCAGCGCAATCCAGAAGTTGTTCGCCGCCGGTGTTTCCCCAGATAATGCAATTGAGTATCGGCCCCGCACAGCCGTAAAGGACGCTGCCAGACATCCCGGTGTTTCCGCAGATAGTGTTACTCTCAATTGTCCCGCCGCAAGCATGCAGCACGCCGCCGTAACCGTATGGGGGAACAGTTGTGTTTCCGAGGATTAAGTTGCCGCGAACAATCCCGTCGCAATCGTAAAGCCCGGCGCCCGAAGGAGCGGAGTTGCCGGATATGGTATTGCTCTCAATCGTCCCGTCGCAGCAGTACAGCCCACCGCCATAATTCGTCGCGACGTTTGCAGTGATTACGTTCTTCCTTATGGTGGCATGGGTTTTCTTCTGGGGTGTGCCCCCGCAAATCCCACCTCCAGATTCTCTCTTGCCGTTGCGGATAGTGAAGCCAGACAAGACACAGTTCTCTGCTTCCGTTCCCGAGAACATAACAACAGAACCCAACTGGTCACCATCAATGACGGTGTTCGCCACGACAGCCCGATCGGTTGGATCGGTGCTGCAAAGCACAATGTTCCTCCCATCGACCAGGATACGTTCGGTGTAGATTCCCTC
Source organism: uncultured Verrucomicrobiota bacterium (assembly GCA_964482435.1). Lineage (GTDB taxonomy): Bacteria > Auribacterota > JABMQX01 > JABMQX01 > JABMQX01 > CAYZXL01. Next base: position 154,679 of record CAYZXL010000006.1, read on the forward strand.
GGCCACGATTACCGTGTCGCCAGCGACGGATTGGCCTACCGCCTCATTGATTGTCTTGAAGGCTGTTGCCCAACTTGTGCCCGATCCCGATTGTGACACAGAGCAGTCAGCATACCGCACCGTGGCGCCGGCTTGCGGGAGACTTTGAGCGAGCGAGAAAGCGAATGTCGCCAGAAGCACTGGACCAAGCTTTGCGGTTTTTTTTGTCAGGGCCTGTCGAAGAAAAGTCAAGACCCCCCAGGCTGGAAGGATACGCTCCCCAGTAGCTCTCATTGTCCCCCTTCCTTTCAATCGAGGTCAATCAACGACACATTCGCGCCCAAAATCGAGGACGGGGCTGCACGGTAAACAGATGCAGCATGATCCGCACTGCTACGGCCAATAATGTAGCACGCAACCCCTCGCCCGACAAGAGGCAATTTGCGCGGGGTGATACCAGGGTAGTGTATTTAGAAGTGTGTAAATTGTGCATAAGGGAAAGAGAAGGGTGTATT
>CAYZXL010000007.1:0-140378 GCA_964482435.1 uncultured Verrucomicrobiota bacterium
CCCATTGCTCTCGGCTCGCTTATTGAAAGCGCATACCATGTGCCTGCCTTACCCACTTTTTTGGGCGAGTGTGGCTGACCCTTAGGGGCGGCCACCCATATTTCGCCCCTTCAGGGCTGCAGCCTTTTCTCCGATTGCCTTCCCCAGGGCACCGCCCTGGGTATCCCACGCCCGACAAAAACACAAGCCCAGAAGGGGCGGCATAATACGCTCCCCTACGTCGTGAGGGTCGTGGACAACCTCTATCGCCCCCGAAATACAGCCACACCCTTTTGGGCAACCCGGCGACGGCTGAGTGGTGGGAGGACATGGACGCGGGTGAGGAGGGATCCGCACATGAGGATAGACGTTGGAGAGAATAATGGCGTGCCCTGACGGGAGTTCACCACCATGATGTGCAGGTAATGGGCTGGGAAGGGGCACGGGGGCGGTGGAGAACCTTGAGCTTGTGGAGGTGGCAGCCAAAAAACTGCCCCGGCGACGTTAAGGGTCGCCGGGGCAGAAAAATCCGTGGCCTGCCTCAGAAGCTTACGAGGATCTCTCCTCTTATCTCGAGAGCGTCATCGTCGTCAGCGCCGTAAGCGTCCCCCGGCATGAAGTAAGCGACGAGAACCTGTGCTTTCACGCCGTCAGTGTAGTTGAAGGTTACGCTGGCGTCAACTTCGTCGCCAAGATTTTCGTCGAGGCCTGTGGTAGATTTCATAATGCCTGAATCCGTGAGTATCGGGTTCCCAACCGCCGCCGCAACTTGTTCGTCCTGCATGTAGTGATAATAATCAAGGGCCAGCGTCCACAACTCGCTCGGCCGGACGCTTGCTGAAGCATTGAAGATGTGGATGTTGTCCATCTTTGGTGACAGTGCGTGCCCATAGTATCGGTATTGGCCAAGCGGCATGAACCCTTCGTTGTCTTTCGGGGAACCGGGCTCATCCCCCGACGCGAACGTGTAGCCAACCTGAAGCTGCGGTGACCAGGCCATCGCAAAACTGACGCTGGCGCCGACATCAACCGCAAACGCATCGAGGTCCTGGTTACCGATGTCGCCAGTCTCGTAAGCGGCCTCTCCCCACAGCTTCCAGATGCCGATAGTGTAGTCGCCGCGGGCGCCGAAGATCAGTGGCTGCCGGTTGAGGTTCGTGTCATCTTCCGCGTAAATGATATACGCTGCGAGTCCCAGGGGGATGATGTTCTCATCCCGCCAATCCACGTCCAGAAGGTACAGGTTCCAATCCGCGTCGGGGACCAGCGATCGGTTGCGAATGCCCCTCAGGGTCTGAGCTTCCTCGAGTTTGGCGGCTGCTAAGCTGACCGTCCACGTCGGGAACTCGCCGCTCACTAAGAGGGCGTCATAACTCAGTTCCTTTTCGTTGTTGCTGATGAGAAAGCCGCGCCCGAAGTTCATGTGCTGACGCCCGATCTTTGCCGACCAGTCGCTGTTCCGGATATTCTGGAAGAGGACATACCCTTCCGGGACGTCCCCCGTCCCTTCCGCCGACCCGGAGGTGAAGCCACTCTCCTGGCTCCCCCACACGCCGGTGCCCTCTCCAGTAATCGCGACCCGGACACCATCCGTCAGGTCGGCCAGAGTGCTGACCCGCACCCTTTCTTCAATGCGCCCGAAGTCGTCATCCACTGAGTCTTTCAAGTCGGTTACATTTTCCTGGTAGTACGCTCTTGTCCGGAGCTCGCCGGAAACGAGCACGGTTGCGAGTTCCGAGTAAGCGTTCAGGCAAAGACCAACTACTAAAGCAACTACGGCCAAGCGCGACACCTTCTTCATGTCCGTCCTCCAGAAATGCTTTTTCCTATGTAAAAAACCAGAACAAGTCTGAGATGCGTAGTTTCAATCTATCTGAACATCACGTTGGCAGCCCGCCGCCCAAAAAAGCCATCCCTCCTTTCCGGGCCCGGTTTTTCAGCTGCGTGTGATGCCGTTAGATGATGAGGAGCAGAGGTGCAGGGGTAGGCTCTGACGGGTTGTGCACATCGAGCAATGACCACCCCCTGACCCGGCTACAACCCTACGATGTTGCCAAAAAATTACCATTACTGGTTCTCTTTGTCAACTCTTTTTTCCGACTTCCTCTCCTTTTCTCTCAGAAAGTTCATTCTCTCCTGAGCCTCCCGCCGCCAGGAAGTCTGCGCCGGCGGGGTGCCGGGCGCCGACGGTGCTGCCTCGGTCAACTGCCGATAGTAGGTCCGCGCCCTTTCAAAATCACCTTTTTGTTCGTAGCACCTTCCGATGTTGAGCTTTGCCTGCATTCTCACCCACGGGCTTGCTTCGGCTCTTCGGTAGTATCGAATCGCCTCGTCGTATTTTGCTTCTGCCTCGGACGTCGCCCCCATCAGGTTGTAAACCCACGAGCGAAACCGGCTGTCGCGGTAGTCTTCCAGGAATTTGAGGTACAGCTTTCTCGCGTCCGCGAACTTCCCCTCCTTGTAGAGAAGATTCCCGGCCTCGATAAGCGAGACCGACCCGTCGAAAGTCCGCGGAAAATCCTTTCCCACCTGCTGAAACTCCTTCGGCGTTTCTGAGGTCAGCCGGGCCTGAAAAGCTCTCTCAATACTCCTTTTCTGTGAAGCTTGCACGAGCCCGATCACCACCAATACCGCCGCAATCAGCGCGGCGGCACCCGCAATCCGCCACTTGTGCCGGACGAAAAACGCGGCGTACCTGAACAATTCCGACTCTTTGACTTCCTGCGGGGCTTTCTCTTTGTCAACCAACTTTCCGTCTCCGTATTTCTTTCAAGCCATCTCGCGGTTTATCTCGAGACTCTCTCGAGAATCCTCTCGGCGTTGCTTCTCAAAACTTCGCACTGCTCTCGCGTCAGCCCGGCTCCCATGGCCGCTCGCCACCACGACTCGGGAGAGAAAAGGTCTCCTACGTCGTGTGCATCACTGTTGAGGACGAGGGAAGCGTCGCACTGCAAGGCAACTCGCGCGACGTGCCCGTTTGTGATGCAGTGAGCCTTCCGGCCGCTCAGCTCCAGGTAGATACCTCGCGCACTCGCCAGCTTCGCTTCCTCTTCCGAAATGAGGCCCGGGTGAGCAAGGATGTCTATCCTGGAACGAAGGGCAGCGAGGTTTGTTCCTTTCGCCACAGGCTCGGTGACTGTCTCCCCGTGGACAACGACCAGCCTCGCCCCCCATTCCCTTATTCGGTCCACGAGCTCCCCTATCTGAGACGGAGGGACGTGAGTGACCTCCGCCCCCGGCACAACCTTCAACCCGACAGAACCCGAAAGAGATGCGCACACGTCAACGGTCCTTGAAACGACATCCTTCGCGTTCGAGGCATCCACGTGGTCCGTAAGCCCTATGGCTTTGTAGCCAGCGTCTTCGGCTCGCCTCACCAGCTCCGAAGGAATCAACGTCCCATCGCTGTGAAAAGTGTGGGTGTGCAAATCAATCATGATTCAGCGCATCCTCAATTCTGTCCGGCCGGGCGCACACGCCCGCGCAGTAAAACTCGATTAAGCTATAGCATCGGCCCGCCGTTTTCAAGGGAAATTGCCGGTCGGGGTCGTTTGACCTGGGAGGATGTTTCAGGGCATAATTGTCGCGCCCCGAAGGGTGGACTGCGCGGAGCTGAAACGGAAAGAGATGGCGAAGGAAGGCTGGTCATGGGTGGACTAAGATTGGCACTGGCGGCGGTTCTGGCTTCAGTGAATACACAGTTGCTTGCGTCCAGCGGGACGCGGGAGGAGCGCACGTGTTTTCAAACGGCGGGAGGGTATGACGATAAGCTGGACATTGCGTCGGATATTGCGATTGTTTACGGGGTGGACGGGCGTTTGCCAGACCGGCTCAAGGGGTGGCGGGAGGCGGGATACACGGTTCATTTGATGACGGGGATAGCGTGGGGGTCTTACGAGGACTATTTCGAAGGAAAGTGGGACGGGAAGCCGCACCGCGATGAGATTCAGGAGACGAAGGATGGAAACAAGCTGTGGCACGGGGGCTCAACTACGGTCGGGTATAACGTGCCGACGGAATCGTATGCGAGTTACATCAAGAGCAGGATGAAAACGGCGATAGACCTCGGCGTAGAAGGAATTCACCTCGAGGAGCCGGAGTTCTGGGTTCGGGCGGGGTGGTCGCCGGCGTTCAGGGCGGAATGGGAGAGGTTTTATGGGGAGCCGTGGGAGGCGCCGGATTCGTCCCCGGACGCGCAGTATCGGGCGTCAAAGCTGAAATACGAGCTGTACTTCCGCTGCCTGAAGGACGTGATTGGGTTCATCAAGGAGTATTCGCGGAGCAAGGGGAGGGAGGTCGAGTGTTACGTGCCGACGCACTCGATGGTCAATTACTGGAGCTGGGGGATTGTCAGCCCGGAATCGCACCTCGCGGACATTCCGGGGTTGGACGGATATATCGCCCAGACCTGGACGGGAACGGCTCGCACGCCCAATCAGTACGCCGGGGTCAGGAAGGAGCGGACGTTTGAGACGGCATTCTTAGAATATGGGCAGATGGCGAGCATGATCCGGGCAACCGGGAAGAAGATGTGGTTTCTGGCGGACCCCGTCGAGGATAACCCGAACCGGACGTGGGAGGATTATCGGCGAAATTACGAGTGCACGGTGATTGCATCGCTGTTTTTCCCGGAGGCGTGGGGGTTCGAGGTGATGCCGTGGCCGAGCCGGATTTTTCAGGGACAGTACCGAAGAGCAGAGATGACGACGAAAGGGGCGGAGGGTATTCCGGCGGATTACGCGACGGAGATTCTGACTATCATCAATGCCCTGAATGATGTGAACCAGCACGAGGTGAAGTTCGACTCCGGCACAGAGGGCATCGGGGTCCTCGTCTCGGATTCGATGATGTTTCAGAGGGGCGAGCCGTCTCCCACCTCGACGGATGGATTTTTTGGCCTGACGCTGCCGTTGTTGAAAAGGGGGATTCCGGTGAGACCAGTCCACCTGGAGAATGTTCTGCAACCGAACAGCCTCGCGCCGTACAGGCTGCTCATTTTATCATACGAGTTCATGAAGCCGCTCAAGGCGGAGTATCACCGGGTGCTTGCGGAATGGGTGAGGAACGGGAACGTGTTGATGTATTTTGGCGATGGGAGCGACCCGTACCATGTTGTGCGCGAGTGGTGGAACACGTCCGGCGCCAGTTATGCGTCGCCGGTCGAGCATCTTTCTGACACGCTCGGGCTGGCGAGAAAACCGGACCCCGGGCAGCATCGAGTCGGGAGAGGGTCGGTATTCTGCGAGAACGTCAATCCTGCGGTGTTTGCGGAGGGGAAGGAAGGCGCAGAGAAATTCGTTGCGGCGGTCAAAAGGGCTTTTGCGAAGGTGGAAGGCTGGGGGGAAGAGCGTTCTCTCGCGAGATGGAAGGAGCAGAATTATCTGCACATGGTCAGGGGGCCGTGCCACATCATCGCAGTGCTGGATGAGTCGGTTTCGAAGGGGGCTTACGTGTTCTGGGGGAATTTCGTGGACCTCCTCGACGCGAGGCTTGCGGTGCGGACAAAAGTTGAGTTGAAGCCGGGGGAAAGGGGCTTTTTGTACGACATACTTTCTGCGAAGAGGTCCGGGGCAAGAGCGAAGGTTCTCGCATCCGCATCGCGCATTCGCGGGGAACAGGTTTCTGCGAGGTCGCTCCGATTCAACTCGCGGGGACCTTCCGGGACGACCGCCGCCACGAGGATTCTTTTGCCGCGAGAGCCGAGAGACATCTCGTTCAGCAAACCTGTGAAGCCCGCCACCAAAGAATGGGATGCGGCGTCACAAACACTCCTTCTGGTTTACGAGAACGTTCCGGGAGGAATGGAGATCACAGTGCAGTGGTGAGGGTGAGCAGACCCTCTTGGTCGCCTCTGAGTTCGAGGAGGAGGCTCCCCGCAGAGACCGCAGAAACGGCAGGAAAATCGTTGACGGGAACGCGGATTCTGGTAGGCTTCTTGCGAGCGACAAGTCTGCAAATTCAGCGTGCTGAGCGGTTCCTATCACTCAATAGCCTGCGAGGTTCCACGGCCACAGCCGCAGGGAAGCTTTCAGGCGAGATGGACGGGGCGTAGCGCAGCCTGGTTAGCGCACCTGGCTTGGGACCAGGGGGTCGGCGGTTCAAATCCGCCCGCCCCGATTTTTGCCTGCATACCGGGCAAAAATAGAGCAGGAGGGCAGAAGAACAGTTGAGCCGGAGAATCGGAAGTCAATTGGCCTGCGCGACTCTTTATACCTTACCTGCCTGCGGTCTCCTGATGTCCTGTTCATCTGCTCAGGATTATAGTCATGACCTTCATGTTCGAACACCTTGAAGTCTATCAGAAATCTGTCAACTTCCCCGGTCGCCTCCTGGGACTGACCGAGACCTTTCCTAAGGGCTACAGATTCCTGGCTGACCAACTGAACCGAGCCACGTCATCGATCGCAGCCAACATCGCCGAGGGCAACGGCCGGTTCACGAAGGCAGAGCGGAAGAACTTCTTCGGGATCGCCTGCGGCTCCCCACAGGAGTGTGTCAGTGACCGGAGCGTGAAGGCCTCTGCCGAGGAGGTGGGGTCCGGAAAGGCGTCTTGCGAAGGGGCTGCGGCTGGAGGCGCACGGGGGGTGCTACAGGGCGGTGAGGAGGATGCGGAGGCCAACGGAGGCGAGGGCGATAGCTAATGCGCGGATGATCCAGTGGCCGGGTACATGAGAGGAGAGGCGTGCGCCGAGTTGCGCTCCGGGGAGGACGCCGACGACCAGCCAAATCGTGCGCCACACACCGCCCGCAAATGACCCGGATGCCACGTGCACAATTGTCCCCGTGAAGGCGGCGATCGCGGAAAAGGACAAGGGGCTGAAGGTGAGCTGTCCGAGCTGCGGCAGCAAAAAAGGTGGCGCAGGTACTCGGTGGTCTCTCGGTGATGGGGAGCGCAAGGGGCGGCGGTCGCCCGCCAATGTGCGGCCCGATGGCGGGGCCTCGATGTTGCCGACAAGGTTTCCGGAGAAGACACGGCATGAAGGTCTGCCTTGAGCTATTCCTGACGTTTCTAAAGGTGTCGCTGTTCACCCTGGGCGGCGGGCTGGCGATGCTCCCGCTGATTCAGCGGGAAGTCGTGGACAGAAGAAAATGGATCGGGAAAGAAGAATTCCTCGACATGATCTCGATTTCCAACTCCCTTCCGGGAGCAATAGCTGTCAATGTCGCCACTTCTGTGGGCTACAAGTTGAAGGGCGCCCGGGGCGCAATGTCCGCGGTGCTCGGCGCCGTCCTTCCTCCGTTTATCGTTATAGTTTTGGTGGCGTCGGCGTTTCTCGGCATAAAGGACAGTCCCGTCGTCCAAGCGATGTTCAAGGGGATCAGACCTTGCGTCGTCGGCTTGATTGCTATACCGGTTCTTGGGCTGTCGAAAGCCGCCGGTATTAACAGGAAGACCGTGATGATTCCCGTCGTGGTTGTGCTGGCGGTGGTTCTGTTGAGAATTCATCCGGTTTACGTTGTACTTTTGGCCATCGTTGTGGATGTCGGCTGGGTCTCATGCTCGAAACGGGCGGGGCGCAAATGACCTATCTAAAACTCGTGATGAGCTTTCTGAAAGTTGGACTGTTCGGCATCGGCGGGGGATATGCGATGCTTCCACTCATAGAGCATGAGGTGACGTTGGTGCACGGGTGGCTCTCCCACGAGGAGTTTGTGGATGTCGTTGCGATAGCGGAGGTGACGCCGGGTCCTATAGCGCTGAATATGTCAACGTATACGGGTTACAAGGTGAAAGGCTTTTCGGGGTCGGTCGCGGCGACCGTCTCGAACGTATTCCCGACTTTTCTCTTGGCGCTCATAGCTTCTCGGCTGTTTTTCAGGTTCAGGGGGAGTCAGGATGTTGCCAACTTCTTCAAGGGGCTGAGACCCGTGGCCATCGGGCTTATAGCAGCGGCGGGCATCTCGATGGGGAAGGTGTCGATTGTTGATTACAGAAGCGCGATCATCCTGTTGGTTGTTTTCCTCTGCGGTTTCAGGTTCAAATTGCATCCCATACTGCTGATTGTTCTGTCGGCGCTGGCGGGCATTATTCTGTATTGAGGGATAGGTGTCCGCTTCGCCGGTTGGCACGCGGCAAGAGCACGTCCGGCGCGATGTTGGCGAAGCAGGCAAGATTCCCGGAAGAGGGGAAAGAATGAGCGACAATCAGCAAGTTGAAAGAGGGCCTTCGGTTTTAGACAAGTTTTTGACCCTGTGGATATTCATTTCCATGGGTGTTGGAATCGGAATAGGCTACGGGTGGACAGCACTGACGAAGTTCATTTGGAGCCTCCAGGTAGGCACTACGTCCATGCGGGTCGCGGTGGGGTTGATCCTGATGATCTATCGGCCTTTGGCGAAGGTGAGGTGCGAGGAAATGGGTAAGGTCTTTCGGCACTGGAAGATTCTGGCCATCTTCCTCGTTCAGAATTGGATTATGGGCCTCCTTCTCGTGTTCGGCCTGGCAACTCTTTTCGTCCGCGGCTATCCCCGGTACGCCACCGGCCTAATCCTGATCGGCGTCCCCCGGTGCATCGCCATGGTAATAGTCTGGAACGACTTAGTGCTCTGATCCATAAATGCAGTGACGTATTTTTCTTTGACAGGATGAAGAGGATGGACAGGATTCTCCGAATGCTGTGCGTCCCGTTTTCAGTTCTATGAGTCCAGGTCACGGGAGGGCCGTGCACCGGCGGGCTGACCGATCGCCCGCAGGTTCGTGCCTTTCCTTCCAAATCCCGTCCATTCTGTAAATATTGTCAAGAATCTCCTCGCCTCTGGGGGGTCTCGCAAACGTCGCGGTATTTGTGAACTGATGTACTAACTACTCGCGTTCGCAAAGACTACCAGATATGGCGTGCGTAGTTCCCCCTGCGGGCGGAGGAGATTCTTTTACAGGATTAACACGATTCCAGAGAGGCCACGCCGCAGACGTGGTCCTGCCAGGCGCGGGATAGAGAATCCTGCAAACGCTGTCATCCTGTCAAAAAACCGCGTCTCGCCGCAGGCGGGATTCACGGATTCGCCCGGTTCGCCCGGTGACTCAAATGCCGAGGTTGTCGGATTCGTCCTTGAAGAGGTATCCCTGGTCCTGGCGTGCGAAATTCACCTGGTTCTTCTTGAGGTAGGCTTCGTAGACATCTTCTGCTGACAGGCCGAGGGTCAGGGCGAGGGACATGAGGAAGTGAAACATGTCAATAATCTCGACCTTGGCGTTGTGTTTGTCAAAGGATTGATATTGAGCCCACCATTTCCAGGGAACGCTGTCCACGAGTTCGGCAAGCTCCTGGCCTAAGGCGCGGGCGTAGTTGAGAAGCCACTTGACCCTTTCCTCGTCGGTCATTGAGTCGGTGTCCACGCCGACCCTCTTGTTGAGCTTTTTCTGGAGGTCGAACATTGTCTCAAGCATGTCAGGCATGGGAAACACCTCCCTGAGTATCTCAGAATAGTAGGATGAAAGCCGGCCTATCATTGCGGCGAATGTAAAAGGGGAAACAATGCCCTCGAGGGAGAAAAGCTCGCCCGAAGGCAATCGGATTCGATGGGATAGTACCACACGATATGTCGGGGCCGAACAGGGAAAATGCCGGCCCCGTAACATTTCGCTCTCGGCCGGAGAGGGGGGTGTCCACCCGCACGGCACGGAGCTACGAGTTTTGAGGTGGCATGGGGCATCTTGCCGATGTCAGGCTTGCGCGATGTCAATCACGGGCGAGACGCCCATGCCACTATTAAACAGCCGCACCCCGAGCGATGGGGGGCTTGAAAAAGGCGGCGGTCTCTGCTATTCTAAAAGTTCGGAAATGGGAGAGGGGGAAGCTGGGCGGGCCACGCCATCGGCTCCAGTGGCTTTGAGTTCGCTTCCCCGCGCTGCCGACAGGGAAACATGTGCGGTCTTGCGTGATGAGAATCCGTCCGTAACGCAGGGTCCAAAATGCTTACGTGGATACTGAAAAAGACCATAGGGACGAAAAACGACCGGGAGCTGAAACGCCTCCGGAAAATCGTTGAGCTGGTCAACGCAAAGGAACTGGAGTACCAGAGCCTCAGCGACGAGGAAGTCCGCGCGAAGACGGAGGAGTTCCGGGAGCGGTTAAAGCCTCACGCGGAGGCGCTTCGCGCAAAGGAGCAGGAATGCCAGTTTCTCTCCCGGCAGGAGCGACGAGAGGCGACGCGGCAGGCCAGGCAACAGCTCTATCGGGCTCTTGACGACGTTCTCGTCGAGGCGTTCGCGTTGGTCAAGAACGTCTGCCGGCGGCTGGTGGAGCGGAAGACGACGCTTGATGTGTGCGGTCATCCGGTCAAGTGGGTGGAAATTCCGTACGACGTGCAGTTGATGGGGGCGATTGCGCTGCACGAGGGGAAGATTGCGGAGATGGCTACGGGCGAGGGGAAGACGCTTGTGGCGACGATGCCTTTGTACCTGAACTCTCTGACCGGGTACAACGTGCACCTGGTTACGGTGAACGACTACCTTGCCAGAAGAGACGCCGAGTGGATGGGGAAGATTTACGAGATGCTGGGGGTGAGGGTCGGGTGCCTCCAGAACCAGATGACCTCGGAGGAGAGAAGGAAGGAGTACGGCTGCGACATCACGTACGGGACGAATAGCGAGTTCGGGTTCGATTACCTGCGAGATAACGGGATGGCGACCAGCCCGGACGAACAGGTTCAGAGAGGGCACCATTACGCCATCATAGACGAGGTGGACAGCATCTTGATTGACGAAGCACGAACGCCGCTTATCATCACGGCCCCCGTGAGCGTCTCGACTCAGAAGTTCGCAAAGCTCAAGCCCTCCGTCGCGGAGCTGTCCCGGAAGCAAATGATGCTCTGCAACCGCCTCGTGACGGAGGCAAAGGAGCTTTTCCAGAATGCGGAGACGCAAAGGGAAGGCGGGATAAAGCTTTACCAGGTCTCAAAGGGCGCCCCGAAGAACCGGCAGTTTATGAAGATGCTCGAGGACCCACCCGCAAGAAGGCTGCTGGACAAGGTCTCCCTGGAGCTTCTCAGCGACGCCCGAAAGGAGGAGGCGGAGGCCGTCCGGGAGGAGCTCTACTACATCATAGACGAAAAAGGGCATGAGGTGGAGCTGACGGAGAACGGACGAGTGTTCCTTTCGCCGGACGACCCGGAGGCGTTCGTCCTTCGGGACATGATTACGGCCCACCAGGAGATTGACGAAGACGCGAATCTCCCGGAAGACGAGAAGATACGAAAGAAGAGGCGGCTCGACGAGGAATTCGCCGAGAAGAGCGAAACCTTGCACAACCTTTCGCAACTATTGCGGGGGTATTCGCTCTTTGAGAAGGACGTCGAGTACGTTGTTCAGGACAACAGGGTGATAATCGTTGACGAGTTCACGGGGAGGCTCTTGCCGGGGCGGCGATACAGCGACGGGCTGCACCAGGCCCTGGAGGCGAAGGAGGGCGTGGCCGTCGAGGCGGAGACTCAGACCTTCGCGACGATAACCATCCAGAACTACTTCCGTCTGTACGAAAAGCTGGCAGGGATGACGGGGACAGCGGAGACGGAGGCAAATGAGTTCCACGAGATTTACAAGCTCGCGGTGGTGGTGATTCCTACGAACGCTCCGGTCCGCCGGGTGGATGCCAACGACGCCATCTACAAGACCAAACGGGAAAAATATGCGGCGCTCGTCGAGGAAGTGGCAAGGTGGCACGCCCTTGGAAGACCAATCTTGCTTGGGACAATTTCCGTCGAGACCTCCGAAATCCTCAGTCGGTATTTGAGGAGGAGAGGGATTCCGCACTCGGTTCTGAATGCGAAGTACCATCAGAAAGAGGCTGAGATAATCGTGCGGGCCGGGCAGGCGGGAGCGCTAACGATCGCCACGAACATGGCGGGTCGAGGCACGGACATCAAGCTCGGACAGGCGGTCGTGACCTGCGAGCGGTGCGTCATTAAGCCGCAGGAAGACCATCTGCCTCCCGAGCAAAGGGAAAAATACAGGGGATGCCTGAGGGAATCACAGTGCGGGCTGTATGTTATTGGAACGGAGCGCCACGAGGCTCGGCGAATTGACCGGCAGCTTCGCGGGCGGTGCGCCAGGCAGGGCGACCCGGGAGGGTCGAAGTTCTTCATCTCCCTCGAGGACGACCTGATGAGGCTGTTCGGCTCGGAGCGCATTGCGAGGATTATGACCCGGGTGGGACTTGAGGAAGGGCAGGAATTGTCTCACCCGCTGCTCAACAAATCCATCGAAAGCGCACAGAAGAGAGTCGAGCAGCGAAATTTCGCCATCCGCAGGCACACGCTCGAATACGACGACGTGATGAACAAGCAAAGGGAGATCATCTACGACTACCGAACGCGAATTCTCAAGGAGGGAAACCTGACGGAGTTGCTGTTTGAGTTCATCAACGAGCTTCTTGACGAGACATTAGGGGTTTACCTTGTACCGAAGGACCGGCCGGAGGAATGGGATGTTCAGTCGCTCGTGCGATGGGTGAACAGCACTTTCCCCGTGCGAGTTACTGCAAAGGAACTGACGGGGGAAGAGATGGACGCGGAGAAGGCTCGGCAAATCATCTTCGGCAAGATTGAGCAGAGCTACGACTTGAAGGAGAAGATCGAGGGGCCGGACAGGATGAACGAGCTCGTTCGGTTCGTGATGCTTTCGACGCTGGACCGGCTGTGGAAAGACCATCTCTACGACATGGACCATCTGCGGGAGAGCGTGGGGCTGCGTGCTTACGGACAGAAGGACCCTCTCATAGAGTACAAACAGGAGGGATACGACACTTTTGTGACAATGACTTCCACGATGAAAAGAGAAATCGTGTCGAACGTGTTCCGAACCTCGTCGGTCCCCTCACACGTAACGTTGCCATTCGGAATCCGGGCGCAGGACCTGCTGTATAGCGATTCCACGGTATCCGCGGGTCCCCAGACGACGACCTTTGGCGAGTTGGGAGAAGGCATGCCCGCGCCCTCCGTCAAGTCCCAAACGCCGTACGTGCGTGAAGGCAGGAAAGTCGGGCGCAACGAACCCTGTCCGTGTGGAAGTGGCAAAAAATTCAAAAAGTGCTGCGGTGCTAACCAATGACCGCCACGTCTTCGTTGCCGCTCGCAGCCCGTCCCCCGGGAAATTCCACAAGGCGATCTCTCGACGATAGGAATCGCAGTCCGATGGGCGATGAACGACCCGTCACACAGCCAGGCGCCCGCGTCACGCCGCCAAAGGTTGCTCATGTTATCACTCGGCTCATCATAGGGGGAGCGCAGGAGAACACCATTTTCACGTGCGAGGGATTGCGGAAGGACTACGGCTACGACGTTACGCTAATCACGGGGCCCCCGTTGGGGCCGGAAGGGAGTCTCCTGGACGGGCCGTGGAGGAGAGATGTTCGATGCATCGTGCTTGGGCAGATGCGGCGAGCGGTCAATCCGGTTCGGGACGCACGGGCGTTTTTTCAGCTATACAGCATCTTCCGGCGGGAAAGATACGACATTGTTCACACGCACAGCTCGAAGGCGGGCATCCTCGGGCGGCTGGCGGCACGGCTCGCTGGAGTCAAGGTTATTATCCACACAATCCATGGTCTTCCGTTCCATCCTTACCAGAGCCGATTCGCGAACCTCGCGTACGTCCTCGTCGAGAGACTTGCGGCGAAGGTCAGCACAAAAATCGTCTGCGTCGCGGACAGGGTGACGGAGCAAGCCGTCGCTGCGGACATCGCCCGAAAGTCGAAATTCGTAACCATATACAGCGGGATGGACCTGGACGCGTTTCTGCGCTCCGGCGCTCTTCGTCAAGCAGCCCGGAGGAGGCTCGGACTGGGGGACGGCGAGCTTGTTGTAGGGATGATTGCGCGTCTTTTCCCGCTGAAAGGGCACGAATACCTTTTCTCGGCTGCCTGGCAAATCGCCTGGAGGTTCCCGGAGACACGTTTTCTTCTGGTCGGAGAAGGGATTCTCCGGGACAAGTTTCATCGAACCTTGAGGGAAGTGGGTCTGGCGGACAGGTTCATCTTCGCGGGGCTGGTTCATCCGGAGCGCATCCCGGAAATGATTTCTGCGATGGACGTGCTCGTCCACACTTCTCTGCGGGAGGGATTAGCGAAAGCTCTGCCGCAAGCCCTCGCGTGCGGAAAGCCGGTCGTCTCTTTCGACGTTGACGGAGCGCGGGAAGTGGTCAGGGATGGCGTGACGGGATACCTCGTTCGGCCCAAGGATGTGCGGGGGTTGAGCGATTCGCTTTGCCGCCTTCTTTCGGATGCGGGTCTCAGGGAGCGAATGGGGCAGAGCGGCCGACAGCTTGTTGACCCACTGTTCCGAAAGGAGCGGATGGTTGAGCAGATAAACGCGCTGTACGAATCTCTCTGGCTGAAAGCTCGGAGGCGCACCCGATGTGGGCATTGGTCTATGGATACATTTTCGCTTTCTCGCTGATCCTGTCGCTGATTTGCGTGCCGGTGGCAAGGAGGCTGGGTTTAAGGCACGGAATTGTGGCCAAGCCTCACCCGGATAAAGCTGCCGTCGGACAGGTGCCTCTTCTCGGCGGGGTGGCTATCTTCTTCAGCTTCGCCCTCACGATTCTTCTGCACCGGGCCGTTCTGCTGATGCTGAAGGACTCATCTCTGTTGGCTCGGTTCGTCCCTCGAGAGGTAATCCACTACATCCCCGGCGTAGTCAAGCAGAGCGGACGACTTCTGACGATTGTTGGCGGCGGCTTGCTGATAGTGATCCTGGGATTGATTGACGACAAGCGAACACTCTCTCCCCTCTGGAAGCTCCTCGGACAAATCGTCTGCGCCCTGGCGGTGGTTCTTGCGGGCATCCGCATAAGCCTTTTCATTCCGGGGTTTTTGCCCGGGTGCGTGCTGACGGTTCTCTGGATTGTGGCAGTGACGAATGCCTTCAATTTCTTAGACAACATGGACGGCCTTTCGTCGGGGGTAGCAGTCATCGCCTCGCTTCTGTTTTTCCTTACGGCTGCATACCTTAAGCAATATTTCGTGTCGCTGGTCCTTCTGGCGCTTGTCGGAAGCACGCTCGGTTTTCTGCGGTACAATTTTCCGCCAGCGTCAATTTTCATGGGTGATGCCGGCTCGATGTTTCTCGGATACACCCTTGCTTGCTTGACGGTTACAGCAACATTTTATTCCGAGGAGAGCCGCACGTTTTTCCCCGTGGTTCTGCCCGTCGTGGTCCTGGCAATGCCGCTGTATGAGCTGGTCACCGTAACGTTCATCCGGTGGCGGAAGAAGCTCCCGATTTTCAAAGCGAGCAAGGACCATCTGTCGTTCCGGCTGGTGAATTTGGGAATGACGCCTCGCGGGGCGGTGCTGTTCATTTACCTCCTGACGTTTTGCGTCGGAATCGGCGCAACGCAACTGCCAAAGGTTGATATGGCGGGCGTGGCGGTGGTGTTGGTTCAGTCATTGACGATCTTAGCTGTTGTGGCGCTGTTAGAGCATTTCGGGAAAAATGAGTAGCGGGCGGAAATTCATCATCAGGACGCTGGGCTGCAAAGCGAACCAGTACGATAGCCAGCTCCTCCGGGAGGACCTCCTCAAACGCGGATTCGTCGAGTGCCGGGAAGATGGAGACCCGGACCTCTGCATCGTCAACACCTGCACGGTCACCGCCGAGAGCGACGCGAAATGCCGGCAGGCCATTCGGGGACTCAAGCGAGAGAATCCGAAAGCCTGCATCGTCGTGACAGGGTGTTATGGGCAGATTAGCCCCGAAGAGGTCCGGGGAATATCCGGCGTGGATGCAGTATTTGATAATCCATCGAAGGAGACCCTTGCGGACCGAGTCTGCGCTCTTCTGAACGTCGAGCATCGCTCGACTATGCCTTTCTCGCCGCGCATAACGTTCTTCTCCGGACACACACGCGCTTTCGTGAAGATTCAGGACGGCTGCGATAAGAGGTGCTCTTATTGCATCGTGCCGTTGGCGCGGGGGCGAAGCCGGAGCCGCCAGATAGAGGACATCATTCCAGAAGTGGAAGGTCTCGTCGGGAACGGTTACAGGGAAGTCGTCCTGACGGGAATTCATATCGGCGGCTTTGGGATGGAAGACGGGAGAAAGGAGAACAGGCTGCCCGAGCTGATTGAGCGACTGCGCGACATCGAGGGACTGATTCGTGTCAGGCTGAGCTCCATTGACCCAAATGAGATAACAACCGCGCTCGTCGAGGCAATCGGAAATTCTCCGCAAATCTGCCGCCATTTTCACGTGCCGCTCCAGAGCGGTTCCAACGCGATTCTGCGGAGGATGAACCGGAATTACACGCAGAAGGATTATCTTGAGACCATCGCCCTTTTCAGAAAAGAACTGCCGGGGATTTCGGTCACAACGGACGTGATGGTGGGTTTTCCCGGGGAGACTGACGGGGATTTCGAGGAGAGCCGCCGAGTGGTCGCCCAGGCGCAATTCAGCAAGGTGCACATTTTCCCTTTCAGCAGCCGCCCGGGGACGCCCGCGCACCGATTCTCGGATGTTGTCCCGTGCAATGTCGTCCGGGAGAGGGTCGCTCAACTCTCAGCGGACGCAAAGGCCGCTGCGCTCAAGAGCAGGCAGGAATTTCGCGGGCAGGTCGTCGAGGTTTTAGTCGAAAGAGAAGTCGCCGCTCGCGATAGGCAAAAACTTCCGTCATCGTTCCGAATTGCAGAGAAGGCTTACGAAGGCTTTTGTTCTAATTATCTGAGAACGGTCTTCACGAGCAATGGAGCAGGCATTGAGCGGTTGAAAAACCGCATCGTCCGGGTGCGCGTCGAGACCTTCAACGAGAGATACCTGTGCGGCCGAGAGGTTTGACCTGAACGGCACGATCGGTCGAGCCTCATGGCCAACGCGGGCGGGACAGGCGCTACGAAGGCGCGGGGGCCGTCACAAAACGCGTGCTTGAGTTCTGGTTTATCGAAGAGCATCTCTTGAAGGATGGGAGCGAGATCCGGTCCTGGCGAGCAGAGCAAGAGGCCATGGGGCCGACGGCCGGTGAACTCTCCCGTCAGTCAGCGACGAGTGCAACCCTAAACTGACAAGAAGTTCCCCGGCACGACAAAGGCTTTTCCTTCAAGGGAGAAACCAAGATGACCGGGCTTATCTGGCAAGGCAAATGGGCCGAAAGGGGCGGCCTCAGGCCCGTCGAAAAAACCATTCTCCCCTTGGAGGTCGTCGAGACAATCAACGAATCAAACCGGACGAGGCGGTGGAGAAAATCCTTGACACGGGACTCGGGCTATCGCCCCCCCGGCGCAAGGGGTTGGCTAAAAGCGGCCAGCGTATGCACGCTCAAAGAAATCCGGGGTTGCAGAGGAACGCTGTCAGCAGATAAAATGGTGCCGGTGCTTATGGCATTCTCGTGAGCGTCGTGAAGATCCTCGGGAGTGCCCCCACGAACACGGTGGAGGTGAACCTATCATGACAGAAACGCCCCTTGCGCGCATTCAAACCCGTCATCAGATGATTCGGTTTTTCGACGGCTACGCCCTTGAACGAATGGAAGAACTGGACGAACGGAAACTCAAGCGGCCTCTGGTTAAGACCCATCTGCTGGAACTTCTCGACGGAGACGAAGCACGCACACCGCAAGGCCTTCAGACCATTTTGGACAGGCGCGGGGTGCGTCTGGAACCTTTGGACGAGTGGCTATTCTTGGCGACGGACAAGCAAACGGGAGAGATCGGGTTCCTGGAACGCCTCCGCCCTCGAATCATTGCCCTGTACAGTACGATGGAATCGAAGGAAATCAAGAATTGCGTTCGGCGCCTCGTGCTACGTAGTCCAGAAATTGATCACGTCTGGTTGAGCGGTATGACCTTCAACGTGTTGTGGGAACTCGTGGTGCGGTTGAGCCGTCCGCATCGCTTCACCCGGTTGACATTCACTCATCAAAGCATCTTCGACATTGACGGGTCTACAGCGGATTCGCTGAAGCAAGAGCAGGAAGAGCTGGAAGACGAGGAGGAAGAAGAGGAGACGCCTCAGCATTCCGGAGAAGAGGACTTCGAGGAAACCCTTGAGCGCCGTGCAACCAGTTTCTGCTTGGTGGACCGCATCCGCGTGATCCAGGAAAAACTCGAGACGCTACAGCAGATTTACTCTCCCTTGTATGCCATCAGCCAGTTGCGATTCCCGTCTCCTGTAGGCCGGGGAGGCCACGACTTCTACGACAATGGACGAGTAACGAACAGAAGTGAAAGTTTTCGCGACCACAGGAGTCACTTGCTCTTCGTTGTCCGCATCTACGAGCAGCTCCTCAAATCAACCGAGGACCAGGCCTGGTATTCCATACAGGAATCCGTTGGCCTGCCAGGACAGTTTCGTAAGATCGTTGGGGCCCCGGTTGTCGTTCGCTTCCAGGAGCCCCTACCTCCCCCCGTGTTCGACTACTGGATAGCTGCGACCTTTAAACGCAAAAGGAACAAGTTCCGGCTTTGGGGCCATCCGATCCGCCTCGGGCCCACGAAGGTTCACGTCTATGGCCTTGACCGCCACCTGTGGCAGCCCCTTTTCCTTGAGCTGACAGCACAGGGGTGCACAGCGATTATCCCCAACGGCACCTGCGGCAATACGGTGCATCGCCTGGTGACCAACATTCAGCGCTACCTCGACCCGGGAGCGAAAGCCTTCATTGGCGACAAACCCTACAAACAGATGGTCGAGGAATCTGCACGGGGGGTTCCCTATGACCTCGACGTCGAATGAGTTGGTAAAAGACCCTCTCTTCCAGTTGAACGCACTTCTGTGGCTCGCCCAGCCTTTGCCGCGCAAGAGCGACATCGCTCCTCTCCTTTACAATGAAGGGTTTACCGTCCATGCGATCGCTCCGCCACTCGGCCCGCCGCCTGACCTGCGCCTGGTTGCCCAAGAGGCGGCCATAAGCATGCAGGATCGGGTAAGGCCCGATCTGGTGTTAACACAGCAAAAGGGTCACAAGTTCGCTTTTACCGAATGCAAGGCGCGCTCCTTTGGGCCAACCTCCCCAACGGCTGAGCAGGCCCGAAGTCTGTTGGTCGTGGCCGGACCGCGAGCAGCAGAAGTCCTCGCCTTAGCCTCCGGGCAGGTGGCCGATTCGCTCCTTGCGTTCGTACTACCCGAGAACGACCGCAAGCCACTGAGCGAAACGCTGGCAAGCCTCCGCAACGAACTGGGGCAGAACAGGCTACCCGCTGGGCGGTTTTCTGTCCTGGGTCTTGTACTGAGCGACACCGATATCAGCATCGTGATCAACGACATCGGAAGCGCATTTTTTGCGCTGCCAGCGGGCACCAATCCTTTTATCAAACGAGAACCCGATACTGATCCCAGGCCCCTTTACTTCATCCCTTACGATCCTGACGTCGCCCAGTCAGAGCAGGAGAGGGTATTTTGTAAGCGCGCATTGTTTGAACGCATGCACAGCAGTGTTATTGCTGCAGTTGGGCGTGCGAATCCCCCTGCTGAATTAGCCTTGGAATGTCAGAAGATCCTCAACGATGCAATGTTTGGAATGTATGGCCACTGGGAGAACCGCGATTCAGCGCGGCACATGAGGGGGCTTTGCAGGCAGTTCATGGGCGCTCTCTTGCAAGCCGTGAGTGCCGCGGTCCCGGATACTATGGTTTTCCAGCCTCACGTGGGCTGGAAAATCACCTTGCGAGACCCACAACAGCACGAGAGGGTCATCGACGCCCTGACCCGTCCCTCCTCCGAGACGCTCGATTTGAGAACTGAGCCGCAACCTGACCTTTTCGATGATCAGGGCAACAGCACGGGATCGCCTGATCGGCCATGACGTGTCGCCGGTCCCCGTTGACCTGAGGCTCGAATGTCCCGCCCCTGCGCGGTAAACTGTGCAGCGCGCGGTCCAGCCAAGGGCAGGCGCCACGTTAAACTGGTGCGCTAGGGTCACCGGGCTTAAAGGTCTGCAATGGTTGTTCCTGAAAATTCCCGAAAGCGATTTCAATCCTTTCACGGGGGGTCCTTTCCGCCAGTTGGTAAGTGCGGTCTCCCAATGACGCCCGCCCTCGGGGCCATGTGCGTCCGGACATGGAGAGGTTTACGGGAGGCAGAATGGAGTGGCTGGCCCGTGGAGGCCAAAAGGTCCGGCGGTGCGGGGACGAGAGAGGCCTTTTTTCTGTCCGTGCCCGGCCGGGGCTCACCACATACGTGTCGCGGCGCTGGCTCTTCCTGGGTTACTCGCTCTGGAGGACGACCACCGGGTCGAGGTTCGCAGCCCTTCTCGCGGGGAGTATCGCCGCGGTTGTCCCTATGAGCGTCGCGGCGCCGACGGCGATGAGCATGTCTTTCAAGGGGATTCCCACACCCACCATAGCGTATGGCTCGAACAGCGACGTAACGTAAGCGAGCCCCAACCCCACCGGAATACCCATCAGGGCCCCCGCAACGCACAACGTCGCCCCTTCTATAAGGAATTGCCACACGATGTCTTTTTTGCTTGCTCCCTCGACCCTGCGGATAGCGATTTCGCGGTTTCTTTCCATGACGGACATGAGCATGATGTTTGAGACGACTATCCCCCCCATAATCAGGCACAAAATGAACAGGGCTGTCGTCAGGTCGTGCTTCACCTGCAACTGGTCGCTCAGGAGAATCGGTAGAAAGATGTTGTACAGAAGAATGGGTTCTTTGTTCCGGCTGACGAGGGCTTTCTGGACTGTGCGGGCCGTGTCGAGAATCTTCAGCGGGTCGGTCTTGACGATGAGCCAATCAACCAAATCGTCCTTCCGCGGGAGCAGACTCAGCGGCACGTGGACGCATTTCTCCGTTCGCTTCCAGGCGGTCTCCTCGGCAGGTATCCCAAGCATGTACTTGAGCTTGTTGACGAGCTGCCTCAGGTACTTCATCCGGAATCCCCGCCGCGACCCGTCGCCACTCTCTTCCCTTCGAAACCCACTCTCGTCCGTCGCAAGCTCCTCCGCGTCTCTTTTGCGCATCACGCCGACGACCTGGAGGGTCAAGAGCCTATCCGCGAACCGCACAACGACCCTTTTATCGAGCGGCGACCCTTTCGGAAACAACTCCTCCGCGGCCAGAGCTTCAAGAACGCAGACGCGTCGCATCTCCCGCACGTCCTCCGCGGTCAGGTATCTCCCCGTGCTCTTATAAAATGAACGCGTCTTGGGCGCCGTCTCGTCCGTGCCGACAACGGTTGTCTTCACTATTTCCGAGGCGACGAAGACTTCCCCGCTGCTGGTCCGGAAAGGTGTAACGGAGGAGTTCCTTCCCGCGAGAGCTGCCTCCACCGCCCCCACGTCGGAGAGCGTCAGGCCTTCCGCGCTGGATCTTTCAAAAGCGCGCACGGTGATTTCATCCGTCTTGAATTTCGTTGCGTTCCGAATGGCGTTGTTGACACTCCCTTTTTCGATCGCAGAGGGAAAGACAATGATTGCCGCCGCCCAGACCACACCCTGGAGTGTCAGAACGGTCCTGACGGGTCGCCGTACCATTGCCCTCACGGCAATTCTCATGTTGTCGAAGATGCTCATGGAATCAACCTTTGCTGTGCTTGCTACCTCGCCTCAGGGGGAAATCTCCACTCGATTTCCGGCACGCGACGCTTTCCCTGACTCGAGCCTCCTTCAGTTGTGATATACTACGCCCAAAAAACGTGCGGCTCAAGCGCCGTGGGGTGCAGCTCCATGTTGGTGGCGGGCCCGGGCTGAAGCCGCTGCCCGAGAAGACCGGCTGAAGCCGGCTGGGAGAGAACCTAGCGTGGTTACCGTGAGCACGGGCTAAAGCCCGTGTCTGACGGGGTGCCGGCTCAAGCCGGCAACGGCAGGGTCGCGGTGCACGTGCGTGCTTTCCTGGTGCCCCACGAGCCGAAGACGCGACCACTCCATGACGTGGCACGGAAACGGGGCCGCACGCGGGCCGTGCAGAGCGGTGAAGTAGCTCGTCATTCTTCGAGTATCCACAGGCCGTCTATGGAAAACTCGCCACGCGACCTGATAATCCTCGGCTCCGGACCGGCAGGGCTGACCGCCGCTATCTATGCCGCAAGAGCCAACTTATCCCCTCTTGTCATTGCCGGGCTTCATTCCGGGGGACGCCTGACCCTCGCGCCCGTCATTGAGAACTTCCCCGGCTTTCCCGAAGGCACGGATGGACCAACCCTTATGGAAAAGGTCCAACGGCAAGCCAGGCGCCTCGGCGCAACAATCATCCACGGCGACGCCATGGCGGTTGACCTGAAGCGATATCCCTTCTCCATCAGCACCGAGGACGAGACCTTCTCCTGCAAATCTCTGATTATCGCCACCGGCGCCGACCCGCGTTTCCTCGGATTGCCGAAGGAAAGGAGATTGATCGGACGCGGCATCTCCACGTGCGCCACATGCGACGGCGCTCTCTTTCGCGGGAAAAGAGTCTTCGTTATCGGCGGGGGCGACACCGCTATGGACGAGTCCCTCTTCCTTACGCGGTTCGCCGAAAAGGTAACCGTCGTTCACCGGAGGGACACTTTGCGGGCGTCGAAGGCTCTCCAGAAGCAGGCTTTCGCCCATCCTAAAATTGATTTCATCTGGAATTCCGTCGTCGAGGAATTCATCGGCGATGACGTTCTAAAAGGGCTGAAGCTCAAAAACGTCCGGACGGGCGAGCTTACCAAGCACTTCTGCGACGGCGTCTTTCTTGCCATCGGCCACATCCCCAGTACCAAAATCTTTCACGGCCAAATCCTGCTCGATTCCGAGGGATACATCGTCACCACGAACGTAACGCGAACAAGCGTTGAGGGAGTCTTCGCCGCCGGAGATGCCGTGGACAAGGTCTATCGCCAGGCGGTAACAGCCGCCGCATCCGGCTGCATAGCGGCCCTCGACGCAGAAAAGTGGTTGGCCGCCCACGCTGAATTCATGAAAGAAAAGTGACATCCGCGCTGGACTCCCCATGTCCAGGAGCGTGCGCCATCATCCCCTCTGCAATGGCCGGGGGAGTGTTGATAAATACCTCACCCACCCTTCGCCGACCCGATGACCTCGTCAAGAGCTTCCGCGAGATTTCTTTTCGAGACAAGCCCGATCGAGCTGCTGACTATCTTCCCATTCTTGAAGAAAAGCAGCGTCGGCACGCTCATGACCTGATACTGCCTCGCCAGGGAAGACTCCCTGTCAACGTCAATGTGCGCTATGACCGCCCTTCCCGCGTAATCTCCAGCGAGTTCCTCCAGAATCGGCGCCAACTTCCTGCACGGCATACACCATTCCGCCGAGAAATCAGCCACGACAGGCAGCTCCGATTTGAGCACTTTTTCCTCAAAATTCTCCTGCCCCACTTCCACCATGTTCGCCATGCGACAACTCCTTTTTCTTCTCGCTTCGCCAAGGCCGCTTTTCGCCTGAGACTTCTTTTTCGGTATATTACCATTCTTCGCCGCGGGGTCAAGCCCGACGTAGATGGAATTCCACCGTGACCTCCTTCGGCGAGCTTCTTTCTCATCG
Source organism: uncultured Verrucomicrobiota bacterium (assembly GCA_964482435.1). GTDB lineage: Bacteria > Auribacterota > JABMQX01 > JABMQX01 > JABMQX01 > CAYZXL01. The sequence continues at coordinate 23,379 of CAYZXL010000007.1, forward strand.
GGTGCGGCTGTATTTTGGTGGCATGGGCATCTTGCCCATGAAACTCCTTCACGGGCGGGACGCCCGTGCCACGATTTCGCAGCCACACCTTCCTCATCGCACTGCTTGACTTTGGCGAAGGTTTTGCGGCAAAGTGGCCATTGTGGTCGGGCCTCCGGAGAAGGCACGCTTCGGCAAACGCGCCTCGGCGTCCGATGGGTTCCGACGACGAGGCCGGGCGCGCGACCAATCCGCCACCCCAGCTTTTTTGAAGTGCACAAACCCGAAAAGACACAATGAACGTAGGAGATACTCATGCCAAAGCAGCAGTTTGGCGTCATCGGAATGGCTGTCATGGGCCAGAACTTAGCTTTAAACGTCGAGTCGAAGGGATTCTCGGTCGCGGTCTATAACCGAACCGGGTCAAAAACCGAGCAGTTTGTCAGGGAAAGGTGCGCGGGAAAGAACCTCGTCGGCACGTCCAGAATCGAGGAGTTTATGGATGCCCTGGAAAAGCCTCGACGCATCATGATCATGGTCAAGGCAGGCCCGGCTGTGGACGATTTCATCGCTCAACTCAAGCCGCACCTTTCCCCCGGCGATTTGCTGATTGACGGCGGCAACTCCTACTACAAGGACACCGAGCGGAGGCTGAAAGACCTCGAAAGCGCCGGAATCCTCTACATTGGCACCGGCGTCAGTGGCGGCGAAGAAGGGGCGCTCCGCGGACCGTGCATTATGCCCGGCGGACAGCGCGATGCCTATGAGCTCGTCGAGCCGATATTCACGAAGATTGCCGCCCAGACGGAGGACGGCCCCTGTTGCGCCTACATCGGACCGGGAGGCTCCGGTCATTACGTCAAGATGGTCCACAACGGCATCGAGTACGGCGACATGGAGTTAATTGCGGAGACGTACGAAATCATGCGCAGCGGTCTGAGCATGTCTGCACCCGAAATCGGAGAGGTCTTCGCAAGCTGGCGGCAGGGAGAGCTCAACTCCTATCTCATAGACATCACCGCCGAAATCTTCAAGGTGAAGGACCCGGAGACCGGGCGCTTTCTCGTGGATTTGATTCTCGACACAGCCGGCCAGAAGGGCACCGGCAAATGGACTTCTCAGGATGCTCTCGACGCGGGCGTGCCCATCCCGACGATCAACGCTGCCGTCGAAGCCCGGATTCTTTCAGCCTACAAGAACGAGCGAGTGGAGGCGGCGAAAGTCCTGCGCGGCCCGAAAACCACCTTTCGCGGCGACCGAGCTAAGTTTCTCAAGCATCTTCACGACGCTCTCTACTCCGCGAAAATCATCTCTTACGCCCAGGGTATGGCTCTCCTCAAATCCGCGTCCGCCGAACACGGTTACGACCTCAGGCTCTGGGAAATCGCCCAAATCTGGAAAGGCGGGTGTATCATCCGGGCGAAGCTCCTCGACGCCATCAAGCAAGCCATGAAGAAAAATCCCGCGAACATGATGCTCGCTCCGTTCTTCCGCAGAATCCTCAACCGCAACCACCGCAGCCTCCGGACGGTCGTCCAGACGGCGCAGAAGCTGGGTGTCCCATGCCTGGCGATGGCTGCTTCGCTCGCTTACTACGACTCCTACCGGAAGGAGTCCTTGCCCGCGAACCTCATCCAGGCGCAGCGAGATTACTTCGGCGCCCACACCTATCAGCGAACCGACAAGGAAGGAACTTTCCACACCGAGTGGTCGAAGGCCTGAGCACCGAACCCAGACGCGGCGAACTCGGCTTTTGTGGCAGACGCTGAGGTTAGTGCTCGGATTGATAGGTCCCGTTACGTATTGTTAGAGCATAGCCGGTCTTTTCTCGCCAAGACGCTAAGACGCCAAGCACCTTCCGCGTCACATTCTCGGCGACCCCTGCGTCTTGGCGCCTTTGCGAGAGACCTCCCCTGGCAACAAGGCGCGGTTAGCAGTGTGAGAAACAACCGCTGGGTTCCCCATACGTAATGGTATCTACGAAAACACGCACTTAGCAATGGTATGCACCCCTCTGTGCGGGGCCGCGCAGACTCCGGCGAGCTGCCGCGACCCAAACACTTTTTTCTGACCGGGAACCAGCTCACCTGCGCTCCAGTCGGTAAAACTTCTGGCGGGAGAGCGTGTCCGGGTCCTGCCAGGTGCTTGATGGGCCAGCCGAGACGATTGTCGCTTCTTCAGCCCAAAGACCGGAGAGGAGATCGGGGGAAGACACGATTGTGTAAGCGATGCCGGCGCGGCTGGTCCATGTCAATCGGGTCAAAGCGGCATCCCCTTCTCTGACCGTCAGAACGTTGAGATTGAATCTGTGTTCATAAGCCCCCATATCAACCGTCAGGGAGGAGACGCCGAAAAGAATTCGAGGCTTGCCGTCGAGGTCAACCGCGTCCCACATCCACTCCTGGTTTTTCCCAGCGTCAATGCACGGCGAGTCAGGCAGAAGCCGATAATCGTTGTCCTCGCACGTCCATACCTTGTTATCGGGACCGTCGTAATCAACGAATCGTGGGTCTTCCGCGATGTTGCCCTCACCTTCCGCAGTCCAGTCCTGAATGCAAGAATACGTGGGTGGATCCGAAAGGTAAATGGGCGCAGGCACCGTACCAACGCCGCCCGGTGCCCTGTTTCCCCAGATGATGCAGTTGCGGGTCTCAGCCTGGCACCCATAGAGCGCTGTGCCCTCATAACCCTCATTATAGCAAATCGTGTTGTTCTCGATGGTCGCATCGCAATCGTACAACCCGCCCCCGTAATCGGCCTGGTTGCCACAAATGACGTTGTTCCGAATCCTGCCCGCGCAGTAGGCCAGGCCGCCCCCGTTCCCCTCGGCAGAGTTACGAAGGATGATGTTACCCTCGATGAGACCACCGCATTCCCATAGCCCACCCCCCCAGGGTGCGAAGTTCTCCGCGATGAGGTTGTTTCGGATTATGCCGTCCGAATCGCGCAGCCCGCCGCCCCCGTCGTACTTACCGACAAGGGCCCTATTTGCCCGGATGATGTTGTTCTCAAAGGTCCCTATGCAGCCACAGACCCCGCCGACAGAGTAAGTCGAGGAGCCATTGTCCCCAATAGTATTGCCCACCACCACTGCATAGCAATGGTAGAGTCCGCCGACCGAGTTGCCGCTGATCGTGTTACCACGGATTACGCCATTGCAGAAAGCGAGTCCCTTTCCAGAGTTCCCGGAGATAATGTTGTTCTGGATTGTGCCATCGCAATAGGCAATGCCCTCGCCGGTGTTGTCCCGGACAATGTTGTTCTCGATCGTCGCGCGAGCGGATGCGGACGAGGGTCTCCCGTTAATGCCGGTCTCCCCGTTCTGCACGGTGAATCCCGACAGAACGCACGATTCGCCCTCTATCCCGCGGAACCACACGGCAGTGCTGCCTTTGTTCCCGTCAATGATAGTGCTGGCGACGACCTGCGGATCGAGCGGATCAACACTTCTTAGAACGATATTCTTGCCTTTGAAGCCGATGCTGCCGACGTATGTGCCAGGCGAAACGATGATTGTGTCCCCTTCGAAGGCGGCGTCTATCGCGGCCTGAATCGTTCCATACTCTTCAGGAACGAAAAGCACGCGAGGGAGGCGAGCAAAGGTCGCGGTGATTGTCTTATCCATATCAATGGTCAGGGTGAGGGGATTATCGGTCTCCTGCTCCGGCCGAATGTCGCCGCTCCAGTTCACGAATTTCCAGCCGGCGTTGGGCACTGCAAGGAGGGAGACTCTGTGGCCAGCTCGGTAGGGAGGAGGCGGGTCTTGAGACACGGAGCCATCGCCGACGACCTTGACATCGAGGGCGTAGGTTGGAATAGCGCTGACGTGGAACGAGGTGGAGAACCGAGCTATGGGGTTGTCGCAGAAGAACACCCAATCTCCTTCGCTCAGGGGGCCAAAGTGTCCCTCAAGCCCGCAGACCGGGTCATAGATGTCGTAGCAGCCTTCGGGAGGAGGCGGCTGAAACCAGAGAGCGATGCTATGTTTGGCCGGGGCGATGGAGAGCGTTGGGGAGCCTCCGGCGAAGACTTCAGCGTAGCAAGAGTTGCTATGAACGCCCGCCGGACCGCTGAAGTGAATCACATCCATGTCCGTGGGATTTGCTGGGGCGATAGTCCACGAGTCCGGTCCGGTCTCTCCCGAAATCCATTCGATTCGGAGAGACTCAGTGCCAGCGGCGAGAATCGAAACGCTGGCCAGGAATGCGACAACGATGGAACGAGAAGTCTTTCCCATTTCCGGCACCTCCCCTTAAGACGAAATTGGTGCGCTGCCTTTCCGGGGAACCCCGTGCCTTCCACGTCACCGAGCAGAAGCTAACTTCTTTGTACCACAGCTTCCGCCGGCACGCAAGGGGTCAAATGCAGCGGCTCTGTACCGCCGGCATCCTGCCGGCTGGACCAGGGGCATCTTGCCCCCGTCCTTTGCGCCTTAGCGGCTTTGCGAGAGGACCCGTATTCGAATCCTGTCTTGTCTCGCCAAGGCGCCGGGGGCGCCAAGTGCGCTTGTGTCCTCAGGACGGCCGCACGGTTCACAGGTAGGTAACTTCGACCTCTTCCAGTTCCCTGATCTGGTCGCGGAGTCGAGCGGCGTCCTCGAAGCGGAGCTCTTTCGCGGCGCGGACCATTTCCTTCCGAAGCTGTTTGATCGTTGCCCTCAACTCGTCGGGCGATGAATATTTGACAATTTCCTCCGCGACGAGCGGCACTGTCACGTAATCCGCCTCATACACCGACGCGAGAATGTCGGTGATCTCTTTTCGGACGCTCTCTGGCGTGATGTGATGCTCGCGGTTGTGCTCCTTCTGGACTTCCCGTCGGCGGTCGGTCTCGTTAACGGCATTCCGAATCGAATCGGTTACGGTGTCGCAGTAGAGGATGACCTTTCCGTCAATGTTGCGAGCCGCTCGACCAATGGTCTGGATGAGCGAAATCTTCGACCGGAGAAATCCTTCCTTGTCCGCATCGAGAATTGCCACAAGCGACACTTCCGGAATGTCCAGTCCTTCCCGCAGAAGATTGATTCCGATCAGGACGTCAAACACACCCTGCCGCAAATCGCGGATTATCTCGACTCGTTTGAGCGTTTCGACGTCGGCATGGAGATACTTCACCTTCAACCCGAGGTCGAGGTAGTACTCCGTCAGATCCTCTGCCATCCTCTTCGTCAGAGTCGTTACGAGAACTCTCTGCCCTTTCCCGACCCTGCTGCGGATTTGCTCTAAAAGGTCATCAACCTGCTGGGAAGCCGGCCTCAACTCCACCTCCGGGTCAACCAGCCCCGTCGGGCGAACGAGCTGCTCGGTAACAATACCACCCGCTTCCTCGATCTCGAATTCGTCGGGCGTTGCTGAAACGAAGATAGCCTGGCTGATTAGCTTATGAAACTCGTCGTACCGCAGCGGACGATTGTCCATAGCCGACGGCAGCCGAAAACCGTGCTCAATGAGCGTCTCCTTGCGCGACCTATCCCCGCGATACATCCCCTTGAGCTGCGGAACTGATACGTGGCTCTCGTCGAGAAAAAGAAGGAAGTCGCGCGGGAAATAGTCCAGCAGCGTCGGCGGCGGCTCCCCCGGTCGGCGGCCGGTGAAATGCCGCGAATAGTTCTCAATCCCCGGGCAATACCCGATCTCCGCCATCAGCTCGAGGTCATAATTCGTCCTCTGCTCAAGTCGTTGCATCTCAAGCAGGCGATTTTGCTTCTCGTAGAACTCCAGCCGTTCCTTTAGCTCCTCGCGGATGCTCCCCAGTGCTTCCTGCATCGTTCGCTCGGAGGTCACGTAATGGCTGCTCGGGTAAACGGTTACTTTCTCGACCCTTCGCAGCGCCTTCCCCCTCAGCGGGTCAATCTCCGAAATGGACTCAATCTCGTCGTCGAAGAATTCGACCCGCACCGCCATCTCCCCTTCGTAAGCCGGGAAAATCTCGACGACGTCCCCGCGAACCCGGAACGTCCCGCGGTGAAAGTCAATGTCGTTTCGCTGATATTGAATGCTCACGAGCTTGTCGAGAAGCTCCTCGCGCGAGGCAATGCTCCCTTGCTCGAGCGCAATCGTCATCGCCCGGTATGCTTCTGGGGAACCGAGCGCGAAAATGCACGACACGCTCGCCACGATGATGACGTCCCGCCTCTCGAGAAGCGAACGAGTCGCCGAATGCCGGAGCTTGTCAATGTTTTCGTTGATGGAGGCGTCCTTGGCGATGTACGTGTCCGTCTGGGGAATGTACGCTTCCGGCTGATAGTAATCGTAATAGCTGACGAAATACTCGACGGCGTTGTGAGGAAAAAGCTGTTTGAACTCGCTGTAGAGCTGCGCGGCGAGCGTCTTATTGTGCGCGATAACCAGCGCTGACTTCTGGACGTTGGCGATGACGTGCGCCATCGTGAAGGTCTTTCCCGACCCCGTCACTCCGAGGAGAACCTGCGCCCTCCGCCCGGCGAGAACCCCTTCGGTCAATTCGCCGATCGCCTTCGGCTGGTCTCCCTTTGGAACGAAATCCGTTACAATCTTGAACTCCGGCATCTTTTTCAGCACCTCCGCTTTTCCCCTTTAATTGAAGGATAACATGACCGCGGTTCCATCGTCAACGTTCCAACAAACCCGGCAGCAGGACGGTTGTTTTCTCCCGGCAAAATGGCTACCCTTGCATCGTCTCCGAGGAAATCGCTGATTCCGGAAGAAGGAGAAGTCGTGCGAACGCCGAAGCAGAGAAGGACGTGCAGCTCAGGACGCTCGAACCCGACAAAGCGCGCTGCGCCACACGCAGACTGCGTCGTCGTCATGGACTGCGGGGCGACCACAACCCGAGCGGTCGCCGTGGACGTTCGCGGAAACCTTGTTGTCAGCGCCAGCAGACCGAATTCTCCATCTCCGCAGCCGGGCGGCAAAAGCGATTGGAAAATCTGGGACCTCGACGAGGTTTGGGGAAAGCTCTGCGACTCTTGCAGGGAAGTATGTCGCGCGGTGCCGCGCGAAAGAATCAGGGCTGTGACGGTCGTTACCTTCGGCGCCGACGGCGCCCCGCTGAAGAAGGACGGCTCTCTTGCCTATCCGGTCATCTCGTGGCAATGCGAACGAACGAAAGAATTCGCCGAGGCGATCAAGAAAATCCTTAGTCCTCAAGAAATCTACGAGATAACCGGCTACCAGATTATTGGGTTCAACACGTTGCTGAAATGGATGTGGTTGAGAAAGTATGCAGCGCAGGCGCTCGCGCGAGGAAATCGCTGGGTTATGATGTCGGGGCTGCTCTCGCACAAGCTCTCGGGCGAGATGATGATCGAGCCAACAGCCGCTTCCACCACGATGGCGATGGATATTCGCCGACGGGATTGGTCCGAGAAAATGCTTTCCCTTGTTGGGCTGGATCGCAGCTTCTTCCCCGCGTGGTCGCAGCCCGGCGACGTGGTTGGCACAGTTACCAGAAGGGCGAGCGACGAGACGGGCTTGCCCGAGGGCATGCCCGTCATCGCCGGGGGCCACGATACCCAGTTCGCTCCCTTCGGCTCAGGGGCAAAACCGGGCGAGGCAATTCTGAGCACTGGCACCTGGGAGATTGCTTTATTGCGAACGCAGAAATGCGAGCCTGAGGCAGTTGGCTTTGGAGAGGGACTGATTATCGAGACGGATGCAGTGCCGGGGTGGTGGAACCCGCAGTTGCTGATGATTGCCTCCGGGATCATCGAATGGGTTCGCCGCAACTTCTTCTCGCCGGAAGCCGACCGCGAGGGCATTCATCGCTTGATGATTGAGGAAGGGCGCAGCGCTCTTCCCGGTGCAGGAGGAGTTACCGTGGTCCCGGCATTCGTCGAAGGAACAGGCCCCGCGAAGAAATACGGCATCCCCGGCTGCATCACTGGCCTGACTCTCTCCACGACGAGAGGGCAGGTCTATCGTGCGGTCATCGAGGGTTTATGCTATCAGTTGCGGCAGGCGCTCGACATTCTCTCCAGGGCGACCGGCTTCAAGCCAACGGGAATTCGCGTCGTCGGAGGCGGAGCGAAAAACGACTTCTGGAATCAGACCCGTGCCGACGTCACGCGGCTACCCGCGACGGTGCCCGACGTCAAAGAAGCGACAGTCCTCGGTGCGGCTGCTTTCGGTTTCAAAGGCGCCGGAATTGTGAGTTCACCCGAGGAGTTCGTCTCGGGCATTGACCTCGGGGGAGAGGTCTTCGAGCCATCTGAGAGCGCTGACCTCTACGAAGCCTCCTACGAATCGTACCTACGCTTTCTCGAAGCCTGGCCCGCGACGAGGCGGATGGCTTAACTCTTCGGGATTTGGAATTTCCGGATAGCAGCCGCGATTCATGAGGGAAAACAAGCTTGGTGAAATCGTCTCTCTACAAATGGCTTTCAAGGAAACGCGCCTCGCAGGCGGTTGACGGGCTCATCGCTGGCGCGGTCCTACTTCTTGCTGTCATCGTGCTCTTTGCAGATACAACAGCAACACAAGAACGCGAGCCTGCCGCTGTTGGGACGGAGTTGAACATCGCGCAACTGAAGTCGCTCTTCCGCTCGCCGCCAAACAACCGCCGAATTCTCAAAATCATCCACATTTTCCCGAAAGACGTCGCCCGCAATGAAGGTGTCCTCAAAGACCTGAGAGCGCGCGGCTTCGGGGGAGTCGTCTGCAACGTCCATTTCGACGAGTACCTTCGCAGCGAAGAAAACTGGAAGTCTTTCATCCATGCCGTGCGACTTGCGAAGCAAATGGGAATGACCCTCTGGCTTTACGACGAGAAGGGCTATCCCAGCGGGGGTGCTGGCGGGCTTGTTCTCGACGGGCATCCCGAATGGGAAGCAAGAGGCGTTGCCTGTGTGAGCGCGACCGCCGAGGGTTCCTCAGTCGAAATGAGACTTCCCGACGGCAAAATCGTTTCTGTTTCGGCTTTTCCCGTCGAGGGCGCGCGGATTGACCTCCTTCGTGGAACTGACCTTCGGAAACTCGTCGCCGAAGGCGCTCTCAAATGGCAGCCGCCCGAAGGGCAGTGGATAATCATGGCTTTCGTCGAGCAGACCCTCTATGAGGGAACCCACGCCCAATGGAATCTCTTCGAGAAGAGGCCTTATCCGAACATCCTGATGAAGGAGCCGCTGGCGCGGTTTATCGAGCTGACACATGCGGAATACGCCAGGCGCTTCAGCGACCTCGACAGAACTTTCGATGCAATTTTCACCGACGAGCCGTCCCTCATGAGCGTCTTCCTGCGGCCGCAGTCTCACCCGGTGGTCCCGTGGTCGCCGGATTTGCCCGCCCGGTTCCGAGAGCAGACAGGGCGAGATTTGATTCCGCTCCTGCCAGCTTTGTTTGCGGATGCCGGACCGGAAAGCCAGCGAGGGCGCTGCGAATTCTGGAGGGTTGTGGGCGAGATGGTGAGTGACGCCTACTTCGGACAGATTCAGAACTGGTGTCGGGCGCACGGCATCGCCTCGACGGGCCATCTCCTCTGGGAGGAGGACCTCGCATACCACGTCGGATTCTACGGGAATTTCTATCGGTGCGTCGAGCGGCTGGACATTCCCGGAATAGACTGCCTGACTTCCAAACCGGCGACGGTGCCGTTTCACATCGCCAAGCTCATCTCGTCAATAGCTCACCTTCACGGATGCAGCAAGACGATGACCGAGACCTCCGACCATATCCAGCACTATCGCCCACCGGGAGATACGCGACCCAGAGAACCAGTCTCCGCCGCGGAGATTCGCGGGACGTGCAACCTGCTTTATGTCTGCGGCATCAACACCACGACATCGTATTATTCATGGGCAGACCTGACCGTCGAGGAGCAGCGCGCGGTAAACGAATACGTCGGCCGTCTCGGCGTGATGCTCACCGGCGGAACGCACGTTTGTGATGTCGCGGTGCTCTATCCAACGGAGAGCCTCTGGGCGCATTTCGTGCCCGCCCCGAGCGGAGCGACCAACTCCCCCGAAGTCGCCGCCATTGATAGGACATACCGCGAGGTCAGTTCTGTCCTTTTCCGCAGCCAGCTCGATTACGTCTACCTCGACTCATCAGCTCTTCGGTTAGCAAAACTCTCCGGGAACCGCCTTGACGTCGCCGATGAACGGTACAGAGTTCTGGTTCTTCCCCGCGTTGATACCCTTCCTCTCGACGTGTACCAGAAGGTTGCCGAGTTTTGGCGAGGCGGAGGGATTGTCATAGCGGTCGGCTCGCTACCCCAGAACACCCCGTCCGAGTTCCCAGGCGAGGAGATGCTCCGTTTGACGAAAGAACTTTTCGGAGACGCGGGGGAACCGAAGCAGGGTGATTTGCCTGTCAACCGTAACGCCCGCGGTGGGGCAAGTGTCTTTCTCCCGTCGGGACAGGAACCCTCCGTAAGCACAACTATTCGCAGCCTGCTCGACTCCGATTGCACGGTGTCAACACCCGGCTCGCCTCTTCGATACGTTCACCGCCGCTTCGCAGGCAGAGAAATCTATTTTTTCATCAACGATTCTGCGAGCGAAATCGAGGAGGAAGTAACGCTCCGCTCCGTAGGCACCTTGGAGCTTTGGAACCCGAACACCGGAGACATTGCGACGCCAGAGCCAGCGACGACGGACGCGGTTGCCGCGAAAACGCGCCTTCGTCTCCGAATCGAGCCGTACGGGAGCCGGTTTATAACGTTCCGTCGCAGCGATGAGGCAACGGCCGAGCAGTAGAGCGACAATTTGTCGGAGAACAACGCGCCCTGCAACGGGAACGAACCTGGGAGGCACAGCGTTCGAGGCTCTGACACTTCCTCGCCGGTATTGACGCGGCTCGCAGGAGCCACGATGCGATAACCCGACATTTGCTTGTCGTGGCGCTCCGGTCAAATCCGCTGGTCTTCGCGGACGATCTTGCGACAGCCCCCTTCGTTGCTCAGCGACCAGTCCGGCAGCGCGACGAGTTCCTCAAGGCGTTCTTGTTCTCCGATAGCCTTCAGGCGGTCGTAGATGAGTTGCCAGGCACAATCCGTCTGGGCATCCGCCTCGCATTTCCCGTCGTGGGAACCGCCGCACGGGCCGTTGAGCAGGTGCTTGGCGCAGCGCGCTACGGGGCAAATCCCGCCGAATAAGCCAATCCGGCACTCCCCGCAGGCAACACATTTTTCGGTCCAGACTCCTTGCTCCTCGAGGATGCCGATGAACTGCGTGTCCAGGCCGGGGAAGGCCGGCTTGTTGGGAAATCGCTCGGCGATAGCCTGAGCGCCCGCCCCGCAGGCAAGAGAAAGAATCGCGTCAGCCTCGTCGAGGTTTTTCCACGCCTCGTCAATGAAAGCATCCTCGCATTGCCGTTCGATGGTCAGGTCGCGGATGTCCTTCTCTTCTCCGTCGAGCCGATAGGTCATTCGTAGAGCAGAAGCGGTCATTCCGGCTTCTCGCTCCCCACCTGCGAGGCAAACGGTAACGCAGGTTCCACATCCAAGGACGGCGATTTTCTGATAGGGGGCGAGCAGTTGCTTGAGTTCCCGAATGTTCTTTCTCGTGGCGATAATCATCTTATCTTCTCCGGACAAAAACGTTCATCTTGACGGGGCTTGGCCCCATGCGCCTCACTTGCTCGGTAAACTCCGTGATGGTATTTGCAAAGGTAAGCCCCATGGCCGACGAAAGGTTCACCATTTTCAGCCTCTGCGGCTTAATGCCGATCTCGTCGAGGATTCTTGCTACGCGCTCGACCCGTCGTCGGGCGCGAAGGTTTCCTTCCTGAAAATGGCACCCTCCCTCGAGGCATCCCGCGACGAGGACTCCGTCCACACCGCTCTCGAAGGCTTGCATGATGTGCAGCGGATCAACCTTTCCCGAACACGGCACGCGAACGATGCGCACGTTCGTTGGATATTGCGCACGGAGCGTCCCCGCGAGGTCCGCAGCCGCATACGCGCAATAGTGGCAGCAAAACGCGAGTATTTTCGGCTCGAAATCCGCCATCGAAACCTCTATTTCGCTTCCATCATAGCCATTATGGCAGCACCGATTTGAGAATCCATGAAGTTATGCAACTGGATTGCACGCGCCGGGCATTCCGCAGCGCAGCTTCCGCATCCCAGGCACTTTGCCGGGTCAATTTCAATTCGACGGTGCGTGTCGCGGAAGCTCACAGTCGGTGCTCCGTACGGGCAGGTTCTCGCGCAGGTCATGCAGCAGACGCATTTCGTGCCATCAACCCACGCGATTTCTCCGCCCACGACGAGAGAGTCCTTCGATAGAATCGTCGCGGCGCGCCCGGCTGCCGCCAGCGCCTGGGCGACGTTCTCCTTGAGCAATTTCGGCGAGTGAGCCAGTCCGCACAGAAAGATTCCCTCCGACGCGAAATCCACCGGGCGAAGCTTCAGGTGCGCCTCAAGGAAGAAGCCATCCTCGTCGAGAGGCAGCTTCGCCAGTTCTGAAATCTGTGGGTTGTCCTGCGCCGGAACTATGCCGGTCGAGAGGACTAAAAGGTCGGCGCGGAGCGGCATCCGCCGCCCGGTGATTGGGTCATCGAACTCCACCAGAAGCTCCTTCCTGCCGACCACCGCCGGCGGCACCTCCTCGTTGTACCGGAAGAACAAGACGCCCGCCTCCCTCGCCTTCTGGTAATCCAGTTCCTGGAAACCGTACGTCCGCATGTCGCGGTACAGGACGACGATTGTCGTTTCGGGGTGCCGCTCCTTGATTTTCAGAGCATTTTTCACGGCCTGGGCGCAGCAGACCCGGCTGCAATATGGGCGCTCCTTGTCGCGCGACCCGACGCACTGGATCATGACCACTGTGCCCTCTTCCCCGACGGGCGCCTGTTCACTGGCGATTTGCTCCTCAAGCTCCCTCTGCGTGACAACCCGCGGGTCTTCCCCGTAGAGGAACCGGGTCGGCCGGAACTCGCTGCCCCCGGTCGCAACAATGAAAACTCCGTGGTGTATCTCGGCGCTCTCGCCGTCATCGGCTTTTATTGTGCTCGTGAAATCGCCCGCATGCCCTTCGATGCTAACCACTGTGCTGCGAGGATGGATTTTTATTCTTCTGTTTCCGGTGACGGCGCTTACGAGCTTCTCGCAAAATGCGTCAACGTCGTTTCCCTCAAGGGTGTAGTGCAGGTTGTTCAGCCCGCCGCCAAGCCGATCCTCTTTCTCGACGAGATGAACGTCAAATCCCTGTGCCGCGAGCGAAAGCGCCGCCGTCATTCCCGACGGGCCTCCTCCCAGCACCAGAGCCGACTGGCATACCGGCAACTCCTCCGGCGTTCTCGGGGCAAGCAGAGCAGTTCGCGCAGCGCCCATCCGCACAAGCTCGATAGCTTTCTGCGTGGCGGCTTCCGGCTCAGAGGCATGAACCCAGGAGCACTGCTCCCGAATGTTCGCCATCTCGACGAGGAAGGGGTTAATCCCCACCTCTCTTGCCGTCTCGCGGAAAAGGGCAAGATGCGTTCGCGGAGTGCACGACGCCACAAGCAGGCGGTTCAGCCCCTTCTCGACGACGATTTCCTTGATCCGGTCCTGCGAATTGTCGGAGCAAGTGTAGATGTCCGCCTCCGCATGCTCGACGAATGGAAATTCCGCCACCCTCTCGACCACTTGCTTCACGTCCACAACCGAGGCGATGTTTGTGCCGCAGTGGCAGATGAACACGCCAATCCTCGGAGTAGCATCAGTGACGTCGTGCTCGGGCGGATACGTCTTCTCGGTAACCATCGTCCCCCGCGCACCAGAGAGGAGCTCCATCGCGCATGCAGCCGCGCCGCTGCCCTGCATAACCGTCTCCGGAACGTCCTTTGGTTCCTGAAAAACGCCAGCAACGAATATCCCATCGCGCGATGTCCGGACCGGCTCCAGCGAATCGGTCTCGCAGAAGCCAAACGCGTTGACCTTGAGGTTCAGCCTCTGCGCAGTTCGCCGAACCTCTTCCCCCGGCTGAAGACCCGCCGAGAGCACAATCATGTCGAATTCTCTTTCGACGAGTCTATTGTTCTCCGCGACGAAAAAGACGCGCAGATTCTTCGTTCGGGGAAGCTCCACAATGCGCGAGATCATCCCCGGAACGAACTCTATACCGTATTCCTCCTTCGCCCTCTGGTAGTAGCGGTCGAAGCCCTTCCCGAACGCTCGAATGTCCATGCAGAAAATTGTGATTTGCACGTCCGCGTTGTGCTCGTGGGCGACCATTGCCTCTTTAATGGCCGCCATGCAGCAGAATGCCGAGCAGTACCGGTTACCGGTCACGGTATCGCGCGAACCGACGCACTGAATGAACCCAATCCTCTTAGGATGGCCCCCGTCGGACGGCCGAGCCACTATGCCGCCGGTGGGCCCGGAAGCGCTCAGGATCCTCTCAAACTGGATGTTAGTAACGACGTTTTCGTGGAAGGTAAAGCCGTATTCGCCCCTTCTGCCGGCGTCAAAGTGTTCGATTCCGGGAGCGACGATCACGGCGCCGACGTCGAGCGTTTGCGCCTGCTCCTCCTGGTCGAATCGGATGGCGTCCGCGTCGCAGAATGATTTGCATACACCGCAGAGACCTCTCAGCTTGTACACGCAGTGCGCTGGGTCAACAAGCGCGCGGTTTGGGACGGCTTGCGGATACGGAATGTAAATGGCAGGTCGCGTCCTCAACTTCTCGTCGTATTCGGATAAAATGGGCCGCAGCTCTCTTCTTGTCACCTCCGAGAGATCAATCCTCCCCGTCGGGCAAATGAAGGCGCAAGCCCCGCAAACCTGGCAGGCTTCCGTCGGCACGCTAAAAGGCGCTCCCACTCCCTTCTTAGGGCCTCGCCCGACGAAGCCAATCGCTGACCTGCCCATCCTGTCCTCGCACATCCTCACACACCGCCCGCACAGGATGCAGTCCTCGCCTTTCTCTCTGAAGCGCGTGGTTGACACCCCGCACTCTGCGGCGAGCCGCCGAACCTCTTCCGAGTCGGGACACCTTGCCAGCAGAAGCTCCGCGGCGACCTTGCGCGCCCTCTGCACTCTCTCGGTGTTTGTGCTGACCAGAAGTCCCTCTTCCGCCGGATACGTGCAAGATGCCTGAATCGTGGTTCTACCGTCCTTTTGAACCTCGACGAGGCAGACCCTGCACGAGCCGTATGGCTTCAGAGCCTTGTGATAGCAGAGAGTCGGGATTTTTATCTCCGCCTTCTGAGCGGCCTCGAGGACAGTGCTGCCGTCCTCCGCCTTGACTTTTCGTCCATCCATGGTCAGGTTGATCACTCAAACGCCTCTGAAAACCGCTATGCCCGTGCCGGGCTTTTGCTCCGCTCGGTTACTCGCCTGAGAATCTTACCGGGGCTGACGACGAGCCGGTGCAGACCGAGAGAACGCTCCGGCAAGCCCAGAGACAGCCCGACCAATTGCGTGAAGTAGAAAACCGGCAGCCCATACTCTTCTCCTCGCTGAAGCTCAACATCCTTCTGCCGAAGGTCCAGGTTGCTCTGGCAAAGCGGGCAAGCGACGGCAACGCAATCCGCGCCGGCTTCCTTCGCCATCGAGAGAATCTCGCCCGTGAGGCGCATCGCCATGCCCGGAGTCGTCAAGGAATGAGCAGCGCCACAGCACTCGGTCCTGTGCGGCCACTCGACCGGTTCCGCGCCAATCGCCTCCAGAAGCTCGTCCATCAATCGAGGATTTTCCGGATCGTCGAAAATGCTGACCTCCCGCGGCCTTGCCAGGAGACAGCCGTAGTAGGACGCGACCTTCAGTCCATGCAAATCCTTCGTCGCCAGTTCGCGGATGGTTTGCAGGCCAACGTCCTGAACGAGAACCTCCAGAATGTGCCGGACTCGCAGCGAGCCATCGTACGAACGACCGACGATTTTCTCCATCTCCTCCCGAGCCACAGGATCGTTTCGCACGGCGAGATTTGCCACCTGTAGCCTGTTGTAACATGCAGCGCACGCGGCAACCACGTCGTCACCCAGCCTCGCCGCGCGCGAAAGATTCTCGACGGGCAAGGCCAGCGCCAGCCTCTCGTTGGTGGCATGAGCCGCAGTCGCCCCGCAGCAAATCCAGTTCGGCAACTCACGAAGCTCGATGTTCAGAGCGGCGCACACGGCCTCCATGGATTCGCGGAAATCGCGCGCCGTCGAATCCAAAGAGCAGCCCGGGTAGAATGCGTACCTCAGCTTATTGGTCATTTCGAAAGCTCTCTCGCCCTCCGAAAAATTCGCCTGAGGTTTCCTCGCCGACCAGGCACAGACGGGAAAAGCCGCAGTTTGCCTTTGCGAAGCATCGTCGGAAACTTCTCCAGGTCCGCAAAAAGGCTCATCGAGGTCAGCTTGAACGTCCCTATCATCCCGAGTTCGTATATGCGTCCGACGGACCTCAGCCATCCGAGAAAGACCCGGTTGAAAATCGGCACCTGCCGGACGGTCCTCCGCGTATCCCTCCGTGAGGCCATACCTCTCAGGATGTCAATCACAGCGGGCGTGTTGACGTTCATCGGGCAGCGGCTCACGCACGTCTGGCATGAGACGCACGTCCAGATTCCCTTGCTGCGGACCGCTTCCTCCTTCCGCCCCATCTGAACCATCCGGATAATCTCGTGCGGATGGAGGTCGCTGTCGCGCTCCATCGGGCAGCCCGACGAGCACTTCTTGCACTGATAACACGAGAAGATGTGAAGCTCGCCGCGCGGGTCGAGTTTCCGCGCAAATCTCGTGTCAATGTTTTGCCATTCGGGCGGCTCTACCATTCTCATATCACCCTTGCCGCGCGATATATACAGCTTCATCATTCGCTTTCTTCGGGAAGCTCTGTCAGAACTGCGAGCTTTACAGCCCCAACCTTCCGGTAAACCTTCTCTGGCGGAAGAATGACGCCGTCAACTGTTAAGAGCTCCTCGATTGTTATGCCGAACTCGCGTTCGTTCTCCTTCAGCATGCTCTCGACCAACTGCCAGTCAGGCGCGGTCAGGTCAAAGAACTGCCCAGCGTTCAGTTGGTCCTCCGTCAGGCGACGATGGGGGTCGCGAACATAAATAGCGCCGCCCGACGCCAGAGAGAAAAGATTTCCCCCCGGATACGGCGTGTCCATCTCGACGATTCGCCCTTCGTCATCAAGCTCGATGCCGTTGAGAACGACAAATCCTCCTCCGCGCAGCGGGTCGCCCGCCATGAACGATTCCGCGAGATAATCCAGGCACGTGCCGTTGATGACGACGCGCGGGCGACCGACCGCATTGATCAGCGGCCTCCCCGCCGCGTTTCCCAGCACAAATATCCGCCCGCCCTTCGCTCCATACAGAAATGTCTGTCCCACGTCGCCGTGGACGACGAGCCTGCCCCGTCGGAGGATTTGTCCGAGCTGGTCCTGTCCGTTCCAGTGGACGTTGATTGTCATCCCGTCTATTCCCGAGCCGAGATAGTCACCGGTGCTATCGTAGGCGTCAATGACCACGCCCTCCGTATTCGGCCCCAACCCACACCCGAGAAAACGCTGTCCGACGTAGCCGTAGCATATGAATCTCTTCCATCCGAGCTGGTAAGCCTGAACTACCAACCGCGCGTCGGAGTCATCCCCTTGCGGCGGGAACTCCCCAGCATTCACCACTAAAATCTCCTCTCCAGCCGACGGGGGGCGAAGCTCGGCGCGGTTTTCCCAGTCGAGGTACGCATACCGCGACCCGGAACCTTTACCAATCGGTTCGACGGCCCCGAGAATCTGGTGAAGCGAGCGGTGGATGATGTCCAGGACGGAACTCCGCTTCTTCTCTCCGGTCGGATAGCGCCGGTCGTTGAGAAGAGTTAGCGCCTCAATGGCGGCGGCGCGCATGGTGTCGTCACGGGATGCCGTCTCCACAATCGAGCGGCAAGCAAGCCTCACCTCATTGAACGACCAGCGCGCCATCCTCTCCCGGCAGAAATCGTAAACGTCGCGCCCGCACCCTTCGGCGATGAGCAATTCCATTTTCTGTCTTTCCCCGCCGAAGCCTTCCGAGTGCACAATCGGCAAAGTCAGGTCCGCGTGATTCTGATGAGGCGGCGTCGAGATGACTCGCCCGAATTTATCCGTGCAGGTGAGCTTGGCTTCTCCATCGCCATTCGGAGTTATCGTGAACATGAACGCGCCGCCGTCGGTGTGGCTGCCGCCGCGTGCGTTCCAGTAGCGGTCCGCTATGGAGCAAAAGCGACTGTCGTCCTTCGCGAGACTCTGGAGCGTCGCATCAATCGCTTGTTTCTCCGAGCAGATTAACCCTATCTGCACGGCGCCTTCCTGAAGGGCAAAAACCTGCGGGCGCAGCATCGCAGTGTCGGTGATCCCGATGAGCTGGAGAAAGTTTCTCTCCGGCTCGTTCCGCCCGATGATGAAAAACCACGGCCCGTCCGGCGAAGCGTGAATGTGCGTCGCCTGAATGTGCCGATAGATTCGCTGCTTTTCCGGCGGAAGATGGTCGAAATCCCTTTCCGTCGTCGGAGCAAGAGCTTCGATGATGTATTCCAGCGGATACTTATAGAGGCGGTTCCACAGGTCGAAAAGAAGAACGGAAACTTCCGTGTCCGTCAGGAACAGCGGCTTGATGTTTCGCTGCCCGAGGTATTCACAGACGGAGTAATAATTAGCGAAGTCGCCGTTGTGGACGAGTGCTTCGTGCATCCCGCAGAAGGGGTGCGCCCCGCCCGGATGCCACACTCGCCCCTTCGTCGGGTAACGCTGGTGCGCAATCCAGACGTGTGCCTCCAGGTCCTCAAGCTGGTAGTACTGCGCCGCCTGCTCGGCGTACCCAACAATCTTGAACACGCACATGTTCCTGCCATGCGAAAGGACAAACGCCCTCTTCTCGCCAAGAGAAGCATAAAACTTCACGTTCAGCCGAAAAGAATTCTGATAAACAAATTCGTCCTCGATATCCCGCGGCGCGGCGTCTTTGAGACCATTATCTTGGGCGAATTTCTCCAGAGCGGTCGGTTTCGCGCGCACAAAGTAACGTCTCACATCGGGCGGCCCCACCTCCAGCCCCTCGATGTCCCGGTAATCCTGCACTGTCTCAACGTCCCCGGCCGCATCCACGTCGAAGACCGGCTCAATGAATTCCTTTTCCACCTCATCTTCTGTCGAAGGGTCGAGAAGCGCCACCTGGATAATGTAATCCTCGTCGAGAACCTTCCGCGAGACACCAAGTTTTTCAGGAACCAACCCCACGGCAGCAATCCCTCCGCCCTTTCCGTTCCCGCGGTTGTGCATCTGCACCGAAGGCGCGTAAATATGCTTTCCCGCAATAGGGACGTTGCACGCGAAACCGGTAACCCCGCATCCGCCTTCCGCGGCTTCCACTCGCGTTCGAGAGACAGACCATTTCTGACAAAGCCGCTCCCGGCTGGCGAGAAGTCGTTCCGCTATAAGGCTATGGTCTGTCATCCTTTTCGCTGGTCCTCATAATCCTGATGCATCAAAAGGTCTGTCCGACCGCGCAACTCGGTTATACTCCGCATGCCGAATTGTCGCAGGATGTCCACGAACTGGCTGTGCCAGGCATTGAACAAGTTGATCAGGCGCTGAGTCGCCCAGGGCAACGCCATTTTCTGGACGAGCTTCTCGTCAGTAGTGGCAATCCCGCGAGCGCACCCTCTCCCGCTCTCGCAGTTGTTGCAGCGGATGCAGCCCAGCGCAACAAGCTCCGTCGTCCCGATGACCACCCCGTCGGCTCCCAGGGCAATCGCTTTTGCCGCGTCATGAGCCGTGCGAATCCCGCCGCTGCCGACGAGAGTCACTTCATCCCGGATGCCCTCGGAAACAAGAAATGCGTGCACGCGCGGAATCGCATACTCGATGGGCATGGCAATGTTCTTCTTGGCGATGTCCGGCGCAGCTCCCGTTCCGCCATAACTCCCGTCGAGGTGGATGATGTGAGCGCCAGCGTAATAGCTCCCCACTGCCACCATGTCCACGTCAACCGGTGTCGAGACCTTCACGGAAATCAGTGCCCTCGGATTTACCTGCTTGATCCAGTCAACATGCTTCTTGTGATCCTCGACGGAATAGACGCTGTGGAACGGAAACGGAGAGAACAGGGCGTTGCCTGTGATCGTCTCTCGCATCTCAGCGACAGCCGGGGTGACCTTGTCTCCGAGAAGATGTCCGCCGAGACCCGGCTTTGCACCCTGGGCATATTTGAACTCGACGATCCTCGCTCTCTGAATCGTGTCCTCGCGGACGCCGAAAAGCCCTGTCGCCACCTGAGTGATGACGTAGTCCTTGAATGGGATCAGCCGCTCCGGGTAGCCTCCCTCTCCCGTGCAGGTGAAAGTATTCCAGGCTGCGCAGGCCCTCGCCCGGGCGAGCATCGTTATGGGACTAACCGACCCGAACGACATCCCTCCGCCGTAAACTGGAATGTCAATCCGCACTCGCGGACGGTCGTTTTCCTTCCGCCGGTTCAGCTCGATGGCAGTCGAAATCTCCCCACCATCAACCGCCGGCGCGACTTTCGGAAATCGAAAATGAATCCGGTCAAATCCGCCGCCCGACGCACCAACTCTATATTCGAGGTCCCCGTCGGGAACCTGCCCTGTCTCGGCCATCCGCCACGTGCTGAGAATCAGGTCGGCCGTCCACCGATAATCTCCGAGCGATTCGTAAATCGGGCTTATCTCGACGCGGAGCGCACCCCGGGGGCAATGCTCCGGACAGAACCTTCCCATCTCCCTGCACTTGAAGCCTATGCACAAATCATCGCGCGGGCGCAAAAAGCGACGGTATCCTTCCGGCTTGACGTGGACGCCTCGCGGGCAAACCTCCGCGCACTTCCCGCACATAATGCACGCGGTGCTCCGCCAGACCTTGTACTTCCCGACGGGATTGCGGTATCGGTCGTCCGCCCACCGCACGACCCGTTCCGGTATGGCGTCGAGCCGCTGAGTTTCAGTTTTGACATCAAGCTGAGCAGTCGTCATCTTCCTACGCCGTAGCCGACAGCTTTTCCTCAGTTTTCCGTTTTCCGAAAATCGGGCCGAAGCTTTCCCGTTCGAGGTCCTCGAAGAACATTGCTCGACCCAGTTCGCCCCGCAATCTTCTGATCTCCCTCAATCCCATTGCGCCGAGGACCTCCAGGAGTTGGCTTCTCCACGCCCCCATCAGATTCATCAAGCGTTGCGTGGCATATCCTATGTCAACCCGGTCGAGGTCCACCGGGCACGATAAGCGGTTCAAGCACGAGCCGCAGATTCGGCACTCCAGCGCTATCGCGATGGGCATGTCAATCGCGACAACGTCCGCCCCGCAGATGATTTCTTTTGCCAAATGTTCCGCCAGCGCAACCCCTCCGGAAGCAATCAGCGTGACCTCATCACGCACCTTTGCCTCGACAAGAGCCAGGTGGACTTCGCGCGTCGCCCGGCTGATATGTCGCGGGCGGTTCTCTTCCCATTCCTGCCCGGCGGCGTCCGCGTAGAAATGCATGACTTCCACGCCCATGCGCGTCAGTTCGAGCGCTCTCTGAGCCGAGCGCCGGTTGAGCTTCGCCCTGACCCCGACGACAAGCGACGGATTCAACTTCTTGAGCGCCGCAATCCTCTCGACGATGTCCTCGGCATAAGACACCTCGACCATCCGCGCCTTTCGCAGCCAGCGGTCGTCGGGCTGAACGCTTCCGTCATACAGCGGAACGATAACCTCCGCGAATCTCTCAAAAGAGCCGGTCAACTTCTCCGACGGAACGATAGCGAGATTCCCCATCCGCTGAGCCGCGCTCGCCGAAGTCAGAGCCACGGATTCGGGCACGTTCAGGTGCCGCACAGCGTCGAAAACCACCGGCACCGGAATCTCGATCAATGGGGGAGGATCGTCTGCCACTTCGCCGCTTCCGTCAAAATCCAACCGATGAAACTTCCTCCCAACGTCCACCGCCGTGCTGATGTATTCTCGCCCGTGAATGCCGTCGCGCGTCGGTCGGACAATCTCCGACATATCCGTCCACATCGAGTCAAAACCCTGTCCGACAAATCGCCCGCCATATCCCGCCCCGGATACCGGAATCTTCCCCGTCTCCGCCTGATACCACGTCGTCGAGATGACGTCCGGCCCCCACGTCTCATCTCCGAGAGCCGCGAACTCCGGATTGACCTTCCTCGACAAAAGCCCCTTGGTGCAACTCTGCACGCACGACAGGCAGTTCTTGCACTCGTAAAGATAGTCCACATACCCCTCGATTTTCCGGAGGCGGCTGTCCTCGTCCTTGTAGCAGTCGTAGATGCACTCCCGCTTTACGCAGTTATGGCACGCGGAACAGTCTTCCCTTCGGTCAACGATTCCGTACTTTCCTATCCGCCGGAATCGCGGAGGCGCCGGTCGAGTCGGTATGTGATATTTCTTTGGCACCGTCTTTTTTCCTCGTCTTCTGTTCTAAGAAATTGACGCGAGCATCCGTTCTGCAACGCACGCCCAAATCCGGAAGTTCCCTCGACGAGCGGCACGGCATTTCGCAGCGGGAACGGCCGCTCCTACGGCGTGCTTATCGGCAACGCATCCAGAAGTTCGGGAACGGACTCGTCCCTTCCCCTTGCCCAGACGTGAAATCCTCGGATGCCATCGAGCGATTTGACTTGCTCAGCGCTCTCGACGGCGACCGCCAGACCCTCCCGCCGTGCATCGCCCGCGTGAGCGAGCCGCTCGATGATGCCTTCCGGGATATTCATCCCGCGATACTTCTCATTGAGCGATTTGGCCTCGTCGGCCGATCCAAGCCACATCACTCCAGCGATGAGGCAAACCTTCTCGGGAACACCCTTTTGTCGCAAAAGCTCCAGCCACTCGCGGAACCGACCCACGTCAAACACCGGCTCCGTAATGATGAAATCCGCTCCGGCTCTGACTTTCTTCTGCGTCCGCAAGGCTCTCAAGTCAAGGGGCCCCGCGAACGGATTCGCTGCTCCGCCGATACAGATCGGGACAGGTGCTTCCATCTTCTGCCCGCCCGCGAAAGCGCCCTCCTCCCGCATCGCCCGAAAAATCCGTATCGCCTGAATGGAATCCACGTCGTAAACGCCGCGAGCCTGCCTCTCCGCCGTGAGACCCTGATGATGGCCCGACACAACAAGGAAGTCGGTGATCCCCAGGGAAACTCCGCCCACAACCGCCGACTGCAGCGCAATCCGGTTCATGTCGCGAGTCAGCAAAGTAACGACCGGCTCCACACCCGCTGATTTCACGTGCAGCGACGCCGCCAGGCTGCTCATGTGGACGCCGTCAACGTTCTCCTCCAGGACGACCGCGTGAACCTTCCCCTTCAAAGCCGACGCAATTTCCTTGATTCTCCGGGGGTCGGCGCCGCACGGGGCGCTTACCTCCGCCGTGATAACTCGCCGACCCGCTTTTATCGCTTCGGACAGTGCAGTCATGGAGTATGTATCTTTTCCCTAAGTGTTCTCATTCATAAATACTGTGACGTGTTTTTCTGCGACACGATAAACAAGATGCACAGGATTCTGTGAATCCTGTACGTCCCGTTTTCAATTTTATGAGTTCAGGTCGTGGGATAACGATGTTTCGGCGCGCCGAGGGCGCCAATGGCGGGGCAGCTTCGTGCGCTCCCTTTCAAATCCTGTGCATCCTGTAAATCTTGTCGAAAGTATCCTCGCCTTTCGCCCCGCCTTCGGCGGGGATATGTCGCCGTATTTGTGACTTGACGTACTAAGCTCTTTCTGCCCTCTTGTGCGTCTTCAGCTCGCTCGGTCCCAAAGCCCGCGAAGCCGACAGAAATTCTCCGACGAGTTCCCGGGCGCGTTGCTCATCCAGCGGCTCTCGAAGGTAAAGAAACAGTCTTTCTCCTCTCATCCCGATTTCCTCCAGAATCCCGCGGACAAACCCCACACGCTTCTGCGCGCGAAGGTTGCCATCCATCGTTTTGCACTTGCCGATGGCGCAGCCGATCACGCAAACGGCATCGCAGCCGCCCTCGAACGCCTTCAAGAGATACCGCGGGTCAATCTTCCCGAGGCACGGCACCTTCTCGACCTCCTCGGGATGGGACAATCCGAAATCAGGCAGCCGCTTCCCACCGAAAGGCCACGAAACGGCATTCTGGCAGACAAAAACCTTTAGCTGCAAATCTTCCTTCTGAAGCAACTGTTACCTTCTCTCCTCGCTGACTGCGAGCCGCACGCAGAAAGGTAAACGAATGGACTGGAGAGGAATCGAGACGTTGTTCCAATTGACCGCTGTAATGTAAAGAATGCGTATGGGGAAGTCAATCAATCCAGATGGAATTTGTTCGTTATCGGCATTCGTCTGTCCTTGCCGAAAGCCTTTGGAGTGATTTTTATCCCGGGGGGAGCTTGCCGCCGCTTGTATTCATTCTTATCAACCATCTCGATGACCCGATGCACTACCGCCGGATCGAGCTCTTCTGCGATGATTTCGGGCGCCGACCTGTCGTTTTCAATGTAAGCTTCCAGAACACGGTCGAGCAACGGATATGGCGGAAGAGAATCCTCGTCCTTCTGATTCGGTTTAAGCTCCGCCGTCGGGGCGCGCTCGAAGATGCTTTGCGGGATGATTTCTCGGCGGGCCTTTTCGTTCACCAGCCGAGCCAGTTCATAGACCAGCGTCTTATAGACGTCTTTCAGAACTGCAAACCCCCCAGCCGTATCTCCGTATAGCGTGCAATACCCGACACTCGTCTCGCTCTTGTTCCCCGTCGTCAAGACCAGATGACCGAATTTGTTCGAGAAAGCCATTAAGATGTTTCCTCGAATCCTCGCCTGGATATTCTCTTCCGTGATGTCAGGCTTTCGATCCTCGAAGAAAGGTCCCAGCTCCTCGAGATAAGCCCGATGAACGATGCTAATTGGAACGCGCAAAAGCCGAATCGCAAGATTCTCCGCGAGAATACGTGCGTCTCGCTGCGTCTCCTCCGACGAGAAAGGCGACGGCATCGTCAGGGCTTCCACTTTCTCACTCCCAAGCGCATCAACCGCGATGCACGCCGTCAGAGCCGAGTCAATCCCGCCGCTCAAACCGAGAATCGCTTTTGAGAATCCGTTTTTCTCCACGTAGTCTTTCAATCCGAGCACAAGAGCGCCATAAACCTCCTCGACAGCAGACATCTCCCTTCCCGTCGGGGAAGGGATCGGAGGTTTCGGCAATTCCGCTGGCGGAGCGCCGAGCCTGACCACCGCCCGATTCTCTTTTTTGCGCCTGCCGGGGACATTCAAATCATAAAGCACAATGTCCTCTACAAACCTCTTCCCTCGAGCGACAACCCGCCCGTCCGGCGAAACCACCATGCACCCACCGTCGAACACCAGCTCGTCTTGCCCGCCGACGAGATTCGCATAAAACACGTGGACCGCGTTTTCGCCCGCCCTCTCCCGCAGCATCTCCTCCCGCAACCTCATTTTCCCCCTGTGGTACGGCGAAGCCGAAAGATTGACGATGACCTCAGCACCCCCGCCGGCATAGGCGCGGCACGGCCCAGCCGCCTCCCAGATGTCCTCGCAAATTGTGATCCCGAAAATGACCGATCTGTATTCCAGAAACGCCGGCTGCATCCCCGGCTCAAAATACCTTTTCTCGTCGAAAACTCCGTAGTTCGGGAGCAACATCTTGTGGTAAATCGCCCGGACGCGCCCGCCGCTCAAAACCGCCGCTGAGCTATGAATCCGCCCGTTCTCCCGGCTCGGATAGCCGACAATCACCGTCGGGAAACTCAGACGCCCGGCCAGCTCCCGCAAGGCCTCCGAATTCCTCTCGATGAAATACGGTTTGAGCAGCAGGTCTTCCGGCGGATACCCGCACAACGCCAGTTCCGGCAAGACCACGATTTCCGCCCCTGCGTCGCGAGCTTTCCCCGCGAACGTCAGTATCTTCTCGCGGTTGCCCGGCAAATCGCCAACCGTGCTGTTGATTTGTGCCAAAGCTATCCTGATTGCAGCCATCTCACTTCCCGCCTACCTCAGAAAGAAGTTATCGAAAAGGACGTTCGCC
Source organism: uncultured Verrucomicrobiota bacterium (assembly GCA_964482435.1). Classification (GTDB taxonomy): domain Bacteria; phylum Auribacterota; class JABMQX01; order JABMQX01; family JABMQX01; genus CAYZXL01. Next base: position 49,242 of record CAYZXL010000007.1, read on the forward strand.
TGCCTGTGATAGGCGTCTGCAATTTTCTTATATTCCGAGAGGATGCCTTCTCGGAGGCGATTTTCCGGCTCATACGTGTCGAACCAGTCACCAATCATAGCACCATCCGCCTCGACGTGAAACTGAAGCGCATAGACGTTTTTTTCGTGGCGGAAAGCCTGATTTCTGCACGTCTCCGACCGCCCCAGAAGGACTGCTCCCCGAGGGATATCAAACGTATCCTCGTGCCATTGGAAGACTCGAAGCTCCTTTCCCGCCCCTCGGAAAAGGGGGTCCTTCTGTCCCTGCTTTGTCAACTGCACGTTATACCACCCCAGTTCCCCCGGCCGCACGCCCTTTGTTGGGTGACTCTGCCGCCCGACGGGCGCAAGAGGCGCTTTCACGACCTTCGCACCAAGGACCTTCGCACCAAGGACCTTCGCAATCAACTGTGCTCCCAGGCAAATCCCCAGGGTCGGGACGTCCTTCAAAATCGCTTCCTCTATGAGACGAGATTCCGTGCCCAGGAAAGGGAACCTACCTTCGTCGTGGACGCTCATCGAGCCGCCCAGGACAATGAGGTGGGAGACCCCGTCGAGATTGGGAGCGACTCCGGTTCCCTCGAAAAGTCGCGCCGTTCTGAACGCAAGGTCATGGGAGGAGAGGTACGATGCAATCGTTCCCGGTCCCTCGCACGCGACATTTTGCAGAATCAGGACCATTGCTCTCCTTTCTCAAGCCCGCCGAATGAAGAAAAACTAATCCCGTCGGGGTCAACGTCTTGGACAGGCGCCCGGCCGAAAAAAAACTCGTCCAGCAGTTGCACGGATAGGACAAGAGCCAGTGCCATGTTCTCCACCTCGCTGACAAAAGCGCCCGGACGCTTGCACTTTTCGACGAGGTGCAAGACGCCGTCGGGATCAAAATATCCTTTCTTACGAACAGCCTCCTCAGTGAGGAGGGTTTCCACGTAGTCGGGCGCGCCGGCGCAAAAGAAGCTGCGATGGATGGGAGCCCTGTAGGGCTGTTTGGGTCTGTGGATGACTTCCGCCGGCAGTTCATCCTCAAAGGCGATCTTCAAGAGGTACTTTTCATTGAGTCCGCGTAGCTTGTATTGCGGAGGAAGCCGCGTACAGAACTCCATGACCCTGTAATCCAGAAAGGGGAATCGCCCCTCCACGCTGTTGGCCATGGCGACGCGGTCTCCCTGCGAAGACAGAAGGTAAGCTGACAGGAAGGTCTTGACCTCGATGTACTGGGCTTTGTGAAGGAGGTGCCATTTTTCGAAGCCGACTGGCAATTGTTCGACAAATTTCTGAATCGGGTCGTGGTCACGAATTCTGTCCTGCAATTCGCTAGCAAGGAAACTCCGAATCCGGGAGGTGTTCCTCCACCGGATCAAGTGGGAGTAGTACGGCAAGTGGGTTTCGGTAAGCCCCTGCCTGAAGAACAACTGGAAATGCGACCGCTTCCCTCCGGAGGGGGTTTCGAGGTACGGATAGAGCCGCTGCAAAAGCTGAGGCGCGAGGCTGCTGGAGGGATTTCTCGCCCATAAAGCGCGTATCTTCGCCTCCTTGAAAATGTCGTACCCGCCGAGAAACTCGTCGGCTCCTTCTCCGGTTAAGACGACCTTGAAGCCGTTTTCTCTCACCAACCGGGATAGAAGGATGAGAGGAGCGGGGGCGGTTCTCAACAGGGGCTTCTCGGCGAACCAGATGACCTGAGGGAAAGCCTCGGCGATGGCTTTGTTGGTGCACAGCGTTTCTTGGTGCTCGGTTCCGAGGTGGGAAACCACCTTCCTCTGGTATGAGCTTTCGTCGAAGACCCTGTCCTGGAAGCTTATGGAGAAAGTCCTCAAGGGGGTGTCCGTGAATCGTTTTACAATCGCCGTTATAGTGGATGAATCGAGTCCTCCGCTGAGGTACGCCCCCACCGGAACGTCGGCGCGAAGACGGATCCTGCTCGCGTCAACAAGCAGACTGCGGAACTCTTCCTTGCAGGATTCCAGGGACCTTTTGCCTTCCGGGGCGGGGTCCTGGAACGTGATGTCCCAGAATTTTCTTCCCTGAAAGGCTTGGTCTCTCGCCCGATAAGTGAGGAAACAGCCCGGCTCAAGCTCTTCTATTCCCTCGAAGGAAGTCCGCGGCGCCTGTGGGGACCAGAAGGTCAGGGTTTCATTGAGCGCGAGGAGGTCCAGCCGGGTCTGAAAACCGGGGAGCAAAAAAAGCGATTTCATCTCGGAGGCGAAGGCCAGCAACTGGGCAGAACGGTGGTAGTACAGGGGTCGGATTCCTATCCTGTCTCTGGCGAGGAATAGCTGGCATTCTTTCCTGTCCCAGATGGCTAAGGCAAATTGGCCGTTGACCCTCTGTAAGCATTCGGGGCCGTATTCCTCGTAGGCGTGAAGGAAAACCTCCGTGTCGGAGCGGGTGTAAAAGCGGTGCCCTCTTGTTAGAAGGTCTTCGCGCAGCTCAAGGTAATTGAAGACTTCTCCGTTATAGACAATCCACAGGCGCCGGTCCTCATTGTGAATCGGCTGGCTGCCGGTCGAAAGGTCTATGATGCTCAGCCTGGCATGTCCCAGGCTCGCCCATTCATCCTCGAAGAGTCCGTACTCGTCCGGTCCCCGATGGCGCAGCCGGAGCACCATCCGCTTGAGTGTCCGGGTGGGGCGCAGCGCGACATCTGGGGTGATGATTCCGCAAATCCCACACAAGGGTCATATCCTCCGCTGGAATACAATACATCGTGCCGCAAGCTCCCCACGCGGTCCTCTTGAGCCGTCGTGCAGCCAGCTCATTTGCTTTCGCCCGGCGTGGAGAACCTTCGCCTGTTCGCACGGGAAACGGCGGGCCCATGGGTTGCTCGTCCCGCATCCCCATGGGCCACCCACCACAAAGACGGCTTACAGTGACACTCGCCAGTCCCGCTATCCTGACACCGCCTGCCGCTTTCCCGGGACAGGTGTTTCACCGCCGGAGGGGAGTGTGAAGCCCAACTACAAGCGCCAACACCTCACGCGGCCCCTCCAGAAATCCGGATTTCGAGTTGTTCTGGACCTTTCTCCGGTCAGAGGACCGGCAAAAGGTTCTCCAGCTCGTACGAGGTCACCTGAATCCGATAATCCTCCCATTCCTTCTTTTTCAGCTCGATGAATCGGTTGAAGATGTGGTCACCGAGGGCTCTTCTGACGAACTCGCTCTTCTCGGTCAGCGCAATCGCCTCGCCGAGGCTTCCCGGGAGGGACTCGATTCCCGCCTTCTTTCTCTCCTCCTCGGACAGGTCATAGAGGTTTTTGTCGAGCGGCGGTGGGAGTTCGTAGTCCTTCTCAATTCCGTCCAGCCCTGCATGGAGCGACACTGCGAAAGTCAGGTACGGGCTGCACGCGGGGTCGGGCGGCCGGAACTCAATACGAACCGCTTTCTCTTTTCCCGGGTGATACTGCGGCACGCGGATAAGAGCCGAACGGTTTCTCTTCGACCACGCGATATAGACAGGCGCCTCGTACCCCGGCACGAGCCGTTTGTACGAATTCACCCACTGAGCAAACACCAGCGACATCTCCTTTGAGTATTTCAGGAGTCCCGCCATGAACTTCTTCGCAACGTCGCTCAAATAGTTCTCGTCTCTCGGCGAGAAGAAGGCGTTTTTGTCCCCCTTGAAGAGCGATTGGTGCGTGTGCATCCCGCTTCCGTTCTGCCCGAAAATCGGCTTTGGCATGAACGTCGCATACACCCCGTGCTTGGCAGCGATCTCTTTCACCACAACCCGGTAGGTGATGACGTGGTCCGCCATGTCAAGGGCGTCGGTGTATCGCATATCAATCTCATGCTGGCTCGTTCCCACCTCGTGATGGCTGTACTCGATCGGAATTCCCATGGACTCCAGCGCAAGAACCGTGTCCCTCCGCAAATCGCTCGCCACGTCAAGCGTCGTCAGGTCAAAGTATCCCCCGCGGTCGAGGATTTCCGGAACCCCCGAGCTTTTCAAATAGAAATACTCCAGCTCCGGCCCGACGTAATAATGGTCGAACCCCATCTTTTCCATTCTTTTGAGGGCGGCTCTCAGGATGTACCGCGGGTCTCCCTCGTACGGCTTTCCGCCCGGCACAAGAATGTCGCACATCATTCTGGCAACGGCCTTCTCTTTCGGACGCCATGGCAGAATCTGGAACGTCCGGGGGTCCGGCAGCGCCACCATATCGCTCTCCTCGATGTCCTGGTAGCCTGTGATGGATGACCCGTCGAACCCCATCCCGTGGTCCAGAGCCCCCTCCACTTCCTCATCCGTAATCGCAAAGCTCTTCACCCGCCCGAGGATGTCCGTAAACCACAACCGGATGAACTTCACATCATTGTCTCTCGCCGTTTTCAGCACTTGTTCTTTCAGGTCTGACACTGCTTATCCTCCCTTCTTGACTCGTTATGGTTGACTTTTCGCGCTTTCTCCACTGTTCCGACTCTCCGCAGAGTGCTGCCAGGCGCCGCACGCTGTTTTTTGCAGCCCCTTTAGCCGATTGCAACTCCGCCGTGTTCTCCCGTGCGGATGCGTATGCACTCCTTAAGGTCTAAAACGAATATCTTCCCGTCTCCGGTCTCGCCGGTCCTGGCGCCATGAGTAATCGCTCTTACCGTAGGCTCAAGGAAATTGTCGTTGACAGCAATCTCAAGCCTTACCTTACGCAGAAGATTCCCGGTTTCTTTTGCGCCGCGGTAAACTTCGGTTACTCCTTTCTGGCGGCCGTGGCCCAAGACCTCGCTTACCGTTATCAGGTTCACCTCGGCCTTATACAGCTCTTCCTTGACTTGCTCCAGCTTATGCGGCTGGATTATTGCAATAACTAACTTCATAACTTCACCTCCGATACTCTGCCTGTTATCTGCTGCGAGCTCCCGTTACTCCAATACTGTGTAGGCCCGCTCATGATGCTGCGTAAGGTCGAGGCCCATTGCCTCTTCTTTCTCACCCACGCGCAGGCCGATAGCCATATCTACAAGTTTGTAAAGAGCCGCGCTTGCTGCCAGCGAGTAAACCAGAGTCACTCCCACCGCAGCCAACTGGATGAGAAACTGTTGGGGATTGCCGAAGAAAAGTCCGTCCGCGCCTGCCGGGTTCACTGCTTTGGAGGCGAAAAGCCCGGTGGCAAGCGCACCCCACGTACCGCCAACGCAATGCACGCCGAAGGCATCCAGAGAGTCGTCGTAACCGAATTTCGGCTTGACCACGGCCACAGCGGTGAAACAGAACAGGCTCACTGACAAACCGATGATAATCGCCGGGATTACGCTCACAAAACCCGCGGCAGGCGTAATCGCCACCAAACCCGCTACCGCACCGCTACAGGCGCCGAATACTGTTGGTTTTCCATTCCGCAGCCACTCAATCAACGCCCAGCTTAAACCGGCGGAAGCTGCCGCAGTATTGGTCACGACAAAGGCGTTCACCGCTAAGGCGTTAGCTCCCAGAGCGCTCCCGGCATTGAACCCAAACCATCCAAACCAGAGTAACGCCGTTCCTAAAACCACAAACGGCATGTTGTGCGGCACTGGAACGCTTTTTTCTATATTGGTTCTTTTGCCGATGACTAATGCCGTTGCCAGCGCGGCAATCCCGGCGTTGATATGCACGACGGTTCCGCCGGCAAAATCCAGGGCGCCGAGTTTTCTCAGGAATCCCCCTACGCCCCAGACCCAATGGCACACGGGGTCATACACAAACGTCGCCCAAAGGAGCACAAAAGCAATAAACGCAGAAAACTTCATTCTCTCCGCAAAGGCGCCGATGATGAGGGCGGGGGTGATAACGGCAAACATTGCCTGGAAAATCATGAATGCCTGATGCGGTATCGTAGCTGCATAATCCGCGTACGGTTCTAACCCTACTCCGTTCAAGCCAATCCAAGCGAACCCTCCCCAAAAACCTTTCCCCGGAGCAAAAGACAAGCTGTAACCCAAAAGCACCCATTGGATGCTTAAGGCGCACAGAGCTACAAAACACTGCATGAGGACTCCCAGGATATTTTTTCGTCTGACCATTCCTCCGTAGAAGAATGCCAGCCCCGGTGTCATCAGCATTACCAGGCCAGATGAAGTCAAAACCCACGCCGTATCCCCAGTGTTAATCATTTGGTGTGTCCTCCTTTATATTTTTCCAAGAGTCCGCGTCGAGTCACGCCAACGACCAATGGCAACTCGACCAATCTCAAACCTCTTTTCCTCGACACCATCGCCATCAGGCCAGTGACATTGCAGGTTCTCGTTGCCGGCGCCAGGGCACCATGCCGAACCGGCCTGCTGCCGGGCACTTTCTGAAATCCTGCCCGTTTTTGGCGCAGAGGTTCACGCGGTTTTTTGCCCGGATCAGTCCCGCCTCGACCGTCGTGAGCACCCAGAAGGTGTCCAACCCGACTGCCACGGATGTGGCGTTCGCCGCCAGAATCGTCCGCAGTCCGAGTGCAATTGACCAGGGCATATCTCGCTCCTTCGTTTCGTCGGTTAAAAGCTCTCCGCCTGTGACTGCTCCGCCGCGCCTGACATCAATCGGCGCCTCTCGCCTGATTGGCCTCTGGCGCCTTTGTCTAAAAGCCGAACGTGACACATGTCCCGAAGAAGACTTCATTTTCGTATTGGCTGTCGAGTGCGAGGGAAGCCGCCGCTGAAGCGCCCCACGTCAGCCCTTGCGTCACCGGCACGCTCACCGCCGCCGAAACCACAGCAGCACTGAAACTTGAGTCATAGCCCCACTGCCCGTCGTTGTAGCCGACGGTGCCGCCTAACGACAGCTCTGCTGCGCCGAGGGGGATGCCGTGTCCTATTCCCAGCTCGTAATACACGCCATCGCCCTGCCCAAAGTCCCAGTACACTGTCAACGATGGCGACAGAAGCGTGTCGAACGATACACCGCCATAAACCTCGTGCGAGTCGTCATGGACTCCGATTTCCGGATGATGCGCCAACGGCGGAAACGTGTAATACGTGTAACCTGCCGAGACGCTCAGCCACTCAAGTGCCTTGCTGACGCCGCCGAGAGAAGTCGTGTAATCGAGCGTGTAGTCCACTTCCGTCCACTCATCTCCTTCATCGAGGTCGTAGTTCGCCCAGACGGTCCCCGTCCAGCCTCGGTACGACAAGGAGCCTTCCGGCTGAAAGACCGGCCTATCCACCAAGTTCTGCCCTCGCCAGATGTATTTGGAGTTGAAAGCCACCCCGACGCTTCCTTCCACCTTCGCAACGTTTTCTCCTTGAGGCTCCTCTGCCCGTGACGAAGGCGGACGGCTAAGAAGAAAACTCGCCGCCGCCAGAGTCAAAGCCGCTGTCATGCCGCCGCGTAAAATGTGTCGCATCCTTTCCTTTCTCAGACTTGGCTCGCCGTTGGTATCCTTCGCAGACAAGCGAGAAAACCGCATTAGACATTTGCAAGGGGAATGCCAGAGGCTCACGGAAAATGGTCCCGTTCTAATCCCTTTTGCCGACGCCTGTTATGTATTAGGAGCAAGATTAAGAGGTTTAGAGAAATTCTACATTATTGTAGAACAGCCGCCCAAATCTACGAAGTTGTGGGAAGACGTGGGCGCGGTTCCCGGCCAGCTCGACCGAGGCGTCGGGACGCGCGGCTCTGTTTTCGGGGCACCCAACTGCCGCGGTAAGGGTAGGGAGTCACGTTCCTTGGGTTTTGGGTTGGGCGCGATACCGACGGACTGGGATGGCCCCGAAAGATGTCGCGCAACGCGAGTGTGACCCCGTGGAGTGCTGAAGCCTTGCTTCAGCCTTCGAAGGCTGCCTGCCCGGCCAGGGAAGCAGAGGTTCAGCAGTCCAGAAAGGTCGCCGTCCCGATGGGCGGCTAAGAGCTGAGCAAATCACGCATGCTGCTATGCGCTTGTGTATTTCTGTGCTTTGGCGGAGTAAACTTTCGGGGAAATTCCGTGAGTTTTGATTTTGTAGCCGAGGATTCGTTTCGTGACACCAAGGATTTTCGCGGCCTTTCCCTGGTGCCCCTTGGTGGTTTTGAGGGCTTCCATAATCATTTCCCTCTCGACGTTGGAGACCGCGTCAGGAAGCGTCCCGGGATATTTCGTGTGAGAGGCGTCCGCAGTCTGGAGCGATGGCGGCAGGTGCTGCGCGCGGATGACTCCCTCGTCGCATACAAGAACCGCCCGCTCGATGCAGTTCTCAAGCTCCCGCACGTTTCCCGGCCAGTGGTAGCTCATCAGCATATCAATCGCCGGCGTCGAAATCCGCTTGATGTCCTTGAGGTTCTCCTCCCCGTACTTCTTCAAGAAATGGTCCGCCAGAAGAATAATGTCCTCCTTTCTTTCTCTCAGCGGCGGAAGGAAAATCGGAAAGACGTTGACGCGGTAATAAAGGTCTTCCCGAAACCGACCTTCGGCCACCTCCTTCTCCAGGTTCTTGTTTGTGGCGGCGATGATTCGCACGTTCACGCGGATGGTTTCTCTCCCGCCAACCCGCTCAAATTCCCTCGTCTGAATCACCCGCAAAAGCTTCACCTGCGTCGAAAGTGGAAAATCGCCAACCTCGTCGAGGAAAAGCGTCCCACCATCCGCCCACTCAAACCTCCCTTCCTTCCGCCGGATCGCGCCGGTGAAAGCGCCTTTCTCATGCCCGAACAGCTCGCTTTCGAGAAGCTCTCCCGGCAAAGCCGCGCAGTTGACCACCACAAACGGCTTGCTCGCCCGCGGGCTGCTGTAATGGATGGCGTTCGCGACCAGCTCCTTCCCCGTTCCGCTTTCGCCACGGATGAGCACCGTCGTGTTGCTTTTGGAAACCTGCTCGAGCGCCTCGAGCACTTCCCTCATCCGCCCGCTTCGCGTCACTATGTTCCGGTAATCGTATCTATCCTTCAATTCGTGCCGCAGTCGAATATTCTCTCGCAGCAGTCTTTCCTTATCGCTTTTCATCATGCCATGAAGGCGGAGTGCCTGCGCGACAATCGAAGCTACAATGTTCAGAAGACGCATATCCTCGTGGAATTCCGCCTTCTCCTGGAAGCGCTTGTCCACGCTCAATGCCCCAAGAATCTCGTTCCCGAACTTTATCGGAACGCAGAGGAACGACAGCGTCATTTTCCTTATGTCGCCGCGAGCTTTTGTTCGGTCGAGAAAGCGGGGGTCTCTGCTCACGTCCGGAACAACCTCCGGCTCGCCCGTCGCCACCACCTTTCCCGTGATCCCCTCTCCTATCCGGTAAATCCCCCTTCTCTTGGCCTCTTCCGAAAGACCGTGCGCCATTTCAATCGAAAGCGTCTCGGTCGCCGGGTCAACCAGCGTGATTGTGCCCCGACCTAACTTCATCAGCCTGCTCAGGAGACCGAGAATGGACTCCAGGGTCGTCTTGAGGTCGAGCGACGAGGTCAGACTCCTCGCAACCTCGTACAGCAAATCCATCTGCTTTTCTCTATCCGGCACCTTGACCATCGGTCACGCTCCTCATCTTCAATGCAACCCCTCAGCCCTGGGGGGAGAAGGCGAAAACAAACCTGCCTTCCAGGATGTCTCACGGCGTCTCTGAATGTGACCGCGTCCATCTGCGGTTCATTGCTTCCGCACTCAGGTGAGGCGGTCTGCCGCCCGAAAGAGAGTGTCCACTCTTCAATTTTGTTTAGCTTTCCCAGAACTCGACAATATTGTAGATTATTTGAGCCACTTCCGGCAATGGGGTGTGGTTTGGAGGTGCGGCCGGCGTGAGTGGGAGGTGGGGCTTTGTGCCGCCCGCATCTCGTCCCGCCCGGCCCTGCTGGGTGGCACTACAGGAACGAGGAGCGCAAGTCTAACTGCACCCGCGCAGGGGACGACACGAAGAATCCCCGCAGGGGATGGAAGAGAGTAGCCTCGGGCGTAAGCCCGTGGAACCAGAACTGCAGACGCTCTTCACCACAGCCGCGGCTTTGGCTCAAGTGTCGCGGCAAGGGCCACCACGAGGGGCGTTGTCCCTGGGGGGGACACAGTGGACGCTGTGCGGAAAGCGAGGGCACGAGTAAAGTAAGCCGCTTCTCGCCTTTCTACGACAGAGAGACGGCGTCGGGGATTTCCTCTGTGAGCTCGAGAAGGTGGGGCTCGTGCTCAACGGCGGGGAATTCAGGCAAAGGTTCCTCGCCGGGATGGTCTGCTTCGCGTGCCAATGGCCTGGGACCGGCGAGCGGTTCAGACAAAAGTTTTTCTTCCCGCGGTGTTCGCGTTCGGAGGTACTCTTCCTTCCTCTTTTCAATTTCGTTGACGATGGCGGCTCTCTCCTTGAGGATGCTGGCGATTAACTTCCGGCGGGTGACGGAAAGCGAGAGGAAGGAGACGTAGCGGCGCAATCGGTCTGTCGCGCGGAAGCATTTGATTGCGAAGAGACCCGAAAGGGGCAGGCTGACGGCGTAGAGGATGGCGGCGATTGCCCCGAAAAGGAGTCCGAACATGATCACCTGGAAGAAGTAAAAGATGGGGAAAACCAGGACCGCAAATGCGAACCTGATAGAGGAGCTCTCCACCGGGTTGCGGCTGAGTTTCTTGCTCATGATCCCCGGAATCTTGTAAGGGATGTAGTTATTGGCAAGACCGTAAAGCGCGAAGGGAAGGCCGAGGGTGCTCATGATGATGTACTTGATGTTCATTCGCAACGAAACCTCCTGGGGGCCTTCCATGACCTGCTCGATTCCGAGGTGGGCGAGGGTTGTCTTGTAGCGCAAGATCCTCTGCCACATCTGGCGGACGAGGGCGGGGTTAGTCCTATCGTAGAAATCAATGCAGCGGACAATTCCCTTGCGAATGACAAACTCCTTCATCGGCGGCGGGAACTTTCTCAGACGCGTCCCGAGGCTTGTGACGAGCTCGCTCTTGTATATCGTTTCGATGTCGGCGACTATCGTCTGAAGGTGAAGGCGACGGATGTCAACGATGTGCTTTCGGAGAGCGCCCTGCAAATCGAGTGTCATGGCTCTTTCAGCCGAGCGGGGGTCGCGCATGTACTCGCGCTGGTATTTCTCCATGGTCATAGGTCGCCCGACGATGACCAGCACCCTGCTTCGGAAAAGAGCCGGGTCGGCATAGTTAAGCCCGACCGGGAAGACTCTGACGTTGAGCCGAAAATCGTTCTCTGCTTCTGCGCCGAGGGCGATGCGGGCGACGCCTCTCTGGAGGTGCTTGAGCCTTTGCTCGGCGTGGGTTGTGCCCTCGGGGAAAAGCGCGATGGCCTCCCCTTTTCGCAGCATATGCCGGCAGACGGAAAACACGCGGAGATTCTGGCGGCTCGTCCGAGGGTCGTCTTTCGCGCGGTAGATGGGAATGGCGCCGAAAGCGCGAAGGAGCCACGCAAGAAAACGATTGTTGAACAGCGCCCCCATCGCCAGGAAGTGCACCCGGCGGGGAATCATCGTCCCGACAATCATCACGTCCATCATGGAGCTGGGATGGTTGCTGGTAATGATGATGGGGCCTTTAAGAGGAATCCTCCCCCGCTCAATCACCAGGATTTTCTCGAAGAAGAGCTTCAACCCAGCCCTGAGTAACGGTATGATGATGTTCCACAGCACTGCCTGTTACCTTCACTGCGAGGTGAGACCCGCTGCTCGACCTACCGGTCGAAATCCCGAAGCCGAACACCCCGGCCTTTCGTCTATCGAGCCGCGTGCCCCTCCTGTTTCTGTGGCGCGATTATACTTCGATTTTGCTTCTGTGTCATCTGCCATTAACACCGACGCTGCGATGCGCCCCCGACCCTGTTCATCGCTCGGGGGAAGAGCACGTTGCACGTCGTAAGAAACGCTTTCCGGGACAAATTCTTTCTGTTGCCCCACGCCCCCGTGCGGGTGTCACGGCAGAACTTCGACCCTGTAGAAGCGCCGCCGGGGCGGCGAGTCATGATTGTCCGTGAACAAAAGCGCCGTTCCGGACGCCGTCAGCTCCGGACTCAGAGGAGACCAGGTGACCATGTCCTCACTGAAGTGCACCAGATACCGCCTGCCCGGGAGGCAACTCCACCGTAGCCGAATACCGAAATCCCCCGAATAAACGCCGGTGACCTTCATGAAAGAAGTCGCATTACAGGGGTCCGTCCCGGCGGCGAACTCCCTGCCGTCGGGCACGCCATCAGAATCGGTATCCGCCCTCGCTGGGTGGGTTCCGTAACTCAGCTCATCAGCCGTCGTCAGGCCGTCGGAATCCGGGTCGTCATCGAGACCAAAGGAAAGAGACCCGAAATAAAGCATCTCCCAACTGTCAGGAAGTCCGTCGCTGTCTGCATCGCTATCGGCGAATTCGTCCGCTCCAATGTCAATCCTCGTGCCGGAAATCCGAGGGTCGCCGTCCATGTCCTCGTCGGGAAGTCCCTGCACATCGGCCGTCCCCGCGTCAATGCAGGGAGATTCGAGGTTCAAATGATAGTCCCCATAACCCAGTCCAATGAAAAGCGGGTCGCCGTCAATGTTTCCCTCCCCCGGATACCCTCCCTCAATGTCGCAGTGATGCGCCGACACGCCCTCCATCAGGAGGTCCTGGTTGTGCCAGACAATGGAGTTGGCAAAGTCGAAATCGCCGGATATGAACCCGAAGTTTCTCACAATGGTGCTGCTCAGGAAGGTCGCCTGCGACCCCATGCCAGAAATAAACTGCGAGGGGGCTTTTGGATCGCCGTTGTTGTGGATGATGCAATTGATTACAGCAGGGGACACACCAATCATTGTCAGGGGCACGCTCGCATGTTCGATTATGCAGTGTTCCAGAACGCACCCGTCAACGTATTTGCCGAGAAGAGAGTCGTACTGAGGCTCCTTGGCGGGTAGTGTGATCGTGATTCCTCTCCAGTCCGCCGACGAAGGAGTTGTCGCTGCGGAGCGAAAAATGATTTTTTCTTCCGGTGTCCCCCTGGCAAAGAGCGTCCCCTGGACGTTCAGCCCCGCGCCCGAATGGTGGAGACCGTATGCCGAATCGAACCGGAGTTCCACTCCGGGCTGAATCGTGAGCGTCACTCCTTCTGGAACAAACAGGTCATCTGAGACATTGAATGGGCTTTCTTCCCTCCTGAGGGTTGTGTCGCCGGGCAGGCCTCCTGCGATTCTTTTTCCCAGCGGCGAGACGACATCGAATTCCACCGTAAGGGTGGCACCATACCCAATTAAACCCCCGACCATCTTATAGTGGCCGGGCCAAACGGATTCGCCTTCGCGGTCAGCGACATATTTCGTCTGATTCCAGGTCTCGGAATGGACGAATGACTTGCCTGGCTTGACGCCGATGCCGGTGAGGATTGCCAGACAGAACCGGGGCGGGTCGTAGATTAGCGTGTCCCCCTCGTAAACCTTGAAAAAGAACTGGCAACTGTCCCAGAAGTCGAATTCAAGAGGGGTGGCGCCGGTGTTGGTAATAATGTATTGGATGTTGACCGGCTCAGCAAACTTATAAACCACCTTGTCCAGGACAAGACGGTAGATGACGTGAGCCCCCTTCTCCTCGGCGAAAGCTCCCAGTGGCGTGGTCGCGGCAGAAAGACCGGGGCCGAACCCGGTTTCAAGTCCGACCTGCGCATCTCTCGCTGTCACCTGAAAACGGTAGGTTGCACCGGGCGATAAACCCTTGACCTCGACTACACCCCATTCCTGTTCAGTTTGCCAGACCGGCGTAAGCGAGACGCTGAATCCGTGCACATCAACGTATCTATCCTCCGTCGCGTTGAAGATGGCGAACTCTGCGGGGGGATAGATGCCCCCGCGGTCCAAAGAGATTGCAATGAACTCTGGCCCCCGGTACTTGACGACAGGCAGGCCGGGCGTTACAAAACGGTTGTCAACGCCGAATGGCTCACTCGTGTCGGGAGTGCCGGGCTGCCCGAAACCGTCGTCTGGCGTTATCCGAATCCGCGCGTTCTCCACCCGAGCCACACCAACATCTTTGAGGCTATCCCAAAGGACGTGGTTTTCCCAGGCGCCGGAAGGCGAACCGCGAACTTCCTCCGTGCCGTAAATGGGAAGCTGGTTCTTTATGGCTTCGTACCACAGTGGAGCGAGCGTCGCTTGTTTGAATGAAACTCCTCCGTCAACACTGTACTCAACACAGAGAGTGCACACGTCATACTCGGCGTCCGTCAGGAGGAATCGTACCTCCACAGCACCGCCTTGCGCTGCGACCGGTTCGACGATCTCGACGGAGGGTGGAGTGTACGACGTAACCCTCTGAGGAAAATAAATGGATGAAAAACTGCCGTCCTCCGGTGGGTAGTCCATCTCCTGGCTGGATCCAGCCGAGCCCTCCGAACTCTCGAACACCGCCCCGGAGACGTCGCTTCCGGGACCGGTGAAGGCTTTGATTTTCCCGGTACTTCCCCCACCGCCACCGTACTTGCCGCTACCGCCGTTCCCGCCATTTGCCGAAACGACGCCATCAATCACGACGACAGCACCGCTGCCGTCAATGAGAATGCCTCCTCCGCTTCCGCCCCCAGCCGCGTAGGCGGTTGAGTCACCTTCGCCATCCTGGCCGTCCGTCGTGAGAAGTCCGGATACTGTTATGGACTGCGTGCCTCTGAGGTAAATGCTGCCGCCCCCTCGCCCGCCGGCTGCGGTTTCGGTGCTCAGTCCGCCGGAGCCCATGCGGATTTCCCCTGATGCGTAATCGTACGGAAGACCGCCTCTGGGGCCCAGCCCGTACCCTTTTCCGCCTGGACCGCCGTGTCCGGCGCCGCTGCCTGCTGTGCCGGCAGGACTGAATCCAACGCCCGGGCCCTCATCGGCGCGGTATCCAGCATAATTCGCGTCAATCTCCCCGCCCGCGTGCACGATGATGTTCGGCGAGACCAATTTCAATGTCCCGGTGCCGGAAGTGTCATCGTACGGCGTGACTACAAGCCGCCCGTAAATCTCGACGGAATTGGAGTAGGTTCGGGCACCGTGCAGAAAGCAGGTCTCCCCGGCAGGCACAATCAGGTCCGATTGGTCATCGGTGACGGCACAATCGAGGTAATGAGAATTCAGAAGGACGAATGAAAAGGTGAGCAAGGCCCGCAAAAGGAAGAGTCGCCCGCGCTGAGCACCATCCCAACAACTCCTCGTTCCCCCCTTCTGCCCGACGCGAGACCAAACGAAACCCTCCGCCCGTTCCTTGGAAAAACGAACCATTCCATTCATCTTCTTGTCCCCCTGCATTGGAAAGCTCCGTCGCTGTCTGCTCCGAGACACGAATTGTTCCCAAACCGCCCTGTTGTACTTTGCGCCCAGCTTCTGTTCGTGTCAAGCCCAAATTTGCGGCTGCTCGCTTGCCGAAACCACGGAAAGGCCTTTGAGAGAGTCGTCCTTTGCTGCGTGCGGGGCCACTCGCTTCGACTGGCTTGACTGGCCGATGACCGGAATGGAGCAAAGGCTTAACAGGTTGCCTCTCCTGCCGTAGGTGACCTGGCAAGGCCTCGCCCGCGAAGGTCTTGCCGCAAGAGACGTGCACCGCGGGGTGTGCTGTTGGTGAGCCGCTGTGTTGACTTCCACACGAAGCTTTTTCGGGCCCCTTGGCGAGGATTACAAATCGAGGGCGACGGCTGACTCGTCGCAGTCAGGGAACTTGTGGCAGCGGATGCACTCGGACCAGATTTTTCGGGGAAGCTTCTCTTTGGGATAGAGCTGGAAGCCGTTTCTCTCGAAGAAAGCAGGCACGTAGGTGAGAGCGAATATGCGCCCGATGCCGAGCTGCTTAGCCTCTCGAATGCAGCGCTTGAGCAAACGCCTCCCTACCCCGCGGCTCTGGTATTTCTGGGAGACGGCGAGGGAACGGATTTCTGCGAGGTCTTCCCAGTCAATGTGGAGGGCTGCGCAGCCGAGGATGTCATCTTCCCTGTCGCAGACCCAATAATCCCGAAGGCACTCGTAGATGTCGTTGAGGGACCGCGGGAGCATCAGACCCTGGCTCGCATACAGCCCTATGATTTCTCTTATTTTCGGGACGTCGGCGATTTTCGCCTTTCTGATGCGGCACGTCGCCAATTTAGCTTTCTTTTCAAGCGGCTGAGTCATGGGCTATCCATTCGCTCCATCTCAAGAATATAGGAAGTATTGCACGGCCTATTTCAAATATCAAATCTTTTGGCTTGTCAAGCGCCAACCATAGGCTCGACCCGAAGTCGCCTTGCATTAACACTGGGACTCAAAAGTCCGACGTGGTGACATTGCCAGAGACGAACACTATCGGAGTGCACAGAATCATGTACGGCGGAAAGGGCCTCAAGGTGGACATTGGCGCATACGAGTTTCACATCTGGCCCCCCACCGCGGAGCCCCTTACCCGGGACGTCGCGTTGACATGGAGCACTCTCGCAGGCAAGACCTATTCCGTTTTTCGATCCCCCGACATGCTGGTGTGGGAACTCGCAGCCGAGAATATCGCCTCTGCTGGCGACACCGTAACGACCTGGATTGACCCGACAGCACCGCTCTTGTCTCCCGAAGTACCCCGCGCATACTACAGGCTGCAGGAGAAGCAATAGGGCCGCCTGCCGCCCCACGCCCCTTGTCCGGCTTGCCCGGCCCGGGAACGGCCTCGTGGCCTCCCGCGTCGCCTGGACCGCTTTGACCTGATGATGAAGCTCGCCGGCATGCCCGCTTCGGATGAGGTCCAGATTCTCGACCTCGGCTGCGGCCCGGGCTCGCTATCGTTCTTCGCCCGTCGTTGCTATCCGAAAGCCCGGATTTTGGCGGTGGACTTTGACCCGATTCTTCTAAAAATCGGCCAGGAGATGGCAAAAGGGACGACCGACCGAATTCAGTTCAAGCGGGCTGACCTCCGCGACGGGGACTGGTGGGCGGATTATCGGGAAACGTTCGACCTGGTGGTTTCCGCGACGGCGCTTCACTGGCTGAACGCCGAGCATCTCGCGCAGACCTTCCGACGAACATACGAAGTCCTTAAACCCGGCGCATGGTTTTTCAACTCCGACCACGTAGCAAGCGACGACCCGGCCGTAGGCGGGGCTCGTTACCGCGAGCTTTTGGAGCAGAAGCAGCAGGCGGCGTTCCGAGCAACGAAAGCCGACGATTGGGAGGGGTTCTGGCAGAAGCTGGCAGAGGAGCTCGGCGCTCCGAACATCGCGTCCGTGAGAGACATCTCGGAGTGCTGGGAAGGGACGGACGACGGGCAGCCAATGCAGTTTCACCTCACCGCGCTGCAAGCATCCGGCTTCCGGCACGTCGAGGTTTGCTGGCAGGACCTCGGCGAAGCAGTCATCGGAGCGCAAAAGCAATCGTAGCCCCGCTCTCGTCCCGCCATGGGGGGATTGTCGCTTTTTTTGGGTCGGTCTTGACAAACTGTAACTAAAATGCTATATTCCTGCCAGAAGTGCGGAAGCCTGGGCCTGCGCGCTCCGCCCGTGTGAAACCCCGCCGTAGGCGGGGCCGAAGGCGCCAGGGACGCAGGGTTAGAGGCCAACTGTGA
Organism: uncultured Verrucomicrobiota bacterium; assembly: GCA_964482435.1. Classification (GTDB taxonomy): domain Bacteria; phylum Auribacterota; class JABMQX01; order JABMQX01; family JABMQX01; genus CAYZXL01. The sequence goes on from CAYZXL010000007.1 coordinate 66,622, forward strand.
AGACGACCTGGTGTAAAGTTCCCGACGAAGCGACGGAGCAGCTCAAGAGGGGTGTTCTTTCCCCGAGGGAGTGGCAGGTCTATGCCATTCTGTGCGCGATGTCCCACTACGAGACACGCGTCGCCTTCACGAGCGCCCCCGAAATCGGCAGACTCGCCGGCATGCCCCAGCGCACCGTGAGGTGGGTTCTGTCCCAGCTCGAGCATCGTCACGGGTGGTTCGGGTCCACTCCCAAAAGGGCGTCAACGGGAACTATGAAATCACGGTTCACCTCGCGCAGGATTTGCATTGCCGGGCATTGCCGGGACCTTGCCGTGCCCGGCGGGGCAGAGAGCGGATGCAGAGCGCCCCTGCCATCTCAGGCTCTGCGCAACCCCGTGTTCCGCAGGGCGGAGCGGCACGGGTGTGCCGGTGGCATCCCGCCTTCGGCGGAACCCGTGGTTCATGGGCAAGACGCCCATGCCGCGTTTACACAGCCGCACGCTCAATCGGTCCTTCCTTGCCGCGTTCGCCAGGCCTGTGTTAACCTTCTGTCGGTCTGAGTCTCGGGCGCGGCCGTGAAGAGCGATGCCGAGCGGGACGGCGGCGGTCTTGCTTGCCTCATGCCGCCAACGGTGGTACGGCCGCCGTTCCTGGAGCTACAAGGGCGCCTGCCCTGGAACTGAGCGATTCCGGCCCCTCGCCTGAAAATCGTTGCAAAGAAAGGGCGAATCCCATGCCGAAAGTTCCGGTAGCTCTCCAACTCTACACCGTCCGGCAGGATGTGGAAAAAGACCTGCCGGGAACGCTTCGAAAAGTCGCCGAGCTCGGCTACACCGGAGTCGAGTTCGCTGGCTACGGTCAACGGAAAGCGTCCGAGCTGAAATCTCTTCTTGCCGACCTGAACCTTCGCCCCGCTGGCGGGCACGTTCCCATTGACCGTCTGGAGAAGGACCTCGACGCAATCGTCCAGTTCAGCCTGGAGCTCCAAAATCGGTACATCGTCTGTCCCTGGATTCCCTCCGACCGCCGGAAAGACAAATCCGACTGGCTCACCATCGCCGAGCTCTTCAACTCCATCGGGGAGAAATGCACTCGCAGCGGTCTGACCTTCTGCTATCACAACCACAGCTTTGAGTTTCAGAAATTCGGCGACGAGTGCGCCCTCGACCTCCTGTTCGGCGCCACCGACGCGAACTTCGTGAAATTTGAACCGGACACTTACTGGATCAAGCACGGAGGTCTCGACCCTGCGGAGTACATCAAGCGGTACGCGGGACGATGTCCCCTCATCCACCTCAAAGACATGGCCGACGACGAGAAACGCTCATTCGCCGAAATCGGCCGCGGAATCCTCGATTGGGATACCATCTTTGAAGCCGCAGAAGCAGCCGGCGCCGAATGGTACATCGTCGAGCAGGACACATGCCCCGGCCCGCCCATCGAAAGCGCCCGCTCCAGTTTCGAGAATCTGACGAAATGGGGAAAAGCGTAAGTGCTCCCATTCGTAACCCCCAATTACGTATCTTTGCGGGACAGGATGGACGGGATAAACACGACTCTGTGAATCCTCTTCGTCCCGTTTTCAGTTTTGTGAGTATCGGGCATGGAAGGGCTGTGTCTGAGCGGGGCGGTCCCGAGGGCGTCCCCCGCCGAGGGCGGGGCATCGAGGACAGGTGCCCGCGATACAACCCGGGGAGATGAAACACCCCCGGACCAACTCCAACCGGTGCAACTATGAGTCAGCGAAATTGGACCGACCCGTGCCCCGCATTCCCACAAAAGCGGCAAGCGGGGTCGGATCCCTCAATCCCGCCGTAGGCGGGATGAAACTCGATAGCCACGGGCGTTAGCCCGTGGAACCAGAAGCCCGGATTGAATCAAGCCCGCGCAGGGGGCGGCACATTGCCTCAATCGAAAGTGGCGCTCCCTGCGGGAGCTGGGGGTTTGTTTGTCTTCCGGGCATCCACGGGCTTACGCCCGAGGCAAGGACAGTGTCGCCCCCGCCGGGGGTTAAAAGCCGCGCCTTGGTGACAGGGCCGTGAGCTATGGTCGCGCCCGCTGCGCGGGGTCTGCCTCGCTTTGCTGTCCATGTGTATCCACGGGCTTACGCCCGAGGCAAGGACAGTGTCGCCCCTATCGGGGCTAATGAGCACGAGCCGACCTCATGTCCGCTGCAAAGGGACGGTCCGCCGCTGCCGGGGCTCACCCAAACAAGGGACACCCAGGGCGGTGCCCTGGGGTGGTGATCGCAAAAAAGGCCTGAAGCCCTGAAGGGGCGAAATATGGGCGGCTGCCCCTAAAACACAGCCGCGCGCCAGGAAAACGCGAGGCTTGACATTAAAGGAGGAAACATGCAATATCACGACTCTTGGTACGGGGAGAGTCTGCTGGTTCGGGGCGGCCAGCGAGGTGCAGGACATTTTTAAGAAGAGGGGAGGATTATGGAAGAGATCATCATCAGCGAAAAGGAATACCTCGACAAGGCCTATGCGTGCTGGCTCGGCAAGTGCATCGGAGGAACGCTTGGCCGGCCTCTGGAAGGGAAAAGGGGACCTCACCGCCTGACTTTTTATCGTCCAATTCCGCACAGGCCCATCGAAAATGACGACCTGGACATTCAGCTCGTCTGGCTCCACGCTCTCCGCGAACGGGGCGTTAACATCACCTCACAGGAGCTTGCGCAGGAGTGGCTGGACCACATCATCTACTGGTTCGACGAGTACCGCTTCGCGACGGCCAACCTCAAGAAGGGGCTTGTCCCACCGATCAGCGGCAGTTTCAACAACTGGTACAAGGACTGCATGCGGTCGCCCATCCGGTCGGAAATCTGGGCTCTGATTTCACCGGGTTCGCCGCAGACTGCCGTGCGATACGCCTACCAGGACGCCACCATTGACCACACCGACGAGGGTGTGTACGGCGAAGTGTTTCTGGCTGCCATCGAGAGCGCCGCGTTCCTCGTGTCCGATGTCCAGAAGCTACTCGAGCTGGGACTGTCGGTCATCCCGCCGGAATGCCGCGTGAGCAAAGCAGTTCGGGATGTAATGCAGTGGCATCGGGAGAAAGCATACGGGGAAGAGGCCCGGCGAAGGCTTCTGGACAAGCACGGTTCCGACAACTTCAGCGACACTCCTCAAAACCTCGGCATAGTGACGCTGGGCTTGCTTTACGGAGACGGCGACTTTGAGAAGGGAATCCTCGCGGCCGTGAATTGCGGCCTGGACAGCGACTGCAACGCTGGCACCGCGGGCTCCATTCTTGGAATCATCGGCGGCCGGGACGGCATCCCGGTCAAGTGGCAATCCCCAATCAAGGGGAAAATTGCCCCGGGGCGCGGGATCGTCGGGTTTGAGCCGCCAACCGAGATCGAAACCCTCGCCCAACAATCCCTGGCTCTGGCAAAAGCGGTTCTGGAAAAAAACGATGCTGGCGTGCGCATAACCACGACCAAGCACAAGGGGCGGCGCGCCGCGGCTGGCGATTTTGGCGAGCTGTCACCCGTAACCCTCAGCGACCACGACAGATTCACGGAAGAGCATCCGATCGGAGCCGCCACACTGAAAATCCGCTACCAGGATTCTCCGACGATCAATTACGACAAGCCCGCAGAAATAGAGTTTACTATCGCCAACACGTCGGAAAAGGGAATTGAAGGGCATGTGGAGGTCGCGGCTCCGTGGGGATGGCAGTTTGAGCCAGCGAGCGGGTTCGATTTCTCAATCAAGAAGAAGGCGGGCTCGTCGTCTACGAAGTTGACTCTTCGTGCGGATGAAAAGAGCGTGCAGATACTGCCGATCAATCCGCTTTCGGCGCGCATCAACACGAAGGGGCAGCAGCCCGTGACTGTGCAATTTGCTTTAGCTGGCGAGCGACGATGGCTCGTGGCCGGCCCATACGGGAAGAAAGGGAAGCGCGCCCACGAGAGGGTTTACATGCCCGAAAAAGCCCTCGCGGACACGAAGCCCAGGGGCCAGGTCACGTTCAAAAAGGCTTCATTCCCGGAGTTTTCAATGAACATCAACCCGCTTTTCGGCCACAAGAAGGAAGGGGCAGTTTATGCCTTCGGCTGGTTCTACAGTTCCCGCAAGAGAGACCTTCGCCTCTTCGTGAGCTGCAACGATGGCGTCAAGGTCTGGCTCAACGATAGACTGGCCCTGGCGAGACACAACCACTTCCCAATTCGGCCGCCGGGATACCGCGCGGACGTTCAGGTTCAGCGAGGCTGGAACAGGCTTCTGCTAAAGGTGTCGCGCTGCGGCAACCCTGTGAACCTCCATTTGTACTTTGGCGACCAGAAGAACCACGTCTTCAACGACGTGATTGACACGTACTTTCCTCCGGAGGTCCTCGCCTTCGCAGGGTGATGTGGCAGCGCTGCGGAAGAGAGCTTGAATGGCCGGTCGCGGCCGGCTGGATGGATTTCTGCGGGCACCGGCACTACGCCCGCGATCCCCGCTGCTTCGTCAGCCCCCGAATGGATCGCAGAGCGTTCAGGTGGCCGGGCCGATGACTGTGCTGTCACATAGCCACGCGGCGTCCTATTGGCTTCGCAAGCGGTTGACGACTGTCGGCATGATGTCCTGGCCGACCATCTCCCCCAGTTCGCCTTTCGGGCAGGCCTTTTCCGAAAACTCCTTGACCGAACCCGCCTGAATCGGTCCGCCGCTGACGAGAATCGGGACCGGGTCGTCCGAGTGAACCTTCATCAGGCACGGCGTCGAATGGTCTGCCGTGACGATGATGACCGTCTGTCGCGAATCAATTCCGGCTACGAGGGGCTTGATGAAAAAACGATCAATCTTCTCGATAATTTCTTTCTTGAGCCTGTAATCGCCGTCGTGTCCGGGGACATCAGGACCTTTGATGTGCACGTAGATTCCGTCGAATTTCGGAAGATTCTTCAGTACCTCGAAGACGACTGTCGTGTAGCGCGCCTCGAGGCTCTCCGACGAGACCGGAATCTCAATCGGCTGCATTCCTGTCAGAAGAGCGATTCCCCTCTCGACGGGCATTTCCACGACGCACCCGAATTTCATCCCATATCGCTCCTGCATGGAGGGGAATTTCGGCAGACCATCACCGGCGTCTCGATTGAGGATCATGTTCGCGGGAAGACTTCCTTTGGCAATCCTCTTCTTGTTGACGGCGGATTCGTTGAGCACCTTGTGGCTTTTCTCGGTGAATTCGTTCGTGAGGTCCGCGGCGATTCTTGCCCCTTCCGGGTCCGTCGCGTCTTCCAGAGGAACGCATTTCTGCACCTTCTTGTCGTACGTCCTTAGCGCCACGCCAAGCATCCCTTCCCTGCCGTAAGCGGGGTCAGTATTGCCGACCTGCCCGGAGAGCGGTCTTTCTTTGCTGCGAATCACGAGCACGGCCCGGTGCTCGATCGTGTTCTTGAAAGCGAACGTCGCCGGATGAGTCGTCAGCTTCACGTTGCTATTGATCTCCCGGCTCAAGGCGGTGGCTTCTTCCGTCGTGAGGTTTCGCCCCGCGCGCCGGTCAAGTATCTCCATCTTCTCGTTGACCGTCGCGAAATTCGCCCGATGAGCCAGGTCTCCGTCCCTGACCTCGACCTCAACGGCATGAGCCTCCAGAGGCCCGCGGCCGGTGTAATACTTGTGCGGGTCATAGCCCAGAATGCTTATGACCGCTATGTCCGATTCCGGTGAAATTCCCTTTCCGACGGGATAGACGATCCCGCAGACGCCCTTCGCGGCGAGAGAGTCCAGCCCCGGCGTCTCCGCCGCTTCCAGCGGAGTCTTATTTCCGAGGTCCGGAATTGGCCGGTCTCCCAGACCATCCAGAACAACGTACAGAATCTTCTTCGGCATTCTTCCTCCTTTATTTCCGTGCGAATGTCTCTCAGCGCAAGCCGGAGGCGGAAATTGCTTCGGTTCACCTCCCCACCAGCTCACACATCATATGATATTTGCCAATCTGTTCCAGATTGATCATTCCTAAAAGTCTATCACCCTCCACAACGGGAACTAACGAGACGCCCTGTCCCTGCATCTTCTGGAAAACACGGTCGAGCGTGTCCTCCACTGTAGCGGACATGAACTCCCGTCTCATGATTTCCGAAACGGGGGTTTCAGCGGGTCTCTCGTGGATGGCCGGGAAAATCGTCTCCTTGGGCAAAATCCCGACCACCCGGTCGCCTTCCACAACCGGAAAATCGGCCTGGAGGGTATGACATGCTTTCTCGACGACGCTCCGCAATGAGTCCTGCGGACTGACCGTCTCGACGCGCGTCAGCATCGCTCGGCTCACGGGAACGTTCCTCAATGCCGCGCGAATCATCGTCACGTGCTCTTCGCCTTCCGCCCCTAAGTAGATGAAGACTGCGATAAGAGCAACCCAGAGGTTGTAGAAAGCCCCGTAAAAGAACATCAGAATAGCAATCCCTTGGCCGATGTCCACAGCCAGTTTCGTGGCCCGTATGTGGTTCATTCGAGTCGCCAGAATCCCCCTCAGCACCCTTCCTCCATCCATCGGGAAAGCGGGAAGGATGTTGAAGAGTCCGAGCACCAGGTTGATGCGGAATAAGTTCGCCAGGAGGTGCGGCCTGGCGAAGGAGAAGTGCCTCAGCGAAGTAGGCTGGTCCGCCACCGAAGCCAGGATGTAGAAAATCGCCGCCAGCAGCAAACTCGTAACCGGTCCCACGATGGATACCTTGATTTCTTTGCTTGGCTCCTCCGGCATCTCCTCCATCTGCGACACGCCGCCCATTGGAAGAAGGACAATCCCGCGCACTTTGATCCCGTATCGCATGGCCACGAGGCTGTGGGCAAGCTCGTGCACTACCACGCACGCGAAAATGAAGAGAACTGTGATTACTCCGTAAAGAGCGCTTCCCGGCACCCCCGGTTTGCCTCCAGCCATCGCCACAAACAGCAAAAGGAGAACGAACGTTACGTGAATTCTCAAGGGAATCCCAAAAAGCCTTGCGACCTCAAATGACCATTTCATTGCGGCAAACCTCCCATGATGCTATTCCAGCGACGAGAATTACGGCCCTGAAGGTTCTTGGCGCTCCCTTTGTCGGCAAGCTCAATCGGGAGCAGGCCTGCGTGGATGACGAGCCAGCTCCGCTCGCTGCGCTCCTACCCGCCGCGGACTGCCTTCATGACCTGCTCGGCGAATTGCTTCTCCGGCAGGGCTCCCTCGATGAAGAAAGTCTCGGTCACGACGGTTTTCGGGACTGATACCACCCCGCATTTGGCGGCGACATGCGGGAACTCGACCACCTCAATCATGTCGGCCCGGATTTGTTCTTTGGCGACGGCGAACCTGTGGGCGATCTTGACGGCCATCGGGCAATAGGGACACGTCGGGGTTACGAAAACCTGAATGTGGACGGGGCGATCGAGGGGCTTGAGAATTTCCGCCGTCTCAGGGGAAAGCATCGCGTCACGGTTGGAAACGACGGTTATCGCCTCAAGGAGCGAGACGAACTCATACCCCGACGGGATTCCAAAGAACCGAATCCCGTAATCAACCTCGCCCGCCACGGCAACCGCCGGAATTTTGTCAATCCGGTACTGGTGAACCCTCTCCTTGTCTTCAACGAAATCGTACACCTCAAAGAAAAGCTTACTCGAGACGCTCGCCAACTCCTCGACGAGCTCCCTCGTGGACTGACACAACTGGCATTCAGACTCTTGCGTGAAGACAATTAGCCTCACCGGCTCTTTCAGTCGGGCAAGCCTCTTTCGCAGCTCTTTTTTCACTATATCGCTCAGTATGGCCATTTTCTCTTCTCGTGCAAGTCTCCTACCGGTGAAGCAAGTATGCGTAGGCGGCAAGAGCTGCCTTGCAGCCATCACCTGCCGCGACGATGATTTGCTTTTCGGGAACAGTGGTTACATCGCCCGCCGCAAAGACCCCCGGCGTGGTAGTTCTCGCATAGCAGTCGGTTATGACTTCGCCCCATTGGTTCATCTTGACCAGTCCCTTCGCGCACTCCGAGTTGGGGACAAGCCCGATCTCGATAAACACCCCCTCCACTTCCAATATCTTCGTTTTCGCGGTTCGGCGGTCGCGGGTGGTGATGTTTCCGACTCGCCCTTCGACGCGGCCAATCTCGACAACCTCATGGGCAAGATGAAGCTGTACTTTTTGAGGATTCTTCGTTTTTTCAATGAGGATCGGGTCCGCCTGGAGGGAGTCGCGGATGTTGACGACGTGTATCCTCGCAGCACCGATGTTGAGCAAATCGTTCACGGCGGTCAGAGCGGAATTGCCTCCTCCGATGACCGCGACGTCTTTTCCTGAGAAGAGTGGAGCATCGCAAGTCGCGCAATAGCTCACGCCTCTCCCGACAAGCTCCCGTTCTCCGGGGACGTTCAACTGGCGAGACCTCTTTCCGGTGGCAATGATAACCGTCGCCGATTTGAAGACCTTCCCTCCCTCCGCGAACACCCGGAAGCCGGCTGCGTCCTGCTTGATTTTCACGACTGTCTGCCCCAGGTCTATGTCAATGGGATGGCGGCGAATCTGCTCCTCGAATTTCTGGACAAGCTCCATTCCCTCGATGTAGTAGAACCCAATGTAGTTTTCGACCTCGGAAGTCAGAAGAACCTGCCCGCCGATGTCGTTAGAGATAAGGAGGGTTTTGAGCATTTTCCTGGCGGCGTACACCCCGGCGGTCAGGCCGGCAGGTCCCGCCCCGACGATGATTAGCTCGTATTCCCTGCCGCTTTCGACGGGTGGGGTTTGAGTTTTTGTCTCCTCTTGGGGGAGAATCACTCCCACACTCTCCTGGCTCATTCTTTGGTCCTCTACGTGCTTTGCGCGCCTTGCGCGGCTTGCCGAGCTTTCTCGCCGGTGGGAACGAAGGCCCCGTCTCTTGGAGGCCCGGCGCCTTTCTCGTTTTGCCCGAGACCTCTTATGCCAGACTCCCATCCTGTCGCCCTCGCTTTAGCCTCGGCGCAGGACTTGTCGTGAGGGTAGTTCCTCGGTAAGGATAGCCTTGCACTGGACGAAGTTCAACAGAGAATTCCAGAAGGGTGTGGCTACGCCTGATTGGGAGGTGGGGCCTCGTACCGCTGGCGTCTTGGCCAGCCGTGCCCTGCTGGGCCGCGCTACAGGGACGTGGAGCCTACCTCAATTGAATGTGTCGCCCCCTGTGGGGGCTGACCGTAAGAGGCCAGCCCCATACCCCTGCAAAGAGAGGGTCGCGTCCTATGCGGGCGAGACGAACGACAAGCCACGCGAAATCCTGTCAATCCCCGCAGGGGATGAAACACAATAGCCACGGGTGGCAACCCGTGGAACCAGAGGCCCGAATTTAATCAAGCCCGCGCAGAGGGCGACACAGAATGAAGTCCTACCTTCTGGAAAATTTCCCTGCACCTTGATCTTCACCACGAAGGGCGGCGTTGCAGCTGATGCCGCCGAAGGCGGGACTCCACGCCCACTCCCACAGTCAACCACTCAAATGTAGGCGCGCCCTCCCAGAACATTAACCGCTTGCCGGCAAAATGAAGGTGCCGATGGTCAGGGCAGGATTGTTTTCGATGCATTGGAAAGTGAGGCGGCAGGCTTCCGGAAGGGGGAGGCCACCATGCACGGGGGTGCTGACGCATTCTTGTGCAGCACTATGGCTGAAGCCAGGCTGCGATTCCCGGGTGGTTCCTACATCTCGGCGAGCATTCTTTCCCGTTGCTGTTTGTATTCCTCGTCGGTCACCAGTCCCTGCCGCTTGAGGGATTCCAGCTTCTTCAATCTGCTCTCCACGTCTGGTTCTTTGGCATCAGGTCCCATACTTGTCTGGAAATCCACGACTTCGTGAGCAACGCCTCTTTCGGAAAAAACGTTGACCGCATTATATGCCGTCAGGCCAGCCGACAAGAGCGTCCACAGTATCCCGAAGGCGACAGGTCCGGGAATCAGCACGAACACCCCGATTCCCATGAAGACTATTCCGACGATCATCATCACAAGAGACAAGGGCTTACTTTGTCTGACTTTTCCCCTTCCCCACATAACTTACTCCTCCTTGAATCTGTGACAACCACCTATGGATTACCATGCTTGCCGCGGGACCACTCGCGACGCGACTCCTGCGGCGGAAGGCCCCGTTCCTTGTCTCTTGAAGCACTCGCGAGAGGCTCCATTGGAGCCGCCGGCCCGGAACCGTTTGTCATCCTGACATCCCCACGTGCGAACAGGTCCTTTGGGGCGTGGATATTCAAGCTGTCCGCCGGGAGATGAGCAGTTGGGAAGTACCACACCGTAGAGGCCGGCCGTGATTCGCCGCCTCTCCCTCGCTCGCAACACAGGGGAATATCGCTGGGAATTCTCCGCCCAGATTCCTATCCGGCTCAGGATGTCGGGTGCTGCATCACCCAGATTTCGGTCTCCGGGGGGAGCTTGTCCTTCGTGACCTCGACCTCCTGGCCGACTTTTTTGACGTTTTCCTTTCCCGCGAGGAAGTCGTCAACAGGAGCAATTGGAAAGCCGCAGCATTCGGTTTTGTAGTGCATCGGGATGACGACCCGCGGCTCAAAGTTGTCGGCGACCTCTGTGGCGGTCTCAGCATCAATGGTATAGAACCCGCCGACCGGGATTAGGAGAATATCCGGTTTGCCGATGAAGCTCGCCTCCTTGTCGGAGAGAGGATGGCCGAGGTCGCCCAGGTGGGTGACCTTCAGACCGTCTATCTCGACTGTGAAGACGGCATTCTTGCCCCTCTCGGAGCCGCGGGACTCATCGTGATAGGTGTGGACGCCGTTGACCTTCACATCCCGAATGGAGCTTGCGCCTGCCGACGAAATCACCCGCGGATTTCCCTTCACGGCCTTGGCGTAGGAATGGTCCGGGTGGTCGTGGCTCAAAAGGACAGCATCGGCAGTCTCGTTGATGGCGGGATAGCCGACAGCCCCGCCGTATGCCCCCGCCTGGAACGGGTCGAGGACCACTTTCGTTCCCTTCTGCGACGTGAGAAGAAATGCTGAATGACCGAGGTATTTGATTTTCATGACTCACCTCTTTTCCCGCTTGACAGCCCCAATGTGCGGTCTGAGGGCGCGGGTCGAGCTGCCGATCCGCGCCCCCCGGTTTGCTCGACGAGGTTTCATGGGCCAAGAGCCCGCAATCAGAGGGCACAGGGCGCGCTCACTGCCGGTTCGGGCCCTTCCCCCGCGAGGCTCAGCGCTGCGAAAGCCTTCCTCCTCCGCCGGACGCCGAACGCGCCTCGGCATTAGCCCCTCTGGTCAATGGGGACGTACTGCAGGTCGCGCGGTCCGACGTACATCGCCCGCGGACGGAAAATCCGGTTGATTGTGATGTATTCGAGGACCCGAGCGCACCACCCGGCAATCCGGCTGACGGCGAAAATGGGAGTGAACATCGCTGGCTCTATTCCGAAAGCATAATACACCGTGCCGGAGTAGTAATCCACGTTCGGGAATATCCCTTTCTCTCCGTAAGCGGCTATGACTTCGTCTTCGACCTTCTTGGCGATGCGGTAGAGGTGTCCCATACCCATCTTCTCGGTTATCTCCTGGGAGAACTTGCCGAGTATTCTGGCTCGGGGGTCATAGGCTTTGTACACGCGGTGTCCGAATCCCATGATTTTCTTCTTCTGGGCGATGCACTCCTTGACGTAGCGGACGGCATCCTCTTCGTCCTTAATCTTGAGGAGTTCCGCCAGACACTGTTCATTTGCTCCCCCGTGGAGCGGTCCTTTGAGGCTGCCGATGCCGCCGACTATGGCAGAGTACATATCCGAGAGCGTGGAGTGGATGCACATGGTGGTGAACGTGGAGTTGTTCATCCCGTGGTCCGCGTGGAGGATCATCGCAATGTCCATGACCTTTTCCGTGAAAGCATCCGGTTTTTCGCCGGTGGTCATCAACATGTAGTTGGCGGTATGGTCGAGGCTGGCGTCCGGGTCAATTGGCTTCAGGCCTTTCCGGATTCTTGCCACGGCCGCGGCTATCGTCGCCATTTGAGTGATGAGCTTGATGGAGACTTCGGTCTCGCTCTCGAGTGTCCCCTTGTCGGCGTCCGGATCGAGATTGCCCAGCACCGACACCCCCGTCCTCAAGGCGGACATGGGGTGCGCGTTTTTGCAGGTGGTCTTGAGGACATCAATGACCTTCCCGGGAACGCGGCGGTAACTCACGAGCTTCTGCTTGAACTCGTCGAGCTGTTGCCGCGTTGGCAGCTTCCCAAAGAGGAGAAGGTATGCGGTTTCCTCGTACGTGGAGTGGTCCGCAAGATCGAAGATGTTATACCCGCGATAGACCAGCCACCCCTTTTCTCCGTCCACGTACCCGATTTCCGTTTCGTTTGTGATAGCCCCTTCAAGCCCTTTGTTGAGCTGCACCGATACCGGCCACTCCATCTTTCCGACATACTTTGGCTGCGACATATCCTAACCCTCCTTCCTCAAAAATGATTCTTCGGACTTCTCCTGGCGCCCCGCCTGACAGGCGGCTGTTTGCCGGACTTCTTCTATTGTTTCTCCTCTGAGGCACCGACAGGAGCCCCGCCTACTGTCCCTGCCGCTGGCCCTTGAGTTCTCTGGCAGCCCTGACACCTTCCTCGAAAGCGTGAAGGTTAATCTGTTCCGTCCCCTTTGGGACGCTGTCTCGAAGAGCCTCTTCAAACGCTCGCCGGGACACGTAAGGCGCCAGCTCGCACACCGCGCCCAGGGCCACGACGTTGGCGACCACGATGCGCCCGACGACGTTTTTGGCTATTTCGGTGAAGGGTATCGAGTATGCTTTCGGAGTGGGGATGTTCTTGACGTAGAGGGAGTCAACGATGAGCACCCCGTCCTCCTTCAGGTCGGGGAAAAACTTGTCGCACGACTCCTGATTGAGGGAGAGCAAGACGTCGAGTTTCTCCGCGAGAGGATAATCAATCGGTTCGTCGCTTAGCACAATGTCGGACTTGCTGGCTCCTCCCCGGGCCTCGGGGCCGTAGCTCTGCGTTTGGACGGCGTTTCTCTCGTCGTAGATGGAGGCGGCCTTCCCGTAAATCACCCCGGCCAGAATAAGGCCTTGCCCGCCCGAGCCGCTGAGCCTGACCGCAACGGTTCCGTGGAGTTCTGCCGGGGTTTCTTCACCCGGGACAACTTCCTGGGCCTCCTCAGGGGCGGCGCCAGGGAAAGACCCGACCTTGTCAATGACCTCCTTCTGATACCTCGCTGTGTATTCCTCTCTCTGAGATTCTTCGAAGATGCCGACGGGGAATTTCCCGGTTCGCTCTTCGGGCGGCATCTCCTCCCAGTTCTTCAACCGGACGGCGTTGTCCTTCAACAACTGCATCATTTTGACAGGCGATCCCATCTTGTTTCGGCGCCCGAAGCAGGTCGGGCAGTTGGAGGTCACTTCCACGACCGAAAAGCCTTTGTGCTCGACCGCCTTCTTGAGAAGGTTTGTCATCATCCCAAAGTGATAGACGGTGCTTCTGGCGACAAACGTTCCGCCAGACCCTATGCACAACTTACACAGGTCGAAAGGAGGTTCCTGGCATCCGTACGGGGCCGTCGAGGCGAAGGCCTCCAGGGGAGTAGTGGGGGAATACTGCCCCCCCGTCATCCCGTAGATGCTGTTATTGACGATAATGGCGTTGACGTCAATGTTTCTTCGGCAAGTGTGAATCAGGTGGTTTCCGCCGATTGCCGCAGCGTCGCCGTCTCCCATAATGGCGAACACGACAAAGTCGGGGTTGGCAATTTTCAGCCCTGTAGCGCATGGCAGTGCCCGACCATGCGTAACGTGGATCGTGTTGAAGTCAACGTAAGTCGGTATTCTGCCCGTGCAGCCGATGCCGGAAACAAAGACAACTCTGTCTCGCGGTATCTGAAGCTCGTAAATCGTCGTTAGAAGCGCCGACTGGACGATTCCGATCCCGCAGCCCGCACACCACACCGTCGGAAACTTCTTGTCTTTCCGAAGGTAGTCCCTGACGGGCGCTAACTTGTCCTGCAACTCGACCGACATTTGGATTCCGCTGGAAATCTTTTCCTTTGAAAGGGGCCGACCGGCATCGCTGGCAGCACTATGCCCAACGATGGACGCGACCCAAGCTCTTACTTTGCGGCCGACGCAATTATCGTTTTCCAGAGGCCGTTCTTCATCAGGCGCCTCACCTCTTCCAACAGCTCGCCCGGCGAAAACAGCTCGCTGCTGACTTTCGACATTCCGTGAACCGCCGCTGCTCCCTGTGCGGCCCGCTCGACCTCGCCGATGATTTGCCCCAGGTTCAGCTCGGGAACAATGATATGCCTGGCTATTCGCGCTGCCCTGGCGACGACGCTCCTGGGGAAGGGCCAGATGACAATGGGCCTGAGCAGCCCTGCCTTGATGCCTTCCTTCCTGGCGAGGTTCACCGCCCCCTTGGCGGCCCTGGCGCTGGACCCGTACGCGAAGAACAAAACCTCGGCATCCTCCACCAAATAGCTTTCGACTTCTCTCAGGCCCGGCTTGTCCTCCGTCAGCTTTCGCTGAAAGCGGAGTATTAGCCTCTCGATTTCGTCGGGTCTCGAGGTGGGAAATCCGGACTCGTCGTGGGTAAGGCCAGTCACGTGATACCGGTACCCCACCCCGAATTTCACAAAAGGCGGGACGTCGCCAAAGCTGTCGTCGTAGGGCATGTAATCTTCCGGGCCGACGGTCGGGGCCGGCCTATCCACCGTGACCATTTCATCGGGAGAAGGAAGCTCGATGTCCTCGCGCATGTGCCCGATGGATTCTTCCGTGAGAAAGACCGCCGGAACGCGGTATTGCTCCGAAAGGTTGACCGTCTTTATGGTCAAATCGAAGCACTCCTTAACGGAAGACGCCACGACACCGATGATAGGATAATCTCCGTGAGAACCCCACTTCGCCTGCATCATGTCGGCGGAGTGGGTCCTCGTCGGCAGACCTGTGCTCGGCCCGCCCCTCTGCACGTCCACAACCACGCACGGCACCTCCAGCATGGACGCCAAACCGATGTTCTCCTGCATCAAGGAGAACCCCGGGCCGGAGGTCGCGGTCATGGATTTCAGCCCTGCCATGGAAGCCCCGATAATGGCCGCCATGCTGGCAATCTCATCTTCCATTTGAATGAACTTCCCGCCGACCTTCGGCAGCTCTTCGGAAAGCATTTCGGCGATTTCGGTGGAGGGTGTTATGGGATAGCCCGCGAAAAACTTCACTCCGGCGGCAAGGGCGCCCAGGGCGATGGCTTCGTTGCCCTGGACGAATACTCTTTTGCGTTTCTGGCTCACCTCATTGCCCCCCTTTTGCTTTCGGGAGGAGGAGAATCGCCATGTCCGGACACAAGTTGGCGCAGATGCCGCACTGCTTGCATTTCTCCGGGAATTTCACAAGGACTTTCCCCGTGTCCAGCGAGGCAAATACTTCGGCAGGACAGAAGGTGACGCAAAGGCCGCAGTTCTTGCACCACGCATCGAAAATATCTATCGGCTCAGTCCGCATCTTCTCCGGGAAAGCAACCCTTTTCTTTCGGAGAGTGGGCCGAGGCGATGTCATTTGCGCGGTGGTTTCCTTTTCGCTCACGATGTTTTTACCCGCCACAAAGCCCGGTTTTATTTGCCCGCCGACACACCGGGCTGGATAGTCTCACCCTGAGTGACCCTCATGTACACAGTTTAATCACTCGCCTAATTCTTATAGCATCAGTACCGTCGGTTCCTCAACAAATATTTTCCAGGGCAGCGATTACCCCCGGGTTGGCTTCCCGTTGGCACAAAACGAGGGGATGTTTGGGGGCTCGCGAGGGACGCGGGTCGTAGGGGAAATTCGTATTGCGAAAAAGACTTCTTGACTTTCGGCTGAGGCGAGCGCATTAGTACCAACGTTGACGTGTGCTGAAATGGTCTTGCAGTAACCCGTGAAGTAAAGGGGGTGCATAAATGAAAAGGGGAAAAGTCAGGAGGGCGGCAATCTGTGTCTCCATGCTTCTCGGCGCGACCGCACTTCTCATCCTGCAACTCTCTGGGGGGGGGGAGACTTACGGCGAGCGATTCTAATCAAGAGGTGAGCGAAGCGATTGTCTCTTCCCGCGTCATTGCACAGCACGAGCCCGTCGAGCTTATCGAGCAGAGGGATGACCACACCCGCGTCTGGGAAATTGCGAAAGAGGTCGAGACGACTCATCCCGACAGCAGCGCGACGGTCGAAACCGTCAAATCGTACATCCACGAGAAAGGTTCCGGTCTCTGCTATCGGGATGCCAGTGGCAATTTCGTTCCTTGCGTCGCGGAATGGCGCGAAGTGCCGGATGGGTTTGTGATTGATCGGTGCGGGTATTGGCTGTCCGTCGGGAAGAGTATTGGTTCCGGGCTTCGATACGTCGTTGAGGGTCACGAACTTCTCCTCCGTGCGGCCTATCTAATGATTTCAGACGGAACGAACGAGGCCCATCTCGCCGTCTTGAATCTAAACGCGACTGGTTTCATCGTCCCCGGCTCCGCTTCCGTCGTTCGATTCCCCTCCGCCTTCGGTCAGGGTTACGACCTCGAATACGTCGCCGAAAAGGGCGGCTTCCATCAGAACCTCATCATCGCCGGGCCTCCGAGACTTCCCGCAGAGTTCGATGCGAGCGGAACCACAGTGCATCTGTACACCGAGATGAGCCTCGACCAATACCTGGCCGCATCGGGGCTGAAGGTATCCGTCGAAGGGGAGGAAATCAACGCGGCGGCTACGGACCTTCTCTCTCCTGTGTCTCGCGGTGGGTGCATTTCGTTTTGCCGGAGCCCGGGGGCGCCTGGAGAACCTGAGCGCATGGTCCATGCCTTCTGCATTTCCAGCGTGGCAGACTCTGCTCGCGCCGGCACCTTTCCGAAGGAGAGCCTCGCCGAAAAGCGCATTCTTAAGAACGGATCAACGCGTGCTGTGTATCTTGTAGAGTCCTTACCCTTTTCTTACTTCGTCCACGACACCGCCCCTGCCTATCCCGTCGTTTGGGACTACCAGAATATCTATGAGCCCATATCGGGAGGAACATGGGAGCCAAGGTATACCTACCGCGTGAGCGGCAACATTTACATAGAGGGAACCCTCACAATCCTGCCCGGCACGACGGTTAAGCTTGACCCCTTGAAGAAGATTAGCATAGTCAGCGGGGGAAAGGTCATAGCCAAAGGCGAACCCTACAATTATGTAACATTCAGTAATTCGAGCGACAGCAACTGCGGTGAGACGATTCCTGGAGCACCCTCAGGTCGCTGGGACCGTCTCGAGATTCAGAGCGGGTCATCCTCTGCGTCCATCGTCCAGTATTGCAGGTTCGGCCATGGCAACATTGGCATCGACCTTCGGCAAACCTTCAGCGAAGGCAGTCGCGTCGAACACAACATCTTTAACGACATGAACTATGCCATGCAGATACAATACTGCTCGGCCACTGTGCACAACAACCTGATGGCATCGTGCACCTACGCTATTTACACCAACGGGATCGGTACCGGCGTTTTCAGCAACAATACCATTGACAATATGGCCGGCGGCATCCTCGATGGGGGCTCATCAGTCCTTGTAGTCAAAGACGGCCTTTTCTCAAATTCGCCCAACGGCACCGGGATCTACACTTACAATAGCTCTGCCGACATTCATCACAACAGGTTCTTTAATGTGCACACATGGATTGTAGGACCGCCAGGCCACGACAACCAAGGGCTCGACAACGACCCCTATGATCATGGCCCGGCTGTCGGGGGCTACTTCCTGAGCTCCTATGGAGCTGAAAACCTAAAAAATGCGGGAAGCCGTTATGCGAATGAAGAGCCCCGGCTTGACGGCGAGGTTTTTGCGATTCGGGCACCGGTCGTCGTCTATGGCACACTCTCGGGGGCCGTCACGTGGAGCAAGATTTGCTACGACGGTCAGGGACAGCCTTATTCGATAGACACCGGTCCGGTGTGCATCGGCTATCACCACAACAGAGTTGACTGCTACGTGTCAGACAACTGCACGATTTCGGGGTCGGGGAACTGCTTGACTATCCTCCCGGGCGTCGTTGTGGGAGTCTGTGGCAACAAGTACATCATGGTTACGGGGGACGTTAACGGGGGAGGGAAGTTCGTCTCGATTGGAAACCCAAGCGCCGGAGGACTCAACCTCTTCACCAACAGCAAATCCCTTTCCATGAACATCGAGTCGCCGAGGTTTGGCGTCACGGGCGTCAACCCGTTCATTCTCATCGACTCCTCTGCCAGCGAGGACACGAGCATCCAGTTTACGAGGACTATGTGGATGGGTTGGGGGATCCTGATCAACCTGGGTCGGCACCTGAGCCAGCCTATCCGAGACAACATCTTCTCTTTGAGCTACATGGGGATTCATGCCGGCCTGTATAGCGGCAACACCCTCCTCAACAATTTGATCCACGAAAACGTCCGAGGGGTGTACGCATGGGGAAACGGCGAACTTGCCAACTGCACCTTCGACAGGAACCAGACCGGTCTGGAAGTCGGTGCCGACGCAGGGCAAAAGTTCACCATCAGGGACTCCCTCTTCACGAAGAACAGCAGCCAGGGTATCCTGATAAACGCCTCTTCCGGCGAGGTCGTGAATTACTATAACGGTTTCTGGGAAAATGGAGTGCCCATCACAGGCGGATCGCCGGGCCCCGGTTCGCAGGTACTTGCCCAATCGCCCTACGACGCCGGGATAGAGAGCGGCTGGCAGCTCCACTACAAGCTAAAGCAGGATGGAGGCTGGCCGGTTACTAATTCCCCTGTTAACGCTGGCTCACGCTGGGCTCCCGACCCGCTTGAGGGCCCTCACCCGTACAGCACGTCCGTATATGCGGAGCGGGATGTCGGTAGGATAGATATAGGTTTCCATTTCACCTTCTACGACAACATAGACGGCGACAACCTGCCCGATGCCTGGGAGACCCACTTCTTCGGGAACCTGGACCAGGGCGACAACAGCATTTTCGGCGACAGCGACAACCTCACCGCACTCCAGGAGTTCTGGCACGGGAGCAGCCCCAAAGCCCCGGATAGCGACGGCGACGGATACGCTGACGATCAGGAGGTTGGCCCGCGGGCGGACGTGGAAGCCTCGAGGAAGCTATGCAGGGGGTGGGGACCTGCTGTCTACGACTTCAAGGCGGGCCCATGGCTAACGAACCTGACATGGTCGCAGGAGGCGTCGTGGGGCGTCACGATCGGGTGGTGGGTTTCTGACACCCCCAGCCATGGCGCCCCGCGAGTGTATTACAAGAAGGAGTCGGAGCTGACCTTCAACGAAGTCCAACTGCAAGAGCCGAACGACGTTCGCGATCACAGCATCGAGGGCAAGGTTTTCGAAAAGAGGTTGACAGGGCTCGTTGCGGCCACAACCTATCAGTACTACGTCACATGCACGGTCGGCGGCTCGTCCAAAGCCAGCCCCGTGTGCAGATTCCGCGCCTTGGAGGCGTCGCCCTCGTCTTTCAGCTTCATCGTGTATGGCGACAGCAGAAGCTGCCCTGGCGGCCCCAACGGGGACCCCAGGCACATGCCGGGTCACAACGACAACGGCTTCAACGAGTACACGGCGCAAGTAGCCAGGGGCATCCTGTCGAAGGTCCCTGAGGCGGCGTTCCTGCTCCACGTAGGCGACTACCCCGAAAACCAGGCGGGCGGCGCGGTGACGGCAGAGCACTGGAGACAGCATTTCTTCCTGCCGAGCACGCGGCTTGTCGCCGAATATCCCCTTTTCGCAGCCCTGGGCAACCATGAGCGCGGAGACAGCGCAGCCGGCCTGAAGTACTTTGAGGACTTTTTCGACTACCCAGGCGACCTAAACCCGGATAACCCCAGTGGCGTTCTGGTGCGGTATAATTTCGACTACGCGAACTGCCGGTTCATCTGCCTGGACACGAACGATTGGAGCACCTTCCCGAGCCAGAAGAACGACTTCCTCATCCCTCTGCTTTCGAGCGCTGGCACGAAGCGCATCTTCGTTTGGTTCCACCATCCCCCCTTCACGAGCGGCCCCAACCGAGGCACACGCCCCTGCACTGACGTGAGGACTGTGTTCGTCCCCGAGTTTCAGACATACGGCGCGGAGATGGTGTTTGCGGGCCACGATCACAGCTACGAGAGGGCGAGGAACGAGACCATGAACACGGTCAGGTACATCGTGACGGGTGGCGCTGGGGCGCCGCTGAGCGAGATCAAAGACCTGCACACCTATCCTCCCGCGGTGAGGGAGGCGTGGTATGCGAGGGGGAGCGAAGAGGACCCTGGCTGGGGCACCGAAGACGCCTTCCACTTTTGCGTCGTCCAGGTCACTCCCTCTTCATTTAATCTGAAAGCCTACAAGTGGGATGGAACCCAGAAGGACCAGTGGCCGTGAGCCAGTTCCCGGGATTGATCCGAGGCTGATAGGAGAAGGAGGTGCCATGAAGAAGCTACGAGGTCTTTCAGCCCTGATAGTCATGCTGGCCACGGCGGAGGCCGCGGGGCAACGCTATGCGTCGCCGACCGGGTCCAATGTGTACCCCTACAAGAGCCTGCAGACAGCGGCGCACAGAATCCAGGATGCGATCCAGGCCGGCCTTGACGAGTGGTACGCCACACTCGTCTGGGTCGCCGAGGGCCGGTACCAGGAGAACATCGTGATTCCGCCTTGGTCCAAGGTCTGCGCCCTGGTCCCCGGGTCCTGCGTCATCACGCCTGAAGTTGTTGGCGTGGACATCCCGGTTGTGACTGTCGAGTATGGCGCGCAGTTCAGCGGATTCATCGTGGATGGAGCGGGCTGCGGGAAGGGGATAGTATGTAACGGGGGCACGGTCCGGGAGTGTACGGTGTTCGGCGCCGACACGGGGGCTGATGTAAGCGGCGGGTTCGTCGAGACCTGTGCCTTCCTTCACAATAGTTCGCCGGGCATCTACGTCTCGGGCGCGACTGTGGTCTACGACACGGTCGTAGCAGGCAACCTACAGGGCATCTATGGTACCGGGGACACAGGATACAGCTTTCTGGTTCACTGCACGGTGACGGGCAATTTCGGAGGGGTCCTGAACCTCGACTGCATGAAGGTCTCCATGAGGGACAGTATCGTCTGGGGCAACGGAGCTAACGGCGCCTGGGAGCCCGTCTTCTCCGACATAGGCGACCCCGGCCTCGCTGGCATCAACGGGAACATATCCGCCGATCCCCTTTTTGTCGGCTGGGGGGAGTTCAACGACTCAGATAACCCCATTTACGTGGACTGGTCGAATGGTGGGGGGGAAGATGGAACCAAGGAGAGCCCCTTCCGGACGATCAGTGCCGCGCTGCGAAAATACGATTTCCACCTTGCGGTCGGGTCGCCCTGCCTCGGTGCCGCGAGCGACGGATTGAACATAGGCGCCTTCCCCTACGACACGCCCGTGCGTGCCCCGGGGCCTTCCTTCGTTCGGATCCAGGTCGCGCCCGGCCTTTATGACGAGGGTGGGCTGCTCCTGGCTCAGGGCGAGCATCTCAACGGGCCGGGGCCCGGGCTGGTGACCATCGCGCCAAGACGACATCTGCACGCAGCATCGCTGGGCCGTGGCTCCGCGATAGAAGGCTTCTTCATCCTCGTTGACCAGGCCGGGGCTGTGTACGCCGGCGCCGGAACGACGGTCGCCAACTGCGTAATCACCACCCGCGGCCTGTCCCCGTGGACTCCTTCCGACGTTGGAATAGCAAGCGACGGCCGCATCGTCAACTGCGTCGTTCATCAGATGTGCTACGGTATAGAGGGGCCAGCCAACATAGTCGGCTGCATCGTCACGGCGAATCAGCAGCCCGTCATCTTCCAACCCCAGGCACCACCTACTATCAAGAACAGTATTCTCTGGGGCAACGGGAGCAGCACCCTTACGCTCCCGCCCGAAAATGTCAGCTACTCGGTCGTGTCCGACCCGACTCTCGCGGGCATCAACGGGAATATTCTCGCTGACCCAATGTTCGTGGACTTGGGGAAGGGCGATTTCAGGTTGATGCCGCATTCGCCGTGCATTGATGCGGGGTTCAATGATCCGGAGTTGCCGGAAACCGACATTGCGGGGATGCACAGAATCATGTACGGAGGAAAGAGCCTCAGGGTGGACATGGGGGCATATGAGTTCTACATCAACGACCTGACGCCAGGCCCGAACCCCGACCAAACGACCTTCACCTGGAGCTCCCTCGCCGAAAAGACCTATTCCATCCTCTACACTGACGACCTTTTGACCTGGCATCTCGCCCTCAGCGCTTTCCCCTCCTCCGGCAACACAACCACCTCCTGGCTCGACGATGGTTCCCTGACCGGCCTTCCCCCCTCCCTCGTCCCCCGTCGCTTCTATCGGATGCTGGAAAACCCTTGAGGGACGCACCCCGAGGAGGCCCCTCCACCCCGAAGACCACCATCATGCGAAATCTCTGTCGCAGGGGAGTTTGTACCTGCGGCAAATCACTGCGTTTCTATTCTGTAGAACCTTGACCCAACAGGCCGGGCGGTTGTGTCCGTCAAGGTCATCGTCAACCCTTCTTTTTTCGTAGTGACCCCGAGGAGCCTCCAGCTCGCTTCCAGTCCGAGCTTTTCCGAAACGTAAACTGCGTAGCCGTTGCCGGGGTCAATCTGCCAGCTAAACGAAAAGCTTCCGTCCACAGCGTTCTGTTCCGCGTGAATAACCCGCAGCGTGCCATCCCCCTGGTAAGGAACGTAATCCTGCTTCCACACCGACACGGTAAGCCCGCCGCGAGTCGTCGGCGAAATGGCTAACGTTACTCTACCGTCGTCATCGGTATAACCGCTTTCGTCCACGTCGGGCGACGCCGAGTCGCCTTTGAATTTCCGGGCAATCACCAAAGCGTTCGGAACTGGCGCGCCGCTCTCCTCCTTGACCGCTACCTCGACCTCCTGGGCACCCGCCTCCACCCATTCCGGATACTCCACTGAGCCGAAAACGAGGGGCGGGCGAGTCCTGAGGGACATTTCCGGGTCGCCCAGCAAAAGGTAGATGTTGGCGTTGTACCCCGACGAGAAAGCACCCGCCCCCGGAAGCTCCTCCATCGTCCTTATCTGCGCCCAGTTGACAATTGCTCCGAGCGATTCAATCTGCTCGTCGAAAGCTGCCTTGAAGAGATTCTTGTCCAGACGATCGTTCGCCAGCGTCCCCGTGTCCGCCGAGGCTCCGTAATACGCGACTGCTCCCCCTTGGGCCATTTCCACGAATTCCTCGCCGATGCTGTCATTGCTTTTGAGGTGGTTGTTGAGGTCGGCTATCCCGAAGATGATGGGGGTCTTCTCGCCGTTCGTCAGATTAATCACGTCCGGTGTGATGTACCAGCTCTGGCCTGCAGGACCCCACGTCCACCAGCTATCTGTGCCGCCGTGCCCGCGATAATTGACGACCCCTCTCCCTTCTCGAAATGCGTTCCTGACGGCCGAGTTCGTTGCGCCCTCCCCTCCATAAGCCGTGTCGAAGACAGGCGCCGTGAACGAATAGGGGTACGAGCGAATGGATTCCTTGCAGGCCGTGTACCTCCCCGGATAGTCCTGCTTATGGGCGACAAGCAGCGATTTTCTCAACCACTCTTTGTCCCCGCCAGCGGACATCCTTTCGTAGGCGAGGATTTTCCCGGTGACGTTGTCAACGTCCTGTCGGTCATCCGCAGGTATTCGGCCGACAAAGAGGTCCGGGATTGCGTCGTCCCCTGCAACCCTGGCGTATTGAATGTCCGAGGAGGAATCGGTCCTCAAAGCGTTCCATTCGTAAGCCTCGCAGGAAGGCGACGCCACGTCTTCTAAGTCCCCCACAAGCAAAACGAACAAATCGCCGCAGGGATTCTCGTTGTAGAAAGTGGTTATGGTGTTCTTGATGGCCGTCGCGGTGTTGGGAATCTGGGACGGTACGGTCTGAACCGTCACCTTGAACCCCTTCACGCGCTTCCACGACGCCAGCGGAAGGACGTTTGGGTAAAACCTGTCCGGGGCAATGATGAGGTATGTCCCGCAGCGTCCGGGGAGCGCCGGCGGGAGAAGGGGCTTGACTGAAGGGTAGTTGGCAAGAAGGCTCGCGTACATCTTCTCGTAGGTGACGGTGCTCGGTACAATCTCCAAAGCCTCTCCGGGGTGCTCGACCTTTACCTTGAGCCGCCTGTAAACCCGCAGGAGGCGCTCCCCCGGCACGTACGTGAACGGGTACATATCCAGCCTGACCACCCGGAGGTGATGAAACACCGCGGGCTTGAACCTCAAGGTCGGGGGAGCAACGTAATCGAATGGGTCGGAGGCTGACGACTCGTACGCCTTTTCATCGAAGCTGAACTGAAGTTTCGGATATTGCTCCGACGAGAGCGGCTGGAACGGATAGACCGCAATCCCCTCGACGGTGCTGACCAAAAGCTCGTCTATTTCGTACCCGTCGGGCGGAATCACGGCCTCCTCGGCATCGGAAAGGACTGCAATGAACCGGCGAATCACGGGAAGCTCCGGCCTTCCCGCGTCCATCATCGTCCCATGATTCGACATGGCGTCGCGGGGAAGAAGTATTCGACTGAACTGTATCGTTCCCTGGGTCGTTTCCCTTTCGACTTTTTCGAGGAAGAATCCGTGTACGATAATCTCGAGCGTGGTGCCATCAAGGTCTGATTCGACGACGTTCACCTCCGTGGGCGTTCCTTCCTTGCTGTCGTCCCATGTCAGCCACTGAATCGTCGCCTGGCCCTCGCAATTGGGGGCCCCGACGTTCAGGAGCATTGCGCATATCAAGAGACGAACTGGGTTCCTCACGTATGTCGCTTTCGCCAAAAGAAATCCTCGCATCTATAGCTCACTTTTTGTTCGGCGTGGAACCATGCCGCAGTCCGGTTTCCGGGCGATTGACAACCTCACACGATGCCTTCCAAGCCAGCGGCGATTGGCCTTGTTCTTCCCGGAATCAGGGCGCTTTTGCTGACGAAAAGGGCGGTCGGCGCCTGCTTTCGCTTGTGCTCGCTGCGATAAATCATGCGGACGACATCTCGAACGGCATCCCGGTCGTATCCCATCGCCACGACTTCATCTGGCGTCTTTCCCTCGTCGAGAAGTGCCTCCAGAATCGGGTCGAGGACTTCGTAAGCCGGCAGCGTATCGGAGTCCTTCTGGTTCGGCTTCAACTCTGCAGAAGGCGCTTTCTCGAAAACGCTCCGCGGGATGACCTCGCGCTCCCGGTTGAATCGCTCCGCAATCCAATAGACTATCGTCTTGGGGACATCCGCTATCACCGCCAGTCCGCCCGCAAGGTCTCCGTACAACGTACAATAACCAGTCATAAGCTCTGATCGGTTCCCAGTTGCCAGGACGAGGCGCCCGAACTTGTTCGAGAACGCCATCAACAAATTCCCGCGGATTCTCGCCTGAATGTTCTCTTCGGTAATGTCTTCCGGGAGCCCTGCGAATTCCTTCCTCAGCGTTTGAATGTACGAGTCGTAGAGCGATCCGATCGAGACAGTGCGCGACTCAATGCCCAGGTTTTTTGCGATTAGCTCGGCGTCCTGCAAGCTATCCGATGAAGTGTACATGGAAGGCATCACAAGACCAAGCACGTTTTCTTTGCCCAGGGCCTCGACGGCAATGCAGGCTACGAGCGCCGAGTCAATTCCGCCGCTCAACCCGAGGACAGCCTTCTTGAAGCCGCACTTGTGGGCGAAATCGCGAACGCCCAGAACAAGCGCCTTGCGAATGTCCTCGACGTCGTCTGGCTCTTCTGTCTTAACTTCGCCCGGCGCCTCGAGGTCAACAATCACAAGGTCCTCTTCAAACCGCTTTGCCCTTGCAACGATTCGACCGTCCGGCGAGACGGCGAAGCTCCCGCCGTCAAAGATGAGAGAATCGTTCCCCCCGACCTGGTTGACATAAACAATCGGAACGCCGTACCTCCGGGCTGCCGTCTTCGCAGCCTTCTCTCTTTCATTCGCTTTTCCAGGCCAGAAGGGCGACGAAGCGATGACTATCAGCAACTGCGCTCCTTCCTTGACAAGCCGCCCCAGCAAGACCCGCCTCTTCGGGTATCTTTCCCAGAAATCCTTGTCCACAAAGGCATCCTCGGATATTCCAAGCCCGACGGTCACCCGGTCGAAATCGCCGACCCACAGGGATTGTCCGGCTGCGAAGTGCACCTGCTCGTCGAACCCCGTGAACCGAGGGAGAGCACTCTTCCAATGCAGCAGAGCGATCTCGCCGCCGTCGAGGAGAGAACCCGCATCGTAGAAGCGCCCATCGCTTCCCCGCTCGACATATCCGCAGACGATGCCAATGTCGAGAGACTTCTCCTTGAGCTTGTCCAATGCGCGGCAATTTGCCTCCACAAAATCTCGCCTTGATGCCAGCTCTTTCGGCGGATAGCCGGGAATGCTCAGCTCGTGAAAGACAATCATATCCGCTCCGGCAGCTTCCGCCTTGCTGGCGTATGTGATCATCTTGTCCACATTCTGTTGGATCGCGCCGACGGTCGTGTTGATTTGTCCCAGTGCTATTTTCATTGCCTCATTTGCGGTGCGGGCATCCTGCCTGCCTTATCGTGTTCCCACAATCAGTGCGCCACATGTGGGGGATGAACCACAGAGTCCGCGGAGGTCGCAGAGCGAGGCTTTTGTGGTTCTCAGCGCCCTCTGCGTTCTCGGCGGTGAATCTCTCGGAGACCGGACACCACCAGGTCAGACCAGAATATCTTTCACGACGTCAATCGTTTTTCCGGCGTCGCCCGTCGCCTGGGCTTCCCGGAGCTGGTCTCTCCGAGCGTAAATCAGGAGAGCCTTCTTCATCAAATTCCCGAAAAGCTCCCGCGAGAGCGACATCGCCTTGACCGGCTCCATCCGATACGTGAACTGATCCTCGCCGAACCATCCGTTGTAACCGGTGTCAAGCGCGGCATAACAGAAGTCCACAAACCGCCAGTTGTCGCCGGTTCCCGTGACGCGGTCCTCGTCGTTCGAGTGCGTTTTTGCGGTGTTCACGTGGAAATTCACGACCGGCACGCCCAGCACCTTCCCGACATAAAGATTGTCCGCTGGCTCGTTGCAGTACATCTGCTCGTGCCCGTAATCAATGCACACGCCCATATTCTTCCCGCCGCACTTCTCATTGACATATTTTGCGACGAGCATCGCCTTGTGCGTCGTCGAAATCACCATGTTGCCCTCTCGCGGCTCGTGGAGCTTCGCCTCGATCCCAAATTTCAAACCCAGCTTCTTCGCTTTCGTGTTTATCTTCACGCATGCGTCGAGAAACCTCCCGAGAATCTCGCCGTAGTTCACCTCGAAATTGTAGTCCCATCCGTCCGACCCGGGCCAGAGAGCGACGCTCCCGCAGCCAATCTCCTTCGCTATTTCGACGCCTTGAAGCGCAACTTCTAACGCCGCCTCCCGAATGGCCTTGTTCGCGTTCGTCACGCCGCCCAGCTTCCACTTTGGGTCAGTGAACAGGTTCGTGTTCATGTTCGTCGGCTTTACGCCATATTTCTCAAGCGCCTCGCGGGCAGCCTCGATTTTCGCCGGGTCTTTCCTGTATTTCTCGTCAATGAACAGTTGCTCGTGGAACTCGATTCCCTCGATTCCCGCCTGCGACACCCTCTCGATTTGCGAGACGGTCCCCGAGTCGAACGTCGGATCGTTGCTGTTGTACCCGACCGGTGCAAACCTATCCGCGAAGTCTCCCGCGCACCAGTGCCCCGCTGCAAACCTTATCGCAAACTCCTCAAAAAACTGGTTGAGCTTTCTTCCTCTCAAGTATCCGGCGTATTTTCGCGACAAACTCTCGAGGCTTTCCTGCGTGACCTTCATTTGCGGTCCTCCTCATTGTCTCTTTTTGACTTAAGAGGGCGACTCTGCTCTATGGTCGGCGTGCCGCCCAAATGGCATCTGCGAGATGAACTCCTCCATGAAATCCTTCTCGGCAGAAAGCTCATGCAGCTCGACGATTTTGTGAATTTCGTCCGCGATCTTGCGGACACGCCTTGACAGAAGATACATCTTCGCTCCCTCAAGGGCGGAGTTCCCGACGGAGATTACCTTCTCCACGGGCACATCGGGAATCAGCCCGATTCTCTTCGCCGATTTCGGATTCACGTAGCTGCCGAAGGCTCCTGCAATGAGCACTCGCGCGATTTGGTTCGTCTCAATCCCCAGCTTCTTCGTCAATATATGGATACCTGCTGCGACCGCCGCCTTTGCCGCCTGGACCTGTCGAACGTCTTTCTGCGAAATGTACACCTTATTCGACAGGCAGAACTTTTTTTCTCTGCCTTCCTTTTTCAATCTCTTTCTGATTTTCTCCGCAAGCTCGTCTGGCAGCGCCGAAGGATTCGCCATCTTCCCCGTCTCGTCGAGGATTCGGAGGTCGAGCAAAGTCGCGATTGCATCAACAAGTCCCGAGCCGCAAATCCCGATTGGTTTGCCGCCCCCTATGACGCTGAATCGAACGTCCTCCTCGTCGAACCAGACCTTATCTATCGCGCCCTTCAGGCCAATCATCCCGCACTCGATTTTCGCTCCCTCGAACGCCGGTCCCGCCGCAGCATTGCTGACGAGGAGGCGGTTCTTATTTCCGAGGACAATCTCCGCGTTCGTGCCTAAGTCAACTAAAAGCTGAATCTCTTCGCTGTCGAGAAGCCCCTGCGAAAGAATTCCCCCGACGATGTCGCTGCCGATGAACCCGCTGAGATTCGGAGGAGTCTCAACGGGATACGAGCCTATGTCAACGCCGAACCCCCTCATCGGGCGAAATCGCATCTTCCGGCAAATCGCCGGCGCGTACGGCATCTCGCCTATGTACGATGGGTCAATCCCTGAGAAGATATGCTGCATGGTGGGATTCCCGACGGCGACCGCTTCAGTGATGTCCGACTGCTTGATACCCGCCTCCTTGCACACTTCCTTGACCATCGTCGAGAGCTTTCCCATCAACGCAAGCCACATCGCCGCGAGAGCGCCATGTCCCTCCCGACACTGCTGAATTCTCGTGATAACGTCTGCCCCGAAGTCTCTCTGCGGATTGAAAGCGGCGCTGACAGCCTTTTCCTCCCCGGTGTTCAGGTCAATCAAGCAAACCACCAGCGTCGAAGTCCCAATGTCTATCGCCAGCCCGAAATTCCTATCCGTCGTATTGCCCGGCTCGATTTTGGTGATTTCTCCGCCGACGACTGTAACTGTCAAGCGGTATCTGGCCTTGCGGATCAAATGCGGAAGCTCGGCAAGGTCGTCAACGTCAATCCGGAGGTCGCCCATCCCCAGCTTTTCCAGAATCAGGTCGGCGTCCCCGATGGGGCGCTCGAGAGTCTGCGGCCGCAATTTGAGAAAACACTTTCTCGCCTCGGGGTCAAGTTCGGTTCGGACGGAGCGACCTGCTGAGAGAATGGTGGCAGCGACTTCTGCGCTCGGCGCAACGGATATTTCCGCTTCACCTTCCAGCTTCACCTGACAAGCCAGGCGCCAGCCTTCTTCGATCTCTTTCGGCGGCAGATGTCGCACGTCGCTTTCCGATGGTGAAGGAGCGCCCTTGAGGAACCGCACGCGGCATTTCCCGCACGTCCCCTTTCCGCCGCAGACGCTTTCGAGAGAGAATCCTTCCTTCTGGAGGTTCTCAAGAAGCGTCAGGGAGGGGTCAGCAAGAACTTCATGACCGGAAGGTCTTATCTTGACTGTGTGGGTCTTCAACGAGCATTTCCGAAGAAAAGAGATTCAATTTCGCCGCGCCATCAGCCGAGCAATTGAGTGACTGGAGACCTTCGGCTGCTGGACCGCGAGCCATTCACGCAATCTTCCCCGCGCGATAAGCATCTATGTATCTGGCGCAGAACTCATCCCGCCCGACGAGGGCTTCTGCGGCCAGAATGCACTGCATCACATCCGTGTCGTTCGGGTCAACAATCGCCGTGTCAAGTCCGGCGGCAATGCACATCACGATGAAAACCCGGTTGAGCAATTTCCTCGCGGGCATTCCGTGAGAAACGTTGCTGATTCCGCAGGAAATGTGTGTCTTCGGGAACGATCGCGCAAGCTCGCGTATTGCGTTTGCCACCGCCATTCCTGCGGCCTGGTTCGCTCCAACTGGTTGAACCAGCGGGTCGAGATATATGTTTTCCTCAGGCACGCCGTCGGAAATAAGCCTCGCCCGCAGATTGCTCGCTACCTCAAACTTTCGCTCAACCGTTTCGGGGATGCCCTCGTCGCCCATGCAAAGGGCAATGACCCCAGCATTGTATTTCTTGACGAGAGGAAGCATCTTCGCGTATCGGTCGGACTCCGCCGAGATTGAATTGATGATTGGTTTCCCCTTGTGGACGCTCAGCGCGGCTTCCGCAGCTTCGGGATTCGGCGTGTCTATGCTACACGGCACATCAACCGCCTCCTGGACGAGCTTCACGAGCCACGGCAAATCCTCCACCTCGTGCTGCAACCGCGTCCCGCAGTTCACGTCGAGATAACCGGCACCGCTCTCGACCTGCTTGCGAGCGAGCTCCTTCAGGAACGCCTCATCCCTCTTCTCGACAGCCTCGTCCAACCCTTTTCGGGAAGTGTTCAGTCTTTCTCCGATGATGAGCATTGTCTTCTCTCCTGTGCCGCACGACGCTGTGGCTTCGATTTCTGTCCGTGGATGAGTTTGCGCTGCGCAGCGACCCGATCCCAGAAAGGGATGGCCTTATGCGATTCCCAGCAACTCCTTCGCCTTGTCCACAGCCGACGCCGCGTCGGGAGCGTATCCACCGGCGCCAATCTCGTCGGCGTACCTCTGAGTCACCGGGGCTCCGCCGATAATGGTCTTGACGCTGTCCGCCAATCCGGACGTTCTTATGGCTTCGATCGTCCCGCGCATCCCGGTCATCGTCGTTGTCAAAAGCGCCGACATCCCGATGGCGTCGGCGTTGTTTTCCGTCGCCAGTTGAACGAATTTCTGCGGTGAAACATCAATCCCCGCGTCAATCACATTAAAGCCAGCCCCCTCTAACATCATCGCCACTAAATTCTTCCCGATGTCGTGAAGGTCTCCCTTCACCGTCCCGATGACCACAGTCCCTATCGGCTCGATGTTGCTCTCGGCAAACAGCGGCTTGAGAACCGCCATCCCCGACTTCATCGCCCTGGCGGCAATCAAAACCTCCGGCACGTAACACTCATTTTTCTTGAACTGCTCTCCGATGACCGACATCCCCGCAATCAATCCGTCCCTTAGAATCGTCTCCACCGGCACTCTCTCCTCAAGGGCCATTTTCACAAGGTCCGTGACCTTCGTCTCGACGGCGATGTCTCCCTTGATTACTCCTTCCTTAATCCGCTCGACCAGTTCCATACCTTCCTCCGCTCAACGGAATTTCCGTTTTCCGTCTTGTCTCCAACGCTAACCAACTGTGGTGCAACATCTACACTCCCCCCCGCCCCTTTGTCAATCCATTTTGGACACCAACGACCGAAGGCCGCCGCGGATCTCCCGTGTCACCACCGTTTCAGTGTTGGTGACGGGTGCGACTTGAAACGCGGGTCAGAGTCCAAACGGTCGGTAGGCGTCTTTGAATTTCATCTGGACACGGGTTCGGATGCCTTCGGCCTCGAAGGCGAGGGAGAGCGCGATCTGGTCTATGCCGTTGATCAAGCGAGCGAACGCGGTGTCTTCTCGGATTGCTTCCGGCTGGCGCGGGCTTTCGGCCGTGCCGTGGAGACTGCATGAGACGAGGTTCTTCTGTGCGTCGTATTGGTACTGGCCGCCATCGGGGCAGAAGTATTGCGTTCCGTCGGCCTTTTCCGCGGCTTTCTCGACTGGCATGCCCGTGTCGCGGAAATACCTGAAAAGAAGCTGAAGCTCGTCGAGGTTCGACAAACACGCTTCCTTTGCGGACGCGGCCCAGGCGAACTGGAAATCGCTTTTGACTTTGTCCCATGCGCTCGGGCGAATGAGGAGCGCGAGGTTGGCTTTCGCTGCCTCGCCTTCGGCTTGACCAGCGCCTTGCTCCGCCAGGTCTATGATCCTCTTGAGGACCGAGAGTGTCGGCGTCACGTACGCCTCAAACCCGACGATGGAGATGAATCCTCTGAGCCTTACGGGGCCGAAGGCCAGCTCTATCATGTGAATCTTCCGGCCGCGGTAAGGCTCCACGTTGCACAGCGAGAGCCGTGGCTCAGACCAACCCCGCTGCGGAGGTGGCTCCTGAGCGACGACGCGTGTCGTATAGGTCAGAACTCGTTCGGCGGCCGCGGGGTCAGAGACGCCTATCGCCGCGTAGAGAGGGAAGTTGAGAGCCAGGGCGGCGGCGCCAACCGCAAATCCCATTCCCCTGACGTCCTGCACCGGAATCGCGCCGGTCTCCCCCGCCTGAATGGCGAAGAGCATGTGGTCGTCGCAGAAGTTCAGCGAACCTCTGATGCGGACGGGCATGAAAGTCTCGGTTGTTTCAGCGAGTTCCTCCTCATCAACCTCCTCCGAAAGCCCTTCTGCGAGCTCGGTCAGCCCCAACGTGTCGAGGGCGCGAGAAACGTCCTTCACGATTCCGGGCAGAACGTTTCCGAAGGCTTTCTGGAGGTCTGTCTCGGCCTCGTCTCGAGCGGCTTCATCCTCGGGCGTCAAACCTTTCTCGCGCAGGCAATGGTCCCACATTTGAGTGAAGAGGTCTGTGACAGGGCGGTATGGCATCTGACCCTGAATCGAGAGGATTGTGTCGGGAAGGAGGCAGCGCGGGGAGAGGTCCAACGGAAGCCCACTGGCGAATTCCTTCAAGGCATTGTAGATAGAATTTTCGACGAGAGGCAGGATAAGCGTCTCCAGGGTGAGGCCGGACGAGAACATTCCGATTCGGATGCCGACCGGGTCGAAATATGTTCGCCAGTAGTTGTTGTATCGCTGCACAAATCGGTCGTACTCGACGTTCTCCCTTTCGCTGGCGAAGTCGGTTTTCAGCTCGATAATGGGCGTCAGATAGCGCAGCCGATTGTGAACCGAGCACACTGCCGTCAAACTGCCGACTTCCCACGAGTAGGTTCCTCCGTCGGGGCAAATCAAATAACCCGATTCGATGCACTGCTTCTCTACCATTTCGTCAAGGGAGTTCGGGAATTTGCCGTTGAGGTGCTTGAAGAGAAGCGCTGCATTGGAAATCATCTTGAGCGTCGTCCCGCACTGGAGGCGTCTCGCCTGGGCAATCTTCGCTTTCGGGCCGATTTGTCGTCGGATGAAGGATTCCGAGAGGTAGATGAATCCGGACTCGCCTGGGTCGTCGGATTTGAAGATGGACCGCATGTACCGGAAATCTTCGGCCTTTGCGAGGGATGCCCGTTTTCCATCAACCGTTTCGAGAACGCGGCATATCGCCTCCTTGGAGTTGCTGATGACGGTGTATTTTTCAATGTTGGTGCGATAGTGCGAGATTTCCCGGTCGGCGGTCACCAGGCTGTACACCTCGTGCTCGCCGGCCTTGAAACGCTCCTCTCTGGCATCAGGCCGGCTTTTCTTCGCGTCCTCGACAAACTTCTGGACAGCAGGATTGAAAATTGCCCGAATGTTGACCTGCATGATCAGCGATATATCGTCCCCCTGGGCCACGAAGGGATGGTTCCCTGTCAATGCAATCTCTCCGACGGCTACGCTTGTGATGGGCCTGGCGTACCAGAGGTCCTTCACGCACAACTGCCTCTCGAGTTTCTCGCGGTTCATGGCCTTGTGCGCCCGGAGAGTGTAGTGCTTGAGGCAGTGCTCGCCCCAGACGTCAACGAAGTCAAGGAACGACTGGCAATCGCTCACCGACCGGAAGGCGATGTAGTATTGGTCCTCCGGGACCATCGCTGCCAAAGGCGGAACCTGCGGCTCTTTGTCCCCAAGCATTTCTTTGAAAGGCAGAGACCGCGTCTTCGGCGGCGCCAAATCGGTCACGGGAATCGTCCGCTCCTCGCGGGCAGCTTTTCCCTCGAGCATCACGTCGAGCTGGAGGCTCTCCTGGATGGAAAGCAGTCCCGTAGTCATCGCGTAAAGATTGGCTTCCCGACCAGGTTCTCGGCCCCGTGTGGGAAACCGCCTTCCCCGCAACTCAGCGACCGCCACTTCGTCCCCCAGTTTCTTTGCCATCTGGGCGGCAGCGTAAGAGTAGAAGCTGTTCTCGGGATAAAGCGATGACATTCTGAGAAAGTAGCTTACCTGAGGGTCCTCTTTCTTTTTCTCGCGCGGGACGTCCGGGCGCTCGCTCCACCAGATTTGTGCGTTTATCTTCGGGTCCGGATTATCCGGGTCCGTGAGGAGCTTCTCTTTCCCTGAAATCCACTTCACGTGTCCATCCTGGAACGCCACATTCCTCCCGTCCAGCCCGTGATTGGAGTCCTCCGTCAGCTCTTTTCCAGCGGGTCGGTCCGCGAGAATCCTCGTCGTTGAAGGCGCCGCTTCCGTCCAGACCCGATTCTTTGCGCCGCTCCCGTCGTAGCTGTAAGCGTAGCTCACCTGCCGGGCTTCCAGGTCAGGGAATGGCTTGTTGTTGAGGCTATCGTCCACTCGCCTTATCGGCAACCGATCCCCGGAACTCAGGCACATGAACACCACCAGGGATGTTACGTACGTGGGATAGAGAATGCCCAGGTCCCTGTAATGCGTCTCGACGTTGATTTCCTTGCCGGGTGCCGCGCTCGTCGGATAGTATTCGTTATAGTCGGACGAATAGGTCTTAATCCCGGTAGTGACCTGCTTGAGGTTATTCAGACATGCCGCCCGCCTTGCGGACTCCCTGGCTCGCAACATCGAGCACCACAGAAGACCGGGCAGCGCCGCCACCACCCCGGCAATAACAAGAACCTCCACCAACGTGCCTTTCTTTCCCCTTTTCATTTGACCGGCCCTCCCTCACCGTGTGTTACTTCCTCGAAGCGCCTCTTTTTTGCACCTCCCGCTTTCGCCGCTAAGCTGAACCGCGCCTCCCGGGCGCCTTCCACCGTCGAGTTTGCAGAAGCTGCCCCCCCGCTGTCAAGCCGGAAGCGCGAGGTAAGACAGTGTAAGCAGGTCGAGCGGGCCTCCGTTGCCTTTCGCAGGCTTCCCTCTTCGTGGAACGAAGCACCTGCGCGGGCGCTGTTTTCGTGGTCCGGCAATGCTGTTTTAACCGAGTGGTGCCCGGAATCTGACTCGCGGAGCAAGGTCATGTTTTCCTTCGGGGCCCCCTTTGACGTTTATCCGGAACCTTCTTCACGCCTGACACGTCGAAAGCAATGGCGGGGGCAACTCATCTTTCAACCATGTGGCGTCGTAAAACGCGGCGCGACTTTTCACTCAATTCGCGGCTGTGTCGCGAGCAAGGGTCGCATGACGATGGGGAGGAAACCTCATGGCCAGGATCAAGGTCGTCGCGGTGATTGTCTTTTTTGTCTTGCGAGGGTGTGCGCCGCCGGAGCGCTGTGAAATCAAGCAACTCAGCGCCGACAAGGCTTCGGCGCTCGCGGCACGCCTTGCGAACGACGAGTGTGAGAAATTCTACAAGCGCAGGCCGTTTTCACCGGACGCCTACAAGCCGGTTTTACGCGGCAATCGCTGGCGCTGGGGTGAGATGCATCCGGCTGGAATTTGCGGCTACTCGACGGAGGTGTCGTTCAAGACGGACGGGAGCGACGCGAAGGTAGAAGTGTTCTTCAGCTCCGATCGTCTGTCGCCCCGGCCGCGGCCGGACGGGCCAGAGGATGCACCGAGGCAGCTTCTGCCGCCTGAGATAATTGAGCGCAAACCCCGCTGGCCCCGATGACCCGCGAGCATTATGATGCTAAAGAACATCGCGCGAAAAAAGAGGTTCAGGAACGAAGCTCCGTTGCCCAACCACCGACCGGTGCAGCCTCAGGGCCCCGCGCCACCCGCTCGTGTTTGACTTGCGGCCGGGGGCCGCCATCGGTTATCCTGGTTTCCGGATGTGCACCTTACACCTTCGCAGAAGAGGTTCTCAACCATGCGACACGTTGGACAGTTCATCCTGCGGCTCCTCAAGGAAAAGCGGAAATCCATTAGGTGGCTCTCCCGGCAGGCGTGCGTGAGCAACTCCTACCTCTCGCAGGTGACGCGCGGACTTCTGACACCCAGACCAGAGATTGTCCGAAAGTTGGCCCCGCATCTTGGTGTCAGCGCTCGAACGATTTTTGAAGAGGCGGGCTGGTTGGAGCCCGAGCCCGTGCGGGGCCCAGAGCCGGGCGCCGAGAAATGTCGGGCCGGCGAATCTCGAGGAGATGGCGAACGACTGGCTGAGCTCGTTGATTATCAACCTGGCGCGGTGGTCAGTCGGGAGATCGTAACCAAGAGCACGGGAACCGTCACCCTGTTCGCCTTCGATGAGGGGCAGGGGTTGAGCGAGCACACGGCTCCGTTCGATGCCCTTGTCTATCTTCTCGACGGCGAGGCAGAGATTGTCATATCGGGAAAGCGCCATCGCCTGAAGCAGGGCGAGATGATTATCATGCCCGCCAACGAGCCGCATGCCCTGAAGGCACTGAAACGTTTCAAAATGCTCCTCATCATGATTCGCTCCTGACGGAACGAGCATCCTTGCGGCCCACCCCACGGACCCCACCCAATTGAATTGTCCGAGATGCTCGTTTTGCCCGGGCACATGGCGACGGGCGTTGACACGTCTTGCCGACCCGCCACGGCAGCTTTTCTCGTGACTCGTCTCCTCGGCCCTGCGTGAGACCACGGGGTCCGAAGTGGCATGGGCATCCTGCCCATGAACCCGGTCACGAGTCCCGCCAGCGGCGGGATGCCACGATTACGTAGCCAGGTCTCTCAACGATCGGCGCTTGCTATAGAGGTTTGACGCTGGTATCTTGTGTGCACTTTGTCCATTCGTCGCGGAGGACTTAAAGCAGGCAATTCCGGACCGACAACAAAATCCTTTTTTGAAGGGAGTTGGAGATGAAGCGATTGTGGCTGAGTTTGTTCGTCCTGGCGCTGGCGTCTTTCGCCGCCTGTCAGGAGGAGGATGAGGCTCGGATATTGCGCCATCCTCATTATCACGACGGCAAAATCGTGTTCAGCTATCTCGGCGACCTGTGGATTGTCAAAGAGGACGGCACAGGACTGCGCCGCCTGACCGTCCACGTGGAAAGGGAGCTTTATCCCCGTTTCTCACCGGACGGGAAGTCGGTCGCATTCTCGAGCAAGCGGTTTGGCAACTACGACGT
The DNA here is from genome assembly GCA_964482435.1 of uncultured Verrucomicrobiota bacterium. Classification (GTDB taxonomy): domain Bacteria; phylum Auribacterota; class JABMQX01; order JABMQX01; family JABMQX01; genus CAYZXL01. Next base: position 103,679 of record CAYZXL010000007.1, read on the forward strand.
TTTCGTCGTGCCGACGGAAGGAGGGACGCCCGAGCGGCTCACCACTTACTCCAACGACGACCTTGTGGTCTGCTGGACGCCGGACGGCTCGGGAATCGTCTTCTGCGGTTCTCAGAATGATTCGTGGCGGCCAAATCTCCTCGTTGTCCCCGCAAAGGGCGGGATGCCAGGCCCCCTTGGCTGCGGCATGGGCCGCTACGGGACGTTCTCACCCGACGGAAAGAAGTTTACCTTCAACCGGCGGGCTTTCCGGACATGGCGGAAACACTATCGTGGAAGCGAGAACACCGACGTATGGGTCATGGACATCGAGCAGAAATCTTTTCGCCGGTTGACGGACTTTGAAGGGCACGACGCGTGGCCTCTGTGGGCGGCGAGCGGGGAGATATATTTCGCCTCTGACCGCGACGAGACGATGAACCTCTGGAAGATTCCGCTCGAGGGCGTCAACGGCGTCGAATGCAAGCCGGTGCAGGTGACGTTCCACAAGGGAGCGGGTGTGAAATACCCGGCAATTTCCAACGATGGCAAGGTCATCGTGTACGAATGCGATTTCGGTCTCTGGAAGCTCAACGTTGGAGAGGCTGAGCCGAAGGAGATTCCGCTGCGATTCACCTCCGACACGAAGGATAACCCGGTGACATTCCCCGCCTACGGGAGCGTCGCCGACCAGTTCGACGTTTCGCCCGACGGAAAAAGAGTCCTCGTCTCCGCCCACGGCGAGATATTCACGGTTCCCGTCGAGAAAGGGGACGTCGCGCGGCTCACCGAATCCCCTTACCGCGACCGCTATCCGCTCTACTCGCCCGACGGCAAGAAAATCGCGTTTCTCTCCGACGAGACGGCGGAAGACAGGATCTATCTCCTTTCCCCCGACGGCGGCGAAAGAGAAATGATTTATCCCGAAGAGTCCATGACTTACGCGTACATCTGGGCGGATGGTTTTCAAATGCACTGGTCGCCCGACGGAAAGAAGCTCGCGTATTGCGCCGGTAACGGTCTCTACTCCTACGACTTCGACAGCAGGTCAACTCGTCGTCTGGCTGCCGGCGAGCACGGCGTGATAAGAGACGTCTCCTGGTCGCCGGACTGCAAATGGATCGCGTACGCGACGAACGAGGTGACCTACCGACTCGACGTTTACGTCGTGAACGTCGAAGACGCGACGGTGCACCGCCTTACGGAAGACCCTCTCGATGACCTCTGCCCTGTGTTCACGCCCGACGGCAAGAAAATCGTCTTCGGCTCGAACCGCGACGGCAACGGCCAGATTTACGTGCTTCCTCTCACGAAAGAGGAATTCGACCCCCTCGACCCGGTCGAAAGAGAAGAGGCGAAGAAGAGGGAAGAGGAAAAAAAGAAAGAGGAGGAAAAGAAGAAGGAAGAGGAAAGGAAGAAAGAGGAGGAGAAGAAGAAAGCCGAACCCGAAAAGAAGGAGGGAGAGGCCGAGAAAAAACCCGAGGAAACTAAAGCGGAGGAACCGAAGGAGAAGAAGGAGGAAGAGAAAAAGGCCGAGGAGAAGAAAGAGCCCGAAAAGAAACTGCCGGAGGTGAAGATAGATTTCGATAATCTGAAGCGCCGAATCCGCCAGGTCACCAAAGTTATGGGCGATGGGCTCCCCGGTATTCTGGTAACTGCCGACAGCCAGAAAGCCATCTTCCGCGTTCGCCAGCAGCGAGGAACGAGCACGGTAACCGTCCTGTACTCGGTCAAGCTCGACGGGGAGGACCTGAAGGAGCTTACCATCGGCGATGTTCAGGACATGCAGCTCGCGGAAAACGGCACGAAGATTTTCTTCCGGGAAGGGGGTAGCGTTTTCTGGATGCCCGTCGAGGGGGGCCAGAAAAAGAGGGTTGAGTTCTCCGTGCGGGTCAAAATTGACCGGGAAAAGGAACTCGCCCAGATGTTCGATGAAGCGTGGCGGGCAATGCGAGACGGCTTTTACGACCCGAAGATGCACGGCTATAACTGGAATGCTATCCGCGCGAAATACCTTGCGTTCCTCCCGCAGGTTGTGGACAACGAGGAACTGGCGGACCTCATTAACGAAATGATTGGCGAGATCAACGCCTCCCACACAGGCGCCTTCCCGGCGATAGGCGGCTCGGAATATCAAACTCACCGGCTCGGATTGGAGATGTCCGCCGACACCGATTCGGGAACGTATCGGGTCAGCCGCATCTATAAGGAAGGGCCGGCAGATAAGGACTATGTGAGACTGAAGGTCGGGGATTATGTCCTGGGCCTCGACGGGAAGGAGATAAAGGCCGGAGACGACTATTATGCGCTTCTGAGCTATCCTTTGAACGAGAAGGTCATCCTGACGGTCAACGAGAAGCCCTCGCTCGACGGCTCGTGGAAAGTGCGGATCAAGCATATCGGCCCGGGCGAGCACTGGGATTTGTGGTACGAAGACTGGGTGAGGACCCGGCGTGAGAAGGTCGAGAAACTCACCGACGGGCGAATCGGGTACCTCCACATCCGCGCCATGAACGGTGAGTGCCTTGAGCGATTCAAAAAAGAACTTGTCGAGAACTATACCAGGGAAGCCCTCGTCATAGACGTGCGATGGAATGGCGGCGGCAACATTGACGAGGACCTCCTCGACATTCTTGAGAGGAAGCCGTATCAGTGGTGGGGACCGCGAGCATACGAGGGCAAAACGAAGCGCCCACACGAGGGCTTCTACGGGCCAAAAGCGGTGCTAATCAACGAAGCTTCGGGAAGCAATGCGGAGATGTTTCCCGATGGATTCCGGAGGCTCGGTCTCGGCAAGCTAATCGGCACAAAGACGGGAGGCGCCGTCATCGGAACAGGGGTCTATGTCTTGATGGACGGCAGCCACATTCGTATGCCGTGCGTCGGCGTTTATACCGCAACGGGCGAAATAATGGAGAACCTCGGAGTTGCTCCCGACATCGCCGTCGAGAACACTCCCGAAGATGACCTCGCCGACCACGACCGCCAACTGGAGACCGCCGTCAACGAACTTTTGAAAGAGATAGGGCCGAAGAAAAAAGAACAGACGCAGCCGGAACCCAAGCCGGAGTCGCAGAACAAGTAAGCGTTCTCGTCCCGGCCTGGAAAGCGAGTCGGCTGGTTTATGAATCACAGGCCAGCCCAGCAGTGAGCGCCCGGCATTCCTACGGCTCCTCGGTGAGGCAGCAGGATGCTTCGGCGAGTTGCTGGGTAGCTCCTAACCGGGTGCTCGGAGGGACAAAAGAAATGAAGTGTGCGATTCTCAGCCTGACGTTTGTCGCAGCAATCACGGTTGCGGGCTTCGCCTCGGAGCGACCGCAAATTCTCGTCACGGAATGGGACGTGCTTTTTCAGGAAAAGCCCGCGAAACTCACCCTGGACATTCACTACCTGAAAAATCCCCACGGGCTCCGTCCGGCTCTTGTTATCATTCACGGAGGGGCGTGGCAAAGCCTCGACAAGGACTACCTCACCTGGTGGGCAAAGGACGCAGCAAGGCGCGGATACGTCGTCTTCAACATAAACTACAGGCTGGCCCAGGAGGCGAAGTACCCTGCCGCCGTTGAGGACTGTCAGGCGGCAATTCGCTGGGTAAGAGCCCGTGCACGGATTTATCACGTTGACCTGGCACGCGTGGGAGTCTGGGGCGAGTCCGCCGGAGGACACCTGGCCTCCATGATGGGCCTCCTCGACTCGCGCGACCCCCGCATGCCCGGCATGTCCAGCAGGGCAACGTGCGTCGTCAATTTCTACGGAGTGGCCGACCTCGCAGTGACCGAACTCCCCGAAGAATTCACCAAGCAGTTCGATTTTGTGGCGATGTGCGAGAATTTCATCGGCAAGAAGCACTCCGAGGCGCCGGAGCTTTTCGCCGAAGCCTCTCCGGTCCATCGCGTGACGAAGGAAGCCTGTCCATTCCTCATCGTCCATGGGGACGCCGATTTCATCGTTCCCTACGTCCAGTCCGTGAAGCTCGTCGAGAAGTTGAAGGAGGCAGGCGTCGAAGTGACACTCCATACCGTCAAAGGCGGCGCGCACGGGCCGTCCTTCGGAAACGCCCCGGGAAAGAACGAGGCATACGAGGCAGTCTGGGAATTCCTTGCAAGGCACCTCGAGCAATAAAGGGCGCTCCGGCCTGAGGCTTGCCACGTTTGGGCTTCCTTGTTCCTGTCGCGGCGGGGCGGACAAACAGGCTACGCCGGTTCTCCAAGCGAAAAAGAGCGTGGATGTTGACAAAAATCAACATCGCCTTCCGTGCCTATCCTTCCCGGGAAAATTGCCTCGAAACACGGAGAACGGGAACCAATCCGGCCCCTTTGCAAGGAAGGAATGTTTACTTTAGGAAACATCACCCCGGGTATGCGGCCCCAATCGAGGCCGCAATTGGCGTCATTCCAGCGAGACTTTCGACCGCACAGGACCAGCGCCAAGACCCGATTGGGGGAGCCTCCGCCCGCCGGGCTGCGTTCGCGGCGCGCCCCAGGATTCGGGGGCTGCCTTTGGCGGCGACTCCGCGGCACGCGCAGTCATTATCGAAGGCGAGAAGCTGAGATGCAGGGGCCTAACGTCATAAGTGCCTGTCCCACAGTCAGTTGGGAAGGCAGGGCTCCTCAGAAACCCCGCGCCAATGCCACCGAGAAAGTATCTCTTCAGGCGGGAGTCGGAAATCCCGGCCTGAAGAGCCGCATCCATCCCGTCCTGGTTTGTCCAGCTCCTGTCCTGCGGGAAGGGCCGCCTTGGGCGCACTTTGCGGCAGGCCTCTTATCTCCCTTGGCATAGCAGTTGCTCCCCGTGTCCAGGCCATCGGGACGGTCCTTGTCACGGTCCCGGGACCGTTCCGCAGTGCATCGAAATCGTGCTAACAGGACAATCTTGATTTGCATTCAGTCTCGATTCTTCACTTGACTGCTCGGATAGTCGGTCTGTGAGAACACAAGACACCGTAAACACGACATCTGATTCGTGCACAGCATTTTCGGGGAGGTTCTAAATGGACAAGCCGGAGAAAAAGAACATAGGTGATTTGTTCAAAGAAGCTCTTCGCATCTTTGCCAGGCACAAGTTTCTGATCATCATTCCACTGACGGCGTTTTTCACGGCTTCCACGGTGGTCGGCCTGGTTCTTCCAAAGGTTTACAAGGGAACGGCGGTTTTTCGGATGCTGAGGCCCAGCTCTTCTCCGGAAGAGCAGGCTGACCGCTTCGCAGGAGATGACCTCTCCGTGATGAAGGAACTCATTTTCGGGCGCACTAACGTCCTTGAGGCCATAAGAGCAGTTGGACTCGACGCCCCGTTTAAGGGGTTGCCCGAGGCCGAAAGGGAGGTGCGAGAAGAAGAACTCATCAAGACCGTCCAGAAAAAACTGGACGTCTTGAAGAAGGCCAGAAACGTCTTCGAAATCTCCTATCAGGATGCCTCCCCGGAAATCGCTGCGACAATGGCCAACACCATCATGACTCAATACATCGAGGGGGTAATCAGGGACGAAAAGGAGATGATGACCACCAACGTCACATTTCTTGAAAAGCAGGTCGAAGATTACCAGTCGAAGTCGAGTGTTACCCGGGAAGCACTCGAAAAGTTCAAATCTGCGCACATCCTCGATTTGCCGGGAAGCGAGCTGTCCAGCAGCATTGAGCTGAGGAAGCTCAGGGACGACCTGGCTGCGGCTGAAGCAGAGCTTTACAATGCGGAGATGGCAAAGAAAGAAATCGAGAAGCAGATTCTAACCATTGAGCAAACCGTTGTCGGGGAAACGGTGGTGGAAACAAACCCCGTCATCGTCCAGTACAAAGCCCAGCTTGATAAGTTAGAAGTTGACCTGGCTGCTTTGAAACAGAGGTTCACCGACATTCACCCCGACGTGGTAAAGAAAAAGGGCGAAATCGAAAGCCTCAAGCAACTCATTGAAAGAGCACAACAGAGCATTACAACCAAAGAGACCCGGCAGACCAACCCTGTTTTCGTGACTTTGCAGCAGGACCTGAACAAGGCCGAAGTGCAAATCGCTTCGGCAAAGAAGAGGAAGGAGCAACTGGAGGCCAAAAAAACGGAGGTTGAAGAGAGAGTCGGGAAGTCTCCGGCTATTGAGACAGAACTCGACCGGTTAACCAATGCCGACAGCCTCAACAAAATGCTTCTTGAGCACTATACAACCGAGCGTCAGAAGGCCAGGATAGCTCAGGAAAAGGAAAGAGAGCAGAAAAGCACGCGGTTCAGAGTGCTTGAGTACGCAAAAGAATCCGCTGCGGTTGCGCACGCGAGGTCGAAGGCGGTGAGGCTATCACTGCTTGGGTTGGTGCTGGGCGGGGGGATTGGCCTGGGTCTGTCGCTCCTCAAGGAACAAAGAGACACTTCGTTCAAGAGCATAGAAGATGCTGCGTCCTTCCTGGAAATCCCCATAGTAGGAACCATCCCGGTTATCAGGACCATTCTGGAAGATGCGCGCGAAAGAAGAAAGGAAAGGCTGGGCTGGGGAATCGTCGCGGCTCTTGTGTGCTTGCTCGGATTGGCTCTTCTGGCGCTGGTCGTCACACAGCTGACCGGCGTCGTGTGAACTTGAGGCGAGTCAGTCCTTCTGTTCCTCTTTTTTCGGACGAGCCCCCTTCGAGCAGACAGAGAAGGACGCCGAGCGCCTCGGTAGGCTGTCCTCACTTGTAGGGCTTATCGCTTTCCCGCAGGGGCCCTATCCGGGAGTGGCAACGCCGGAAACTAACGCTTCAATTTCCTTCCGGCAGCTTTCAGCCTCGCGCATGACTTCCGCAACGAAAGAATCCTCCTCAGCGGGCGGGTGTGCTTCGGCATAATCCTCAATGATTGCCGCTCCGCGAACGTCGTCCCTGCGCTTGGTCTCAAGGATGTCGCAGGCAATCTTCTCTTCCATATCAGCCAGAAGGGAGAGGTTCTGCTTGAGGTCGTTTCCGGGCAGTTCCTTGAGAAGGATTCTTCTCTCGTGCTCCCAGCGCTTGTCAAGGGACCTGGTCAGCAGAAATCGCGCAGGAATCTTTTTCCGAGTGGCAGCCAGTCGCCGAACTTCTCTCAAAAGCCCTTTCAGGGCATAGTAGCGGATGTAGGAGGTATAGGTTTCCACGGCGAGTTTTCTATTGCCTTCGAGGAGATAGTTCTTCCCCAGGCCCGGGATGTCTTTGTCGGTGTAAACGTCTTTCCCGCCGGCCTCGCTCAAGGCTCGCCTTGCCTCAACCATCATGTCAACGATTTCGGGCCGGAGCGCCTCCGGGTCAAACTTCAAGCGTCTCGCCTTATTTCTTTTGACGTACTTGTTTTCGTTTCGTTTCACCATGAAGATGTTTCGCGCAAGAACCCAGGCCGGGATTATCTCGTTGAAAGCGGGAGGTATCTTATCGAGCCGATCCGTCGGAGTATTGATAAGGGAGAAGGGGAAAAGAACTTTTTGGGGAAGCGTCGTTGCCCCTGTTGCGATAATGGAGTAAGGCGCGCGAGTGAAATCGGACGGAAACTTAATATTCGCCCCGAGCCCAAAGAAATTGCCCTCCCCGGGACGAATCTCCTGGTCGGGAAGACGCGAAGTGTGGTTGCTGCCAACGTTTGCTCCGTAGGCGACGTTGCCTTTCCCCTCCGGCCAGAATGCCGCGATGAGCAACGCTTGATGATGGAAACCGACAAACGGCCCAACAAGGGACGCGGTAACTTCCCCCTCGCCAACCCCCGTATTCGGGCCGATGATAGAAGTCGTAACCTTCCCGTGGCGTTCAGCGGAGGAATGCTCGCACAATACCGAGCTTTCGACTATCGCCATAGAATCCACATGGCAGCCCCACTGAAGAACCGCGTTCCTCACTATAGCGCCGCTCTCAACGCGCGTCCGCTCTTCCACCGAACTCAGGAGGCAAGCGTTCTCGAGGAGAGTCGCCCCGTCAACCAGGGCGTGAGGCCCGATAAAGACATCGTGGATTGACGGGCAGTTTCGAACAACGGCACCGTCTCCCACGAAACCGCGCTGCCCGGCAATTGCGCTAAGATAAGTCTCCAGGAGAGACTGGTAGTTCTGAAGGAACGATTTGTCGCTTCGGGAGGTGGCAACCAGTGCCGCGACGTCCACCGCTATCTCCGCGTAAACCCCAACTTCTCTGCCCCCTGTCTCCAGCCCTACAGAAAGAGCCTGACCCGTCCCGAACCGGCATGGCGGCGTCGCAGTAATCGAGCCGTTACCGAAAACCACGGCATTTTTTCCGACGAGGTAGTTTGCGAGAAGTACCGTGTCGGCGACAAGGGCGTTGTCGCCAATGACGGAGTTGACAATCCGGTTGTTGTACAGGCCCGCCGGAATCTTCACGCCCCCTGGAACTTGAACCTCCTGATCGAACTTCCCCAAGGTGACCTCCCCCTCAAGAACGCAGTTGCGAACGCGAGACGGGTCCAACCCCACAGGCGCCCGAACCTTGCTCCAGTCGGAAGAACTGTTTCCATTCTTCTCAAGGGCAGAACGTAGATTCCGGCTGAGCGGTCGAATCCCGGGGCCAACCCAGTATCGAACCGGGCGAGCTGGCAGGACAATGATGTCCGAGTTTTTGATGGCTTCCCGTATGGCACGAAGCACTCCGGCTTTGGTCATCCTCTTTTCCTCCGCATGTTATCCGAGGCACTGTTCGAGGCGATGGCATTGTTGGCCTGCCTGAGGCGCTTGCATTATCCGCTCCGAGTCAGTGCTCCGATTGATAAATTCGACTGCGCATTCTTGCTTGACAGGATGAACAGGATACACAGGATTCTGCGAATCCTGTTTGGCTTCACGAGACTCCGTCATGGTAGGGCAGTGCCCGAACGAGGCGACGCACCGCGCACAGCTTCGTCCCCTCCCTTTCAGGTCCCGGCCATCCTGTGAACCGTGTCGAAAACATCCTCGCCTTTGACGGGATTTCTGAATTCATGTGCTCAGCCGCAGCCTCGCACCGACGGCGAGAGATGACTGGCTGCCTCCCGGTCGAGAAGGAAAATGCACTTCGGATGTTCTTGAAGGAACGAGGCAGGGACGGCCGGCGTGATTCCGCCCTCAACGGCCCGAACAACGGCCTGCGCCTTCGGGACCCCGTCGGCAATCAGGACGATCTCCCGAGCCTCCATAATCGTGGCAATACCCATTGTTACAGCCTTCTTAGGAACCTCGCTCTCTGACCGGAAGAAGCGGCTGTTATCCCGAATGGTCTCGCTGGTAAGATTGACGACACGAGTCCTCGAATGCCTCGTGGCCCCGGGCTCATTGAAACCGATGTGTCCGTTCCGTCCGACACCCAGGAGCTGAAGGTCAATTCCTCCGGCCTGGCGGATGGCAGCCTCGTACGCGGCGCACATCGCGCTGAGGTCCGAAGCCATTCCGTCTGGCAGATGAGTGTTTTTCCTGGGAATATTGACTTTGCTGAAGAGGTTGGTGTCCATGAAATATCGGTAACTCTGGTCGTGATGTGGAGGGAGTCCAACGTACTCGTCCAGATTGAAACTCACGACGTGGGAAAGGTCCACTTCCCGCTTCTGGTACATCTGAACAAGAACGGCATACATTCTCACGGGCGTCCCGCCAGTCGCAAGCCCGAGAACGATGTTTGGCTTGGTTTTAATTCTCTCTGTGAAAAGTCCTGCGGCTGCAAGACTCATCTCATGGCGCGTTTCAAAGACACGCACTTCTATCATTTGACAAATTCCTCCCGCGGTTTAAGATTTAGAAAAGGACCGAAGGTTTGTTGCGGAACGGGGGATCGAGCGACCCAAAGCCCAACCACTCACCATTCCGGCGCAATAATCATCCCAAAAAAAAGCCCCGGAAGCAAGGGCTCCGGGGCGTTTTGTGGCAAGAGGACGACTGTCGGGAATCAAACCTTGATAACGTTTCTCGCTTGAGGTCCTCGGCCGGAGTCAACAACCTCGAACTCCACCTCCTCCCCTTTCGCGAGCGTTCTGAATCCCTCAGATTGAATAGCGGTATGGTGAACGAAGATGTCCACCCCGCTCTCATCTTCGATGAATCCATAGCCTTTTCTGTCGTTGAACCACTTTACCTTTCCTTTTGCCATGGCTACTTCTCCCTCCCAAAGCTGTTTCCCAAAACCGAACGCAAGAAACGAAAAAACAAAAATACAGGAACCTCCCGGCTCCTGTTAAACGCTCCTTTGCTGGACTATTAACCCATGACCATATCTGGTGCCAAAATGAGCATACTTCGACGAAAAAACAGGCGGACACTACACCACATCAAGGGCTTTGTCAAGCAGATTTTTGCAGCCTCGTGTGGCGGCACGGTTCGCGGAATTTCAGCGCAAGGAGGGTTTTATAATGAGCACGCCAGCGAAACCTTTCCGGAAAAGGGTGGGATTCACTCTGATTGAGCTGCTGGTGGTTATAGCGATTGTTGCGATTTTGGGAGCAATCCTGCTACCTGTCCTCCAGACTGCGAAGGAGAAGGCCCGCCGTGCAAAGTGCATAAACAACCTTCATCAGATAGGGAGCGCAATCTACGAGTACCAGATCCACTTCAACGGGAACATCCCGCCCGGGGATTACGTTTACGGGCACGACATATGGAATTCTTCGAGTTTGACCGGGCGGTATGGGCCGACGAATCTGGGCTATCTTATAGTGACCAGCTTTATTCCGCTGCCTCGCAGCAACGACCACGTTTTCTACTGCCCTTCTCTTACAAGAGTTTCGACGGAAAGAGCTCAAGCGTCCGGAACGCCTGCGTGGTTCATCTATGGTCCTCCCAACGACTTGGGGATGCAGAACTGGGGGAAATCGGGCATCGTCAACATAGGCTATGACTACCGGGATTCGTTGGAGGACGAGCTGGGACGACCGGTGGACATCAGCCGGGATAACCGGTTCGCGATGATGTCGGACATCGTTACCCGCCCGTACGGCCCGTTCGCCCATGGGGACGTGTATCACGTCTGGTTTCTCGACGGGCACATAATCACCTACATTGACGTTGGGAAGTGGTTTCCCAAGAACGTCACGGGCGGCTACGACGACGCCACGCCCTTCGCCATGTTCGATAAGAGGTTTTAATAAGCCCTCCGTACGAATGCGACACCTCGCCCGGCCCATCGCGAGGGGCTTTTCCCTGCGCGCCTACTCATGCTTTCCTGCTTGGACGGGGCCTTTCGTAGCAGCACGCGCAACGCAGCGCTTCTTCCCAGCCAGAAAGATTCATGCACAAATGTCCTTCCACACCTCGACGATAGCAGGAGCGCTTCCGGCAAAAGTGTTGACGGGTCCGGCATCGAGGGTTAGTATTGAATTTGAGCGTAGGACGGTCAACCAATAGGCAGCCGACGGGCCGCCAACCGGAAATTCTGACGCGTTCAAAGCCTGGCCAGCCACATCATCGCGGATGAAAAAGGTCATCGCCATAGCCAACCAAAAGGGAGGTGTCGGAAAAACCACCACAGCCGTGAATTTGTCCGCGTGCCTCGCGAAGGCGGGGATACGGGTTCTATTGATTGATTTTGACCCGCAGGGGAACGCCACGAGTGGGCTCGCCGGGCAAAGCGCCGCCGCGGAAAAGAACGTTTATCGGGTTCTGATGGATGCGGGGACGCTGGCGGATGGGGTTGTCGAGACGCAGTACGGGAATCTGTACCTCGTTCCTTCGACTCCTGAACTGACCGGAGCACAGGTTGAGCTGGCGACGAGAGAAGATTGGCACTTCGTCCTGAAAAAGAAGATTGATGACATGGTTGATTTCCCGTTCATCTTCATAGATTGTCCTCCATCGCTGACCAGCCTCACGGTGAACGCCCTCTGTGCGGCGAATTCGATTCTGATCCCGATTCAGTGCGAGTACTACTCGCTGGAAGGACTGACGGAGCTTTTGAGGACGGTCAATCTCGTCAGAGATAGGTTGAATCATCGTCTGGAGATTGAGGGGATTTTGCTGACGATGTGCGATTACCGGACGAACCTTTCCAAGCAGGTGATTGCGGAGGTGCGGCACTTCTTCGGGGAGAGGGTTTTCGAGACGGTCATCCCAAGAGCGGTTTGCCTTTCGGAGGCGCCGAGCTTCGGCAAGCCGGTGATTCACTACGACGGCCGCTCGCACGGAGCGAAGAGTTACACGCTTCTGGCGGAGGAGTTTCTCAGGAAGTACAGGACGGAGCTGGGGCTGGAGTTCTGAGAAACGGAGATGCTGTTCGAGCAGGTCTGCTGAAGGGTGGGAGGGCGATGGCATCGCCGAGCAATCAATGAGGAGATACTACCCGGCTTTTCTCGATATTGAAGGGCGAAAATGCGTTATCGTCGGCGGCGGGGAAGTCGCGGCAAGAAAGGCGAAAGCCCTTGCACAAGCGGGCGGGCTGGTCAAGGTCGTCAGTCCGGAGGTCTGCCGGCGAGTGTCAGAGCTGGCGGAGAAAGGGTTGGTGGAGCTGCTTCAGCGGCGGTTTCGTGCGAGAGACCTCGACGGCGCCTTTCTCGCTATTGCGTCCACGGACGACAGGAAGGTCAACGAAAAGGTTTTTGCGGCGGCGAGGCGAAAAAGGGTTCTGGTGAACGTCGTGGATTCCCCGGCGCAATGCGATTTCATCGTGCCTTCAGTCGTCTCGCGTGGGGCGATGAGCATAGCGATTTCGACCTCGGGGGTGAGTCCGGCGCTTGCGCGAATGATGCGCCAGGAACTCCAGAAGCGGTATGGCCGAGGGTACGCACGTTTTCTCTCGGTGATGGGAAAGGCCAGGGGGACAATCGTCAGAAAAGTGTCAGATGAAAGAAAAAGGAGAAGAATCTTCAGGGCGCTGACAAACTCGGATTTCGTCGCTGAATTTGTGGGCAAAGGCAAAGACGAGGCGAGGCTGCTTCTTGAAGAGAAGGTGAGGGAGCTGCTGGAGGAGGGGCGCGCGAAACATGTATAGCGCAGGCGTCATAATATTCCACGTCAGTCTTGTGCTTTACCTCGTTAGCCTCTGCCAATTCGTCATGTACGTTCTTCGCGGCAGCGATACCCTCTCCCTTCGCGGTCTTCGGCTGGCGGCCGGAGGACTTGTGATTCACGGAATCTCCATTGTTCTGATCTCCATCGGACAGGGGGTCTTGCCCTGGGCGAATAGCCTTCAGAACATCTCCTTCTGGTGCTGGGTTGTAGTGGGTATTTCGGTGGCGGTTTCGTACAGATTTCACGTGAGAGTCCTGGGCTTGTTCGCACTGCCGCTCGTAATTGTCCTGCTATTCATGGCCATGACCGGCCAGAAAAGCTCCTCGGGCTACGGAGCAGCCGTTGGGCAGACGTTCTGGGCCGCGGTCCATGTCGGGATGGTGTTTGTGGCGTATGCGTCCTTCGCGTTTGCGGCGATCCTCGGCTTTATGTACTTGCTCCAGAGCCGCTTCCTGAAGAAAAGGGAGATCGGGGAGCTGTACGGGAAACTCCCGCCGCTTGACCTTCTGGACCGGCTGAACTTCCGGGCGCTGATGGTCGGATTGGCTTTTCTAACACTTGGCTTGCTCTTAGGTTTCACCTGGCTGGGTGCTTTGCGGAAAAAGCCGGAGAGTCTCGACCCGAAAATCATTGCGGCTCTGGTGACGTGGGGAGTGTACGGAGTGTTATTGTTAATGAGGACGATGTGCCTTGTTCGTGGGAAAAAGGTGGCGTGGCTGAGCATCTTCGGAATAGCCGTAGTCGTCCTTTCGTTCCTTTTCATCCCCCATTCGATTCCGAAAGAGGTTAGAGTTGGGGGACCGGGGCGCACGCAGTTCCCTGCCGCGCGAGAAAGCCCCCGGAGCTGGCATTCGGGCGTCCCGGAACGGACCGTGGGTTCGCTGAACAGCGTGGACTGGATGACGGTCGGCGGCGATGCGCGGAGTCTCGTGTCGCGGAGGGCTTCGCGGGAGGAGGAAAGCTTCTCCGTTGTGCCGGCGGACTCGCGCCGGTCATGAGGAAGTTAACATGGTGGACGTGAAGGAACAACTTACCCCGGACAAAGAGCGCACGCGGCTCGAGCGGAAGTACCAGCGCTTGATAAGCAGGGAGCCGCGTCTGGGGAAGGTCGTCTCGTACGTCACAAACAGGAAGATGCCTGTGCTTCGCCTTTTCAAGTTCAAAGAGGCGTTTGCCCTGGAGTTTGTCACCCACTTCATCAAGCGGTTCGGACTCTCGTTTCAAGACTACGTGTTCGACCCGTTCGCCGGGATGGGGACAACCCTTTTCGCGGCCATGCTGAAGGACGTTCGCTCCATTGGCGTGGATAGGTTGCCAGTAGCTGCCTTTGTGGCAAGATGCTTGCCGCGAATGGTCCTTCTTGCGCCGGGCGAGCTCAGAGAGACCCTCGAACTGCTCCGGCGCGATGTCGAACGCGTAGAGCCAGCGGACGTGGCCCTCGACGTCAGGATAATGAAGGACGCTTTCGACGAGCCGACCCTGCTACGCCTCCGAAAATGGAAGGCTGCGATACAGACGCTTTCCGGGCCGGCCAGGGAGGCCTTTCAACTTCTATTGCTATCCATCCTTGAGGAAACGAGCTACACCTCGAAGGACGGCCAGTTCTTGCGCCTCAAGAAGGACAAGAAAACCGCGGACCCCGACCAGGCGATGGAGCTGAAGGTAGCCCAGGCGGAAGAGGACATTGCCCGGGTGAGATGGTTGTTCCCTTCGTGGGACGGCTCCAGAGATGTTCTGCCAGAAGTGGTCCAGGGCGATGCAAGGGACCTTTCGGGGGTCCCTTTCCGTCGCGCGCCAACCGCCATCATAACCTCTCCGCCTTACGCCAACCGCTACGACTATACCCGGAGTTACTGCCTTGAGCTTTGCTTTGGTTTCGTGAAGGATTTTGTGGAGCTCAGGGCTCTTCGGTCAGCGATGCTTCGTTCGCACATCGAGTCCAGACTTGACGAGCAGGAGATTCCGCCCCACCCGGCGGTCAACGAGGTTGTGGAGGCGCTGGCCGGGAAAAACCTCAACAATCCAAAGATACCTGACATGCTCGTCGGATACTTTGTGGACATGGCGCAGGCAATCAAAGAGTGGGGTCGTGTTGTGGCGCCCGGCGCCCGGGTGGCGATGGTCGTTGACAACGTCCGGTTCGAGGGTGAGCTTGTCCCCGTGGACCTTGTCCTGTCCGAAATCGGAGAAATGTATGGTTTTTCTGTAAAGCAGGTCATTGTGGCCCGCTACAAAGGCAATAGTTCCCAGCAAATGGGAAAGTACGGGAGGGTCCCGGTGCGGGAAAGCGTTGTAGTATGGGAGAAACAGCGATGACGAAACCAGCTCCGAAGAGAGCGGAAGAACTCCAGTACAGCCTGCGGTCCAGTTTTTTTTACAGGAGACGCGAGGAATTCAAGGAGTGGCTCCGCGAGTTAAGGGCCGCCTCCAGCAGCCGCTACGATTGGAGTGAGTTGGACAAGCTGGGAATTTCGGAGGCGGCTTGGCATCGTTCCGAGACCAACGGGCTTAACCCGGTCCACGTCTTCTGTCACCCGCATGTCATCCGTCGAAAGCCGCGGCTGGTGGGATATTACCGCTCGATCGCCGCCCTGTCTCAGAAGGGCGTTCAGCGCTTGGCATTTGGGACAAGGCAGCTTGAAGAAGGAACCGCCAGAGCTTTGTCCGCCGAACGCGCGGTAGCCCTCGCCAAGCTGTTCAACTCGCATATGAGCGCCGTCATCGAAAGCGAACTCGACTTCTCTCTCGAAGACGTTCACCTGGTCGGAATGATGAATTTCGGAACCCAGATCAACGGCTCGTGGAGAAACGAGATTGGCGCGGAGGGAGCGCTGCGCGTGAAGAGACTCCTATTAGGTTTCCTGGCGCAGGGTGGCTTTCTGGCGGAGATTGCGTCAAAAGCTCGAGAGAGGCTCTCTTGGCCCCTGGACGAATCCCAGCTTGCGGATGTTCAGCAGGTGAGCCTGACGAACAGTTACCGAATCGTCTTCGGGAGCGAGCCCGACGTTTGTCTACTGGACGAAGCCGGAACGTTGCACGCGGCCATCGAGGTCAAAGCTGGAAAGGACCCAGCGGGCGCCCTGGAGCGGTACGGGGCGGCGAAGAAGTCGTTCGACAGGGCACTTAAGCTTAACAAATCCGCGGCGACAGTGTATCTGGCCGATTGCCTGACGCGAACGGTGAAAAGGGCGATTCAGGCGGACAGGTTGGTAACGCGCGAGTTCGACCTGACACAGGTTTTGCTCGACAAAAAGGAGCGCGCGAATTTCTTGGAGCACGTGAAATGGCTTCTACATCTTTGACCCCCGGGAGAGAGAGGAACCGCGTCACAAGGGAGGGCGTTGTGAAGTAGGGATGGACGTTTTCGTAGTGGGATTGAATCATCGGTCGGCGCCTGTGGAGGTTCGGGAAAAGCTGGCGATTGCGAGGAGTTGCCTGTGCGAAGTTCTCTGCGCTCTGAAAGGGCAGACGGGACTGTGGGAGTGTGGGATTGTCTCGACCTGCAACAGGACTGAGGTTTATGGGGCGGCGGCTCAAGCGGATGGCGCTCTGCAATCCGTCAAGGATTTCCTGAGTCGGCAGAGCGGGCAGCCGCAGGCCTTCTTCGTGCCAAGTCTTTACTTTCAGAAGCAGCCGGAGAGCGTTCGGCACCTTTTCCGCGTGGCGAGCGGGCTGGACGCGATGATGGTGGGGGAGAAAGAGATTGTCGCCCAGGTCAAGGAGGCTTACGAGAAAGCGGTTGAGGCGGGGTCGGTGAGGGCAATTCTCAACGCTTTGTTCCAGAGGGCGCTGAAAGTCTCGAAGAGGGTGAGGACGGAGACGAGGATAGATTCCGGCGCGGTCTCGGTGAGCTCCGCGGCTGTGGAGCTTGCGAAGAAGATTTTCGGAGACCTCTCCGACAAGACGGTGATGATTGTCGGGGCAGGTCAGACGAGCGAACAGACCTTGAAGCACCTGGTGGACGATGGCGCCGGGTCAATTGTGGCATCGAATCGTTCTTTTGACAAGGCGGTGGAGCTGGCGCGAACCTACGGCGGGAGAGCCGTTCGGCTGGACGACTGTATCGAGGAACTGGTGAGGGTGGACATCGTCATCAGCTCGACGGCCGCTCCCCATGCGATCATTGTGAAAGAACAGGTCCGCGAGGCGATGCGGAGGCGGCGAAACAGGCCGCTGTTTCTCATTGACATTGCCGTGCCGCGGGATATTGACCCGGAAGTGAATCAAATTGACAATGTTTACCTGTACGACATTGACGACCTGAAGGAGATTGCCGAGGCGAACCTCCGCCGGAGAAGCGGCGAAATCGTCAAGGCGGAAAGAATCATTGACGAGGAGACTTCCTTGTTCACGGGATGGTTGAATTCCCTTGAGGCGGCGCCTATTATCAGGAAGTTGCACGAGCATTTTGAGTCCGTAAGAGCAGAGGAAGTCGAAAAGGCTGTTTCGAAAATGCCGCATCTTTCAGGAGAAGTGCAGGAGAAAATCGAGGCTGTTACCCAAAAGATAATCAAACGGCTTCTGCACGTCCCGACGGCGCGAATAAAGAAGGCCGCCAGGGAGAAGGAAGGAGTTGTGGGCCTCGGTTTCGTCACCAACCTGTTCGGCCTGG
The DNA here is from genome assembly GCA_964482435.1 of uncultured Verrucomicrobiota bacterium. Classification (GTDB taxonomy): domain Bacteria; phylum Auribacterota; class JABMQX01; order JABMQX01; family JABMQX01; genus CAYZXL01. The sequence continues at coordinate 121,165 of CAYZXL010000007.1, forward strand.
ACGAGAATCAGAAAGAGGAAAAATGAGCTTGAACACAAGACCCCTCGGACCCCGCGAAGCGTGCGGGATTTTTGCGATATACGGTCATCCTGACGCGGTGAGGCTGACGTATCTCGGACTGTATGCCCTTCAGCACAGAGGGCAGGAGAGCACCGGGATTGTCTCCTCGGACAGGCAGGTGATGATGGTGCAGAAGGGAATGGGACTGGTGGGCGATGTGTTCAGTCCCGCGAACCTGGCCGCGCTGAAGGGGGACGTAGCCCTGGGACATGTGAGGTACTCGACGACAGGATCGAGCGTCCTGAAAAATGCTCAGCCGCTAATGGTTGATTATTCCAGAGGAACCATCGCCGTCGCTCACAACGGCAACCTGACCAATGCCGCGCACCTTCGCGAGCAACTGGAGGCGAGAGGCTCGATTTTCCAGACGACCAGCGACAGCGAGATCATCCTGCACATCCTCGCCGGGCTAAAGGTGCGCCAGGAAAAGGAGGCGGTTCTTCAAATGCTCCAGGAGATAAGGGGAGCGTACTGCCTCGCAATCATGAAGAAGGATGAAATCATTGCGATTCGCGACCCGAACGGCTTTCGCCCGCTTTCCCTGGGGGAAGTTGACGGGGCGTACGTGGTTGCTTCGGAATCGTGCGCTCTGGACCTGATCAATGCCACATTCATTCGGGAAATTGAGCCGGGGGAAGTGCTCATCATCAATGCCGAGGGGTTAGAGTCGCTATTCCCCTTCGGGAAAAATCGCCCGCAATCCTCGTGCATTTTCGAGTACATCTACTTTGCGCGCCCGGACAGCTTCATCTTCGGGGCGAACGTTCACGAGGTTCGCAAGAGGTTCGGGGTGCAAATGGCGCGAGAGCATCCTGTGGACGCAGACCTTGTCATTGCGATTCCTGATTGCGGGGTCTCGGCGGCGATCGGGTACGCTCAGGAGTCAGGTCTTCCCTTCGATATGGGCGTGACGAGGAATCACTACATCGGAAGGACCTTCCTGCAGCCGAGGCAGGCGATCCGGGACTTCGGCGTGAAGGTGAAACTGAATCCTGTGCGGGAGGTCATTCGGGGCAAAAGGCTGGTCGTCGCGGAAGATTCTGTCGTCAGGGGGACAACTACCGTTATGCGAATGGCGAGCCTTCGGGAAGCCGGAGCAAAAGAGATTCACCTGCGAATAAGTTGTCCGCCGCACCGGTTTCCCTGTTTCTACGGAATAGATTTTGCCACCAAGAAGGAATTGATTGCGTCGAGCAAATCTGTCGGAGAGATCGCTCGATACCTGAACATAGACAGCCTCGGCTATCTCAGCCGAGAGGGAATGCTGTCGTGCCTGGGGGAGATGAAGAATAATTTCTGCACGGCGTGCTTCGACGGCAACTATCCCGTCCCGGTCGAGGAGAAGGTTGACAAATACATCACCGAGACGGATAGGCTACAGGAATACATGCGCTTCCCAGAATCGGTCACGACGTGACATCCATTGCCGCCGAGTTCGACCCATCGCCCCTTCTCCCCGGTAAGGAATCGGTTCGGCCGAACGCGAACCTTGCCCCCGCAGAGGGCGTTGGTCAGGATCACCGGCAGCGAAATCCGAGTTCTCGCCCGGACCGGATGCAGGCAAGTGTATTACGAAATCCTTTTAATTCCAGTCCTCCTGATTTTTTCGGCCTTGTTTTCCGGGTCGGAAACCGCTCTTTTCTCCCTCAGCCCCGTCAAAGTGAAGACACTTCAGGCTGAGAAGAAAAGACGGGGACGTCTCATAGCACACCTTCTATCTAATCCGCGCCGGCTCCTCATCACCATCCTGATAGGCAACATGTTCGTCAACACCTTCGCATCGAGTCTTTCGGCTTCGCTCTTTCGCTCTCTTTCGGCGCGCTGGGACGCCCCCGTTGAAACGAGCGACTTCATCTCCGTCCTGGTCATGACCACCTTGATCCTTATTTTCGGAGAAATAAGCCCCAAGATTTATGCAATCCACCATTCGAAGAGGCTCGCCAAGAGGGTGGCGCCCTTTCTAAGGACCTTCTCTGCAATCGTCCGGCCGGTCAGGGCGGTTCTGGAGCGGTTAGCCGATGGCATTTGTCGCCTGTTCACGATAGCTGTTAAGCCGGAGGAGCCGGAGGCTTCGGAAGAGGAGCTGAGAACGGCAGTCCGCATAGGCGTTGCGGAAGGCTTTCTTGACCCTCACGAGGAGGCGATGATCCAGGGCCTGTTTGAGATTGAGACCAGCCAGGTCAGGGAAATGATGAAATCTCGCACGGAGATTTTTTCTCTCGACCTATCCACGCCGACCGAGGACATTCGGAAGGCTTTCCGTGAGAAGAAATATACCCGCGTGCCCGTTCACACGGGGGACATAGATAACGTCTTAGGGCTTTTGTACGCCAAGGACCTTCTTTTCGCCTCGAGAGCCGACCTGGAAAAGTCGGGAATAAGACCTCTGCTGAGGCCGGTCTTCTTTGTTCCTGAGACGGCTTCAGTAGAGCGGCTTCTGAAGGAGTTCCGTGCGAGGGCGACTCATTTTGCGCTTGTGGTGGACGAATATGGCAGCGTGTCAGGATTGATAACCATGGAGGATGTGCTCCAATCACTGATCGGGCGCTTCGGTACAACCAGGCCCGACTCGTCCGGCCGGGTTCTCAGCGAGGGAGATACTGCGGTCATCAGCGCCAGGATGCCTCTTGGCGATTTCAACGAGAGGTTTTCGTGCTCCATCTCGGACGACTTGAGCGTCACGGTCGGTGGGTTTCTCACGCGCCGCATGGGAAAGATACCTCGCCAGGGGGAGATTTATGAGACCGACGAGATTCGTTTTGAGGTTAAGAGCGCCACAAAGAACAGGATCGAAGACGTCCTCGTGAAGCGAAGGAAGCGCTCCAGAGAACAATAGGGAAACTGCTCCGCACAAAGATGGACTGGCTGACAGGAATCATATTGATTGTTCTGTGCTTGCTGTCTCAGGCTTTTTTTGCCGGGTCAGAGATGGGGCTTATCTCCTCCAACCGTGTCAGGCTTCGGCACCTCGTCGAGAAAGGTGACCGGAAAGCCGTTCTGATCCAGCGGCTTCTGGATAATCCTCAGAGGCTATTCGGGACGACTCTTGTGGGAGTGAACGTTTCGGTCATCATTGGTGCTACACTCGCCAGCCATCTCGTCCACCGGTATGTAACGGATAGCCAGACCTGGTGTCCCATCATTGCCACTGCGGTCATGGTTCCTCTCACGGTAATGTTCGGAGAGATTGTCCCGATGTCCCTTTTCCGGTCGCACAGCACGTCGCTTGTTCGGCTGGCCATCGTTCCGCTGCGACGGGCCTATTGGGTTCTTTTGCCTGCGGTTTATGCGGCGACGTTCGTTTCCAGACGGGTAGCCGGGCTTTTTGGCGAGCAATTGAGAAGGACGAGTCCTTTCAGCTCTCGCGACGAGCTTCGCCTTCTCTTGGAAGGGAGGAGGAACGGCGAGTTGTTGCAGAAGGACGCCCTGAACATGCTTCACCGAATCTTCGACCTCCACAAGGTCCACGCCGAAGGAGTTATGGTTCCCTTGATAGAAGTGACTGCTGCGCCCGTCGAGGCTACACTGGAAAACGTTGTGAGGCTCATGAGGAAAACGGGCTTCTCGACAATCCCTGTATATCGAGAGAGGGTGGACAACATCGTCGGGACAGTCCACGCCACCGACCTGATGGGCGTCGAGGATTGGACTCAGCCGGTGGAGGCCTTCGTCAAGAAACCGTACATCGTCCCCGAAACAAAGCCCGTGGACGACATTCTCCTCGATTTCCAGCGGAGTGGCCAGCGATTCGCGGTCGTGGTTGACGAATACGGCGGCGTGTCCGGTATCCTGACAATGGAAGACATACTCGAAGAAATTGTGGGGGAGATTGCCGACGAATACGAGGAGGGACTCCCTCAGAGAATCAGCACGAAAAAAGGGAAGTTGGCGGTCGAGGGGACAATGAGCGTCAGGGAATTTAACGAGGAATTTTCTACCGACATCCCCTCTGACAGGGCGGAAACCCTTGGCGGATTGCTGACCGTCCTCACCGGTAGAGTGCCTCAGCCGGGAGAAAAGGTTCAGTGCTGCGGGATGGAGTTTGAAGTCCTGGAGGCCTCCGACAGGAAGGTTTCAAAGCTCGCATTTAAACCGTTGACAAAACAAAGGCCTGATAGTACATAGAAAAGCGTTGTACCCGACTGGGTCAAGGTTGCATGGAAGAAGATTGTTCTGCCCGATAGCGGCTTCAGGAGGGGGTGAACCTGAAAAGAGAAACGTTGCAGACTTCAACAAGAAATTGAGAAAGGGGAGTGATGGCGATGTCCAGAAAGATGCCGCTCGGGCTGTTGCTCGTCTTGAGTTGTGGGATTTGCGGATGTCTTGCCCCGACCACCAGACCGCCGGGTGTCCCCCCGGACCAGCTCGCATGGTGGCCCACGAGAGCAATTCCTCAGCCGCAAAAGGACCCCGTCCGAGAGGGGTACTGGTTTTGGCCGACCACACCCGGAGAGGAGAAAAACCCGCTGTGGGGGAACCGGGGGTACGTCTATGTCCTGCGGTACGCGGGGGAAGGAGGCATAAAGGAACAGCTCCCCGGTCCTTTGGTGCCCGGTCGGGAACAGGTCATGGAGGAAAAACTCCCTGCGCCCTTGAAGTCCGTCGCCGAGTTGAAGTTGGAGGACTGGGTCCACTTCGAGTTCGACAAATATGAGCTCACGCCTCTCGGAAAAGAGGTCCTCGACCAGGTCGCTCAAAAGCTGAAAGAATATCCGGAAGTGAAAGTCGTTCTGGAAGGGCATGCATGCTCGTGCGGACCTGAGCGGTACAACTACAACTTAGGATTGAGGAGGGCACAGACCGTTCAGGATTATCTCGTTCAGCAGGGCATCTCGGCACCTCGGCTGAGTGTGGTCAGCTACGGTGAGCTTCGCCCCGCTGTCGTCGAGCGGACAAGGGCCGACCACGCCAAGAACCGGAGAGTCGAGTTCAACGTCAGGCCGCCGGAAGAAACCAGGCCGCCCGCTCCCGCGGAAAAGGCCGCATCATCCCGGTGATGCCCCGATTCCATCGGGAGAGCAGTTCCTTTTGGACTGATTCACCGGCAGGCATGGTCAGAAAGGGGGCGATTATGCAACTGGCAAAGGTCAGGTTGACCATTTGGCTGATAGTCGCAGTAGCCATCGTCACGTTCGTGCTGACAAGCACGAGGAAAGGGACGAGCATCGAGTTCAGCGCGTTCGGGGGTCTGAAGCCCATGTCCGTCAGGGCCGTTGTCCTCCTGTCCGTGGCGATGGGTTTCATCCTGGGCTATCTATTCAGAATAACGCGCCACGTGGGCAAGAAGGCCGCCAAGCCGCCGGAGAAATAGCGGTCATCCTCTCAAAGGGAAAGGCGCTGGCAGCCTATCGCGTGATTCTCTCCCTTCGTCCCAGCGCTTCGATCGCCTGGCCCCTGCCGCCGCGCAACGCGTACCGATTGCCCAGAGATAGCCAGCTCGGGTCATCGCCAACAAGCTCCGTACGTCAATTCAGAAATACAGCGACGCATCGCGGCCAAAGGCGAGGATGTTCTTGACAAGATTTACAGGATGGACACGATTTGAAAGGGAAGCCGGAAGCCGCCCCGCCCATACGGCGCCCCGCCATGACCGAAACTGATAGAGCCGAAAAGCCGCCAAACCGGATTCGCAGAATCCTGTTTATCTTGTTCATCCTGTCGGCCAAAATACGTAGTCGAATCCGCGAATCGGAGCACTGAGGAACCTGTGAGGAGAACGACGTGACCGAAAAGGGAAGAGTCATATCCATTCATGAGGACCGTGCCCTGATTGAGCTTTTGCCGAGCAATCAGTGCGCTCACTGCGGGCTTTGTTCGCCGGGGAGCGCCGCACGGAAGATGTCCCTCGAGCTGGATGCCGTCGAGGGACTGCATCCCGGTCAGGAGGTGACGATTCAGATTGATTCCAGGGAGGTTCTCAAGGGCGGGTGGACACTCTTTATCCTCCCTCTCATCTTTTTCATCGTTGGAGCGGCGGCTGCTCCTGACCTCGCACGGCTGCTCGGCGTAACAATCCCTTCGGAACTGGCTTCCATTGCCCTGGGAGGTTTTCTGCTCGGCTTGACATTCCTCGGAATCTATCTTCGCGCGCGAAACCCAAAGTACCAGAAAAAGCTGACTCCGAAGATTGTGGATTTCCGATGAACGAGGCGGAAGAGGAGCAGCGCGTCGTCCGGCGCGCTCACCCTTCTTCACTGGGGAAATTCAACATCCCCTGGACGGGTTCTGTAAAGCGCTTGACTGTCTTCCACCTCCGCCGGACGCAATCGGGGAAGCAGCCATCCTTTTCGTAGCAATCGCGGAGAAACTTCGTCGTTTTTTCGTCGGAAGGATAACCTGACCCGAAGTCTCCGAACTGCCCCTTTAGCTGCTCGATAATTGCATCTCTTCGGACTTTGGCGACGATGGAGGCTGCTCCGACGACCACGTACTTCTCGTCGGCGCGGTTTTCGGCAATCATTTTCGGACAACTCCCGCGTAGGCACCACTTGATATAGTCGCAGAACTTTCTGATGCCCTTCTGGGTGCCGACGGGTGCGTCCAGATAGATACTGGCGGGGTTTGCCCTCGAGATGATTCTCGCCATCCGCCAAATTTCGAGGAGGTTGAGGTTTCGCTCCTCGATTTCCGACGGTGAGATTTCCTCGATGAAGACTCCCTTTGCCACCTCCATGATTCTCCGGGAGAGCTGTTCTCTTCGGGCTGGACTCAGGGCTTTGGAATCCTTGACGCCGTCGGCTAATAGAACGGGAAGCTGCGGTCCATCGAGCATAACACCGCAAATCACCATCGGGCCGATCGCGCAGCCCCGGCCTGCTTCATCAATGCCGAGAATCCTTTGTGCTCTTGTCATCAATCGCCTCCCGGAAGAGAGCAATTTCCCGTGCCTGGAGCCCTCACAAAAACTCCATGCTCTTTGGGTTGCCGACGCCAAAGCCTGCCAGCGCGCCTCCAGCATCCTCGCAACTTCGCAGGAATTTCCTCGAACGGCGAGGGAGGGCGCCTTTGGGACGGAATCAGGCCGGCAGCCTCCCCGGGACACGTGCTCACACTGTCGGTTCTTCGACCGCTCCTGTTGTCAATAAATCATACCACACGAGGGCACAGGACGAAAACAACCTTGAGGCAAGCACCATCCATTGCGTATAATTTTTGTTGTCCCCATTGGGTTCCCGCGGTCCGGTTCCGTCAAAAACAGGTATCCCGTACGACTAAACTCATGCAACGCCACTTTCTACCATTGTTTATTGTCCTGGCGGTCATTGCGCAGCCGGGGTGCCGCCCTTCGGAGAAAAGCGCCGCCCGTCGCGCCGTCAAAATCGTCCTCGACCCGGGGCATGGCGGGAAGGATGCCGGTGCCATGGGCGAGGAGACGCCGCCCGAGAAGGAGGTTGTTCTCGACATCGCTCTTCAGGTTGAACGACTCCTGAAGCAGGAACGCCTGAACGTTGTCCTGACGAGGAGGACCGACGAGTACGTCCCGCTCTCGAAGAGGACGGAGATTGCCAACGACGGAAGAGCCACTCTTTTCGTCAGCATCCACGCGAATTCGTGTGATAAGGAGGATGTCAGCGGCTTCGAGATTTACTACGCGGAGAATGGGAGTGAGAAGGAGGGGCTTGCGGCAGCAGGATTCATCCAGCAGTCCATCAGAAGGGCCGTCAGCGCCAGAGACCGCGGGATAAGGGAGCGCGGCTACATGGTTCTCGCACAGACGAAATGTCCGTCGGTTCTCGTCGAGCTGGGCTATCTTTCCAACGCCCGCGAGGCGAGCCTGCTGTCGAAGGTTCCGTACCGGCGAAAGCTTGCCGATGGAATCGCCAGGGGGATAATTGCCTACGCGAGGAGAAGGCGGTAATGCCTCGCCCTAATAGCGCCCATTCTGTTCGTCGCACCTCCGTGCTGCCGGCATCTCACAGGGGAAGTCCGTTGCGCATCTTGAACGAGCGGACCGTGTTCGACACCAGCATGGCAATGGTCATCGGCCCGACGCCTCCCGGAACGGGCGTAATCTTCGATGCGATGTCCTTGACCTTCTCGAAATCCACGTCTCCCACCAGGCGATAGCCGCTTTTCGTGCCCGGGTCGGGGATTCTGTTGATTCCGACGTCCACCACGGCCGCTCCCTGCTTGACCATCTCCGCTGTGATGGTTCGTGGGCTGCCCATCGCCGCGATAAGGATGTCGGCCGTCCGCGTTATCTCAGCCAAATCCCTTGTCCGTGAATGGCAGATGGTGACGGTTGCGTTGGCCCCCTGCTTCTTCTGCATGAGGAGGACGGCGAGGGGCTTGCCGACAATGTTGCTTCTTCCAACGATCACGACGTGCTTCCCCTCGATGCTGACACCGCTCCGAAGGAGAAGCTGCTGAACCCCAAGAGGCGTGCACGGAACAAAAAGCTCCTTCCCCCAGAGAAGCCGACCCAGATTCAACTGGTGAAATCCGTCCACATCCTTGGCGGGGTCTATGAGGGAGACCATCTTATCTTCGTCGAGGTGGTCCGGGAGAGGCAACTGGAGGAGGATGCCGTCAATTCGGGCGTCTTTGTTGAGTCGCTCAATCGTCGCTCGGAGGATGTCTTCCCCTGTGTTCTTATCGAGTAGATGTTCTTCGGAGAAGATGCTCAGCTCCTCGCACGCCCGTCTTTTGTTCCTGACGTACACTTTGGAGCCGATGTCGTCCCCGACGAGGATGACGCCTAAACCGGGCGGTCGGCCAACCCTTTTGGTCAGAGACTCGATTTCGATCCTCAGCTCGGCTTTAATCTCGTCCGCAATCTTCTTCCCGTCAATGATTTCAGCCATGATGACGTCCTTCAGGATTCGTGTGGCTTTACCCAACGCAGGCTCCTTAGCTGTTTCTGGGCACCGTCTCGCCGAGGAAAGACCCGGTGAGCCTCCCGCGCGAAAACCACTGGTCGCTGTCTTCGGCTGCATGGTCGCTACGCCAAGCGGCACATCCGCTCGGGGGGCAAAGGGATTCTAAGCGAACCACCATAACCCTTTGCAAGATTTTTTCTTCAGTGCCGTTCGATTGTGCCCTGCGCTTCTTTGCCCGAAGCGTGGCTTCCGGCCCTTGACACGGCGGCTCCGGGAGGGCATTATCGGTCTTGGAGCTACCCTCGGAGCAGAGCGGTGCCTGCGCGGCCGCTCAGGTTACTCGAACCTTTGCTCCGGGCAGCTTCCAATGTGCTTCATGAGAAGGCTGAAGGAGGTTTCGTCGGAACTCCAATAAAAGCATCAGGAGGGCCAAAAATGAGAGTAGTAGGATTATTGATCTGCATAGCATCGGTTCTCGCGGTTGTCCCGCTTCTAATGCCGGTCAGCGCGGAGGAAAGGGCTAAAGCAATCGAGATGGACAAGCCCGTTCCATTCGACTTCAAACTCAAAACTCCCGACGGCAAGGAGGAGTACACCCTTTCGCAATTCAAAGGGAAAATTTTGGTCATCGAGTTCATTGCGACGCAGTGCCCGTACTCGCTCCAGCAGGACGCGGTGATTCGGCAGGTCTGCGCCGACTACAAGGGGAAGGGCGTCGCCTTCCTGGGAATCAACTCCAATAAGCAGGAGTCTGCCGAAGAGGTTGCCGCCCACCAGAAGAACAAGAAGCTCGGATTCCCCGTCGTGAAGGACTGGAACAACGTCGTCGCAGACCTCTTCAACGCGACGCACACGCCCCACATTTTCGTCATTGACGTGGCGGGAGTCCTGCGGTACGAGGGAGCGATTGAGCCACAGAGGGGAGAGAAAACGCCCTATTTGAGAAATGCTCTCGATGACCTCCTCGCGGGAAAAGAGGTCAGGCTCAAGAAAACGGAGCAGTGGGGCTGCACAATCAAGCGCGTCCCGAAGCGATAGCTGGACCCGCGCCATCGCGGTCATATTCCCCTGGCGCAAGGCCAACGCTTGCCACGTGCACCGGTGGACCACCAAGATTTCACGCGCTGAGGCGACCCCAATTTGGGTCTTGCCGGTGCGCCCGCTGCGTGATAAACTATTTCTTGTGATTGCGTGGGGCGAAAAGGGCTCGGCAAGTTATGGAGGGAACGGCAATGGTCAGGCGGCTTGGTTGTTGGCTGTGGCTGGGGTTCTGTTTGTTTTTCTCTGCCCACTCCTCGGCGGCAATCCTGGAGGTCGGGCCAGATAAGCCCTACCAGGTCATCTTCTATGCGCTCAGGGACGCTGGAGCCGGGGACACAGTTTTGGTCTATCCGGGGATATACACTGGAGCGGACCTGTTTGTGGGGGAGGGAACAACTCTCGCCGCAACGGGGCCGGGCAGGACCGTAATCCTTTACGCCCCTCTTGCCTCCCAGGGCAATATCCTTTCGTGTGCCGAGAAGGCTGTCGTGCGCGGATTCTGGCTCGTGGGCGCGCCGGTCTCCGTCATTCAGCCATTTCGCGGGCCGACGTTCCGCCTGGAAAACTGCGTCATCTGGGGGAACAAAAGCGTCATAGAGCCGGACTACCCCGCGTGGCATGCCGTCATCACCAACTGCACGATTTTTGGGAATGAGAAGGGCATCGTCTGCGAAGAAGGCTGTACCTTCTCCCTCCACAACACGATCGTCTGGGGGAACACATCCAACCTGGTCGGCAGTGTGGACGATATCTCCGCGAGCTACTGCGACATCGAAGGCGGGTGGCCCGGCGAAGGGAACATTGACGCCGAGCCGATGTTCGTACGAGAGGACGCCTTCGACCCGTATGCCATGCCGTGGCCGCCAACCCTCGATGCCATCAAGGCAGACTTTCGCCTCAGGGCGGGATCGCCTTGCATTGATGTGGCGTCGAATAAGCCGAGCCAATTCCTCAACACGGACATTGCCGGAAATCAACGGGTGATGTTCGGTGGGAAAACCCTCACCGCCGACATAGGGGCCTATGAGCGCTGGGTCGCTGGCTTGCAGCCAGGGCCGGGCGAGACGGATGCAACCCTCACATGGAGTTCTCTCCCGGGCAAATCCTATTCGATCTTGTGGTCGGATGATTTGCTGACTTGGAATGTCGCCGAGCCTGCCCTACCCGGCTCCGAGACGGACATGACCACGCACTGGATAGACGACGGCTCCCTGACCGGCGTTGCCCCCTTCCTCGTCCCCCGCCGCTTTTACCGAATCTTGGACAATCCGTAGAGGTATTTTGGATGGGACCTTGCGAACTGGCGAGGGTGACCGAGCGACATTCAAGGCAAGGGCGGACATGTGCCTGCAGCTGGAGATCTTTTTGGGGTACCAGCGGGGGTGAATGGGTTTACCCCTACGCTAAGCGACGCAGAACCGCAGGAGGACGAAGATGACCACTATAGGCTGGGGTTGCTGCCTGATCAGCATAGGATTATTAGCCCATGCGTCGGGGGCCGTGCACTATGTATCGTTACAGGGCTCTGACGACCCACCGTACCTCACACCCGAGACAGCGGCGCGGTCTATCCAAGACGCTGTGGACGCCAGTTTGGCAGGTGACCTCGTCCTTCTAGCTGAGGGTGAATACAGGGAGGCAGTAACGATGAGGGACGGGGTGGCTCTTGTGGGAACGGCGGACTGCATCATCCTGCCCCCCTTGTCTCAGAACGCCAGCTTGCTGACGATGGCGGAGAAGTCAACCATTTTCGGGCTTTCCATTTACGGGGACGACTGTGGAGTCCTCGTCGAAGGGGTTCGTGCTTCGATAACTGAATGCGAGATCGGGAATTCCTTGTCATACCGCTGGGGATACGGCGTCCGCGTGGATTCCGGAGGAGGGGTCGTGATCTCCCATTGCCGCCTGGTCGGCAACGAATACGGGTTGTGGTGCGGGCGGAACGTGGTCGCGGCGACCCTGGACTGCGAGATTCACGATAACAGCTATGGAGTCTGGGGTTCCTGGTCATCAAACATCGCCATCGCCGGTTGCGATATACACCACAATTGCGTCGGTGTCCACAACCCCTGGGGGGGCCTCCTTACGGTTTCCGATTGCAGAATCACCGACAATGAGGGCGCCCTGGGTCTCGAGTACGGTTTTGCCTCGATCTCCGACTGCCTCATCGTCCGCAACGAGACGGGAATACACGCCTACGGTGAGGGTCCCCGGCCGGTCTTGCTGCGCTGCACGATAGCAGTGAACCGGTGGGGTATCAGCGACTTTGCGAGGGCGACGATTCGGGACAGTATCGTCTGGGGGAACGGGGAGAATGTCACAGAAGCCACGGACCCTGCCGACACGAGCCATTCCCTGATTGGCGACCAAAGATTCGCGGGTGTTAACAGTAACCTCGCCGGTGAACCGGCGTTTGTGGGCTGGGCGCCCTTCAATGACAGCGATAATCCCATTCACGTTGACGCATCTGCGGCGCCCGGAGGCGATGGCACGGTCGAGTCTCCCCTGACGTCCCTATCCGCCGCGTTGCGGCTGTACGATTTTCGGCTTTCTCCAGAATCACCCTGCCTCGGTGCCGCCACAGACGGCAGCAACCTCGGCGCCATCCAGGAGGTTACGTCGGTCGGACCCAGCTCTCGCGTCCGAATCATCCTCTCGCCGGGACTCTACGCGGAAGCACGCCAGCAGGTGTTGACAATTCCCAGTGGAACAGAGATATGTGGCAGTGGTGACAACTGTACAATCCAGGGTGCTGGCCCGTGGGCCTTTGGGGACGTCCTGGTCACGGGGCTTCGATTTCAAGAGGCGGGACTGTCGCTGCTCGGGGGACGGGCTGAAGATTCCTGCTTCGAGAATGCTTACGTGGGCCTGGATGGGGGCGCTGAGATGTCACGCTGCCAGTTCTGGAGGAGCGCCATAGGCACGGCCGGCCCCTCGCTCGTCGCAAACTCCACCTTTTGTGGCTCCGGCGGCCGTCTCAGCCGTGCGATCACTGTATCGGGAACGGGTTGCCTCATAACCAACTGCACACTGTTCGGTTACGAGACGGCACTCGATGACTGGGGAGCCACCGGGGTCGTCCGAAATTGCATCATTTGGGGTAATAGTAATTCAATAGAGTCCAGACTCCAAGTTGACGTGGAGCATTCTCTCATTGAGGGGGGACACCCGGGAGAGGGTAATATCGACGCCCACCCCGGGTTTGTGGATGCGGAGAATGGGGATTTTCGGCTGATGCCTGATTCGCCGTGCATTGATGCCGGGTTCAATGATCCGGATTTGCCGGAGACCGACATTGCGGGGATGCACAGAATAATGTTCGGGGGAAAGGGCCTCACTGTGGACATGGGGGCTTATGAGTTCTACGTCAACAAAGTCGAGCCTGTGCCTGGTACCGACCAAACCATCTTCACGTGGAGTTCCCTCCCCGGCAAGACCTATTCCATCTTCCACACCGAGGACCTTCTCACGTGGCACCCAGCCGCCGAGAATTTTCCGTCCTCCGGCAATCAAACCACCTTCTGGACCGACGACGGCTCCCTCACCGGCCTTCCCCCCTCTCTCGTCCCCTGCCGCTTCTACCGCGCTCTGGAGGACCCATGACAGGAGGGCTAACGGCAGTCCCTCGTGAGCTTGGGTTCACCCGGAGACCATGAAAATCCTCGCCCCGCCCTGGCGGGGTTGCGGTGCTGCACCACCAAGACACCCAGGCGCGAGAGCAGCAATCCCCCCGGCTGGACTCATGTTCGTGTCTTCGTGCCTTAGTGGTTCACGAGAATCCTCCCGGCGCGACAAAAAACTCACCACCGCGAAGCCCATCATCTTCCGGGATTTGTGCCCTCCGCAAGTCCCTGACGTGTGAAGGCCGGCATTACCTCCTCGCACCGACGGAAAACGTAGTCCAACATTTTCGCCTTGAAGAGATGCCGGCTGAATTTGAGGCTGTTCTCGCGTGCCTTTGCAGGGTCAAAACGCCTTCCCCGGAACGCCTTGACAGCATCCACAAGCGCCTCGACCGTCTGCTCCCGGAAGAATATCCCGGTTTCGCCATCCAGAACCGATTCGGTCACCCCTCCCTCCGCGAAGGCAATCACCGGCTTCCCGCACGCCTGTGCCTCCACTGGCACAAGCCCGAAATCCTCCACACCGGCGAAAATCAGTGCCCGGCATCCCTGATACGCCTCTCGGACCTCTTCGTCCGTAACCCATCCCCGAAATGACACAGTTTTCCCAGCCAGTCGCCTCAACCTGCGATACTCCGGTCCCTCGCCGATGACAATAAGCGGGAGTCTCAGTTCATTGAACGCCGCGATCGCTATGTCAACCCTCTTGTATGGAACGAGCGCCGAAACAATAAGATAAAAATCCTCCTCTTTTCCCCCGGGAACAAAAAAATCGGTGTCAACGGGCGGATAGATGACTTCCGCCTTTCTTCCGTAAAACGTTTCGATTCGCTCGGCCACAGTCCGGGAAATGGCAAGGAAATCGTCAACTCTATTGCACGACCGTTTGTCCCACCATTTCAGTGCCGCGAAAATCGGCGCCAACGCGACTTTCCGCATCCGGTTTCCACCGAAGTATTCCTCCTGAAAAACCCAGACGTATCTCATCGGAGAGAAGCAGTAGCAGACGTGCAGAGCCTCTCTGGGCGGGCGTGCCCCCTTCGCAATGCAATGGCTCGTGCTTATGACAAGGTCATAACCGGACAGGTCAAACGACTCCACCGCAAGTGGAAACAAAGGAAGAAGATGCCTGTACCTCGACCGCGAAAACGGCATGTGCTGGACGAAGGAAGTGGTGATTCTGCGCGAGCGAATACTCGCAGAGATTTTCGCCCGGTCCAGCAGAAGCGTGAAAATGTCAGCCTGGGGGAAAAGCTCAAGGATTGCCTCGAGTGCTTTCTCGCCCCCGCGCATGCCATTCAGCCAATCGTGAACTATTGCCACGCGTCTGGGTTGCATTGACATAAGACGTATTGTCCTGGCGGCGAGGTGCCGCTGCCTGCCTTCATATCTCCCGCTTGCGGCCTCTCCGCCTGGGCGAGAAAGCTCGCTCGCCTTTTTTTCTCGCCACGACGCTAACAACGCCAATGGGCCGGCCTGGGCAGCTTCTCGTCACCTTCTGACCTTGGCGTCTTTGGGAGAGGCCTCCTGCACCCCGCGGTGCGTCCTCGCCGCGAGTTCCCGGTAAATCTCAATCACCTGTTTTGCGGTCTCGTCCCACCTGTATTTGGCGGCCTGCCTCTTTCCTTTCGATACGAACTCCTGCCGAAGCCCTTCATCCGTCAGAACCGAAATGACCTTTTCAGCAGCCTCCGCCGGAGCGTCCGGGTCAACAAAAACCGCTGCGTCCCCCAGCACCTCCGGAAGCGAAGAGCAGTCCGACGAGACAACCGGCGTCCCGCACGCCATTGCCTCAAGAGGTGGAAGCCCGAATCCCTCATACAGCGACAGGTGCACCAGCAAATCCGCCTCCCTGTAGGCATCCACGAGGTCCTCGCCGCTGAGATAGTCCGCCATGACCACTTGCCCCGATAAATTCCGTCTTTCAACGTAATCGCTGACTTCCGGATACCTTGGGTCCTTCTCGCCGACAATGAGCAACTGGCAGTTCAAATCCTTTCTTCGGGCGAGAACCACCTCCAGTGCCTTCACCGCTCCGAGCACATTCTTATAAGGGTCCTGCCGCCCCACGCAAACCAGAAATCTCCCTGAGATTCCGAACCGCCGCTTTATCCGTCCCGTCGCAGGCCCCGGCGAAAACATCTCATCCACGCCTAAGTGAACTCGGCGGACTTTATCTGCCGGCGCTTTCGCGGCCCTCACAATGTCCTGCCGGGTACATTCGGAATCCGCCATGATGATGTCCGCCTTCCGAGCGACTCGCCGCATGATCCACTTATAAATCTGAAAAAACCTGCTCTTCTTCGACCGTCCGGTGTATTGCGGAAAAAGGAGCGGAATCAGGTCGTGAATCGTGACCACGGTCTTCGCCGTGGTCCTGCCCAGCGGAATCATGAAATTCGGGGAATGGAACACGTCAATACCCAATTGTCTCAGCGTCCGCGGCAGCGCCACCTGGTTTCGGAGCGAAAAGACCGAATATGGCAAAAGCAGAGCCGAGAAATTCCTTCGACCGATTGTCGCCGTCTCACGAAGTTCCCTTTCCATCAACATCTTATCGTCGAAGAGCAGAACGTACTTGTTCTCCTCATCGAGGCGAGCCAGGTGCCGAATCAGGTTCCGCGTATAGACGCCAACGCCCGACAGCGCCCGGAAAATCCACCTCGCGTCTATGGCGATAGTGAGCTTCGGTTTCATCGCTCAAGGGCTCCCTGCCGCGCTCTCGTAAACACGGTAAGTCTGTTCCGCACACCGCCGCCAGGTGAACTGCGCCGCCCGGATTCTGCCTTTGCGCTGGAGTTCTTCTGCCAGTTCCTCATTCTCCGCCAACCGAAGCATAGCCTGCGCCATCTCCTCCGGGTCGCCTGGTGAGACCATCAGCGCGGCATCGCCGACCACCTCCGGCATCGAAGACGTGTTTGAGCAGACCAGCGGCGTCCCGCAGGCCATGGCCTCCAGGCATGGCAGCCCGAACCCCTCATAGAAGCTTGGCACAACCGCCATCTTCGCCGCGGAGTAGAGGTACGGCAAGTCGGCGTCGTCAACATATCCGGTCACAATCGGCGCCAATTCCTGCGGGATTTCGTGAATTCGGCTCATCGTCTCCTGAAATAGCCATCCCTTCATCCCCGCCACCACGAGCCGGATGTCATGGCCCCTCTTGTACCGGCTTCTGAAAATCCGGTGCGCTTCGAGAAGTGTAATCAGATTCTTCCTCGGCTCCAGAGTCCCCACGAATAGAATGTAGTCGTCGGGCACATGGTACTTTTGCCTCACGTTTCGCAGCCCGTCAAGGTCCTCTCGTGGGCTGAAGTTCTCGCCAACGCCCAGTGGCGTCACAGCAGTCTTTTCCCTCGCTGAGGGGAAGAGTTCTGCAATCTCCCTCCGAGTGAATTCCGAGATGGCAACGACCTTCTCCGCCCGTTCGATGCTCTGGGGGACATGGCGTCTCAGGAAAGAGAGATTCTTCGGCTCGGTGAACTGCGGAAACCGCATGAACGAAAGGTCGGGAATCGTTACCACAACTTTCCCCGCGCGAACGGGCCTCGCCACAAAATTCGGGAAGTGGAACACGTCCGCACCCCTGATGAACGTGTCCACCTTCGGAAAAGAAAAACGCTTCCAGAGAAGCTGGACGATTCTCCCCGGCGGGAACCTCACTCCTTTTTCTTCCACGCTCCCCCCGGACAGCCCAAGTCCCTTCCGCCGACTGAAATAGAACGCCTGAATCGTCTCATCAATGGGCAGGAGGGATAGGGCCCGCACAAGATTCCTGACGTAATATCCCACCCCCGTCATCTGCCGGAGGAGGTTCTGAACGTCTATGGCGACGCGCACGGTGTTGCGACTCAAAAAGTTGTTCTGGAGGGTCAGCGGGCATGCTTTCCCGCCGCGAGTTCATTCGATGCCAACACGCAAACGAGGAACCCTTTCCGAAAAATGGCGCCTCATTGTCTTTCCAGCTTCTCCTTAATCGCGTAAATCGGCTTTCCCTGGGTTTCGTGATAGAGGCGCCTCAGAACTTCGCTGAACAGCCCGATGCTCACGAGCTGGATGCCCAAAATCGTGCACAACGGAAAAACAACCGTGAAAAGCGGCCTGTTCGAGATCGGCGTCGTCCCGGTTATCCGCAGAATGAATCCGGCGAGTCCCAGCCCGACCCCAAAAAGCCCGAACAGAATCCCCGGCAGCCCGAAGAACAGCATCGGACGATGAAAAAAGCTGAGCATAAACTTCAGCGTGAGCAGGTCAAGGGCTACCTTATAAGTCCTCGAAAGACCGTACTTAGACTTGCCGGATACCCGCGGACGATGTTTCACAACCATCTCCGCGACTTTCACCCCCATATTGCTCGCCAACGCCGGAATGAAACGGTGCATCTCCCCGTACAGGTTCACCTCCGCGAGCACATCCCGCCGATAAGCCTTCAGAGTGCAGCCATAATCGTGGAGCTTCACCTTGCTTATGTTCGAAATCAGCCAATTCGCCGCTTTCGACGGAAGCCGCCGGGAGAACAACGGTTCCACCCTGTCCTTTCGCCATCCGCTGACAATGTCAAAGCCTTCGGAGAGCTTCTGAACCATCCTCGGAATGTCTGCGGGATCGTTCTGCCTGTCCCCGTCCATTGTTACTATGACGTCGCCCCCGGCGTGGCTTATCCCCGCCGAAAGGGCCGCGGTCTGACCGAAGTTCCTCCGGAGCCGTATCACCCTGACGGAATCGTGCTTCTCAAAAGCCTCCTTCAACCTCTCAAACGTTCCATCCGCGCTCCCGTCATCAACCGCGACGACCTCAAATGGCATCCCCGCCGGGCGCAACGCCCTCTCAATGTCCTCCATCAGCGGCAGCACACTCTCTTCCTCATTGAAGAAAGGAATGACAATGGAGATGCCTTCTTCCGAAATCTTATTTCCCGAACCCACAACCACTTTCGCCACTCCCGTGTTTGTCGTATCCAGAGCTTTCCGCTTGGCGTCCTTTGGCACGGCTTAGCGGCCCTGCTGCGACATGCGTTGGGAATTTCTAATTTCCCCCGGTTTCGTTGCGTGCCTTTAAAACTATGTAACCCCCCAGTGTTTGTCAATCCTTTTCCGGCAAGAACGGACCCGGACGCTGCGCGGCTGGGTGTGGCTGTATTTTGGTGGCAGGTTGGCGGGGGTGGTTGGCATCATGGGGGATGGAGAGAAGCGGAGAATTGGGCAGGTAGAGGAGGTTTGGAAGATGGACGAAGAGCGACTGAAGGAACAGCTGCGCAGAGATGCGTTGGGGATTGTGGAGAAGGTAGCGGCAAAGACGCCCGGTTGTCTCAGGCGTTTTCGGGATGTGGAGAAGGCGTTGAAAGAGGCGACGGAGCAACTGGGAAGGGAATGGTTACAGAGCTGGTGCGATGAGGCCGAGGACGATTCGGCAACGCCGTTGTGTCCCCAGTGTGGTGGTCGGATGCGAAGGGGGAGCGGACGTTGCTCCACCCGCCGGAGTCACCAATTTAGCTGGTTCGCCGGCGACGAACCCGGGCGGAGTGACCCTGACCTGGACGGCTCCGGGAGACGACGGGAGCAGCGGACAGGCTGCGGAGTACGACATAAGGTACGCGGCGGCGCAACTCAC
Organism: uncultured Verrucomicrobiota bacterium; assembly: GCA_964482435.1. Lineage (GTDB taxonomy): Bacteria > Auribacterota > JABMQX01 > JABMQX01 > JABMQX01 > CAYZXL01. Next base: position 140,315 of record CAYZXL010000007.1, read on the forward strand.
GGAGACTAACCCAACTTCCGCACTTTGTAGTGAGTCATAGAGGAGAGGGCTCGTTTTTCAGTCA